>NZ_BONQ01000111.1 GCF_016862795.1 Dactylosporangium siamense | reverse complement strand
CGCTTCGCTGGCCGGTCAGAACGGAGCTCCCATGTTCGATCATTTCGTGTGGTCGGTGGTCCTGGTGCCGCCGCTGGTCGTGCTCGTGGCGCGGCTGCTCGCCGACCGGCTCCCACCGGCGACCGCCGCCCGTGTCGTGGCCTGGTCCGCCGCTGTGGTCGCCGGCGCCAGCACGGTCAACCTGCTGCTGTTCGCGATGAAGGCCGTCGCCCAGGTGCCGGCGGTCGGCGGCGCGTTCGGCTGGTCCGCCACGTTCGTGACGGCCGACACCGCCGCCGAGCCGTGGGTGCCGTGGCTCAGCGCAGTGCTCCTGATCGCCGTGGCGGTGTCCGTCCTGCGGCGGTGGCGCCGCCACCGCGACGTCCTGGCACTCGCGCGGTCACCCCACGATGGTCCGCTGGTCGTGCTCGACGACCCGACGGCCCGGGCGTTCGCGGTCCCCGGCACACCCGGCTACGTCGTGGTCACCACCGGCATGCGGTCGCTGCTCACCGACCGCCAGTTCGACGCGCTGCTGGCGCACGAGCACGCACACCTCGCCGGCCGGCATCACCGTCTGGCCCGCCTCGCCGGCCTGGCCGCCGCTGCCCATCCGGCGCTGTGGTGGGTCGCCAGGCACGTCGACTACCTCGTGGAGCGCGCCGCCGACGAGCAGGCCGCCAGCCAGGTCGGCAGCCGTCGCACCGTCGCGCATGCCATCGGTGTGGCGGCCCTGGCGACGGCCGGCACCGGCACGTCGGCGGCGGGGTCGGCGCTGTCGGTGCTGCACGTCGCCACGCCCCGTGGGATCGTGCCGCGTCGGGTCTCACTGCTGCTGGCACCCCGCACCGGCCATGCCGGCGGCATCCTGTGGCTGCTGCCGGCGTCCCTCGCCGCGTTCACCTGCGTCTGGTCCGTCGAGGCGGCCCTTGACCTGGTCGAGCTGATCCAGGCGGCCCGCGGCGCACGCTGACGGCCACCGCCCATCGAGCCACGGCGAAGTCACGCGTCGCGGGCGGTTCGCCAGCCGCCCCCGCCGAGCGCGAGCGTCACGTACATCGCCAGGGTGAGGTACGCCAGTCGCAGCGACGGCAGGCGCGGCTTCGCGGCGGTGGCGTGGACCTGGCCGACGACGTCGCCGGCGTTGGACAGCGTGAGCCGGGAGGGCAGGTAGGACCAGCCCTCCAGCGCCCTGCCGACGCCGTAGGCGAGGAACACCAGGGCGAACAGCGCGGCGACGCCGACGGCCGGCTGGCGCGCGAGCGCCCCGAGGCCGAACCCGATCATGGCAATGACCGACAGGTACAGCCCGGCGCTGCTCACGGCCCGCAGTATCCCGGGGTCGCCGAGATCCGCGTCGAGGTCGTGCCCGGCAAGCACCGCCTGCCCGAGCCAGAACGTGCCGAAGGCCAGGGTCTCACCGAACACCAGGGTGGTGCCGGCGAGGACGGCCGCCTTGGCGAGGTACACCAGTCCCCGGCGAGGGACGGCGGTGAGGGTGGGGATGATCGAGCCGGTGGCGTATTCGCCGGCCACCACCAGGACGCCGAGGACGCCGAACGCCAGCTGCGCCAGGGGCAGACCGCTGAAGGCGCTGCCGGCCGCGTCGAACGCGGCGCGGTCCGCCGGCGGGAGGGTGTCCCACGACCGGACCACGCTGACCGTGTCGATCAGGCCGAGGCCGACGCCGGACAGCAGCGCGAAGCTCAGCGCGAGCCACGTCGAGCGGACCGACCACAGTTTGATCCACTCGGCGGCGAGCGCGCCGCGGAGGGCGGGTGGCATGGTCACGGTGTCCTGCCCTCCGCCGCCCAGTCGGCGTCGCTGCGGTGCTGCGTCGTGCTCGCGGTCAGGGCGAAGTACGCCGCCTCGAGGGAGGCGTGGCCGCGGGTCAGCCGCACGATGCCGTCGTCGGCGAGCAGCCGGCCGGCGCCGATGACCAGCAGGTGGTCGGCGGTCAGGGCCATCTCACTGATGAGGTGGCTGGAGACCAGGACGGTCCGGCCCTCTGCCGCCAGGGCCCGCATCAGCGAGCGGATCCAGCGCACACCTTCGGGATCCAGGCCGTTGACCGGCTCGTCGAAGATCAGCGTCGGCGGGTCGCCGAGCAGCGCGGCGGCGATGCCGAGCCGCTGGCGCATCCCGAGGGAGAATCCGCTGACCCGACGGCCGGCGACCGACGTGAGCCCGGTGCGCTCCAGCACCTCGGTGGCTCGGCGGCGGGGCAGGCCATTGCTGGCGGCGAGCCAGCACAGGTGCCGGAACGCGGTGCGGCCGCCGTGCGCGCCGGCCGCGTCGAGCACCGCGCCAACCTCGCGCAACGGGGTGTGGAGGCGGCGATAGGGGCGGCCGTTGACCGCCGCGGAGCCGGACGACGGCGTGGTCAGGGCGAGCAGCATCCGGATGGTGGTGGACTTGCCGGCGCCGTTGGGCCCGAGGAAGCCGGTGACCCGTCCGGGGCGCACGGTGAAGGAGAGGTCGTCGACAGCGGTACGGCTGCCGTACCGCTTCGTGAGGCGGTGAACGTCGATCATGTGCTCGACGATCGCAGCGCGGGGAACCGGTGTCGTCAGCCCGGCGGCAGTGCCGGCGTCTGCCGGGCGGCGTATGCCCGTGGGCGGACGAAAGGTCGCGCCGATGGTCGTACGCTCGCGTCATGACGATCGAGCCGCGGCCACCGCTGCGGCACCGGCTCCGCCCGGCGCACTGGCTGCTCCTGGACGGTGCTGCCGTGGCCGGGTACGGCGTCGTGGCCTGGGCGGTCGTGGGGGCCGGGATCGATCCGTGGCCGCTGGCGGCGGGCGGGCTCGCGACGGCGTGTGCCGCGCTCCTGGCCGCCCGGTGGTCGCCGGTGAGCGCGGCGGCCGCGGCGCTGCTGCTCTTCTGGTTGAGCCCGCTGTCCGACCAGTTCGGTTGGCTGGCCGTGCTTCCGCTGGCGTTCGCGGTGTACCGGGTGGCTGAGCGCCACCGGACCCGGCCGGCGCTGCTGGTGCTGGCGGCGGCGGTCACCGGGCCGATCGCCACGGCGCTGCCGTCCTTCACGCACGTCGGCGCAGTGCTGCCGTTCGGGCTGCTGCTCGCGGCGGCGTGGGCGGCCGGTGTGGCGGTCCACCAGCACCGCAGGTACACCGAGGAGGTGCTTCGCCACCGGATCCGCCGGGTTGAGGCGGAAGCCGAGGCAGCCCGGCGGCGCGGTGCGGACGAACGGATCCGGATCGCCCGGGAGCTGCACGACGTGGTGGCGCACAGCATGAGCGTCATCACCGTCCAGGCAGGCTACGGCAGGCTGGTGGCCGACCGGCAGCCGGCCAGAGCCGCGGAGGCGCTCGCGGCGATCGAGACCGTCGGCCGGGAGTCCCTCGTCGAGCTGCGGCGGGTGCTGGGCGTCCTGCGGGACCAGGACCAGGACCCGGCCGGGACCGCCCCGGCGCCCGGCCTCGCGGACCTGCCGTATCTGGCGGCGCAGACCGGTGCGGCGGGCGTCGACGTGGAGGTGACCGTCGCCGGGGCGGCGCGTCCCCTCGCCGCCGGGCTGGAGCTGTCGGCGTACCGCGTCGTGCAGGAGGCGCTGACGAACGTCGTGAAGCACGCCGGAACCGTTGACGCAACGGTGGCGGTCACGTACCTCGACGACGCGCTGGTCGTGGAGGTCACCGACGACGGCCTGGGCGGGGAACGCAACCCGGACGGGCACGGCCTCACCGGGATGCGGGAGCGGGTCGCGGTGTTCGGCGGGACGTTGCGGGTCGGACCGCTGCCCGGACGCGGCTTCCAGGTGCGGGCCTGTTTTCCGGCCTCACCCGCAGCGGCGCCACAGGCGACGACGCCACCGAGGACGGCGGCGTGACCGTCCGGGTGGTGGTGGCCGACGACCAGGCGCTGGTCCGGGTCGGGCTCTGCGGGATCGTCGACGCCGCGGACGACCTGAGCATCGTCGGCGAGGCCCGCACCGGCCGCGCCGCCGTCGACACCGTCCGGCGACTCGAACCCGACGTCGTGCTCATGGACATCCGGATGCCGGACCTGGACGGCATCGAGGCGACCCGGCAGGTCGTGGCGTCAACCGCGACGCGGGTGCTCGTCCTCACCACATTCGACCTGGACGAGTACATCTACGGCGCGTTGCGGGCCGGGGCCAGCGGCTTCCTGATGAAGGACACACCTCCCGCCGACCTCCACGCCGCGATCCGGGTGGTGGCCGGCGGGGAGGCGCTGCTGGCGCCCAGTGTCACGCGCCGGCTCATCGCGGCGTTCGCGGCCCGGTCCGTGCCGACCCCGGCACCGCCCGGCCGTGGGACGCTGACCGGGCTCACGGACCGGGAGCGTGAGGTCCTGGGTCTGGTCGCCGAAGGGCTCACCAACGCCGAGATCGGCGGCCTGTTGCACATCACCGCCGGGACCGCCAAGACCCACGTGGCCCGGCTGCTGCACAAACTCGGCGCGCGGGACCGGGTGCAACTCGTCATCCTCGCCCACCGAGCCGGCCTCGGCGCGCCATAGACGGGCCGCAGACGGGCGGGGTCACGGGTCGGCCGCCGTTGCCGCGGCCCCCTCCTCGACCTGCTGGATGAGCTGCTTGAGCTGGGCGATCTCGGCGCGCAGGGCGGCCTGACCGGCGGCCGTGAGGGTGACCCAGGTGCACGTCCGCTTACCCTCGTA
Organism: Dactylosporangium siamense; assembly: GCF_016862795.1. Lineage (GTDB taxonomy): Bacteria > Actinomycetota > Actinomycetes > Mycobacteriales > Micromonosporaceae > Dactylosporangium > Dactylosporangium siamense. The sequence goes on along the minus strand of NZ_BONQ01000111.1, from coordinate 100,992 downwards.
GCCCTTCTCGATCCGGATCAGCCCGGCCTTCTCCAGGACGGCGAGGTGCTGCCCGAGGTTGCCGGCGGTCAGCTGCAGTGTGGTGCGCAGGAAGGCGAACTCGACCTGGCGGGCCTGGTGCGCGATGGTCATGATGCCGAGCCGGACGCGCTGGTGGACGATCTCGTCGAGGCCGTTGGCGGGGTGGTCGGTCATCGTCCCTGAACCTGGCGGTCCGGGCGGAGTGCGGCGAAGGCGGCGGCGCCCAGCAGCAGCACGGCCGCCGGGACGAGCAGGTGCGGCAGGAAGAACCACCGCGAGGTCGCGTGGATGACCCTGCCGTCCAGGGTGGCCACGGTCGCCAGGTAGCCCAGGCTGTAGGCCAGCAGGGCTCCGTGACGTTCGACCCACGCGAGCACCAGCAGCGCCAGGCCGATCACCGCCATGGGACTGGCCAGCCAGTTGACCAGCAGCACGGCCGGACCGACCTCGAGTTCGCCCGGGTCGGCGAAGGGGTCGGCGGGGACGGGAAGCAGCGGATGGAACACCAGCAAGATCGACACGGCCGTCATCAGGATCGCCAACGCGACGCCGACGACGATGTAGGGGCGGATGGGGGTGCCCACCCCGCGCCGCCGGGAGCGCTTGACGTAGAAGCCCGCGATCGCCGCATAGGCCAGCACCAACGCGACCGTCCAGTATCCGAGCTGGGTCGGGTTCTCCCCTGAGCAGACCATCTGGTCCGCGCGGGACCGGCAGGTGCCGAACAGGTCGACGTAGGGCCCGTACCGGTAGACGGGTATCGCGAGCAGCGTGATCGTCGCGAAGACCAGCAGTGGGAACCAGGTCCCGCGTTGGGCGACACGGACCTGGTGCGTCAGGTCACGCACGGTTGCTAGCAGCTCGCGCGCAGTGCTCGACTGGGGCACAGATTCGTTTGCCATGCATTTAGCTTTGCACCGCCAACCGATCTGCACAAGAGAACATCGCCGATCCGTCGACGCGATCCGCTGGATCGCGCAACCTCATCCGTCGCGCAGCCTCAGACGTCGCGCAGCAGGGCGAGGCGTGGTTTGCGGGTCTGCGCGAGCACTCCCGTCACCGTCACCGCGACGGCGGCGACCATGGCGGCGCCGAGCACGATGAGATAGGTCCACGGCAGCGCCATCCGGTCCGGCGGCGGGTCGAACGTGCCCTTGAGGATGACGATCAGCACCTGGGCCAGCCCGACACCGGTCCCGGCGCCGATGACGAGCGCCGGGACGGTGATGACGAGCGCCTCGCCGGCGACGAAGCCGGCCAGGTGGCGCACCCTGGCGCCGAGCGCGGTGGTGATGGTGAACGTGCGGCGGCGCTCGGTCAGCCCGAGCGCGAGGACGAGCCCGGCGGAGGCCACCGCCAGCAGGAGTGCGAAGCCCAGTTCGATCCGGGTGAGTCCGTCGAGGTCCACGGCGGTCAGGCTGGAGCCGATCACAGTCCGGCTGGCCGTGATGTCGGTGATGGCCGGTCCGGGGCCGATCGCGGCCCGCAGTGCCGCCGCGACGGTTGCCGGATCGTGTCCGCCGGCGTCGATGAGGTGGGTGCTCGGGCCGTCGCCGACCTTCCCGGCGATGTAGTGCTGGTTGGCCACGAGGAAGCTGTCGGTGGGTGCCGTGGGGAACTCGTTGACGACGCCGAGGAAGTGGAAGGTGACCGGGGTCGGGTTGCCGGTCCGCGGGTCGGTGATCCGCAGGATGAGCTGATCGCCCGGTTGGAGCTGGAAGTCCGTGACGGTCTCGGCGGACACGAGGATGCCGTCGGGTTGTTGCTCGAGGCGGTGCATGAGCGTTTCGGCGGTCCCGCCGGTGAACCAGGCGTCGGCGAGGTGCGCGCCGCCGGTGATGGTGGCGGGTCGCACGGCGTAGAGGTCCTGCAGGTCGGCGCCGACGTAGGCGAACCGGTGCTGGATGGTTTCGACGTGCCGGACGCCGGGGGTGGCGTGGATGGCGTCGGCGAGACCACCGGTCAGGTCGCCGGGGGTCGCGGTGACGGTGACGTCCGCGCCGTTGGTGAGGCGGGCGTCGACCTCGGCCTGCTGCTGATACGTGGCGGTGAAGGCCGCGGTGGAGACCGCGAACGCGATGGCGCAGGCGATCAGCGTGGCGGCCGTCGCGATCGGGCGGCGGCGTCGCTGCAGGGTGGCCGCGACAGTGCCGGCGAGCGGTCCGGCAACGGGCCGCAGCAGCGTGGTCAGGGGCCGGCGGCCGAACCGGAGCCCGGCCTCGACGAGGCGCCAGGTGAGCAGCGCGGCGCCGATCCACAGCAGCGCCGGGCCGGTGAAGGCCCAGTGGTCCACGGCGATGCGTGGGGCACCTTCAGGGGCCACGACCAGCTGGTAGCCGGTCGCCGTGGTGGCGCGCAGCACGAGGAACGCCCCGACCAGCGCGATGCCGTCGACGCCGAGCCGCAGCACGAGCGGGAGCCGGGGGCGGGCGGCGCCGGTCCGACCGGCAGCCACCGTCTGGGTCCGCAGCGACCGTCCGGCCGGGAGCAGCACCGTGCCGGCGGCGATGACGAGACCGGCGGCCGCGGCGGCCGCGGACCAGGCGGCCGTGCCGCTGTCGCCGAAGACGAGGGAACCGAGCGCGGCGGCCGCGGCGGCACCGAGGGCGGCGCCGATGATCCCGCTGACCGTGGCCTCGACCGCGGCGATCGACAGCAGCTGCCTGGCGGTTGCGCCGCGGGCGCGCAGCAATGCCTGCTCCTTGCGGCGGCGGTCGGCCGCGGCGGCGACGACGGTCGCGGTGAGCAGGCCGGCGAGCGCGGCGCCGGGGCTTGCCAGGAACAGGAACAGCGCGGTGGCGTAGGCGGCGTCGGACCGGGCGGCGTCAAGGGCGGCGGCGAGGTTGTCGGTGCTCTGGCCGGCGCCGGCGAGCGTGGCGTCGAGGTGATGGGCGGCGCCGGTGCTGACGGTGTAGGCGGTGCCGGGGTCGGCTGGAAGCCGCCGGTCGGTCCGCACGTGGATCTGGTCGGCCAGCAGGTCCGGCCGGTCCGCGCGCAGCGGGTCGAACAGGGTCGTGAAGGTCGTGGCCGGCAGGAGCAGGACGTTGTCCGGCGGAGCGGTCGCGGCCGGGTCGAGGGCGAGCATCGTGTCGGCGTGCGGCAGGTCGACGATGCCGTCGACGGTGACCTGCGCGGCGGGCAGTCCTGGGCGCGTGACGGTGACGACGCTGCCGGGCCGGGCGCGCAGGTTCGCCGCGGTCTGCTGGGCAAGCAGCACCCCGTTGCCGGTGCCGCCGAGGTCGCGGATCTGCCCGGGGAATACGGTGCGGTAGTCCGGTGGGAGCCCGACCACGACGGCGGCACCGGTGGTGCTGACCGTGGTGCCGTCCTGTGTGGACAGTGCGGGGACCTTGGCGTAGCCGACGGGCAGCGCGACGGCGACGCCCGGTTCGGCGCGGGTGGTGGCGAGGACGGCCCGCGGATCGGCGCCGGCGTTGAGGTGCACCTGCCAGTCGACCTGGACCGGCGCCACGGCACGGGCGGTCATCGAGGCACGGGCCGTCGACAGGAACGAGCCGACGGTGGCCAGCAGCGCCACGGCGGCGGCGATCCCGGCCGCGGTGCCGAGGATCCTGCCGGTCCGCCGCCGGAGCAGCCCGGTGAGCCAGATCATCATGATGATGCCTTTGCGGTGGGGATCGTGCCGTCCGCCATGGGCCAACGGATGTCCATGCGGCCGGCCACCGTGCTGTCGTGGGTGGCCAGCACCAGCGCGGCGCCGAGCCGGTCGACGGTGGACAGCAGGACGTCGAGCAGGTGGGCCGCGGTTGCGCTGTCCAGCGCGGCGGTCGGCTCGTCGGCGACGACGAGGTCCGGGTTCGTGGCGACGGCGCGGGCGACGGCGACGCGCTGGGCCTGCCCGCCGGACAGCTCGTGTGGCAGCCGGTCGGCGAGGTCGTCGAGGTGCAGCAGGCGCAGCGCCTCCGACGCGGCCCGCCGCGCCTGGCCGGCCGATTGCCCGGCGAGCAGGACGGACAGGGCCACGTTCTCGTGGACGTCGAGGGTGGGCAGCAGCGCCGGGCTCTGGAACACGATGCCGATGCGGCCCGGACGCCGCCGTGGGTGGCCGTCGAGCGCGGGCCAGGCGGCTCGGCCGCCGCTCGGATCGTCGATGCCGGCGATGAGCTGCAACAGCGTCGACTTGCCGGATCCCGACGCGCCGGTGACCGCGATCCGGTCCGTGGCGGTGATCCGGCAGCTCACGTCCCGCACCGCGGCGACCTGGCCGAAGGTCCGGCTCAGGTGGGTGCCCACGAAGACCGTTGCGCCGCGTTCCACGTCAGCGCTTCCCTTTCTCGACGAACTGGCCGTCCCGGAGCTCGACCACCCGGTCCGCGGCGCGCGTGACGGCCGGGCTGTGGCTGGCCACCAGCACGGCGGTGCCGTTGGCGGCCCGCGCGGCGAGCAGGCCGAGGATCGCGCGTTCGGTGAGCTCGTCGAGCTCGCCGGTCGGCTCGTCGGCGATGAGCACCGCCGGGTCGTTGGCCATCGCGACAGCGAGGCCGGCCCGGGCGACCTGGCCGCCCGACAGCTCGCCGGGCAGCGCCGAGCCACGGTCCTCGAGCCCGACCGTGCCGAGCCGCTCCCGCACGCCGTCGGTGCCGTGGGGTTGCTTGGCGAGCCGGCGGGCGAACCGGATGTTCTGTGCGACGGTGAGGTGTTCCAGGAGGTTGCCGGACTGGAACAGCACGCCGACGTGCCGGGCGCGCAGCACGGCGCGGGCGGTGTCCGGACGGCGGGTGATCCGCCGCCCGGCGACCCACACGCTGCCCCCGTCGGGCTCGTCCAGCCCGGCCAGGCAGGCCAGCAGCGTCGACTTGCCCGACCCGGACGGGCCGGTGACCGCGAGCCACTCCCCCGCCGCCAGGCTGACCGACACCCCGCGCAGGGCGAGGACCTCCTCGTCGCCGCTGTGGAAGAACCGGAACAACCGCTCCGCCCGCACGGCCGGGGCGGTCACGGCAGCCACCGCACAGAGTCCGTGACGGTGCGCCACGGGTCGACGTTGTCCGCGCCGTGCGGCCCGGCGAGCGTCACGGTGAGCAGCGACGTCGCCTGCCAGAACTGGTACCGCTCGACGTCGTCGTTGACCACCTTGCCGGTGACCGGGTCGGCGGGCGCGTCGGCCCGGTAGGTGACCAGCAACGCCGGACCCGCCTTGCGGTCCACTGTGGACACCTTGCCGGCCGTGAACCCGGCGGTCGTGGCGCTCAGGTCGGCCAGGTCCTTCGTGCCGGCCGCGGCGTCCGGCGCGGTGGGCCGGGCACCGAGCGCGACGGTGATGGTGTTCAGCTTGTCGGTGAACGTGACGGTGTCACCGGACTCGGAGCGCGCCCAGCCTTCCGGGACCTTGATGGCATACCGGTCGCCCGCCGGGCGGTACTCGACGAATGCCTGGTTGTCGGGGATGTCCCCGGCGCCGCCGGCGTCAGGAGCGGCGCCGCCCCCGCCGCAGCCGGTCAGCGCCAGCGCCGCGACGATCGCCACGGCCGTGAACCTGCGTAGCGTCTTCATGCCCGGCACCGTAGAGCGCCGATGCTGAAAGACTACTGAAGGACCATCACCGTCGTCGGCCGCGCAGGTCCTGTCCCGCGCCGATCGTCGCGGCGCCGAGCAGACCCAGGACGAGGGCCGGCCCGACGAGGCCGGCGTCCGGCGCCGACCAGGTGACGGTCAGCGCCGTCTGACCCGCCGCGAGCACGAGGCCCGCGCCGATGACCAGCAGCGCGCCGCGCAACCTGGCCCGGCCCGGCATCCGGGCGGTCCGGGCAAGGCAGGCCACGAAGGTGCACAGCCGCACAGCGGTGAATCCGAGCGTCACCCAGTACCAGCCGAAGAGGGCGGCACGGACGGCACCGGTGGGATGCTCGACCAGGCCGCTGTTCGCGATGAGGATCATGGCCAGCACGGCGACCGCCGGCGCGGCGAGGACCCCCACCGCGTCGCCGGCCAGGCGGCGCCACGCGGCCCACCGCAGCAGGGGCACCGGTGCGCCCAGACCGGCGCCGACGAGGATCAGCCCGAGCCACAGGCTGGTGAGAGGGCGGCTCGGGTCGGCGGTCAGGGTGGACGGCCCGGCGGCGCGCAGCAACAGGGCGGTGGCGGCCACGACCGTGAACATGGCGACGGCCAGGACACGGCGGGTCTGTCCGGGCGCCGACTCGGGCCAGTCGCTGGGATGCAGCCACAGCCGCCCGGCGCCGACGAGCGTGTCGGGCCAGGAACGGATGCCCGACGACGCGACCTCGCGGCCGATCTCGGCGCCCCAGCGTTCGCGGACGGCGGGCGGGTAGAGCCTGGTGAACATCGTGGCGGCGCTCATGCCGGCGCGATCCCGAGCGCGCGCAGCCCGGCCTGGGAGACGCGGGCCATCTGCTCGAGCTCGGCGCGCAGCGTGGCACGGCCCGTGTCGGTGATCCGCATGGTGCGGTGCCGCTCCTGGGGCTGCGACGGGGATTGGGACACGTCGTCCGCAGGCCGGATGAGGCCACGGGCCTCCAACCGGGCCAGCGCACCGTACAGGCTGCCGGGGCCGAGTTTGCGGCCGGTGAGGTCCTCGATAGCGGCGTTGATGGTGTAGCCGTGCCGCGGCCCGTCCGCGAGGACGGTGAGGACGAGCATCTGGGCGTCATTGCTGTGCACGCCCCCATAGTACGCAACGCGTTGCTACTTGTCTCGTAGTACGCAACGCGTACTATGCCGGTATGGAGAACGGCACGATGATCGACGCGCATGAGCTGTCGAAGCGGTACGGGCGCCGGCCCGCGGTCGAGGGGCTCAGCTTCACCGTGGCGCCCGGGCAGATCTGCGCACTGCTCGGGCCGAACGGGGCGGGCAAGACGTCCACGATGCGGATGCTGGTCGGCCTGTCCGCGCCGGATGCCGGCAGCGCCCGGATCCTCGGCGAGCCGGTCTGCCTGGGCGCCGCCGTGCTGCGCCGGGTCGGCGTCCTGATCGACGGTCCCGCGTTCGTGCCGCACCTGACCGGCACGGCCAACCTCAGGCTGTTGTGGTCGGCGACCCGGCGGGCCTGGCCGCCCCCCGCGCTGGACGACGCCCTGGACCTGGCCGGGCTGGGCGCGGCGATCGACCGGAAGGTCAAGGGCTACTCGATGGGCATGCGGCAGCGCCTCGTGCTGGCGCAGGCGCTGATGCGGGCGCCGGACGTGCTGATCCTGGACGAACCGGCGAACGGACTGGACCCGGCCGAGGTCCGCGCGCTGCGGGATCACCTCGCCACCGCGGCCGGGCAGCGGGCGGCCGTCCTCGTCTCCAGTCACCAGCTCGCCGAGGTGCAGCAACTGGCCACCCACGTGGTGGTCATGCACCACGGCCGGCTGGTCACCGCCGGCCCGCTCGCCGACCTGCTCCGCGACGCCGGCGCGTTCCGCGTCGAAGTGGACGACACGGCCGCGGCGCTCGCCGTGCTCCGCGGGATGCCAGGCGTCACGTCGGTCGCCGCGCCGGATCCCGCAGCCGGCGGCGAGGTCGTCGTCACCGCCCCCGACGTGCAGTCCAGCGACCTCGTCCAGGCGCTGGTGACCGCGGGTGTCGGTGTCACATCGGCGCGGCGGGCGACCCGCTCGCTGGAAGACGCGTTCCTCGCCATGACACAGGCCACGACCGGAGGGCGGGACGACCGTGCTGCGCATTGAACTGACCACCCAGCTCCTGCGGGTCCGGACCCTGGTCGCGCTCGCCTGCCTCGCCGCCGTTCCCGTCCTGGCCGGGCTCGCCACGGCCCCCGACGCCGGGCGCCGCAACGGCACGCAGGGTGGCCTGTTCGGCGCGGCCACCTACTCCGCGCTCAACCACACGATGGCGAGCCTGGCGTTCACCGCGCCGCTGCTGCTGCCCATCGTGGTGGCCATGCTCGCCGCGGCCGTCGGCTCCGCCGACCGGGACTGGGGGACGCTGCGCTACCTGTACGTCGCCCCGGTCGGCCGCGGCCGGCTGCTGGCCGGGAAGCTCGCCGCCGTCGCGGTCACCACCGCCGCCGCTGTGCTCAGTGTGCTGGTGGCGGGGCTGCTCAGCGGCGTCGCGGTGTTCGGCTGGCACCCGCTGCGGATCATCGACGCCGCCGACCCGGGCACCGGCGACGCGATCGGCCGCGTCCTGGCGGCGAGCGGCTACACGCTGCTGTGCATGCTGAGCATCGCCGCGATCGCGTTCGCCCTCGGGCTGCTGCTGCCGCGCGGTGCCGAGGCGCTCGGCGCCGCCGTCGCCTTCGTGGTCGCCGCCAGCATCCTCAACGCCCAGCCGGCGCTGCACTCCGTCGCGGTGATCCTGCCCGTGCACTACTGGCAGGACTGGACGCCGCTGTTCGATCCACAGGGCACGGCCCGGCTTGCCGCCGGCGCGATGGCACAGGTCGCCACGATCGCCGTGGCCACCGCGGTGTCCGGTCTCGTCCTGATCCGCCGGGACCCGGCGGCATGACCAGCGGGCGGCGGCTCAGCGCTGGCGGGAGCGGGCGCGGGCGCGGAGCAGCTCGACGGCGATCGGCAGCACCGACACCACGACGATGCCGATGAGGATGAACTCGATGTTCGACTTCACGAACGCGATCTGGCCCAGGAAGTAGCCCAGGACCGTGACACCCGTGCCCCACAGGGTGCCGCCGATGACGTTGTACAGCACGAAGGTGCGGTAGTGCATGCCGCTGGCCCCGGCCACGATCGGGGTGAACGTCCGCACGATCGGCACGAAGCGGGCCAGGACGATCGAGCGGGCGCCGTATTTCGCGAAGAACCCCTGCGCCTTGGTCAGGTGCTCCTGTTTGAACAGCCGTGAGTTCGGCCGCCGGAACAGCGCCGGGCCGACCCGCCGGCCGAACAGGTAGCCGAACTGGTCGCCGGCGACCGCGGCGACCGACACCAGCAGGCACACCAGCCACAGCGGCTGGTGCAGGTAGCGGCCGTCGGCGACGAGCAGCCCGGTGGTGAACAGCAGCGAGTCGCCCGGCAGGAAGAAGCCGATCAGCAGGCCGGACTCGGCGAAGACGATCGCCAGGATGCCGATCATTCCGAAGGTGGAGATGAGCCACTCGGGGTCCAGGAACTTCACGTCGGCTTCCTCACGGTCGTGACGGTTGGTGTGTATGCGACGACCGCGACCGCGGCGACCGCGATGCCGAGGGCGGCGAGGATGTCACCTGGGTAGTGCACCCCTACCCAGATCCGGGCCAGCCCGACCGTGGCGGCCGCCACCAGGAGGACCGCGCCCCAGCCGCGGTGCAGGAACACGCCGACGGCGAGCGCGACCGCGAACGCGGCGGTGGCGTGGTCGCTGGGCAGTGAGACGCCCGGGGCGTGCGGGATGAGCTGGTGCACCTGGTGCGTCTGAAACGGCCGCAACTGCCCGTTGAGGTGGTTGAGCAGTTGTGCGCCGAGGAACGCCAGCAGCAGCGCGGCGAAGGCCCGCGCGACCGCAGCGGCCCGATGGCGCAGCAGCGCCCAGACGACGAGCGCGGCGAAGGCGGCGAACACCACAAAGACCAGCCGGTCGGCGAGGAACTCCATGACGTCGTCGAGCCTGTCCACCCGGCCGGCGTGGCCGTTGATCATCTGGAACAGTCGGTAGTTCACCGAGGTCACCTCCATGTGCGGCCAAGGTAAGGAACCGAACCTGAAAATTTGATGAAGAACTGCTGCACGCCGGACGCCGGCCTCACCGGTGCGCGATGACCGCGGGGACCGCGCTGACCTGCTCCCCCAGCGCGTTGATCGTGGCGGCGAGCAGTTGGACCTGTGCCGGTTGCAGGGTGGTGTACGACACGAATCCGTCTCCCTGCCGATGTTTGGCCAGTTCGGCGTCGACGGCGGCGAACCGGGCGTCCAGCCGTGGCCCGAGGTCCGGCTGCCGGGCGTCGAGGACCGGGCGGAGCGCGGCGAGCGCGGCCCGCGAGCCGTCGACGTTGGCGGCGAAGTCCCACAGGTCGGTGTGCGAGTAGCGGTCCTCCTCGCCGGTGACCTTCTTCGTGGCGACCTCGTCCAGGAGGCTCTTCGCGCCGTTGGCGAGCTCCAGCGCGGTGAGCGTGACGCCGTCGAGGCGCTGGCGGAGGCTGCGGACGTCGGCGAGGAGGCGGTCGGCGACCGGTGCCACCGCGGCCAGGTCGCCGCCGCTCCACAGCTGCTGCTCGATGCGGTGGTAACCGGTCCACTCGGCGCCCGGGTCGAGGTCGCCGTCGCGGGCGTCGATACCGGGGTCGAGGTCGCCGAAGGACTCCGCGACGGTCTCGATGCGCTCGTAGTAGGTCCGCGCGACGGGGAACTGGGCCTGCGCGGCGGCCCGGTCGCCGGCCTTGACCGCGGTGACGAACCGGCCGGTCTGTTCGACGAACGCGTCGGCCTGGCTCAGCACGTACCGGCGGTAGTCGGCGGCGGCCGCGGCGAGGGCGGCGTCGTCGGTGGCGGCCGGCGCGGCGGTGCCGGTGACGGTGAGCGGGCTGCGGATGCCGGCGCCGACCATGCCGGGCTTGCAGGCGACCGTGTACGTGCCGGGCGCGAGGTCGACGTGCAGGTCCCGGCGTACGCCAGGGGCGACGTTCTCGACCTCGCCGACGACGCGGTCGCCCGTGCCGTACACGTAGAACTCGGTGATCTTGGCGCCCTTGTTGCTGACGGTGAAGGTGCGCTGGCCGGACGGGGTGTGATCGGCGCTCAGGTCGCATCCGGTGTCGGTGGCGGTGACCGTGATCACGCCGTCGGCCGGCGCCGCGTCCCCGGCCTTCGACCCGCCGCAGCCGCCCGGGGTGAGCCCGAGCGCGACGACGGTGCCCGCCGCGACGAACGCGTTGGTGCGCACCCTGGCCGCGGGTTGCGGTGCCGGCCGGAAGAACAGTGCCAGCATGATCACGGCGAACAGCAGCCACGCGGCGATCTCCAGCACGCTCGCGCGTGGCGTCAGGTTGATCGTGCCGGTGAGCAGGGTGGCGTACCACGACGTCGGGTCGATCGTGGTGCTCAGGTCGAACGCGGTCCGGGTGCCGCCGGGCAGCACGTTCGCGCTCTGCAGGCCGTGCACGCCGTACTTGAGGATGCCCGCGGCGACGAGGATGAGCAGCGCACCGGTCCAGGTGAAGAAGCGCCCGAGGTTGATCCGCACCGTAGCGGTCGTGACGACCCAGCCGAGAGCGACCGCGGAGGCGATCCCGGACAGCATGCCGAGCAGTGGCGCGGCGGAGTCGGTGGCGCCCTCGGCGGCGGCGAAGACCAGCAGCACCATCTCCACGCCTTCGCGGAGGACGGCGAAGAAGGCCATGGTCACGACCGCCCAGCCGCCCATCGACAGCGCGGTCTCCAGCCGACCGGTGAGCTCACCCTTCAACGTGCGGGCGGTGCGCCGCATCCAGAAGATCATCCAGGTGACCAGGACCACCGCGACGAGCGAGGTGGCGGCCTCGAACAGTTCCATCCGCACGCCGCTGCCGAGCCAGCCGGCAACCGTGGTGAGCAGCACGCCGACGGCGGCGGAGGTGAGCACTGCGGCGGCGACCCCGGCCCAGACCTGGCGCAGCCGGTCGCGGCGCGACGACTGGGTCAGAAACGCCACCAGGATGCTGATCACCAGCGCGGCCTCGAGCCCGTCCCGCAGGCCGATGAGGTAGCTGGCGAAGAAGACCGTTCCCACGAAGCGCTCCAAGCATAGGCTTACCTAACGACGCCAATCTCCTACATGTTGTAGGAGGCGTCAAGTCGAGCGGCCCGGCCACGGACGGTTATCGTGGAACCTGTGACTGATGTGGCGGGACGGCGGGCGCCGGGTTCCCTGGAGTCGCGGACGATGACCGCGCTGTGGGCGGCCGGCACCCCGCTGTCGCCCTCGCAGGTGCAGGACGCCCTCAACGCCGACCTCGCGTACAACACCGTGCAGACGATCCTGATCAGGCTGATCGACAAGGGCCTGGTCCAGCGCCGCACCGCGGGACGCAGTCACGTGTACTGGCCGGTCCAGGACGCTGCCTCCGCCGCCGCCCAGCGGATGCGGGCGGTGCTCGACGGCCTCGACGACCGGCAGGCGGTGCTGCGCCGCTTCACCGACGACCTGGCGGATTCCGACATCGCCACGCTGCGCGCGCTGCTGGACCGGCCGTCGTGACCTTCCTGGTGTACCTGCCGCTCCTGCTCCCCGTCGCCCTCGCCCTGATCGCCAGGCTGCTGCCGGCGGGCGCCCGCCCCGAGCTCGCGGCCCGGGTCCTGGCCACCTGCGGGGTGCTCACCGCCGCGGTCAGCACCGGCTGCCTGGCGTTGCTGGCACTGACCGCCCTGGACGACCTCCCGGCGATGGAGGTCCGCGAACGGACCGCCGCCTTCCCGTTGCCCGAGCCGGTCCCCGGCGCGGTCGCGGTCGGGGCCGGGCTGCTGCTCGTCGCGGCGGCCTGGAGCGTCGTGCGCGACCTGCGCCGCAGGCGGGCCGTCGTCGCGGACCTGCACGCCGCCGGCGCACCGCACGACGGGTTGCTCGTCGCCGACTGGACCGAGCCGCACGCGGTCGCGGTGCCACCCGCCGGTGCCGGTGGGCCCGGGCACATCCTCGTCACATCGGGGTTGCTCCGCCTGATCGACGCGGCGGAGTGGCGCGCGGTCGCCGCGCACGAGCGGGCCCATCTGCGCCGCCGGCATCACCGGACGGTGGCACTCGCCACGACGGCGGCCGCCGTCAACCCGCTGCTGCGTCCGGTCGCCGGCGCGGTCGCCCTGCTGGTCGAGCGCAGCGCCGACGAGGATGCCGTCGCCGCGGTCGGTGACCGGCACATGGTCGCCCGCGCGATCGCGAAGGTCGCCCTCGCCGGTGGGTCACGCACCGGCACGCTGGGGGCCGGCGGCTCCGACGTCGTGCGCCGGGTCGCCGCCCTGACCCGCCCCGTCACCCAGGGCTCGTGGGCGGGCCTGGCCCTGGCCGCCGCGATCGTGCTCGGCTCCGCCTCGGCGGGCGTCGCCGCCCTCGCGGACTTCGTCCGTGTCGCGCTGATCTGGATTTCCTGACGCTTCGGATCACCGCTCACCCCGGCACCGTCGGTGCCGGGGTGAGCGACGTTCAGGGGGTCGTGCTGGGGCTGGCGCTGGCGGGGGCGGTCGGCGTGGCCGTGGACGGGGAGGGGATCACCGTGGACGTCGGCCCCTTGTCGTCCTGCTCTTCCTCCTGCTCGGTGCCCCCGTCGTGGCCTTCCCGGTCGCCGCGGCCACCGTGCCCGTCGCCGTGGTCACCCCCGTCACCGCCGTGTTCGCTGACGATCGCGGCGCCGGCGACGGCGCCCAGGACGCCACACGGGACCGCCGCCAGCACCAGGGTCGCCGCGACGGCCACCGCGGCCGCCCTGCCCGGCGTGCCGACCATGCCACGCCACCAGGATCGGGCCGGCCCGGTGGGTGCCGGCACCGTCGTCTGCGAAGGCTTCACTTCCGGTGTCGCCGGCTCGAGTTCATCGCTCATGGCGGCGAAGGTAGGCCGCCGATCCTGAAAATTCGTTGAACCGCCGGCTCACCGCAGCGCCAGCGGCGCGCGCAGGGCCGCGTCGCCCAGCGGGGGGAGGCCGTAGAACTCCTGGATGGTGCGCAGCATCGAGTAGTGGTCGACCCGCTCGGTGCGGTCACCGGCGGTGACGTGCTGGCCGAGCACGACGGTCGGGATGTGGTTGCCGTCGGTGCGGTTGTCCTCGTCGAAGGTGAGCACCAGCAGGCTGTTGTGCCGTTCCGCCCAGCCGATGTACCGGTCGAACGTGTCGTGCAGCCAGGTGTCGGCCTCGGCCTTGGGGCAGTCGTGCATGTCGTGGCAGAGCCCGGGGATGACGAAGGAGACCGTGGGCAGCTGCCGGTAGTCGCTGGGGAAGTCGTGCAACGGCCGGTTCGCCGAGGCGGGCACGTTGTCGAAGTTCACCCATGGGTTGTGCCGCCGGACATAGGTGCGGTCGGCGCAGCCGGTCCAGCCGACCGACGGCAGGTCCTCGGAATATCCGGCGAACGTGTGCCCGGCGTCCAGCAGCTGCCTGGCGAGGTTGGGCACGCCGGTGAAGGTGTGGCCGCAGTGGTTGTCGGTGACGCCCTGGGTCGAGCCGGAGAACAGCGCGAGGTAGTTGGGCTGGCTCGGGTGGGTCTCGCCGTATGCGGCGGTGAAGTTGGCGCCCCGCGCGGCGAGCGAGGTGATGTACGGGGTCTTGCGGTGTCCGACGACGGCGTCGTAGCGCTTGTTCTCCATCACCACGATGACGACGTGGTCAGGTGGGCCCGGGTCGCCGGTGGTGTCGGCGCGCACGGCCCCCGCGCCGACCAGGGCGGCGCAGACGGCGATGACGCTCAGCACTGGAATGCTCCTCATTCCTACAGCTTGTAGGAGTACGCTGCACCGATGGGTGGCGACACCCACGAGGTCAGCCTTCAGGGGGATTTCAGGCTTCGCCGCCTACGGTCCGGCCATGGTGAGCATGGCGGGCGTGCCGACACGCCACGGACGCCTGGCGGCGGTCGCGCTGGGCAGCTGGACCCTCGCATGGTTCGTGATCATGGCGTGGAACGGTGGCGGTTCGTGGCACTTCTTCGTGCAGGGCGCACAGGCGCTCGCCGACACCGACGACGCGATCCGTGGCGGGCTGCACACCTACGCGGCGGCGCCGATCCTGCAGATCGGCCCGGTCGCGCTGCTCGCCGCCCTCGTGGCGATGCCGGCCGGCGTGGCCGGCGCCCTGTTCATCTGGCAGGTGCTGGGCGCGGCCGCCGGCCTGGTCATCCTCTGGCAGATCCGCCGCATCGGCGCGGTCACCCGGCCCGACCTGCTGCACGACGGGCGCCTGGACCTGCGGATCGCCGCCGCGGCCGTCGTGTTCATGCCCGTCTGGATGTTCCTGGCGGTCGGGGTCACCCACGTCGACGACGTCCTGGCGCTGCTGTTCACGGTCCTGGCGCTGCGCGCCGCGGTGTCCGCCCGGCCGGTCCTCACCGGGGTGCTGCTCGGCCTGGCCGTCGACGCCAAGCCGTGGGCCCTGCCGTTCGGGTGCCTGCTGCTCCTGCTCGGCGCCCGGCGGGCGGTGCTGTCCGGCGCGGCGAGCATGGCGGTCGTCGTCGCCGCCGCGTGGCTGCCGTTCTTCCTGGCGGATCCGGCCACGAGCAACGCCCTGCACTTCACCATCACCAACACCCGGCTGTCGGCGCTGCGGGTGCTCGGCGTCCACGACGCCCGGACCCCACCGTGGGACCGGCCGGCCCAGGCGGTGCTCGGCGCCGCGGTCGCGCTGCTGGCCTGGCACCGCGGCCGGTGGCCGGCGATGGTGCTGCTCGCCGTCGGCGCGCGGGTCGTGCTGGACCCGGGCACCAACAAGTACTACGTGGCCGGGGTGGTCGTCGGCGCGGCGCTCTGGGACGTGCTGGGTTCCCGCGCGGCCTGGCCGTGGTGGACCGCGACCGCCTACCTCGGGCTGTTCGTCGCACGCTGGGTGCCGATGCCGGACGCCGCGCACGGCTGGCTGACCCTCGCCTACGTGCTGTCGTGCGCTTTCCTGCTGGTCGCCCCCTCGGGTGTGCCGCTTTCAGCGACCCTTCAGGTGCGGAATGTGAGGCTACGGCCATGACGATCGCCCGCCGTGCGGCAAACAAGGTGCCCGAAGTCACCGTCTACTTCTGGATCATCAAGGTCCTGGCCACCACGGTGGGCGAGACCGCCGCCGACCTGCTCAACATGAACCTGGGCCTCGGCCTCACCTGGACCACCGTCGTGATGGCCGTCCTGACCGCCGGCGCGCTGGCACTGCAGTTGCGGTCCGAGCGATACGTGCCGTGGCGGTACTGGCTGGTGGTCATCCTCATCAGCGTCGTGGGCACCCTCATCACCGACAACCTCGTCGACAACTTCGGTGTCCCGCTCGAGGTCACCACCGCCGTCTTCGCGGTCGCGCTCGCCGTCACGTTCGTCCTCTGGCACCGCAGCGAGCACACCCTGTCGATCCACACGATCTTCACCAGGCGGCGCGAGTCCTACTACTGGGCCGCGATCCTGTTCACCTTCGCGCTCGGCACCGCCGCCGGGGACCTGCTCGCCGAGCGGATCAACGTCGGCTACCTGCCGTCCGCGGGCATCTTCGCCGCGGTGATCGCGCTCATCGCGTTCGCCTACCGGATGCGGCTGCTGGGTGCGGTGTTCGCGTTCTGGGCCGCCTACGTGCTGACCCGCCCGCTCGGCGCGTCACTGGGCGACTGGTTGTCGCAGTCCCGCGACGCCGGCGGCCTCGGACTCGGTACCGTCGGACCGAGTGTGGTGTTCCTGCTCGCCTCGGTCGTCCTGGTCGTCTACCTGACCCGCAGCCGGGTGGACGCGACCGAGGAGCCGGCCGTCGCGGCCGCCAAGATCAACGCACGAACCTACCCGTAGGAGGACCGGATGCGGTTGCTGCTGGTCGACGACGAGGTCGGGCTGGCCGAGACGATCCGGGACGGCCTGCGCACCGAAGGCTTCACCACCGACCTGGAGTTCAACGGCATCGACGGGCTGTGGGCCGCCACGGAGTCACCCAACGGCGCCTACGACGCGATCGTGCTGGACATCATGCTGCCCGGGCTCAGTGGCTACGAGGTGTGCCGGCAGCTGCGCCAGCGCGACGTGTGGACCCCGGTGCTGATGTTGACCGCGAAGGACGGCGACCACGACGAGGCCGACGGGCTCGACCTCGGCGCCGACGACTACCTCACCAAACCGTTCTCGTTCGTGGTCCTCGTCGCCCGGCTCCGGGCCCTGATCCGCCGGGGCGCACCGCAACGGCCGGTCGTGCTCAGCGCGGGTGACCTGCGCCTCGACCCGGCGCGGCGGCGGGTCACCCGCGGCGACGACGAGATCCCGGTGACGCCGCGGGAGTTCGCACTGCTCGAGTTCATGATGCGCAACGCGGGCGACGTGCTGACCAAGACCGCCATCATCGAGAACGTCTGGGACGCGGCCTTCGACGGCGACCCGAACATCATCGAGGTCTACGTCGGCTACATCCGCAAGAAGATCGACCACCCCTACGGCCGGTCCGCGATCCGCACCGTGCGCGGCGCCGGGTACCGCATGGACCCGGACGGTGGCTGATGCGCCGGATCCCGGTGCTCTGCGCGGTCGCGCTGAGCGTCCTCACCCTGCTCGTCGTCGCCCGGTCCGGGCCGCTGATCCGGCTCGACACCGCGGTGAGCGACGCGGCCCGCGGCTACGCCCTGCGGCACGACGGCTGGCGCGCGGCGATGTCGGCGGTGACGCACACCGCCGACACCCGGGTCCTGCTGCCGATCGGGCTGTTGCTCGCGGTGCTCCTGCTGTGGCGGCGGTGGCGCACCGGCCTCGCCTTCCTACTCGGCACCGCGGTCACCGCCACCGTCATCCGGCTGACCATCCTGGCGCTGGTGCACCGCCCGAGACCGGTGGACCCGCTCACCGCCACGGCCGGCTGGGCCTTCCCGTCCGGGCACACCACGTCCTCGGCGGTGACCGCCGGGGTCGTCGTCGTGCTCGGCTGGGCCGTCCTGACCGGACGGTGGCAGCGTGGCGTCCTGGTCGTCGTGGCGGGCACCTGGGCTGTGCTCGTCGGGATCAGCCGGGTCGCGCTGCTGGCGCACTGGCCCAGCGACGTGCTCGGCGGCTGGCTCCTCGCCATGGGTGTCACGGTGGCCTTCGCCCGCGGTCTCCAGGTTCAGCGTTCCTTCAGGTCCGGGCGGCCAGCATCCCCCCAGCGTGACGATGGCCGATCGCACCGGCCCGAGGGGAGCTCCGAGTGGAACACCGAGGAACCAGCACCGCGCGACGGCGGATCGTGGTCGTCTCCGCCAGCTTCGGCGCCGGACACGACGGAGCGGCCGCCGAGCTGAGCCGACGGTTACGGGCGCTGGGGCACCAGGTCGACCGGCACGACTTCGTCGATCTGGTGCCGCGGCGGGCCGGTGCGCGGCTGCGCGGCCTGTACCGGCGGCAGCTCACCGTCCTGCCGCACAGCTGGGGCTGGCTGCTGGCCCTCGCGGGCGCGCCCCGTCTCGCGGGGGCCGCCGCCGCGCTGACCGCCTCCGCCGACGACGCGCTGCTCGCCGCGATCGGCGACGCCTCCGCGGTCGTGTCGACCTACCCCTTGGCCAGCCAGGTTCTCGGCCGGTTACGGCGCCAGGGCCGCCTCGCGGCGACGGCGATCACCTACCTCACCGACCTCTCCGTCCATCCACTGTGGATCGCCGATGGGGTCGACGTCCACCTCGCCCTGCACGACGACGTTGCCCGGCAGGCCAAGGTGCTCGGCGCGACCGACGTGCGGGTCGTCGCGCCGGCCGTCGCACCGGCGTTCACGGAACTGGTCCCGGCCGACGCACTGGCCGCCGTCAGGGCGCGGCTCGGGCTGCCGGCGGCGCCGATCGCGCTCGTGGTGGCGGGCGCGTGGGGGGTCGGGTCGGTCGAGCGGGCCGCGCAGGACGTCGCCGCCACCGGGCTCGCCGTCCCGGTCGTGGCCTGTGGCCGCAACGACGCTCTGCGCCGGCGGCTCAACCGGTCCGGCCGGGTCGTCGCGCTCGGCTGGATCGACGACATGGCGACGCTGATGCGGGCGTGCCAGGTCGTGGTGCAGAACGCCGGTGGCCTGTCGTCCCTCGAGGCGCTCACCGCCGGCGTGCCGGTCGTCACCTACCGCTGCCTCCCGGGCCACGGCGCCACGAACGCCGAGGCGCTCGACCGCATCGGCTGGGTGCCGTGGATCCGGCGCCGCCGCGACCTCGCCGCCGGGCTGCGGGCGGCCCTGGACCGGCAGGACCGGTTCACGCCGGCCGCCGCGCTGCCCGAGTCGTTCACCCATCTGGTCGCGGCATGAGGCGGGCGCTGGCTGCCGGGCTGCTCACCGCGACCGCGGTGCACGCCGCACCGGCGGTCACCGCGTTCACGCCGGCCCGGCGGGCGCTGCTGCCCACGCTGGCCGGGACCGGGCCGCGCGATCGGGTGGCGCTCACGTTCGACGACGGACCTGACCCGGTGTCGACGCCGCGGTTCCTGCGGCTGCTCGCCGACCACGACGTGCGGGCCACGTTCTTCGTGCTCGGCTCGATGCTGGCACGCGACCCTGGGCTGGGCCGCGAGATGCTCGCCGCCGGGCACGAGCTCGCCGTGCACGGCTGGGCGCACCGGTGCCTGCTGTTCCGCACGCCCCGGGCCACCTACGACGACCTGGCCAGAGCCCGGGATCTCGTCGCGTCGCTCGGCGGGGGTCAGCCGCGCTGGTTCCGGCCACCGTACGGCGTGCTCACCACCGGCGCGCTCATCGCCTGCCGCCGGCTGGGCCTGCAACCGAAGCTGTGGACCGCGTGGGGCCGCGACTGGGAGGCCGGCGCCACCCCGACCTCGATCGTGCGGACCCTGACCAGCACCCTGATCGGCGGCGGCACGGTCCTGCTGCACGACTCGGACTGCACGTCCGCCGCCGGGTCGTGGCAGCGGACCCTGGCCGCCCTCCCCCGGCTCATCGACTGGACCCGCGACCGCGGCCTGCGCCTCGGCACGCTCGGCGAACACCAGGCCGGGCCGCGATGACGTGGCTCGTCACCGGCGGCGCCGGGTACATCGGCGCGCACGTCGTCGCGGACCTCCTTGCGGCAGGTGAACGCGTCGTCGCGCTCGACGATCTGTCCACCGGCGACCCGGCCCGGCTGCCCGTCGACGTGCCGCTCGTCGTCGCCGACGCCGGCGACCCGGTCATGCTCAGCGCGACGCTGGACCGGCACGGCGTCACGGGCGTCATGCACCTGGCCGGTAGCAAGTCCGTCCCCGAGTCCGTCCTTCGCCCCATCCGGTACTACCAGCAGAACGTCGGCGTCGTGGGCGCGCTGCTGGCCGCGATGGTCGATGCGGGGGTGCGCCGCCTGGTGTTCTCCTCCTCCGCTGCGGTCTACGGCGTTCCCCTCGCCGCGACCGTCGCCGAGACGGCACCCACCCGGCCGCTGAACCCGTACGGGCAGACGAAGCTCGTCGCGGAGCAGCTCGTCGCCGCCGCCGGCCTGGCGCACGGCATCTCGTGGGTCGCGCTGCGATACTTCAACGCCGTCGGCGCCGGCGCCGCGCACCTCGGCGACCGGGGCACCACGAACCTGCTGCCGCTCGCCTTCGACGCGCTGGAGACCGGTGTGCCGCTCACCGTCGCCGGGACCTCGCTGCCGACCATCGACGGCACCGGCGTCCGCGACTACGTCCACGTCGCCGACCTGGCCCGCGCGCACCGGCTCGCCGCGCTGCGCCTGGCCGGCCGGCAGTGCGCCGCGATCTACAACGCCGGTGCCGGCCGCGGCCACTCCGTCCTGGACGTCGTGCGGACGGTCGCGTCGGTCACCGGCGCCCCCGTGCCGATCCGGTCCGGTCCGCCGCGCCCCGGCGACCCACCGGAGGTCGTCGCCGCGATCGACCGCATCCACGCCGACCTCGGCTGGCGCCCCCGGCACACGCTCCTGGACTCGGTCGCCTCAGCCTGGCGCGCCCGCGCAACGAAGGTCACTTGAACCCGGCACCGCCGGTCGATGGTGCGCACGCCGCGGTGCCCTGCTGTCACGCGACCGCGTTCGGGCTGGTCACGGCCCGCCACCACCCATGCTTGAAGCTCCGGCTGCCGTATCGCGGCCGTCAGCCGGGTCGGGCGGTGATCCGGCGGGTCTCGTAGGCCCACATCGCGATCTCGACCCGGTTTCGCACCCCGAGCTTGGCCATCAGGCTCGCCAGGTGGGTCTTCACCGTGCTGAGGCTGATGTGCAACGTGTCGGCGATCTCGGCGTTGGACAGACCGCGGGCGACGGCGAGCACGACGTCCTCCTCGCGCGGGGTGAGCGGGTCGATCGGTTGGGGGGCGGGCCGTCCGGCCGGCGCGTTCGCGAACGCCTCCAGCAGCCGCACGGTCACGCTGGGCGCGATGAGCGCCTGGCCCCCGGCGGCCGCCCGCACCGCCTGGACGAGCAGCTCCGGCCCGGCGTCCTTGAGCAGGAATCCGCGCGCACCCGCCCGCAACGCGCCGAAGACGTAGTCGTCGAGGTCGAACGTGGTGATCACGACCACCGCGAGCGGGTCCACCACGCCCGGGCCGGCGAGTTGCCGGGTCGCCTCGACGCCGTCCGGCGGTGGCATCCGGATGTCGAACAGGCAAACGTCGGGCCGCAGCTGCCGCGCCAGTTGCACCGCCGTCCGGCCGTCGACCGCCTCGCCGACCACGTCGATGTCGGGCTGGGCGTCCAGCATGATCCGCAGGCCGGCGCGGATGACCGGCTGGTCGTCAGCGATGAGCACGCGGATGGTCACGGTTCACCCGCTTCCGAGCGGGAGTCGCGCCTCGACGAGCCACCCGCGCCCGGGCAGTGGTCCCGCCTCCAGGCTCCCGCCGAGCAGCGTGACCCGCTCCTGCAGGCCGGTGAGACCGTATCCGTTGCGGCTGCGACGGGTGGCCACGCCGTCGTCGCGGACCGTCACCCGGACCCGGCCCGGCTCCGCGGTGACCTGGACCCGGACCGTGCTCGCACGGGCCGCGTGCCGTCGCGCATTGGTGACGGATTCCTGCACGATGCGATACACGGCGCCGTCCACCGCCAGTGGCAGCCGGTCCAGCGGACCGTCCAGCCGCAGCTCGATCGGCAGCCGGCCGGCCGGGTCGCGGGTCAGTGCGGCCAGGTCGGCGACGCCCGCCACGGGGGCCAGCTCGGCGCGCGTGTTGCCGTCGCGCAGCGCCGAGACCATGCCGCGCATCGCCTCCAGGGTCCGTGCGCCTTCCTCCTCGACGTCCTCCAGTGTCGTCAGTGCGGTCGCCGGGTCGGCGCCGATGAGGACCCGGCCGGCCTGGGCCCGCACGACGATGGCTGAGACGTGGTGCGCCACGGTGTCGTGCAGGTCCCGGGCGAGCGCCTCCCGCTCCCGGAAACGCATCCGCTCCAGCTCGCCGCCGCGCGCCGCCGACCACAGGCGCACCGACGCCCCGAGCACCCCCGGCAGGGCCAGGAACCCGAAGCTGCCGACGTAGTCGCCGGGCGGGACGTCGTCGACGAGCATCGACAGCGCGAACGCCGCGAACGCCACCGCCGCACCGAGCACGATGTGCCGGCCGGATCCCCACCGGAACAGCGCGTACACCAGGACCAGGATGATCATTCCCGTGTAGAGCCCGACCGGCTCGGGATGCGCAGCCGCCGCGTCGATCAGCGTGAGCGCGATCCCGGCGCCGAACGCGGCGGCGACCATCGCCAGCGGATGGGTGCGGCGCCACAACGTCGCCAGGCACAGCCCGACGGTGACCAGCACGGAAACCGGCCACCAGACGATGTCGTCGCGCAGCACCGCCTCCAACCCGGTGCCGGCGAGGCCGGCGGCCAGCAGCGCCCAGTCCCGCCGGACCCGCGGCGGCGGATCTGGAACTCGCGGCTCGGCCCACAGCCGCCACAGGTCGTCTCGGAACATGGCTCCAGCCTTATGCAGGTCATGGCGTGCGTCATCGGCCGAAAGCACGAGACCCGTCCCCCGCCGCGGAGGGAGGGCACCGCGGCCCGGCGGCCGATGATGCGCCCCGCCCGGGCAACCAGACTCCTCGTCGACGGCATCGTCACGCCAACCCATGGAGGAGATCACAGTGCGTCGGTCCAGCCCAACCGCACGTCTGGCGGGTGTGTTGTTCATCCTCGCCTCGGCCACCGCCATCGCCGGCGGCTCGCTGTTGCTGCCCATCCAGCAACCGGACTACCTCAGCACCGGCGGCCGGCACGCACAGCTGGCCACCGGAGCCCTGCTCGAGTTCGCCCTCGCGGTCAGCGTCATCGCCATCGCCGCGGTGCTGTGGCCGGTCCTGCGCCGCGACGGCGAACACCTGGCGATGCTCTATGTGACGACCAGGACGCTGGAGGGGGTACTCATCGCCGCGGGCGCGACCGGCGCCCTGGTGATGACGTCCCTGGCCGAAGGGCACGCGCCGACGGCGGCCGGCGACGCGGTGCTCGGCGGCCGGGACTGGGCCTACCGCATGGGGACCCTGGTCGTGTTCGGCGCCAGCGCCGTCGTCCTCAACGCCCTGCTCCTGCGTGGCCGCCAGGTGCCGTCGTGGCTGGCCTGGTGGGGCCTGATCGGCGGCGGCCTGCTCCTTGTCCGCGGCGTCATCGAGGTGTACGGCGTCGAACTGCCCGTCGCGGCCCAGGCCGTCCTCGCCGCGCCGATCGGCATCGAGGAGATGGTCTTCGCCGGATGGCTGATCGTGAAGGGTCTCGCACCCGCGGAGTCGCGCGGCGCGTGAGTTTATGGTGGAGACCGGTAACCAGGTGGCCGTAGGCGGACATTCCCAGGTATGGAACCAGACGACGCGGCCACTCGAAGGCGCTTCGAGGCACTGTTCGAGGCCCACTACGCGGAGTTGACGCGTTTCGCTGCCCGTCGGGTAGGCGCCGACGCGGCGGGCGACATCGTCGCCGGCACGTTCCTCATCGCCTGGCGCCGGTTCGGCGAACTGCCGGCCGACCACACCCGTGCCTGGCTCTACTCCACCGCCCGGCAGGTCATCACCAACGAGCTGCGGGGGCGCACGCGGTGGGAACGGCTGACCGCCAAGGCGGCCACGGCAGGCGAGATCCACGTGGCGGACCATGCCTCGCTGGTCGACGAGCAGGTCCGTGTCCGTGCGGTGCTCGCCGAGCTCTCCCCGGCCGACCAGGAGGTCCTGCGGCTGATCGAGTGGGACGGGCTGGACGTGGCCGAGGCGGCACTCGTCCTGCGCTGCACCCGCACCGCCCTCAAGGTGCGGCTGCACCGGGCGCGGCGGCGATTCGCGCAGCGGCTGCTGGCGACGGACGACCGGTGCACCTCCACGGCCCGGCACACCCGGCCATCCATCGTTCCCGAAGGAGCATCAGCCCATGAATGACACCATGGACCGCCTGCGCGCGGCCGACCCGACCCGCAGGATGACCGACGCCGACCCGGGAGACCCGCCGGCGCGGGCCCTGCTCGCCCGGGTCTTCGCCGTGCCGCAGGAGTCATCCCGGCGGCCCGGACGTCGGCGGCTGGTCGCCGCCGCGGCCGGCGCGACCGTGGCTGCCGCCGCCACCGCGTTCTTCGTGACCGAGCCGGCCGCGGCGTACACCGTGGACCGGCACGCCGACGGGTCGGTCGGCGTCTCGTTCCGCGCCGCCCGCCTGAAGGACACCAGGCAGCTCAACGCCGAACTCGCGCGAGCGGGTGCGCGGACGGTCGTCATCCGGATGGTCCCGGCCGACCGGTGCACGACACCGCTGGACATGGACCCGGCGTTCCCGTTCCTCACCACCGCGACCCCTGCGGAGCTCGACCGTTATCCGGTCTCCTACCAGTTGCGGGACGACGGCGTGGTCATCACTATCCGGCCCGACAAGATGCCGGATGGTGACACCCTGGCCTTCGGGTACAGCATCCGCAACGACCGCGACGGCCGCACCACGATCGCGGTCCCCGCAGTCGTGCGCACCCTGCCGACCTGCATGGCGATCCCGAACCCGCCCAGGCGGTGACCAACGCCCGTAGAAGTCAGGTAAGCGGATCGGGGTCCCGAAACGTATGCAGGGCGTGGGGCAATTGGAGTTCACGGAGTTCTACCGGGCCGACCGGGACAGGTGCCTTCGCGCGGTGCTCACCGGCGTCGGCGACCGGCAGCTGGCCGAGGACCTGGTGGCCGAGGCGTTCACCCGGGCGTGGATGTCGTGGCACAAGGTCCGCCGGCATCCGGCGCCGCGGGCGTGGATCGTCCGCACCGCGCTGAACCTGCGGGTCTCGTGGTGGCGCCGGCGGCGGCGCGAGGTCGAGCTGGACGACGGGCACGAGGCCGCGGATCCCGATGGTGATCCGGGCCGCACCGCCGGGCTCGACCCCGCGCTGCTGCACCTGTTGCGCCGGCTGCCGCAGCGGCAACGGGAGGTGGTCGCGTTCCGGGTGTTTCTCGACCTGGACACGGCCACCACGGCCAAGGCCCTGGGCATGGCCCCGGGCACCGTCACCGCCCACCTGTCCCGAGCCGTCGCGACACTGCGCGGGCAGCTCGTCATCAACCAACACCTGGAAGGTGGATCATGAACGACCACGACACCGCGGTACTGGACACCCTGAGGGACGCCATGGACGGGGTGAGCATGGCCGTCCCGGTCGAGCAGATCGTGAGCACGGGGCGCACCCGCCGGCACCACCGCCGGGTGGCGACCGTGGCGGCCGGGACGGTGGCGGTCGCCGGCCTCGCGCTGGGCGTGGCGACGCTCGCCAACCCGTCCGCCGCACCGCCCGCGACCGGGCAGGACGTGCACGTCCGCACCGTCGCGTACACCGTCGACCGGCTGACCGACGGCACCGTCCAGGTGACCTGGACCAAACGCCAGTACTTCGACGACCCCGCCGGGCTGGAGGCGGCGCTGCGCCAGGCCGGCTTCCCGGTGCTCATCAAGGTCGGCGAGTTCTGCGTCGGACCGCACGACGACCCGACCCTGGTCAACGGCACCGGCCCCGGCGTCCTGGACGTCGTGCGGGCGTCCGACACGGACGGCGAAGTCGCATTCATCTACGACCCCGCGGCCGTGCCCGCCGGCAAGCAGCTGTTCATCGGCTACCTGAACCCGGCCCAACTGGCGATCACCGGCGGCATCCCCGGATCGGTCGAGCGCCTCGTGCCCGCCAGCGGGCCGCTCACCTGCACCACCGAGCTGCCGCCCGGCCACGGCAGCCCCGGCGACAAGCACAACCCGAACGTGAAACCGTCCGGCACGGAGCGCCCGGGCAAGCCGTCGGACCCGAGCGCGACACCACCACAGAACAAGTAGCACCGCGACCCGGTCACGTGGGCAACCTCTTGAGGTTGCCCACATCCGCGGATGTGAGCGATAACATGCCATCGAGACGCTGAAACGGGGGCGATCGATGCTTGGTATGGCCGTGTCGCAGTGGCGGGTCCGCTTGCAGCGATCGCTTGCCCTCCTCTCGATGATCACTGTCGCGGTGGTCGGCTTCACGCTGCTGACCGCGGCCGCCGTCACCGCCCGGCTCGACGCCACCGGCACCGTCGAGGCCAACTTCCGCCCCGCCTACGACATCCTGATCCGCCCGACCGGCAGCGTCCTGCCGCTGGAGCAGCAGCGCGACCTGGTGCAGTCCGGTCAGCTCGCCGGCCTCCGCGGAGGCATCACCGTCGAGCAGTGGCACCAGATCCAGGGCGTGCCGGGCGTCGCCGTCGCCGCGCCCGTCGCCGTCATCGGCTACGTCATCCGGACCGTCCCCGTCGCCGTGCACCTCGACGCCGACCTCGATCCGGCCGCCGAACGCCAGGTCCTCAAGGTGCAGCCGACCTGGGTCACCGACGCCGGCCTGTCCCGCATCCCCGACGGCGCGGCCTACCTGTACTCGACCCGGAATCCGCTGTACCAGAAGCAGCTCAGCGAGCTGCGCGGCGGCGAAGGGATCCCACCCGCCGAGGAGGTCGACCCGGCCGGTGCCCGCCGGCAGATCTGCCCCGTCGTGCAGTCCATCGGGGAACGCGACTTCATCGACCCGACCGACCTGCCGGGCCGCTCGTCGCTCACCTGCGTCGGCGGGCCCGGCTCCCGCGACGTGTTCGGTGACCCGGTGGCGCCGGTGGTCACCCTCGCCTGGTCGGTGCCGTTCCTGATGGCGGCCGTCGACCCCGCGTCCGAGGCCGCCCTCGCCGGTCTCGACGGCGCGGTCACCTCCGGTCGCTACTTCACCGCCGGCGAACAACCCGCGCGGCGTCGGCTCGACGGCATGCCGTACCCCTACGACTCGCTGCCGATCCTCGTCGCCGACAAGCCACAGCTCGACGCCCGGCTCGACCTGCGGATCCAGCGGCTGGGCGGCACGTCGGTGGACCTGGTCCGGGCCGGCACCGACAACCGCAGCCTCCGCGCCGCCCTGGACGGCCAGCCCGGCACACCGGTCGCGACCCGCACCGTCACGATCGACCAGCCGTACCAGGACCTGGTCGACCGGCTGCGCCACCCGTTCCAGAACGGTCCCGACGACATGGCGGTGGCCAACACGCTGTGGCTGGACCGGTTCTGGACCGTCGGCCCCGCCCGGACGACCGCCGACGGCGACGGCCTGCGCACCGAACCGGTGCCCTACGACCTGAAGATCTGGGGCCTCGGCGCCGACGCCGGCGACAGCGGCCACCCGGTGCCGATGGAGCTCGCCGACACCGGGGTGCGCGGTGCCGTCGCGGCGCACCCGAACATCACCGCCGAGCACGACGTCCAACCCGGCGACATCGCCATGCCCGACGTCGCACTCGACGCCGTCGGCACCTTCGACCCGTCCCGGGTCCAGCTGGGCGGCCCGCTGTCCGCGGTGCCGATGGACACGTACTTCAACCCCGGAGCCGCCGGCGCCGACGACGCGTCCCGCACAGCCCTGAACGGCCGGCGCCTGGAGCCCAACGCCAACGTCAGCGGCCTGCTCAGCCAGCCACCGCTGATGCTGACGACGATGGGCGCGCTGCCGGTCATCTTCGGCCCCGACGGATACGGCACGACACCGGAGTATCCGGAGTACCAGCTCAACCGCACCGCGCCGATCAGCATGGTGCGGGTGCGGCTCACCGGCGCCGTCGGCATGGACGCCGCCGATCGCGAACAGGTCCGGCTCGTCGCCGAGCAGATCGCCCGCCGCACCGGCCTGCAGGTCGACATCACCCTCGGCTCCTCCCCCACCGGCGTCACCGTCCACTACCCGGCGGGCAAATTCGGGCGCCCGGACCTTGCCCTCTCCGAACCGTGGGTGAAGAAGGGCGTCGCAGCGGTGCTGGTCCGCGCCGCCGACCGCAAGAGCGTCCTGCTGTCCGGTCTCGTGCTCGTCGTGTGCGCCCTCGCCGTGCTCAACGCCACCAACGCCGCCACCCGCGCCCGGCGCACCGACCTCGGCGTCCTCGCCTGCCTCGGCTGGAACCGAAGACAGCTGCTCCGCCTCCTGCTCACCGAGACCACCGGCATCGGCCTGGCCGCCGGCCTCGCCGGAACCCTGCTCGCCGTGCCGCTCGCCCTCGCGTTCGGGCTCGACATCGGCTGGCCGCACGCCCTCCTGGCGATCCCCGTCGCGCTGCTCCTGGCCGTCGCGGCCGGACTGTGGCCGGCGCTGCGAGCGGCCAGACCGGACCCCGCCGTGGCCGTGCGCCCCGCCGTGTCGGCACCGTCCACCAGGCGGCGCAGCCCACGGCGGGTGACCGGGCTCGCCCTGTCCTACGTGGCCCGCACACCCGGCCGGGCCGCCGTGGGTGCCGGCAGCCTCGCCATCGGCGTCGCCGCGCTCACCATGCTGCTGGCCATCACCTTCGCGTTCCGCGGCGCGGTCGTCGGCACCCTGCTCGGCGAGGCGATCGCAGTGCAGGCCCGCACCGTTGACTACCTCGCCGTCGCCATCACCATCGTGCTCGGCATCGTGTCCGTCGGCGACGTGCTGTTCCTCGGCATCTCCGAACGCTCCGGCGAGCTGGCCCTGCTCGGCGCCGCCGGCTGGCCCGACAACCAGCTCCGCCGTCTCGTCGTCACCGAGGCGGTCGCCATCGGCCTGCTGGGCGGCGCCACCGGTGCGGGCCTCGGCCTGGCTGCCGCGGCCGTGTTCGCCGGCGCGCTCACCACCCCGTTGCTGTGGTGCGCGGCGGTCGCCCTCACCGCCGGCGTCGCCGTGTCCGCGATCGCCGCGACAGTACCGATCGCGATCCTGCACCGCCTACCGATCGCCCAGCTGCTGGCCGAGGAGTAGGGGTGTCCCACCGGGTGGTGCAGGATCGCTCACCGGTTGGGCTCAGTGCGCATCCGGGAGGTAGCGGCTCAGTCCGGGCAACGGCATTCGCAGCACGTCGGACTGGACGGCCGCCAACAGCTGCGGATGGCTCGCGCCGCAACCGGCCGGCCACCGACGGCTTCGTCGATGTCGACGCCGACCAGATGCTCATGGAGCGGAACGGTGCAGGGTGGCGGTGATGGTCAGGTCGACGTCACGGCCGACGAGGATCCGCGGTGCCCGGATCCCGGCGTCCGGCAGGTGCAGCCGGGCCGTGCCGGTGACCCGCAACTGGTCGGCATGCTCCTCGACGGTGCCGTCGATCCACAGTGGAGCGTCGTGGCCGCGGACCCGCAGCAGCGCCTGAGCGCGCCATCCGCCGGTGGACGGTTCGAACTGTGCTGCGAGCAGCTCCATGCGCGGATACCGGTCAACATCGAGGAAGCGCGGGCCGCGCAGGTCGCGGTCCCGGCGCGGGTTGGCGGTGTCGACGGACGCCGGGTCGAGGGTGCCCGCCAGCCGGGTCGGCCGGCCGTCCGCGCCGATCTCCAGGGTGCCGGCGGTCACGGCGATGGTGCCGTGCACGGTCTTGAAGCCGAAGTTGCGGGCGGCGAACCCGGCCCGGGTCGGCGTGGCGACGGTCCAGGTCCCCGCGGCGGTCAGCGTGGTCATGCCCGGCTCCCCTCGATCGGCAGGTCGGCGTGCATGAGGCGGTAGACGCCCATCCGGTCGGGCCGGCTGAGCAGCGCCGGGTTCTCCTCCGGCAGCAGCGTGGTGGACATGACGGCCCGGATGCCGTCGTCGATGGCGTCGGCGGTCTCGGCGAGCGTCACGATCGTCACGGCGTTGTCGGCGGCCCGCAGCCGGAGGGTGCAGACGATGCCGGGGATGTCGCGGGTGGCCGGCCAGAGGCGCCGGGTCGACGCGAACTCC
The DNA here is from genome assembly GCF_016862795.1 of Dactylosporangium siamense. Classification (GTDB taxonomy): domain Bacteria; phylum Actinomycetota; class Actinomycetes; order Mycobacteriales; family Micromonosporaceae; genus Dactylosporangium; species Dactylosporangium siamense. Next base: position 71,298 of record NZ_BONQ01000111.1, on the reverse strand, counting down.
TCGGCGTCCGCCCATTCCTGTGAGCGGGGCCCGTCGAACCCGACGACCTGCATGAAACGGGCGGGTCCCGGGGCGGACCCGAGGTGCGCGCCGAGGAGCGCCAGCCGGTCCGGTCCCGGCGCCGACCAACCGGTGATCATGATGCCGTCACCGGCACCGAGCGGCCGGCCGATGAGCGCGCCGAGCGGGTCGCCAGGGAGCGTCCCGAGCGGGTCGCCGGCGGTGGACAGGGCCCGGTCGACCCAGGCGGTGTCGACGGGATGGGCGTCGGGGACATGCTGCGTGGAGATGTACATGCTCCGAGCGTGCCGCTCCGGGGGGTGACGGACATCCGTGCCGGCACTGAACCTGGCACTGAACCCGGCACTGAGGCGCCCATAATGGGCGGGTGTCCATGCCCGGGATCGCGTTCGTCGGCCGTGACCGCGAGCTTGCCGTGCTCGCCGAGCGGCTGGCCGTCGGTGGGATCGTGGTCGTCGAGGGCCCGGCCGGGGTGGGCAAGAGCATGCTGGTCGACCGGGCGGTGCGGGAGGCCGGCGCGGCGGTCGTGCGCGGGTACTGCCCCGCGGAGCCGGCGCCGCCGCTCTGGCCGTGGCGGACGGTCCTGCGCCGGGCGGGTGTCGAGGCCGGGTCCGGCCCGGCGGTGGAGCCGACCGCGGCCGCGTCGGCCCGGTTCGCCGCGCTGGCCCGGATGGGCGACGCGATCCTCGCCGCCGCCCCGATGATCGTCGTGCTCGAGGACCTGCACTGGGCGGACGCCGCATCCCTGGACCTGTTGCGGCAGCTCGCCGAGGGCGCCGCGGACAGCGGTCTCGTCCTCGTCGGGACCGTTCGCACCCCCGCGCCGGAAGAGGTGGCGCTGCGGTTGGCCGGTCTCGGCCGGTACGGCGCCGCGGCGCTGCCACTGGAGCCGTTCACCTGCGCCGAGGTGGCCGAGCTGGTGGACGCCCGGGTCGCACCGGACGTGTTCGCGCGCACCGGCGGGCTGCCGCTGCTCGTCGCCGCGGTCCGCGCCGGGCACGGGCAGAGCGACCTGCCGACCGTCGTGCGGACGCTGCTCGGCGCACTCACCACACCGCAGCGCGGCGTGCTCGAGGCGGCCGCGATCCTCGGCGAGGAAGTCGACGAGCCGCTGCTGCGAGCGGTGCTGCACGACGGCGACGTCGCCGCGGCGCTCACCGCGGCGTGGCAGGCCGGGCTGCTGACCGTCACCGGCGACGGCAACGGGTACCGGTTCGCCCACGCGCTCGTCCGCGACGGGATCGTCGCGCGGCTGGAGCCGGCGGTGCGGCGGGGGCTGGCCCGCGCCGCGGCGCTGGCCCTCGAGGCCGCCGGCGGCGAGCGGGCGGCCCGGATCGCCGCGCACTGGCGGCAGGCCGGCACCGACCCCACCGACCTGCGGGCCGCCGCCGCCTGGTCCCGGCGGGCCGCGGCGCAGGCGGGCGCGGCGCACGCCTACGAGGACGCGGCCAGGCACCTCGACGCCGCGCTGACCGACGCGTCCGCGGCCGGCGCCACCGGCGACGAACGGGCCGAGCTGCTCATCGAGCTCGCCGGGGCGCAGTACCGCGCCGGGCGGTACGACCGCTGCCTGGAGCTGTGCGTCTCGGCGGCCGACGCGGCCGAGGGCGCCGGCCGGGGCGACCTCGTCGCGCTCGCCGCGCTGGTCCTGCAGGGCGTGACGTTCCCGCAGGCGGGGGCGGTGATCACCCGGCTGTGCCGGCGGGCGCTCGCCCACCCGGGCCTCCCCGACGGGCTGCGCGCCCGGGTGCTGGCGCAGGTCGCGGTGATGGCCGCCGACGCCGGGCGGGTCACCCAGGCGGAGGCGCCGGCCCGGGAGGCCCTCGCGCTGGCCGCGTCGAGCGGCGACCCGCACGCGGAGATCGAGGCGGCCCGGGCCCGCGAGCTGACCCTTGTGCACCCCGACGACACGGCCGAGCGGCTGCGGCTCGGGGACCTGCTCGCCGGTCGTGCCGAGGCGCTCGGCCAGCCCCTCGCGGCGGTCATCGGGCACGAGTGGCGGATGGCCGCCGGCTACCTCACCGTCGACCTGGACGTCGTCGAGTCGGCGGCCGCGGCCATCGAAGACCTGGCCGCCGCCGCGCCGCTGCCGGTCGTGCACTGGCACCGGCACCGGTTGCGGGCCAGCCGGGCGGCGCTCGCCGGCCGGTTCGCCGAGGCGGCCACGCACAGCCACCAGGCCACGGCCATCGCGCTCTCCTCCGGCGACGGCAACGCCCTGGCGATGCACTTCGCCCACGGCGTGCACGTCGCCGTCCTGCGTGGGGACCCGGCGGCCCTGCCCGACGGGCTCGACGCGGCGCTGCGCGACGCGCCGGCGCTGCCGCTGGTCGACATCCAGCGGGCCACGTCGCTCGCGTTGTGCGGTGCGGTGGAGGAGGCGATGGAGGTGTACGAGCGGCTCCGCGCCCGGCTGCCGCTCCCCGCCGACCACCCGGCCTGGGCGGCGGTGCTGCTCCAGATGGTCGACCTGATCCAACGCTTCGACGACGCGCCGACGGCCGGGCTGGTCTACGGACAGCTGCTGCCGTTCCGCCGTTACCCGGGCGCGCTGGGCACGGCGACGGTGTTCTACCGCGGCACCGTCAGCCGCGAGCTCGGCCAGCTCGCGGCCGTCGGCGGCGACCTGCCGCTCGCGGCGGAGCTGCTGCGCGAGGCGCTCGTCCGCGACCGCGCGCTCGGCGCCCTGCCCGACACCGCGCTGACGTGCCTCAGCCTGGCCCGGGTGCGGCGGGCGCAGGACGACCTGACCGGGGCGGCCGACCTGGCCCGGCACGCGCTCGACATCGCGTCGCGGCTCGGCATGCCCGGCACCGCGGCGGCCGCCGCCGAACTCGCCGCCGGCATCGCCGAGGACCGGCACGACCCCGACCCGCTCACCACCCGGGAGCGCGAGATCGCCGAGCTGCTCGCGCAGGCCCTGACCAACCGGCAGATGGCCGAGCGCCTGGTCCTGTCGGAACGGACCGTGGAGTCGCACGTCCGCAACATCCTCGCCAAGACCCACTGCACGAACCGCACCGAGTTCGTGGCCCGCTGGCGCGACCCCGCCCGGCACTCCAGCCGCCGCTGAACCACCAAGGGGCCGCTACACCTTCGCCCTGCCTGTCGGGGCCGTGAGGCGGTGGGTCAGGGCGGTGTGGCGGCGGCCGGTGCCGGCGGTGCGGACGGCGATGGACAGGGCCTTGCGGCTGCCGGCGAGCACGACGAGGCGTTTGGCGCGGGTGACGGCGGTGTAGAGCAGGTTGCGTTGCAGCAGGGTGTACGCGCTCATCGTGACCGGGATGACGACGGCCGGGTATTCGCTGCCCTGGGAGCGGTGCACGGTGATGGCGTAGGCGTGCTGGAGCTCGTCGAGCTCGTCGAAGTCGTAGTCGATGTCTTCGTCCTCGTCGGTGCGTACCGTCAGCTGGCGGTCCGTCGCGGACAGGGCGGTGACGACGCCGACGGTGCCGTTGAAGACGCCGGCGGTGCCCTTCTCGTAGTTGTTGCGGATCTGGATGACCTTGTCGCCGGGGCGGAAGACCCGGGCGCCGTGGCGGCGTTCCGGGGCGCCTTCCCGCGAGGGTGCGAGTGCCTGTTGGAGCAGGGTGTTGAGGTTGCCGGCGCCGGCGGGGCCGCGGTGCATCGGGGTCAGCACCTGGATGTCTCGGGACTGCAGGCCGAAGCGCCGTGGCACGCGACGGGCCACGATGTCGACCACGGTCTCGGCGGTGGCCTCGGGCTCCTCGACGGGGAACAGGAAGAAGTCGGGGTGCTCGCCGAACAGCGGGGCCTGGCCGGCGTTGATGCGGTGGGCGTTGACGATGACGCCGGACTGGGCGGCCTGCCGGAAGACCTTGGTCAGCCGCACCCGGGGCACGGTGTCGGCGGCGAGGACGTCGCGCAGGACCTCGCCGGCGCCGACGGAGGGCAGCTGGTCGACGTCGCCGACGAGGAGGAGGTGCGCGCCGTCGGGGACGGCCTTGACGAGCTTGTTGGCCAGGATCAGGTCGAGCATGCTGGACTCGTCGACGACGACCAGGTCGGCGTCGAGCGGGTTGTCCCGGTCGTAGGTGGCGTCGCCGCCGGGGCGCAGCTGCAGGAGCCGGTGCACGGTGGTGGCCGGGTGTCCGGACAGTTCGGTGAGGCGTTTGGCGGCGCGACCGGTGGGTGCGGCCAGCACGATGCGGGCCTTCTTCGCCGCGGCCAGGGTGATGACGGATTTGACGGTGAAGGACTTGCCACAGCCGGGGCCGCCGGTGAGGACGGCGACCTTCTCGGTGAGCGCCAGCCGTACCGCCGCCAACTGCTCCTCGGCGAGGTCGTGACCGGTCCGCTCGCGCAGCCAGGCCAGGGCCTTGGCCCAGTCGACGCCGGCGAAGGCGGGCATCCGGTCGGCCCGGGTGTGCAGCAGTCGCAGCAGGCTTCCGGCCAGGGAGGATTCGGCGCGGTGGAACGGGACCAGGTAGACGGCGGGGATGGTGCCGTCGCCGGTGCTCGGGTTGGGCACGGCCTCGCGGATCACGCCCTCGTCGGCGGCGAGGTCGGTCAGGCAGGTGCGGACCAGTCCGGCGGGGACGCCGAGGATCTCCGCGGCGTCGGTGATCAGGTTGGGTTCGGGTAGGTAGCAGTGGCCGTTGTCGGCGGCTTCGGACAGGGTGTACTGGATGCCGGCGCGCACCCGTTGCGGGCTGTCGTGCGGGATGCCGACGGCCTGGGCGATGGTGTCGGCGGTGCGGAAGCCGATGCCCCACACGTCGGCGGCCAGGCGGTAGGGCTCGTCGCGGACCACGGCGACGGCGGAGTCGCCGTACTGCTTGTAGATGCGCACGGCCAGTGACGTGGAGACGCCCACGCCCTGCAGGAAGACCATGACCTCCTTGATGGCCTTCTGTTCCTCCCAGGCCGCGCCGATCATGGCGGTGCGTTTGGGGCCGAGGCCCGGCACCTCGATCAGCCGGGTCGGTTCCTCCTCGATCACGCGGAGGGTGTCGGCGCCGAACCGTTCGACGATGCGGGCCGCCATCCGGGGGCCGATGCCTTTGATCAGCCCGGAGCCGAGGTAGCGCTCGATGCCCTGGATCGTCGCCGGGAGCACGGTGGTGAAGGAGTGCACCTCGAACTGCTTGCCGTACTTCGGGTGCGACCCCCATCGTCCGACGAGTCGCAGGCTCTCGCCCGGCTGCGCACCGAGCAGCGCGCCGACCACGGTGAGCAGGTCCTGGCCGGAGCGGTCGGTGGCGACCCGGGCGATGGTGTAGCCGGTCTCCTCGCTGACGTAGGTGATCCGCTCCAGGACGGCGTCCAGCGTCACGGGTGTCACGGCCGGAATCCTATCGACCTTGACAACGGCGGCGGTGCTCGCCTGTTCATCGCCGCCATCCTCATCGGCGCACGCCGGACCGGCAGCTGACGGTTGGCCGGCCGGCGGATGTTTCCGTGGCCGGAAGTGCTGTCACTCAGTGGGGCCGGGCTGCGGGGTGCTGGCGCCGAACGGCGAGGATCGCGATGATGGCTGCCAGCAGCACGGCGGAGGCGGCGTAGCGGTCCAGGGCCAGGCCGCCCTTGGCGAGGGGCTTGTCGAGGAAGTCGCCGACCACGGCGCCGAGCGGCCGGGTCAGCACGAACGCCGCCCAGAACAACAGCGCGTGCGGAAGGCGGGTCCAGCGATACGCGGCGGCGATGACCGCCAGCAGGGCGGTGAACAGGAGTGCGCCGCCGGTGTATTCGAGTCCGATCGTGTCGGCGGTCCAGTCGCCCAGTGCGGTTCCCAGGGTCTGTGAGAACAGGATGGTCAGCCAGTAGAACCCTTCGGTGCGCGGTGTCCGGACGCTGGTCACCGCGATCGTGCCGGTCGCCCTGTGCCAGAGGCCGAAGGCGGCGAGCAGGCCGCTGAGCAGGATCGTGGTGCCGCCCAGATAGCCGATGCCCAGGTCCCGGTCAACGTAGTCGGCGATCGTGGTGCCCAACGTCGTCGTCGCGACGATCGTGAACCAGTAGATCCACTGATCGAACCGCGCCGCCCGGATCTGCAGGATCACCGCGGCCACAAACGCGAGTGCGAAGATCAGGCTGCTGGTCGGATAGCCCAGGCCCATCGACATGGACAGCGAATCGCCACCGGTCTCGCCGAGCGTGGTGGCGAGAATCTTGACCACCCAGAAGCCGAGGGTGATCGCCGGCACCTTCGCGACGACATCGCGGAGTGGCCCGGCCGAGGTGTCGGCTGTGGCATCTGCCGTGAGGGTTGTCTGCGGTGTTTCGAAGGGCAGGCGCGGACGTGGCATGAGCGGGCTCCGTTCCGGTGATGACCGAATAAATGGGACAAATCATCACCAGATGCTACACCTACAACCTGTAGGAGCTGGCGGCTCCAACGTGGTGCGCCGCGTCGCCGCATTGACCCGACCCCGCGGCGGGCGGCAGCGCGAGCGTGACGTGCAGGCCGCCGCCGGGTCTCGGGACGGCGGTGACGGTGCCGTGATGCATCGTGGCGATCGACGCGACGATGGCCAGACCGAGCCCGAAGCCGTCACCGGAGGTGCGGTCGTTCAGACGATGGAAGGGTTCGAACAGGCCGTCGATCGCCTCGGTCGGGACGACCGGGCCGGTGTTGGCCACCACGACCGTCGGCCGGCCGTGCGCGGTGGACGTGCTGACCCACACGTCGCCGCCCGTGACGTTGTACCGCACGGCATTGTCGACCAGGTTGGCGATGAGCCGCTCCAGGAGCACCGGATCGCCGGACGTGGCCGCCGGCTCAAGCGACGCGTGCACGTGCCGGTCGGACAGTTCGGCCGAGTCCAGGACGTCCTCAGCCGCCGTGGCGAGGTCGACGTCCTCGCTGACCATCAACCCGCGCTCGTTGCGGGCCAGCGTGAGCAGCGCCTCGACGAGTCCCTCGGCGTGATCGACCTCGATACGGACGTCCTGCGCCATCTCGCACAGCTCGGCGTTGGTGGGTGCCGGCTTGGCGAGCACGACGTCCACCGTGGCCCGCATGGCCATGAGCGGTGTGCGCAGCTCGTGGCTGGCGTTGGCGATGAACCGTTCCTGGCCGACGAAGGTGGCCTGCAGACGGTCGAGCATCTCGTCGAACGTGTCGGCCAGGTCCCGCAGCTCGTCGTGCGGACCCTGCAATGCGATCCGGTCCGACAGGTTGCGTTGCGACGCCGCGCGGGCGGCCGCGGCGATCGTGTGCACGGGTCGCAGCACCCGGCCGGCGACGATCCAGCCGGTCAGTGCCGCGAGGCCGATCACCGCCGCCAGGGTGGTCAAGGAGAACCGCAGGAGCTGCGACAGCGTCTCCGCGCGCTGGGTCTGCGCACCCCAGACCTGATACGCCGTCACGCACTTGTCCCGGAGGTTCGGATCGACATCCTTCGACCTGAGGGCCTCGACGCAGATCGGCTCGAACTCGGCGCGATCCGGCACCCGAAACGCCGACGTCTCCACCTGCCCGCCCGGCAGGCGGACCGACCACGAGGTCACGGCCGTGGGAATGGCCGCCACCAGCAGGTAGGTGATCACCAACAGGATGGCGCCGCCGGCGGCGAAGAGGCCGGTGTACAACAACGTCAGACGCACCCGGACAGTCGGTTTCGGCCTGGTCACATCCGGTACCCCTTACCGACGACGGTTTCGATCATCGGCGGCGGGCCGAGCTTGCGCCGCAGCCGGGCCATGGTCACCGAGACGATCGTGCTGAACGGGTCCGCGTTCTCGTCCCACACGTGCTCCAGCAGCTCTTCCGCGCTGACCACGGCGCCGTCGGCGGCGACCAGGATCTCCAGCACGCCGAACTCCTTGCGGGTCAGCGACAGCGCCTGACCGCCGCGGCCGGCGCGATGCCGGGCCCGGTCGACGGTGACGTCGCCGCGGCGGATGAGCGGCGGCGCGGACGGCGCGCGCCGGCCCAGTGCACGCACCCGCGCCACCAGCTCGTGGAAGGCGCACGGCTTGCCCAGGTAGTCGTCGGCGCCCAGCTCCAGGCCGTCGACCCGTTCGTCGACGCTCGCGGCGGCGGTGAGCATGAGGATCCGCGGCCCGCCCAGCGCGGCGGCCAGCGACCGGCACACCTGGTCGCCGTGCACCACGGGCAGGTCGCGGTCGAGAACGACCACGTCATACGCCGTGTGGCCGGCCCGTTCCAGCGCGGCCGCGCCGTCGTGGACGACGTCGACCGCCATCCCGGCGTCGCGCAGTCCCTCGGCGATCCGCTTGGCCAGTGTCGCGTGATCCTCGGCCACCAGCACTCGCATGGCCCAATTGTGCGCCGCAGGGCATTGCAACGGTCCGACATGCGCGGTCGCGGTGGTGTCGACCCCCGCCACGTAGACATTGCGGCATGAGACGAATGCTTGCAGTCCTGGTCCTGGTGGCCGCGTTCATGGCGGCATGCGGCGATGACGGTGGAGCACCGAAGGGTGGCTCGTCGCAGGGCGCCGCCAGCTCCTATCAGCAGTTCGCCGCATGTATGCGGGAGCACGGTCAGGACGTCCCCGACCAGGACCCCGACAGCGGCAACGTGGTGATCACACCGCCTGCGGCCAACGGCGCCTGGGACACCGCGATGAGCGCCTGCCGGCACTTCCTGCCGGACGGCGGCGAAGCGGGCGCCGTCACGCCGCAGCAACTGGAGGGCCTGCGCGCATATGCCGTGTGCATGCGCGAACACGGCGTCGAACTGACCGACCCCGACCCGACCACCGGCAAGAGCCAGTTCGGTGGCCGGCTGGCCAACGCCACCCGGGACCAGATCGTCAACGACCCGACCTACAAGGCCGCGGACGCTGCCTGCAAGGACCGGCTCGGCAACAGTGGCGCGCCGAAGGGAGGTGGCAAGTGACCCGGCTGCGCGCCGTCGTGATCACCGCGGCGACGGCCCTGGTGGCCGCGGCCGTCGCCGCCGCCTCGATCGGCTTCGGTGGGGACCCGCCGTCGCCGGGCGGCGCTCCGGCACTCGCGACCGCGCCGGTCACCCGGGTCACGCTGACCAGGACGCAGCAGGTGAACGGCACGCTGGGCTACGGCACGCCGGTGCGGGTCAGCGCGCGCGGAAACGGCACGATTACGGCTCTGCCGGTCCTGGGCACCCTGATCAGCCGCGGTGAGGCGCTGTATCAGGTCGACAACCGGCCGGTGTCGCTGTTGTACGGCGACCACCCGCTCTACCGACCGATCCAGTCCGGGGACGCGGGGTGGGACGTCAACGAGGTCGAGCAGAACCTCGCCGCCCTCGGCTATGCGGGGTTCACCGTCGACACGACGTACACCGCTTCGACCGCGACCGCGGTGCGAAAATGGCAGAAGGACCACGGACTCACCCAGACCGGGGTCTTCGAGCCCGCGACCGCGGTGATCGCCACCGGGCCGGTGCGGGTGGCCACCGTCGACGCGCAGCTCGGCGACCCCGCCAACGGCCAGATGCTCAGCTACTCCGGCACCACCCGGGTCGTGCAGATCCCGCTGGACGTGACCTACCAGAGCATGGCCAGGCAGGGCAGCACCGCCACGGTCACGCTGCCGGACGGGACGATCGTGCCCGGCACCGTCGCCACGGTCGGGTCGGTGGCCGTCGCGGGCCGTCTGGCCGAGGACCCGGCCACGATCGACGTGACGGTCACCGTGGCCGACCAGACCAGGCTCGGCACCCTCGACCGGGCGCCGGTCACGGTCTCGCTGGTCGCGGCGACCGTCGAGAACGTGCTCACCGTCCCGGTGGCCGCGCTCGTCGCACTCACCGACGGCGCCACCGGCGTCCAGGTCGTGGCCGGCTCGACCAACCACTACGTGCCCGTGGAACTCGGCATGTTCGCCGGCGGTCGGGTGCAGATCTCCGGCGACGGCATCACCGAGGGAACCCTCGTCGGGATCCCGACGTGATCACCTTCAGCGGGGTGGGCAAGTCCTACCCGGGCGGGGTCGTGGCCCTGCGCGACGTGTCGCTGACGATCGAACCCGGCGAGCTGGTGGGCATCGTCGGACCGTCCGGATCCGGCAAGTCGACGATGCTGCACCTGATGGGCGCGCTGGACCTGCCCACCAGCGGCACCGTGGCGGTCGGCGGCCGGGAGCTGTCGCGGCTGTCCGACCGGCAGCTGTCCGCTCTGCGCGGACGCACGATCGGGTTCGTCTTCCAGCAGTTCCACCTCGCCGCCGCCGTGCCGGCCGTCGACAACGTGGCGGACGGGCTGCTCTATGCCGGCGTCGGCTTGCGCGAACGGCGCCGCCGCGCCGCGGACGCCCTGCGCCGGGTCGGGCTCGGTCACCGGCTCGACCACCGGCCGCACGAACTGTCCGGTGGCGAGCGGCAGCGGGTCGCCATCGCCCGCGCCGTCCTCGGTGATCCCCCCTTGCTGCTGGCCGACGAGCCGACCGGAAACCTCGACACGGAGTCCGGGGCGCACGTGCTGCGGCTGCTGCACGAACTGCACTCTGGAGGTACCACCGTCGTGCTCATCACCCACGACCGGGACATCGCCGCGGGCCTGCCGCGGCGGGTCGAGATCCGCGACGGCCAGGTGACGTCATGACGGCACCGTCGCGCCTGCTGCCCCGCGACGTCGCCCGGGTCGGCGCCACCGGCCTGCGGACCCGGCCGCTGCGCGCGGTGCTCGCGGCGTTGGGCATCGCGATCGGTATCGCGGCCATGGTCTGCGTCGTGGGTATCGCGAGCTCCAGCCGGGCCCACATCGACGAGCAACTCGCCAGGCTCGGCACCAACCTGCTCAGGATCAGTCCGGGGGAGACCATGCTCGGCGACGAGGCGCACCTGCCCACCGACGCCGTCGCGATGGTCGGCCGGATACCTGAGGTCACTTCGGTGACGGCAACCGCGAGAACCACCGCTCACGTGTACCGCAGCGAACACATGCCGGCGGCCCAGACGGGCAGTATCGCGGTGCTGGCCGCCCGGACCGACCTGCTCGACACCGTCCACGCCGCCGTCGCCCGCGGCACCTGGCTCAACGCGGCGACCGAGACCTACCCGGCCGTCGTGCTCGGCGTCACCGCGGCCCGGCGGCTCGGCATCACCGCGCCCAGCCCCGAGGTCAAGGTGTGGCTCAACCACCAATGGTTCGCCGTGGTCGGCCTGCTCGACGCGGTGCCCCTCGCACCGGAACTGGACAACGCCGCGCTGATCGGCTGGCCGGCGGCGATCGCGCAGCTGGGCTTCGACGGCTATCCGACGACCATCTACACCCGTGCCCGCGACGACTCGGTCGTGCCGGTCCAGGCGATTTTGGCCAGAACGGCGAACCCGGAACATCCGAACGAGGTGAAGGTGTCGCGGCCGTCGGACGCGTTGGCCGCGAAGGCGGCGACCGACAGCACGCTCTCGGGCCTCCTGCTCGGGCTCGGCGCCGTGGCCCTGCTGGTCGGTGGCGTCGGCGTGGCGAACACCATGGTGATCTCGGTGCTGGAGCGGCGTTCCGAGATCGGTCTGCGCCGGGCCCTGGGCGCGACCCGCGGACACATCCGGCTGCAGTTTCTCACCGAGTCGCAGTTGCTGTCGGCGCTCGGCGGCGTCGGCGGGGTCGTGGTGGGTATCGCCGTCACCGGCGCCTATGCGGCCTATCAGGGCTGGCCCACGGTGGTTCCGGCCTGGGCAACGGTCGGTGGGGTGCTCGCGACGCTGATGATCGGCGGCGGTGCCGGCAGCTATCCGGCATGGCGCGCATCCCGCCTGTCCCCGACCGAAGCACTGGCCGCGCCGTGACCTGACGCCCCGCTCGGCCAGGAGTCGAAGGTGTCGGCTGTCCTACCGTGCCGGCACCCCGCTGGACTCGGTCGCCTCGGCCCGGCGCGCCCACACGGCGAACCTCATCGAGCCGCGTTCTTGACATCGGCGCGATCGCATGACCATCATTCCACTAAGCACTTAATGGAATGAGGCTTTGGTGATCGACTTCCAGCTCGATGACCGGTCCGGCGTCGCCACCTACCTGCAGCTGGCACAGCAGGTGCGGCACGCGCTGCGGCTGGGCCTGCTGGAGCCCGGTGACAAGCTGCCGACGGCGAAAGAGGTCGTGGCGAAGCTCGCCATCAACCCCAACACGGTGTTGAAGGCCTACCGGGAGCTGGAGCGCGAAGGGCTGCTGGTGGTCCGGCAGGGCTCGGGCACGTTCGTGCGCACGTCCCTCGCCCCACGCGACCAGGCCGAGCTGGTCGAGCTGCAGCAGCGGCTGACCGACTGGGTGGCCGCGGCCCGCCGGGCGGGGCTGATCGACGAGGACATCGAGGCGATGTACCGCGCGGTGATGCGCAAAGACACCCATGACACGGAGGAACTGCATGACACCCGTGCTTGAGGCGGAGGGCCTGGGCCGCCGCTACGGACGGCAGTGGGCGCTGCGCGACTGCACCCTGGCGCTGCCGGGCGGGCAGGTGATCGGCCTCGTCGGTCCCAACGGCGCCGGCAAGACCACCCTGCTGAGCCTCGCGGTCGGCCTGCTGCGGCCCACCGAGGGCGAGGTGCGCGTCCTGGGCCGCCGGCCGCGCTCCCCCGGCACGGTCGCCGAGGTCGGGTTCGTCGCGCAGGACAAGCCGCTGTACCGCAACCTCACCGTCGCCGAGACCCTGCGCATGGGCGCCTGGCTCAACCCCGGCTGGGACGCGCCCGGCGCCCGGGACCGGATCACCCGGATCGGCCTGCCGATGGACCAGAAGGTCGGCAAGCTGTCCGGCGGGCAGCGCTCCCAGCTCGCGCTCACCGTGGCCCTGAGCAAACGGCCGAAGCTGTTGCTGCTCGACGAGCCGGTCGCCGACCTGGACCCGATCGCCCGCCGCGACTTCCTCAGGACCCTGATGAGCGAGGTCGCCGAGTCCGGCGTGACGGTCGTGCTGTCCTCGCACCTGCTCGCCGACGTCGAGAAGACCTGCGAATTCCTGGTGCTGCTGGCCACGTCGCACGTCCAGCTCGCCGACGACACCGAGACCCTGCTGTCGCAGCACCGGATGGTCACCGGCCCCCGGGCCGACGCGCAGTCGTTGTTCTCCGCGCACACGGTGGTCCAGGCCGACTACGCCGAACGGCAGGCAACCCTGCTGGTCCGCGGCCGCGCCCCGATCAACGATCCGATGTGGACGGTCCGGCCGGTCTCGCTGGAGGAGCTGGCACTCGCCTACATGTCCACTTCGCTGCCGCAGGAGGTCGCCGCATGATCCGGCTCGCGTGGCGGCTCGCCCGCCCCAACCTGGTGTCCTCCGCCGTCCTGCTGGCCGTCGTCGTCGGGTATGCGGTCCTGACGAACCGGGCGATGACCGCCCAGTTGCGCGACTCAGGGCTGGACGCGTGCATCGCGTCCGGCGGCGACTGCGACCTGCTCGCCCAGGCCTTCAGCGACAGGTTCAACCTGATCATCAACTCGTTCGGGCTGCTCAACCTGGCGCCGATGCTGCTCGGGGTCTTCTGGGGCGGGCCGCTCGTCGCCCGGGAGCTCGAGCAGGGCACGCACCGCCTGGTCTGGACGCAGTCGCACGGCCGTGGCCGGTGGCTGGCCGCGCGGCTCGGGCTGTACCTGGCCGGCGCCGTCGCGGTGACCGCGATCATGACCGAGGTGATGACCTGGTGGTTCAAGCCGCTGGAGCGCGTCCAGGTCGAGGGCGACGCCGCGTTCGGGCGGCTCAACTCGGACGTGTTCGACTTCCGTGGCATCGTCCCGCTCGCCTACACCGTGTTCGCGTTCGCGGTCGGCGTCGCCGCGGGGGCCCTGTTCAAGCGGACCATCCCGGCGATGGTGGCCACGCTCGCCATCTACCTGCCGGTCAAGATCGGTGTCCTGCTGCTGCGGGAACGGTTCCAACCGCCGCTCACCGAGACGTACCCGTTCGGCACCACCAGCCCGCGCGCCGGGAAAGGCGACTGGCGGATCGCGCATGAGGTCATCGACAAGGCCGGCACCGTCACCAACCGTGTCTCCGTGCCGGCCGTGTGCCGGACGTTGCCGGACGAGGCGGCGATGCGCGCCTGCGTCACGGAGCAGGGCGGCTACCGGTTCGTCGACACCTACCAGCCGGTGGGGCGGTTCTGGACCTTCCAGCTGATCGAGTCGGGCATCTTCGTCGGCCTGTCCGCGGCGGTGCTCGCCCTCGCGGTGTGGTGGGTCGTGCGCAAGCTCGCCTGACGGTTCACAGCTCGGCCTGCGGGCACACCTCCCGGACGCGGGCGCGGGAGGCCGCGTCGAGGCGGTTGTACCGCAGGTCGAGCCGGTCCAGCGGCAGCGTGAACAGGTCCTCGGGCAGGGACCGCAGCTCGTTGAACGACAGGTCGAGGATCCGCAGCGCCCGGAATCCGCCGATGCCCGCGAGGTCACCGGCGGTGAGCGGGCCGCGGCCGCCCTTGTCGCTCGGCCCCCACCGGTCCACGGACAGCTCCACCAGGGTGGCGACCGGCACGGCGAACACCGGGCGCAGCAGCGAGTGCGGCGGCACGGGCACCGCACTGTGGTCGGTGCCGCCGGACAGCCGCAGCACCCGCAGCCGCGACAGCCCGGCGAGGCTGGGCAGCGGGGTCCGCAGCAGCCCGAGCGCGTTGCCGAGATCCAGCTCCTCGACGTCCGGCAGGTCCGCCGGCAGCGCGTCGAAGCAGTTGCCGGACAGGTCGAGGCGGCGCAGGTGCCGCAGCCCGGTGAGGCCGGGCGGGACCCGCCGCAGGTGCTGCCACGTCGAGCCCCGCAGCGACAGCTCCCGCACCTCGGCGGGGATGCCGGCGAGGTTGGTGCCGTCGGCGACCAGCCGCCGCAGCCCGGTCAGGTCCGCGGGCAGTTCGAACACCGGCAGGTCCCCCGTCGCGGACGGGCGGGCCAGACCGGACACGTCGAGCTCGACCAGGCTGGTGAGACCCGCCGGCAGGGCCGGCAGCGGGTTGCCGGCGACGCGGAGCACCCGCAGCGCGGGCAGCGCGGCGACGGCGGCGGGCAGCGACGTCAGCCGGCACGAACGCACCGACAGCGTCTCCAGGGCGGTGAGCGCGGCGATGCCCTCCGGCAGCGTGCCGAGCGCGGTCCGGTCCAGCACGAGGGTCCGCAGCCACGGCATGGCGAGGATCTGCTCGGGAAACCCGTCGAGGTCCCGGCCGGTGAGGTCGAGATGGTCGTCACGGGCGACGGCGATGTCGGCGAGCGTCTGTTCCCGGGCGGTCATCGCCCCGGGCAGCAGGACCGGCAGCCCGGCCCGCAGCCGCTCCAGGAACGCGTCCAGGTCCAGGTTGCCGCGCTTCGCGTCGAGCACGTCGGGCACGAACGACTCGGTGATGGTGCCGCGGTGGAAGTCGCCGTCGACGCCGAAGTTGTCGACGCGGGTCGCGCCGGGCGCGGTGACCCGCAGGTCGTGGTCGGAGTTCACGACCCACGGCGTGTCGATCCGGCCGGTCTCCAGGATGCCGTCGTTGTAGTGCCCGTAGACGAAGCACGTGAACGCGCCGTCACCCAGGTACACCTCGGCGTCGCCGCCCTCGAGGGTCTCCGCCCGGGTGAACCCGCCGACGTAGACGCCCGGCGTCGCCTCGTAGGCGGCGACGGCCCCGCCGACGGTGAGGTTCCCGGCGAACGCGACGAGGTCGAACGGGCCGGGCGCGACGGCCTCGACGGCGGGCAGGAGGTCGCCGTCGAACGTCACGTCACCGGCGAACAACAGCACCGTCTCGTAGTAGCCCTGGAAGCAGGCGGACAGGCCGCCGTCGAGGCGGGCGTCGGCTTCGGCGAACGGCAGCAGCTCCGGGATCACCCAGGCGATCGTAGTAGGCGAGGATCCGGGTGTACGACTACCGTCAGCGGATGAGCTCAGGACGGTTGGTCCTCATCGCCGGCGCGACCCTGCTGGCGCTGGCGGCGTGCAGTGACTCCCCCGCTACTCCTTCGGCCGCGCCGACCTCCGGCACCGCGACCAGCGGCGACTGCGGTGGCGCCGGCACCAGGGTCCAGGAGCGCCTGGCCCGGCCCGGCGTGCAGGGGGTGAGGGTCGAGGGCCAGTGCACGACCGTCGTCATCGCCACCACCCTGTCCGACGGCGACGCCGGCACCGCCCGCCAGCTGTGCGACCTGGCGGCCGAGGTGGCCTACACCGGCGGCGTCAACGGGATCCGGGTCCTCGGCCAGGCGGACAAGGAACTCGCGCGGGGCAGCGCCGGCGCGAAGTGCACCTGACAGGTCCGACCTACCGAGCGGCGCGCGGAACGATGAGGCCTGACTCGTAGGCGACAATCACGGCCTGCACCCGATCGCGGACACCGAGTTTGAACAGCACCCGGCTCACGTGGGTCTTGACGGTCTCGGCGCTCACGACGAGCCGGTCGGCGATCTGCGGTCGGGGTCGTCGGTGGCGCGCTCGCCGGCAGATCCCTGCTCCACGGCGAAGGGCTCACCGTGGCCCTCGGCTACGGGCCACCCACGTTGTCCGACCCGACGTTCCGCCGCGCCGTGCTCGGCACCGTGCTGTATCTGGTGCTGGTGTCGCTGCTCAGCGCCGGGATCGCCGCCGGGGTGCGGCACAACGGTGCCGCGGTCGGCGCCGTCGTCGCGCTGCTCTACGGGCCGTACCTGGTCACCCTCATCGTGCCCATGCCGGCCCACACGCTGCACCTCATCCAGAAGATCTCGCCGATGACCGCCGGGCTGGCGGTCCAGTCGACGGTCGCGGGCAGTGCCACCGCACCGCTGCAGCCATGGGGAGGGCTCGCGGTGTTGGCCGCGTACGCGGCCGGCCTCCTGGCCGTGGGCGGCGTGCTGTTCAAGGTGCGCGACGCCTGACGGACCCGTGCCGGCAGTTCGTCGACCGGCCGGTTTCCGACGCTGCGCAACCCGGGTGGAGACCGGCCGCAGACCGTGCGGTCCGGGCCACGCGGCAGCCCGCGTCGGAAACGGCGGCCGCGTTGGACGGCGCAGGTCACCTGTATTTGACCGCGTGAATCGACTACGGTCGTGCTGGTGACTGCCAAGCGTCTGACGCTGCCCGCCCGGGTCAAGGCCCTCACGGTGCCGCTGCCCGCCGGGAAGCACATCCGTCCCGACCTCGACGACGACGAGCCCGCGGTGCTGTGGCTGAGCAAGACGGCGCCGCCACCCGGGCTGTGGGAGGAGCTGCGGGCCGCGCACCCCACCTCCGGCCTGTGGCCGCTGCTGCTGACGCCGCTCGAAGGCGACGCGGCCCGGCCGTGGGTCGAGGGTGAGCTGGTCCCCGACGACATGTCCGACCCGGCCTCGCACGACCCCGCCGACCTGCTGTCGTCGTGGTGGGCCGGGTCCGAGACCGGCGGCGGCGCCTGGCCCGGCCTGGCACCCGCGGCCGGCCCCGACGAGGCCGCGGCCGACGCGACCGCCGACCGGGAGGCGGCGGCGCTGCTCGCCTCCCGGCGCCAGTGGCGGCTCGGCCTGGTCGCCGCCGGCCGTGGCGCGGACGCCCCGACCGTCGCCGGCTGGGACGGCCCGGCCAACCACACCGGCGACACCGCCGAGATCTCCGCCGTGCTGCGCAGCTGGGAGGACCGCTTCGGCGCCCGCGTCGTCGGGCTCGGCTACGCCGAACTGTTCCTGAGCGTCGCCGCCCCGCCGGCCACCGTCGACGAGGCGCTGCGTATCGGGGCGGAACACGTCGCGTTCTGCCCCGACACCCTCAACGACCTGCCGCTGGACGCCTACGCCGCGGGCCTGGTCGACCTGCCGGCCTGGCATTTCTGGTGGGACTGACCGCTATTTGTCGAAGTTCATGCCGCTCGGCTCGAGTTCCTTGCACGCCGTGCGCGCCTCCTGCCACTTCGGGTGGGCCGTGATCGGCACCAGCGCCGGCGGCGGGTGAAAGTCGCCGTTGCTGTCCGCGTCGGGCAGTTCGGGTATGCCGTGGGTCTGGATGCAGGCCCCCCATTTGCGCAGCTGGGCGACCTCCTCGGCGGTGCGCTCCCGGCGCGGCGGCGGGCCTTTCGCGCCCCGGAACAGCTCCTCGCACGCCGGTGGCGCGGGCAGGTCGCCGGCCGGGGGCGGAATCACCCACGTGCCCTCGGCCTCGACCGGGTCGGGATAGTCGGGAAAGCCGTTGTCGCGCATGCAGCGCACGGCCTCGAGGAGCTTGGCGTGGTCGGCCCCGCTGGACGGACGGGCGGTGGGCTGGCCGCCGCCGCACCCGGTCAGGACGAGCAGCGCCACCACCACAATCGGTCGGACTCGCTTCATGCCACCCACCGTCGCGGTTGCGGGTCGGCCGCCACTTCCCCCAAAGGTGGGCCGGTGAACCCCCCGATCTGGGGTCCGGGGTGCCCCCGCAGGCTGGGTAACCTGAGGTGGTGTCCATCCGGTTCGGCCTGCGCGGCCGCATGGCCGTGTCCTACGTGCTCGTGTCGGCGGCCGCGGTGCTGGTCGTCGAGGCGGTGCTGCTGGCGGTGGTGATCCCGCGGATCCGCGCCGCCAGCGACAGCGTCAGCCAGGCCAGGCAGCGCGAGGCCATGACGGACAGCGCGAACCTGCGACTCAAGAGCGAGGCCACGGCGCTGGACGTCGCGACCGCCCTCGGAGGCACCGTCACCGTCCTGGCCGCCAGGGCGCCCGGCAGCTCCGGGCCGCCGGAACTGTTGAGCGGCGCCGCCGCCGAGCACTACCAGGGGAAGGACAAGCCCACGGACGCCGCCGACGCGGTCGAGGTGGTCGCGACGACCGACGGGCGGGTCGTGCGGAGCACCTCCGCCGACTTCCCGGCCGGCTCGACGCTACCCACCGCCGTCACGGCGCCCGGCAGCGGCACGACCGACGTCTCGGGGCGCACCGCCGGCTGGGCCACCCGGCCGGTGGAGCTCACCACCGCGTCGGGCCGCACGGTGATCGGCGTGGTCTACGTCCGGACACCGGCACAGTCCACCGGCGGCGGCGACCTGACCGCCACCAGGATCAGCCAGGCGGTCACCTCCCTGGTCGTGCCTGGGTTGGCGGTGCTGGTGCTGCTCCTGCCGGTCGGCGCGTTGTTCGGCCTGCTCAGCACCGGCGGGGTGATCCGGCGGGTGCGGCGGCTCGCCGCCGGCGCCACCGCGATGGCCGACGGCGACCTGCAGGCCCGGATCCCGGTCGCCGGCAAGGACGAGCTGGGCCGGTTGGAGGCGGCGTTCAACACCCTTGCCCAGCGTCTGGACGCGGCGGTCGAGGTCGAGCGGACGATGGCCGGCGCGGCGGCGCGGCGGGCCGAACGGACCCGGATCACCCGGGAGCTGCACGACTCGATCTCCCAGGACCTGTTCTCGGCGAACCTGCTCGCCGGCGGGCTGCGCCGGGCGCTGCCGGCGGACACCGAGCTGCGCCGGCAGGCCGAGGCCATGGAGGAGTCGCTCGGCCGCACGATGCGGGAGATGCGCGCGATGCTGCTGCAGCTGCGGCCGATCGCGCTGGAGGACGCCGGGCTCGCCGAGGCGCTCGCCGAGCTGTGCCGCGCGTATGAGGCCCGGCTCGGCATCGCCATCACCATGCACGTCGACCCGGTGCCGCTGGAACCGGCGGTCGAGCACGCGGTGCTGCGGATGGTGCAGGAGGCGCTCAGCAACGCAGCCCGGCACGGCGATCCCAGCGCGGTCGAGCTGCGGGTCACGGCGGCCGACGGCGGGGTCGCGGTGACCGTCCGCGACGACGGCAAGGGCTTCGACCCGGCAACCGCCGGGCGTCGCCACGGGATGGGGCTGGGACTGATGCGCGAACGGGCCGGCGAACTGGGCGGCACCCTCGACGTGGTCAGCGCCCCGCGGTCGGGCACCACGGTGACGGTGCTGCTGCCGGGTGGTGCCGGATGATCCGGATCCTGATCGTCGACGACCATCAGGTGGTGCGCCAGGGGCTGCGGTTCGTGCTGGAGCAGGAGCCCGATTGCGTGGTCGTCGGCGAGTGCGCCGACGGTGACGCGGCCCTCGCACAGGTCGACGCGGCCCGGCCCGACGTCGTCCTGCTGGACATGGTGATGCCCGGCCTCGACGGGATGGGCGTGCTGCACGCGTTGCAGGACCGCGACGAGCGGCCCTCCGTGGTGGTGCTGACGTCGTTCCCGGCCGATGATCTGGTGATGGACGCCGTGCGGGCGGGGGCGACCTCCTATCTGCCGAAGACCGCCGCGGTCGACCGGGTCGTGGAGGCGGTCCGGGCGGCGGCGACCGGCGGCAGCGTCCTGGACCCGGGGGCGGCGGCGGTCCTGGTGCGCAGCGTCCGCGACGGCGGCAGCAGCCCGCTCGCCCGGCTGTCGACCCGGGAGCGTGACGTCCTCGCGGCCCTGACGCGCGGCCGGTCCAACCGGGAGATCGCCCGCGCACTGTCGTTGAGCGAGCAGACCGTGAAGTCGTACGTGTCGAGCATCCTCACCAAGCTCGGACTGCAGGACCGCACCCAGGCCGCGATCTTCGCCCTGCAGCAGGGTCTGGTGCCGCTGCGCGAGGCCCTGCAGACCGACCGGGAACCCTGACGCACGCCCGGTGTTGGCCCGCGGGCGTACGCCCGGCGGTCGATGCCCCGGACGTGCTCGGCGAATACGGTGGGTCGGTGAACCTGCGCGCGCCGCTCGTCTGGCTCCTGTTGTGCACATACCCGCTGGTGGTGGCCTCGGCTACGGCGAACGGCGGCACGGACAGCTTCGGGCTGCCCGGGCTGCGGTACGTGCTGCCGCTGCTGGTCGTGGTCATCCCACTGGTGTTGCTGAGCCGGCGGCCACTGGTCGCGCTCACGCTCATGCTCACCGGCTGCCTGATCGTCGCCGCCTACGTCTGGTCGTGGGAGTTCGGCTTCCTGCGCGACGTGCGGTACCTGCAGTTCATCACGATCGACCTCACCGTCGGGTACATCGCAACGCATCGCAGCCCGCGGGTGTCGATCGTGGCGGCGGTCGTGGCGTGCCTCGCGGAGATCGCGGCCATCGCCGCCGGCCGGCTCGCGAGCGCACCATCCTTCATCCTGGCCGTGGTCACGGCCATGCTCGCCGCGTGGCTGATCGGCAACCGGAACCGCGAACGCCGGGCACTCGCCGAGACGACACGCGCGCAGGAAGCCTCGCAGGCGATCACCGCCGAACGGCTGCGCATCTCCCGGGAGCTGCATGACATGGTCGCGCACAGCATCGGCGTCATAGCGATCCAGGCGGGTGTGGGCGCCCGGGTGATCGACACGCAGCCGGGCGAGGCCCGCAACGCGTTGCGCACGATCGAGACGACGAGCCGGGAGACCCTCGCCGGGCTGCGCCGCGCGGTCGGGGCGCTGCGCGGCAGGGAGACCGCCGACGGGCGCTACCCCCCACCACTGGAGCCGGTGCCCGGCCTGGCGGACCTCGACCGGCTCGTCGCGGCCACCGCCGACGCCGGGGTCAGGGTCGACGTGCACTGGCGGGGACCACGCCGGCAGCTGCCGCCCGACCTGGACCTCGCCGCGTTCCGGATCATCCAGGAGGCGGTCACCAACGTGGTGCGGCATGCCGGCACCGATGTCTGCCAGGTGACGATCGGACACGGCGACGACGACCTGACCGTCGAGGTCACGGACCACGGGTCAGCAGGGGCGGTCCCGTCCGGCGAGGCGACCGGCCACGGGTTCGGGCTGCTCGGGATGCGGGAACGGGCGACCCTGTTGCGGGGGGACTTCGCCGCCGGGCCACGGCCGGCGGGCGGATACCGGGTCGCGGTCCGCCTGCCGCTGCCGGCGACCGCATGAACACCGACCGGGGCGACGATCCGCCGTCCGGCACCACGATCCGGCTGGTCCTGGTCGATGATCAACCGTTGATCCGGGCGGGGCTGCGGGTGCTCATCGCCGACACTCCCGGCATCGACCTCGTCGGCGAGGCAGGTGCCGGCGAGGAGGCGGTCCGCCTGGTCCGCTCGGTGCGGCCGGACGTGGTCGTGATGGACATCCGGATGCCGGGCATGGACGGAATCGAGGCGACCCGGCAGCTCATGGTCGACCCGGGCACCGCACGGGTCCTGATCCTCACCACGTTCGACGAGGACGAGCACGTCTACGCCGCGCTGCGCGCCGGGGCCAGCGGCTTCCTCGTCAAGGACATGGCGCTGGAGGACATCGTGCACGCGATCCGGGTCGTCGCCGCCGGGGACGCCCTCATCGCCCCGAGCGTGACCCGCCGGCTGATCGCGGTGTTCGCCGAACCGGTCGCACCGTCACGGACCCCGGCGGGTGCGCGCCGGTTGCCGGACAGCGTCACGCCCCGCGAGACCGAGGTCCTGACGCTGGTCGGCCGGGGCATGTCCAACCACGAGATCGCCGCGCACCTCACGATCAGCGTCGCCACGGCAAAGGCGCACGTGGCCCGGCTGCTGACCAAGCTGGACACCCGGGACCGGGTGCAGCTCGTCATCCGCGCCTACGAGGTCGGGCTCGTGCCCTGAACCTCGGGCCCCGGCTCCTGCCGGACTACACCCACGGTAGGACCCGGCCGCCCGCAGATCCAGCCCACGGCCGGCGACGTGGCCGCCGCCGACCGGACATCCGATTCGTGCTCGACCGGATCGCGGACCTCGTCGCCGGAGCCAACCCGGACGCCGGGCACCGGCCGTTGCCGGCCGGGCTGCGCGCCGCTCTGGATCGCTCCTTCATGCTGATGACCGCCGAGTTCACGCGTGAAGCCGCAAAGTCGGGTTCTGTCCGGCTACCTTTGGGGGAAGTGGTCGTGCCGGGCCTGAGCGACCGTCAAGGTATGTCGTTGCGGATGCTTGCCGTCGCCGGGACCGCCCTGATCGCTCTGGCCGGGTGCGGTGGCGGTGATCCGCCCACCGAGCCGACCGGCAACAGCTCCACGTCCATGCTCGAGGCCGCGAAGTGCATGCGCGAGCACGGCTACCCCGGCTATCCCGACCCGGTTCGCTTCGACGACGGCCGATGGGGATTCCCGGACTCCGCGCCCGACGTGGACCCGCCCGAGGACTGCCGCAGACTGTTCATCAGGGGCAAGAACGAACAGGCCCCGAAACCCGACGCGAACGCCGCGTACCTGGCCCAGGCACGGAAGTTCGCCGAATGCATGCGGACGCACGGCGCACCAGGGTGGCCAGACCCCGACAGCGACGGATACTACGACCCGCCGGCCGCGCTGCTGGAGAAGAACAACGCCGACGTGCACCAGGCGCACGCCGCCTGCGACTCCCAGCAGCCGCCCGGCGGCGCGCTCACGAAGCCGCTGCCCGAGTGACGGCACCCGCCCCCTGGCATGGGGGCGGGAAGCTGGGCAGCCCGACGAGGTCAGTGTGTCGGCAGCCAGGCCAGGAACAGCTCAACGAACTCGTACAGCACCGCGGCGGCGACTGCGATCGAGGCTGCGGCCAGGATCACCGCGCCGAAGTCCGGCGCGCCACCGGGGCGCTGCCGGCCGGCATGCGGCTTCACGAGGGCTTCGACCCGACGCACCGTGCTGGACCCACCGAACCCGAGCGTGTGGCCGTCGCTGTGCGCCGCGAGGGCGACCTTCGCGACGGTCTGTGCCACCAGGCGGCGATCGGCGACAGCTCGGGCGGCGTCCTCGTCGGCGCTGCGTTCCGCGAGCAACCACACCGCCGACTCCACCGGGCGCAGCAGCGGGTTGACGGCTGCTGCGGCGGCGGCCAGCGCGGTCGTGCGATAGTGCCGATGGGACAGGTGGGCGCGCTCGTGCGCGAGGACCGCGGCCCGTTCACGCGGGTCCAGCAGGCGCAGCATGCCGCTGGTCACCAGGACATGGCCGCGACGGCCGTGACGCGGTGGGACGGCGACCGCTCGCGGGCTTTCCCAATCGACCACGAGGAGCCAGTCGCGTGCGGATCCGACCGCGTGCAGGTCGCTGGTGACCAGTCGCCGGCGGCGCAGTTCGGCGGCCAGCCGCCAGCCGATGAACGCCAGCAGCAGGGTGACGGCTATCGCGACGCCGTCCGGGATGGGCTCCGGCAGGATGTGGCCACGGCTGCGGGCCTGCCGCGAGTATGCGACGACTGCGGGAATGTCGTCGGCGAGCGTCGCGGCGACGAGGACGAGGCAGGCGGTCCCGCAGGCTGCGGTGACCACGGCCGCGGCCGCGAGGGCCCGGGCGGCCCGCTCCGGGCGGCGGGTGCGGGCGGAGAGTCTGGCCAGCGGCAGCAGCAGCACCGGCAGCAGCAGCGAAACGGGCACGAGCCAGGTCATGATGGGCCCGCATCAGGTGCTGCGGCGTCATCGTGGCCGGCATCGTCGTGCAGGAGTGTCCGTAGCACGTCGGCGTCGGCCGGATCGAGGTCGGCGGTGAACTGCTGCAGCACGGCCCGGCGGTCACCGGGACCGTCGAGCACGGCTCGCATCCGCCGTGCGGCCACGACGGGTTGGCCCTC
Organism: Dactylosporangium siamense; assembly: GCF_016862795.1. GTDB lineage: Bacteria > Actinomycetota > Actinomycetes > Mycobacteriales > Micromonosporaceae > Dactylosporangium > Dactylosporangium siamense. The sequence goes on along the minus strand of NZ_BONQ01000111.1, from coordinate 47,003 downwards.
GGCCGGGAAGTAGACGTGGCCGCGGCCACCGGTGAGCTTGATCCGACGGCGTGCCAGGCCCTTCTCCATGAGCCGGGTGAGGATCGTCTGCACGGTGTTGTACGCGAGGTCATCGCCGAGCAGTTGCTGGACCTCGGCCGGGCTCAACGGGGATGCCGCAGCCCATAGCACGGTCATGACGTCGGTCTCCAGAGCGCCCCAGGCTCGCCGTTCCGGACTCATCGACACACCTTAACTCCCACTGCAGTTGCGTGCGGTCGCCGCGCGCCCGTGCGGCACGTCGTTCACGCCGACTTGCGGGGTTGCCGCTGCAGTTCGTCGGCGATCTGCAGCCACTCGTCCGCGACTCGGCGGGCGACGTCGGCGAGGATGTATGTGGCGTGCGTCGGCACCTCGCCGGACACCTCCCGCCAATCCTCGACCCGCACCGCACGGGCCATCAGCCATCGCAGCAAGGTGCGTCCGGACTCGTTGAACCGCAGCGCCGGGTCGCGCTGCAGCCCCGCGAGGGCCTCGTCGATGCCGGGTGGTCGCGAGTCGGTGTGCTGCTGGCGGAAGTTGCGGCGCCGGTCCGGACCGGTGTCGGTGAACCGCCGGGCCGGCACCGGGTCCTCGCCACGGCGCAGCCGGTTGCGCACGTCCTGCGCCGTGGAGGGGGAGACACCGGACCTGCGGGCGATCTGGCGGAGTGACGCTTCCGGCTCGTTGCGGATGATCTCGGCGGCCTGGAGTCGGCCTTCCGCGTTGTCGACCGGGCGTCGACGGCCGTCGCGGCCGACGCGGGCCCGGATGCCCCGTGCGGCGTCGTCGGTCGCCTCGATCTTGCGGCGGATGCCGCCCACGGTGTTCGCGCCGAGCCCGACCGTGTCGGCGATCGACCGATCGGACCATACCGGGTTCTCGGTGATGATGCGCTCTGCGGCAAGCATCCTGTCGTGCAGCGACAACGGACGGCCGTGGGCGATGTTGGACCGTACCGCCAGGATGAAGGCCTCCTGGGTGGTGCCGTCGAAGAACCGGGCCTCGATCGTGGCGTCGCCGCGGAGCTGCGCGGCGCCGACGCGGTGCATGCCGTCGATCACCCGCATGGTGCCACGGTGCACGATGACCGGCGGAAGCGTGGTCGCGGACTCGGCCAGGACGCGTATGTGCTCGTCGTCCTCGCCGGATTGCCGTGGCGAGTCGGCCGGTTGCAAGGCGGTCAGCAGCACACGTTCAGTGCTGCCGTCCGGGTCAGGCGCGGTCGAGCCGTCATCGTCCTGCATGTGTTGCCCCCGTTTTGTGTTGCTCGACCGGCGCATGCCTGGTCAGACAGCCTCGGTGCCGCTGCCGAACGCGCAGGTCGCGCTCGATCGATAGGGGCCTCCGGGGTGCCCAGCATGGTCGTGCCGAATATCTGCTCCGCCTCATCACCGAAACGCGGTGCCGAACGCCGTTGCCGTCAAGGAAACACCCAGGAAGAGGTCGTCATCCTAGGGTGTTCAAACGTGATGCTCTCAATGCGCAACAGCCAATGTCAATAGATTGCACTACTCCTATGACTTCCTGCACCACATGGGGAGATAGGGCCAATCCTCTTACGTAATGTAGGAGTGGGCAATGCCGGCCGCCTCGATGTCATTTCCGCAGGTGACACGCATAACTGCGGAATGGTTGCACCAGATCGGCGCCGGTTGTGTTGCGTCTCAAGCCGGGCTGACACCCGACTGTTGAATACATGGTCGGCAATGATTTCCAGGATGCCGCCATTTTCCTCGAACTGCAAACGTGGACCGGACAAACGTCGACTTCATCGTCGAGCGGACCGGGAAGCTCTTGCCGCAGCCTGGGCCGCAGCCGGTTCTCAACTGCCGCCGAAGGGCTGAGCCGCACCGTTGTAGATGCCGAGCCATCCGGTCGCGTGATGGTCGCCGCGCCACGTGAAGACGGCGGCGTCAAGACCTGCCGCCTCGCTGGCGCTGGGACCGGCATCGCGCCGCCTGTCGGCGTGCGCATCAACCTGCGCGTCCGGGCCCGTTCCGTCGTCGTTGCCGAGGGCCGGCGGCTCGCAGGAGACCTCCCCGACGCCTCGCCTGATCGGCGCCGACCGATACCTGGAACCGCGCCAAACGGCCAGCACGCTGCCGGTCGGGCCGGTCGCACGCACGCTGTCGGCTGACAGCCGCACCGTGCCGGCAGAAGCACGGTCACGGCAGAGTTCCAGGTATTCGCTGTCGGTGAGCCGGCACAACGTCGGTCTGGCCTCCGATTGCCAGTCGGGTGCGGCGTGTCCACGCTCGCGCGCCGCCTGCCACAGCCGCGGAACAAGCTCCTGCGCGTGAGCCGGGGTTGCCATCTGCTCACACATCCACAGCAGCCTGCCACTACCGCGCTGCGGACGGCATCGGCGCCAGCGCACCCGTCGGCCGAGGTCCGCGGCGACGATCGCGATCCAAGGATGCACAGTGCCGAGCTGACCCTGGGCGGCCAGCCAGTGCAGATACCGCGGCGCCTCCTCCAACACCGGGTAGAGGGCCGCGTGGGGAACACCGGCGATGTCGGGGGCGTGTTCGCCGAACAGCTGTGGAGAGTTGGCAACCGCCAGCAGAGCAGCCCGGGCGAGGTCGCCACGGCGCAGGTTGGCCGGGTGCTGTGTCCCGTGCGTCGCCGGCAGCGCGCGTCGCCCCGCCGCCGCAGGGATGTCGTCGTATGCCACCCACCCGTCGGCGGCCAACAGGGCGGCCACCGCGGCCTTCGCATCGTCACCGACGTTCGCCTGCAGCATCTTCGGCACCGAGCCGGCCAGAGCGTCGACCAGCGTACGCTCGGCATCTGCCGCGTTGTCCGGCACGGGCGCGTCGTGGAGCGCGGTGCGCAGCAGATCCCCGACAGCTGTCGGCACCATCATCCGGCCGGTGAGCGCACCCAGGTCCGTGGCCGCCAGCGCCCGCTCCGGCCCCGGCGCACCCGCGCCCTGCAGCATCGCCGCCCGCACCAGAAACCCGACCGCCTCCGCCAACGGTGCACTGCTGCGGTTGTCCTGGTCCTGGTGGTAGGCCAACGTCTGGACCCACCAGCGTTCCGCCTGCGACACCGAGCTCACCGCGCCGCGCACCACCTCACCGAGGACGTGGTCGGCGAGATTGCCACGCATCTGCGACGCCACTCGGTGGCCCTGCACCAGACGGGCCTGCCAGGCGCTGCGCTCGTGCTCATCGGCGATGAGGAAGGCGTATCCACTCGCCTCGCCCACACCCACCCGGCCGGCCCGGCCGAACATCTGCTGAATGGTGGCTCCGTCGAAGCTGTCCAGGCCGACCTGGGTGTCACGAACCACGACCGCACGTGCGGGCAGATTCACACCTGCGGCAACGGTTGCCGTGGCGACCAGAATGTCGGTGCGTCGCTCGCGGAAGTCTCGCTCCGCCTCATGCCGGTGCGGCCAGCCGCTGTAGTGCAGTCCGACGCCTGCCGCTCGGCACACGACGTGAACTCGGTCGATGTCGTCCGGGTGAACGCCACCGACGTCCGCCCGCCGCCCGGCGGCGATGATCAAGGCGGTCCGACGCACGTTGCGTTTGCTGCCGCAGAACACCAGGACACTGCCACCGTCGGAACTGACCAGACGGGTGATCGCGGCGGTGAGGCGGGTACGGGCCGCCTCGGTCACGTTCCAGTCGGCGTGACCGGCAATCATCGGCAGTTGCCAGCTGAGTCGGCTGGCCCGCCACGTGATGTTGATCAGGCTGGCGTTCAGCCAGTCCGCGATCTCCTCCGCGTTCGCCACTGTTGCCGAAAGACCAACGAGACGCACCCGCGAGCCACTCTCCCGCAGCCTGGCCAGCAGCGCCTCGAGCGTCGACCCCCGCGACTCGTCGCCCAGCAGGTGCACCTCATCGACGATGAGGCAGCCGATCGGCTCCAGCGCGTCACGGAGCGACACGGTCCGCGACACCGCTTCGAACTTCTCAGTGGTGGACACCCACAGATCCGCCGCACGGAGCCGTTGCGCGTCAAGGACGTGCTCACCGGACAGTCGCTCCACCTTGAGCCCTCGCGCGCGCCAGCCCTCCAGCTCCCGATCAAGCTCGTCGGTCAACGACCGCTGCGGCACCAGCCACACCGCTCGGCGCTGGGCACCGAGGATCGCCTTGAGCGCGGCGACCATGCCGACGACAGTCTTTCCGGTGCCTGTCGGCGCGACGATGACGAGGTTGTTGTCGTCGGCCAGCACCGCCGGCATGATCTCTGCCTGCGCCGGATTCAGTGTCGGATGCTCGATGAAGCGCGCCCACTCCCGCGGCATCGCCTGCACCGCCGGCACCGCACCGGTGATCTGGGCGGTCCGCGGATCGCACTCCTGCCACATCAGATTGAAGGCGTCCATCGCCGCCTGCGCCGGTCGGCCGGAGCGGCGGGCGACGGTTCGCCGGGTCCCGCGCACCAGGCCGGTCGGGTAGGTCACGGCCTGCAGGACACCGTCCGGGCCATCCCGGACGAATTCGTGCTCAACCAGATAGGGCGTGTGCCGCACCTGCGCGCCGGCGCCGACCAGCTTGTCGGCAAGCACGTTGAACCGTGGATCTTCGGGCAGCAGCACCCGGACGTCTTGATCGGCGGAGAACTCGGGGATCGCGCTGTCAGCGTCGGCGATCTTCAGGTAGAGGCGCGGCCGACCCGGGTCATCACCGCGTTCCATGCGCCTCCGTTGCCGCTGGGTGCTCCGTCGAACGCAGTATGAACGGCGGGTACGACACTTTTCCACCGCGCGATCCGGTGACGCGGTGCGACCACAACGACCAATATGCCCGCAGCGTTCACAACCGTGACCTGGGTCACCCCGTGAGGCATGGTGCGTAACACGTTCGCCTCACCCACGTGACAGGAGCACAAACCTCATGTTGAAACGGAGCCTCGCGGTGGCGCTGCCGGCTGTGCTGCTGCTCGCCACCGGCTGCGCCAACCAGTCCGTCGGTGACTCCCCCGCCCCATCCGGTGCGGGGGCTGTGGCGTACCCGACCAAGACGCTGCAGATCATGGCGCCGGCCGGGGCCGGTGGTGGCTGGGACACCACAGCGCGTTCGATGCAGAAGGTGCTGCAGGACGCCGGCCTGCTCAACGGCCAGTCGGCGGAGGTCCGCAACGTCACCGGCGCCGCCGGCACGATCGGCCTCGCCGAGCTCGTGACCAGTCACCAGAAGGACCCTCACCAGCTCATGGTCACCGGCCTGGTCATGGTCGGCGGCGTGGTCACCAACAAGTCGCCGGTCGACCTCAGCAAGACGACGCCGATCGCGACCCTCACCGCCGAGTCCGAGGTCATCGTCGTTCGCAGCGACTCGAAGTACACGACGCTCAAGCAGCTCGTCGACGACGTCAAGGCCAACCCGACCGCGGTCAAGTGGGGCGGCGGCTCGGCCGGCGGCACCGACCAGATCCTGGTCGGGCTGCTCGCCAAGACGGCCGGTGCTGACGCCAAGACGGTCGCGAAGCAGTACGTGGCGTACTCCGGCGGCGGCGAGACCAAGGCGGCGCTGCTGTCCGGTGACGTGAGTGTCGCGGTGTCCGGCACCAGCGAGTTCGCCGACCTGGTCCAGTCCGGCAAGCTCCGCGCCCTCGCCGTGTCCAGCCCGAAGGGTGAGGACGCCGGCGCCGGCACGCCGGCGCCGAGCATCAAGGAGTCCGGCTACGACCTGGACCTGCTCAACTGGCGTGGTGTGGTGGCACCGCCCGGGCTCAGCGCCGGCGACCGGGCCGCCGTGCTCAAGCTCGTCGACGACCTGCACAAGTCGGCGCAGTGGAAGCAGGAGCTGACCGCCAAGAAGTGGCAGGACTTCTACAAGACCGGCGACGAGGCGGCCGCGTTCTACCAGGCCGAGAGCACCCGTATCAAGACGGTCCTGACCGAGATCGGCCTGGGCTGACCGCTCATGACCGCAGCGATGTCCCCTGATCCGGAGGTCACGCCCCCCGAGGCCTCCACCGTGGCGCCGGAGGTGGCCCCCTCCACCTCCGGCGCCACCGGGCCGCTCGCCGTCGGCGGCCTGCTGCTGGCCGTCGGCGCGGTCCTGCTGTGGCGGGCGGTCGCCGCCGGCGTCGACAGCGGCATCACGCTCGGCGGTCCGACGCTCGCGCCGATCGTGGTGACCGGCCTGTGGGTGGCGGTGGCGCTCTGGTACCTGCTCGAAGCCGTCCGCAAGCGCGCCGTGGCCACCGGCCAGCCGGCCGCGGTCGCCTGGCGCACCCCGGTGCTGCTGCTCGCGGCGCTCATCGGGTACGCGATCGTGCTCAAGTACACGGTGGTCGGTTACGTGCTGTCGACCGCCGTGTTCGTGCTCATCTCCGCCCGCCTGCTGAGCACCCGTCCGGTCCGTGCCGTCATCGTGCGCGATCTGGTGACGGCGGTCGGGCTGTCGCTGGGCATCTACCTGGTCTTCACCCGGTTGCTCGGGATCGTCCTGCCCGCCGGGGTGTTGCCGCTGTGAACTCGATCATGGATCTGCTGTCCGGGTTCGAGACGGTCCTCAGCCCGCAGAATCTGCTGTACGCGGCGATCGGCGTCACGATCGGCACCCTTGTCGGCGTGCTGCCCGGCATCGGGCCGGCGCTGACCATCGCGCTGCTCCTGCCGGTCGCGTTGCGCCTCGACGACCCGACCGGCACGCTGATCATGTTCGCCGGGATCTACGCCGGCGCCATGTACGGCGGTTCGACGACCTCGATCCTGCTCAACACCCCCGGCGAGTCCGCGTCGGTGGCGACGTCGATCGAGGGCTACCAGATGGCCCGGCGGGGTCGCGCCCGCTCGGCGCTCGCCACCGCCGCGATCGGGTCGTTCGTCGCCGGCACGGTCTCCACGGTGCTGCTCGCGTTCGTCGCCGCGCCGATGGCGAGCCTCGCGGTGACGTTCCGCGCGTCGGACTACTTCGCCCTCGCGGTGCTGGCGATGGTGACGGTCACCGCGATGGTCGGCGCGTCGCTGGTGCGGGGCCTGATGTCGTTGACGTTCGGGCTGTTCCTGGGCCTGATCGGGATCGACTCGCTCACCGGACAGGCCAGGTTCACCTTCGGGGTGCCGGAGCTGCTCGACGGCGTCGACATCGTCACCATCATCGTGGGACTGTTCGCGATCGGCGAGACGCTGTACCTCGCGTCCCGGCTCAAGACGCTGCCGGAAACGGTCGCGCCGCTGGAGCCCGCCGGGAAGGGGTTCGCCTGGCTCAGCCGGGAGGACTGGTCGCGATCGTGGCGACCGTGGCTGCGGGGCACCGCGCTCGGGTTCCCGTTCGGCGCGCTGCCGTCCGGGGGTGCCGAAATACCCACCTTCATGTCGTACACCTTGGAAAAACGACGATCGAAGCGCCCTGAGGAATGGGGCAACGGTGCGATCGAGGGTGTGGCGGGGCCGGAGGCGGCGAACAACGCCTCGTTCTCCGGCGTGCTGGTGCCGTTGCTCACGCTGGGTATCCCGACCTCCGCCACGGCCGCGGTGATGCTGGCCGCGTTCGGCTACTTCGATCTGTCCCCGGGCCCGCAGTTGTTCGAGAAGTCCCCGACCCTCGTGTGGGGGCTGATCGCGTCGCTGTTCATCGGCAACGTCATGCTCCTGGCGCTGAACCTGCCGATGATCCGGATCTGGGTGAAGGTGCTGCAGATCCCGCGGCCGCTGCTGTACACCGGCATCCTCGTGTTCGCCACGCTCGGCGTGTATGCGGTGTCCGGCAGCGTCGTCGACGTCCTCATCGCGTTCGCGATCGGTGTCGTCGCCGTGTTCATGCGCCACTTCGAGTTCCCGATCGCCCCGGTGATCCTCGGCGTCATCCTCGGGCCGATGATGGAGATCCAGTTCCGCCGGACGCTGCTGCTGTCCGACAACGACCTCACCGTCTTCGTCCGGCGTCCGCTGACCCTGGTCCTGCTGCTGCTCGCGGTCGCCGCGCTCGGGCTGCCGCACCTGCCTCGGCTGGTCGCCCGCGTCCGCGGCCGGGGGGACGCCCGCCGCCTGGCGTTCGGCGACGAGGACTGACATCGGTACGGGTTTACGAGGGCCGGCCGCGCCAGGCATACCGATGCTCGGGGCGGCCGGCCCCGCCGTAGCGCAGCCGCACCTCGGCCCTGCCGGACTGGACGAGGTGCTCGAGGTAGCGGCGGGTGCTGACCCGGGACAGCCCGGCGAGCGCGGCACACTCGGCCGCGGACAGGTCGGAGCCGCTGTCGCGCAGCACCGTGACCACCAGCTCCTCCGTCGCGGCGGCCAGCCCCTTCGGCAACGCCGCCGCGCGACCCGGCGGGGCGCCGAAGAGCCGATCGACGTCGGCCTGCGCCGGCCGGTGCGCCTCGGTCAGCCGCTGGACCGCCTCGGCGTACCGCTCCAGTCGTTCGCGCAACGTGTCGAAGCTGAACGGCTTGATGACGTAGTGCACGACGCCGCCACGCAACGCGACCCGGATCGTGTCGGCGTCCTGGGCCGCGGTGATCGCCAGCACGTCCACGGTGCTGGCCGCCTGCCGCAACCGGTGCAGCACCTCCAGACCGGACAGGTCCGGCAGGTAGATGTCCAGCAGCACCAGGTCGGGGCGGAGCCGCTCGACCGCGTCGAGGGCGGCCGCGCCCGTGTGGACGGTGCCGACCACCGTGAACCCCGGCACCCGCTCCACGAAGCTGTGATGGATACGGGCCACCATGAAGTCGTCGTCGACCACCACGACCCGGATCATCCGACCTCCCGGTGACCGTCGACGGGCAGGCGCGCGGTGAACGTCGAGCCCTCAACCGTGATCGTGCCGCCCCTGGCCGCACAGACCCGGCTGATCAGCGCGAGCCCGAGCCCCCGATGACCGTCGCCGCTCTTGGTGGTGAACCCGCGACCGAAGACCTCCTCGGCGTGCTCGCTGGCCACGCCGGCGCCCGAGTCGGCCACCGTCACGGCGATCTCGGCGCCGAGGTCCCGCACGGACACGCTGACCCAGCCGCCGGCCTGGACCGCGTCGACGGCGTTGTCGACGAGGTTGCCGGTCACCGTGACCAGGTCCGCGGCGAGCCGGTCGGCGGCCGGCCGGGGCATCGCCGTGTCGGCGCTGATCCTCAGGTCGACGTGCTGCTCCGACGCCACGCTTGCCTTCGCGATGAGCAGCGCTGCCAGTGCCGGGTCCGCGATCCGCGACTGCACCTCGTGGGTCAACGCCTCCTGGGTCTGGCCGGCCTGGAGGATGAACGTGACCGCCTCGTCGTACTGGCCCAGCTGCACCAGCCCGGAGATGGTGTGCAGCCGGTTGGTGAACTCGTGCGCCTGCGCCCGCAACGTGTCGGTGGCGCGGCGGCTCAGGTCGAGTTCGCGCTCCAGCGAGGTCAGCTCGGTCCGGTCGCGCAGCGTGGTCACCGAGCCGGCCGCATGGCCCCGGACCAGCACCGGCATGCGGTTGAACACCAGCACCCGCGCGTCGTGGACCACCACGTGGTCCGGCTCGTCGGAGCCGGCGGTGAGCAGCGCCACCACGTCCTCGGCCACGCTCAGCGTGCGCAGCGGCCGGCCGGTCACCTCACCGGAAAGCCCGAGCAGGCGCAGCGCCTCGTCGTTGGCGAGGGTCACCCGCCCGGCCGAGTCCAGGCCGATGAGGCCCTCCTTGATGCCGTGCAGCATCGCCTCACGGTGCTCGACCAGGCCGGCGATCTCGACCGGCTCCAGGCCCAGCGTCTGGCGCTTGATCCGCCGTGACAGCAGCATCGAACCGGCGATGCCCAGCACGGAGCCGAGCAGCAGGTAGGTCAGCAGGTCCGGGGTCGCGGTCGCGAGCAGCGCCGGCCACGACGGGTAGGTCTTGCCGACCACGACCACGCCGAGGACCTTGCCGTCGGCGGGGTCGAGCACCGGGGCGAGGGCGACCAGCGCCCGCCCGTCGTGCTCCACGACGCCGACCCAGGCCCGTCCGTCCGCGCCCCCGCCCGCGCCGAGCCCGGCGGGCTGCCCCCGCCGCGGCCCGGTGAGCAGCACGCCGTGGGCGTCGGTCAGCTCGACGAACGACACCCCGGACACGCTGCGGGCGGTCTCCGCACCGGCGGCGAGGGACTCGTGCCAGATGGTGGTGCGCAGGCCGGCCCGGATGATGTCGGTGGCGGCGAGGTTCTCCGCGGTCGAGCGGAGCTTGGCGCCCTGCTCCCGGCGGAAGGCCGCGTCCGCCTCGGCCACGGACACCGCCGCGACGGCCCCGACCACGAGCAGCACGATGCCGAGTTGGAGCACGAGAAACTGCCGGGCCAGGGAGAACTGCCAGCGCACAGGTCTCCTCCTTGCTGCGACACCGCCGGGCGGGGCGGTTGTCTGGCCGTAGGCTACCCGCCCGCGGCTATGGTGGGCAGGGTGTACCGTCGTTCGCTGCTCGCCGCTCCGTTGGCTGCCCTGCTGGCCGGCGGTTGCACCGCGGACGACGATCCCGAGCTGCGGTTGATGGTGCCCAACGCGCCGGGCAGTGGTTACGACATCACGGCCCGCACGATCGCGACGACGATGGACGTGGCGGCGGTCCGGCATGGCGTCGAGGTGTTCAACCTGCCCGGATCGGGCGGGATGGTCGGCCTGCAGCGGCTGGTGTACGAGCACGGCAACGGCTCGCTGCTGATGCTCATGGGCCTCGGGCTGGTCGGCGCGCAGCACACCACGCCGATCCCGGCAACGCTGGACGCGGTCACGCCGATCGCCCGGCTGATCGAGGAGCCGGAGGTGGTCGTCGTCACCCGCGACGCGCCGCTGCGCACGCTCGACGACGTGGTCGACGCCTGGCGTGCCGACCCGGCGGCGCTGCTCGTGGGCGGTGGCTCCTCCCCTGGCGGGCCGGACCACCTCGCCACGATGCTCATCGCGAAGGCGGCGGGTGTCGCCCCGTTGACTGTCCGCTACGCCCAGCACGACGGCGGCGGCGTCCTGCTGGGCGCGGTGTTGTCCAAGCGGGTCGCGGTCGCGGTGTCGAGCCTCGGCGAGGTCGCCAGCCAGATCGCCTCCGGGCAGCTGCGGGTGCTCGCGACAACCGGCCGTGACCGGGCCGAGGGCGTTGACGCGCCCACGCTACGGGAGGCCGGCCTGGACGTCGTGTTCGCGAACTGGCGGGGGCTGGTCGCCCCGCCCGGCCTCGACCCGGCGCACCTGACCGCCCATGGGACGTTGGTGGCGCGGCTGCGGGACTCGCAGACGTGGCAGCAGGCGATCGCCGGACACCGGTGGAGCGACAGCTACCTCGCCGGTGAAGGCTTCGGCGCCTTCCTCCGCGAGCAGGACAGCAGAGTGACCCAGGTCCTCAGCGAGCTGGGCCTGGACACCTGAGGCCTTCCGCAGCCTCGCCATCCGCATCATCACGGACCGACACGTTGCCCGACCCTGCCAGGAAGTCTCGGTGTCCGTGACCGCCCGGCCCCCGCCGATCGGTCACCCACGCGCCCGCCACTCGTGGTCGAGGCACGCGTAGACCGCGACGTCCGCCCAGTCGCCCTTGAGCCAGCGCTCGTCGCGCAGCAGCCCCTCCGGGCGCATCCCCAGCCGCTCGCACAGCCGGACCGAAGCGGCGTTGCGCGGGTCGAGCCGGGCGCAGATGCGGTGCAGCCGCACCCGCTCGAAGCCGAGGCGCAGGGCGGCCCGGGCCGCCTCGGTCGCGTAGCCGTGGCCGGAGTGGTCGGGGTGGAACACCCAGCCGATCTCGCCCTGGGCGTGGCGCGCCCGGCCGCGGCTCAGCGCGATGTCGCCGATGACGTGACCGTCGAGTTCCGCGCCCAGCAGGAGCCGGTCCTCGGGGTGGTCCAGGCTCGCGAACTGGGCCATCATGGCGACGTAGCGGCCGATCGTGGCCGGGGTCAGCGGATTGTCGTCGAGGTAGCCGAACACTTCGGCGCGGCCCCGGTACGCCAGCACGTCGACCTCGTCCCCGGCCCGCAGCGGCCGCAGCACGAGCCGCTCGGTGACGAGCGGGAAAGCGCTGGGCGCGGGCCCGTCGCCGTGCCCGAGCAGATCCATCAGCTCCGCGCGGTGCCGCTCGATCAGCTGCCGCAGGTCGCCGGAGATCGCATCCTTGGGGGCGACCGCGCGCAGCCGGCCGTCGCTGATGTACAACTTGATGCCGCGTTCGTCGAGCTCGTCGAGCAGCGCGGCGGCGGGTGCTGTCATCGCGGTTCACCGTCCTCGTCGACCGGCCGGCCGGGGCGGAACTCCTGTGGGAGCCTCGCACGCCGCGCCGAGTGGCGGAAGCGGTCACCAGCGGGCCGTCAGCGCCACGCATCCCGGCCTCCAGCACGCGGATCCGAGTACCGCGCTACTCGTGCCCGACCGGCGACGGCCACCCATCATCCGATGTGAACCGGCGGATCTCCCGGCACGCCGACGGTCCGCGACCCCGGTCACACAAAGGGAGTGGCTCATGACAGGCGATGCTTCGACAGTACGCAACGTGGTCGTCGTCGGCGGTGGCACCGCCGGCTGGATGACGGCGTCGTACCTCAACGCCGCGTTCGGCGACCGCGTATCGATCACGGTCGTCGAGTCGGCGCAGATCGGCACGATCGGCGTAGGCGAGGCGACCTTCAGCGACATCCGGCACTTCTTCGACTTCCTCGGCTTACCCGAGCGCGAGTGGATGCCGGAGTGCAACGCGACCTACAAGCTCGCCGTGCGGTTCCAGGACTGGCGCGAGCCCGGGCACCACTTCTACCACCCGTTCGAGCAGCTGCGCTCGGTCAAGGGCTTCCCGCTCACCGACTGGTGGCTGCGCTACAAGCCCAACGAGCGCTTCGACATCGCCTGCTTCGTCATGGCGGCGCTGATCGACGGCGGGCGCAGCCCCCGTCACCTCGACGGCCGGCTCATCGAGCAGGAGTTCGTCGAGGCCGACGGCGTGCCCTCGACGATCGCGGAGTACCAGGGCGCGCAGTTCCCTTATGCGTACCACTTCGAGGCGCACCTGCTGGCGAAGTACCTGACGCGGTACTCGACGCTGCGCGGCGTGCGGCACGTCACGGACAACGTCGTGGACGTCGGCCTGGACGAGCGCGGCTGGATCACGCACGTCGACACGGCCGAGCACGGGCGCATCGCCGGCGACCTGTTCGTGGACTGCACCGGCTTCCGCGGGCTGCTCATCAACAAGGCGCTCGCCGAGCCGTTCGTGTCCTATCAGGACTCGCTGCCCAACAACAGCGCCGTGGCGCTGCAGGTGCCGATGGACATGGACAAGGACCCGCTGCGGCCGTGCACCACCGCCACCGCGCAGGAGGCGGGCTGGATCTGGACGATCCCGCTGCTGAGCCGGATCGGCACCGGCTACGTCTACGCCAGCGACTACCTGGAGCCGGACCAGGCCGAGCGCACACTGCGGGAGTTCGTCGGGCCGGCGGGGGCCAACGCGACCGCGAATCACATCAAGATGCGCATCGGGCGCAGCAACCGCTCGTGGGTCAACAACTGCGTCGCCATCGGGCTGTCCAGCGGCTTCGTCGAGCCGCTGGAGTCCACGGGCATCTTCTTCATCCACTACGCCATCGAACAGCTGGTGAAGTACTACCCGGCGGCCGACTGGAACCCGTCGCTGCGCGACGGTTACAACGACTCGGTGCGCCACGTCCAGGACGGGGTGCGTGAGTTCCTGGTCCTGCACTACAAGGCCGCGAAGCGGGACGACAACGCATACTGGCGCGACGCCAAGACGCGGGTCATGCCCGACGGGCTGGCCGAGCGCCTCGAGCAGTGGCGCAGCAAGGTGCCCGACGCCGGCTCGACCTATGCGCGCTACCACGGCCTGCCGCCGTACTCGTACAACTGCATCCTGCTGGGCATGGGTGGCATCGACGTCGCGCCGTCGCCGGCCCTGGAGCTGCTGGACGAGAAGGCCGCGCTGACCGAGTTCCACCAGATCCGGGACAAGGCGCAGGCGCTGCTGCGGGTGCTGCCGACGCAGAACGAGTACTTCAGGCGGATGCGCAACGAGGCCTGATCGACCGGCCGCACCGCCCCCGGCAGCTCGCCGGGGGCGGTGCCAGGCCTTAGGCGACCCAGCGGCCGTAGGTGCGGTCGTAGTAGACCAGCGGCCGCCCGGGATGTCCGATGCGGCCGGACGAGCGCACCAGTCCGATGAGGATCGCGTGGGTCCCGGCCGGGATGTCGGCCTCCACGGCGCACTCGACGTAGGCCGCGGCGTCGTCCTCGAGCAGCGGCAGCCCGAGCTCGCCGTCCAGGCGCCATCGCAGCGCGGCGAACTTGTCGCCCGACGGCGAGGCGAACAGCTCCGCGAGCGCGTGCCGGTCCTCGCGCAGCAGGTTCACCATGAAGCCGCCGCTGCCGCGGATCGCCTGCAGGCTGCCGCTGTGCTGGTTGACGCAGATGAGCAGCGACGGCGGCGCCATCGACACGCTGCACACGGCGCTGCACGTCATGCCGCGGGGCAGCCCGTCGCCGTCGAGCGCGGTGACGATCGCCACCGGGCTCGGGAAGGCGCCCATCGCGCGGCGGAAGCCCTGCTCGGTGCCGAGCCCGCCGTCATCGGGCGGCACCGCGGCGAACAGCGGGAAACCCGGAACACTCTCGATGGTCATCACGGAGTCCCTTCGCCGCGCCGCCGGTCACCGCCAGCCGATGCCCGAATGGGCGAGCTCGCGAACAAGCTCGCGGATCGTTTCCGGCGGCGCCGAGCGGCCTGGCCGGGCCGCGGCCGAGACGCCGAGTCCCCGCCGCGCGAGCGCCTGGTCGGCCGCCGACCACACCTGCCGGTCCACGAGCCCGTCCACGACCTCGTCGAGGCCGGCCTCCTCGACGCCGAGGCCGCAACGGCGCCCGGCGTCGCGGGCGGCGCCCACGATCGTGGCGCCGCACAGGCGGGCGGCGGCGCTGTCCTGGCCGTGCTGCAGCGCGAGTCCGGCCAGTGCCAGGACGGCCGCCGAGCCCTCGCCGAGGCCGTCGAGGTCGTAGCCGCGAAACAGGTTGTGCACGTTTTCGACCACGCTGTTCATGTGCAGCTGGCGGAAGAAGGCCGGCGTCAGGCAGTCGCGGACATCGGCGCGCCACCAGTAGTTGACCGAGACCGCGAGGTCGGGGGCCGACACCTGGTGCCACCAGAACGCGGGCATGAACAGCATGTCGCCGGGCTCGACGACCGCCTCCCAGTACTCGGCCCGGGCCAGCTTCGGGAAGCGGTCCAGGTCGGGCGCGTTCAGCTCGACCTGGCTCAGGTGCTGGCTGCGGGTGTTGAGCGGGCCGGGGTACAGCAGGTCGAACTGCGCCGGATTGAACAGCCGGAAGCGCTTGCGGCCCTCGATCTGGACGAAGATGTTGTGCATGTCGTCGTAGTGCAGCGGCGTGCGCGAGTCCGCCGACGCCATCCACAGGTTGATGTCGTTGATCTTGTCGGCCGGCACGTAGGGCGGCACCGTCAGCTCGGGCAGCAGCTCGGGCAGCCGGCTCTCGATCGGCATCTGCTGCATGCACAGCTTGCGCTCGGTCGTGGTGCCGCGGAACTCCGCCGCGAGCTTCGCGCCCTGCATCGGTTCGAAGTGCAGGCCGCCGGCCATGTCGGGGTTGTAGCGGAACGCGCCGTCGGCGTCGGCGACGCTGATCGGCACCTCCCGCTCGCCGATGCGCTCGGAGATGTGCTCCGGCGTCCACCCGGCAACCTTGCCCACGACGTTCTCGCCGCGAATGATCACCGGCACGGTGTCCTTGACGGGTGCGCGCGTGACGGGCCGCTCCGGCAGCTCCGGGACGACCTCGACCGAACCCAGCCTCCGGGGAAGCTCCATACCGATCCTCCGATCCGCGGCGGGGCCGCCCTGCCGTCTCAGGCTACGAACTGCGGCCGGCTCTGCCGACCGCCCTCCACCGGCGCTCCAACGCCGGATCAGAACTCGAACGTCTCGTACTCCTCGCCCGGCCCGGCGCCCAGCTCCTCCTCGACGACCCGGGCCAGGCCCTCGATGGTCGGTTCGTCGAACAGGGTGGCCAGCCGCACCTCGACGCCGAGGGAGTCGCGGATCCGGCTGACCGCGCGCGTGGCGAGCAGGGAGCTGCCGCCGAGCTCGAAGAAGTCCTCGTCCACGCCGATGTCGTCCAGGCCGAGCAGCTCTTGCCAGATCTCGGCCAGCGCCCGCTCCACGGGCGTGCGGGGCGCGGCCGCGCCGGCGCTGTCGCGGTGCACCTCCGGCGCCGGCAGCGCCTGGTGGTCGACCTTGCCGCTCGGCGTGAGTGGCAGCGCGAGCAGCTCGACGTACTGCGTGGGCAGCATGTGGTCGGGCAGCTGGGCCCGCAGCTCGGCGCGCAACTCCGCCTGGTCGCCCACACCGACCAGGGGGTCGGCGGCCACCACGTAGGCGACCAGGACCGGCTGGCCGGCGACCGGCCGCACCGTCACCGCGGCGGCGGCGACGGCCGGCAGCCGGTGCAGCAGCGTCTCGATCTCGGCCGGCTCGATCCGGTGCCCGCGGATCTTCAGCTGCCGGTCGGTGCGGCCGAGGATGTCCAGCTGGCCGTCGTCGCGCCGGCGGACCAGGTCGCCGGTGCGATACATGCGCGCCGCGCCGGCCGCGAACGGGTCGGCCACGAAGCGCTCGGCGGTCAGCTCCGGACGCCCCCGGTATCCGCGGGCCAGCCCGGCGCCCGCGATGAACAGCTCGCCGGGCACGCCGACCGGGACCGGTCGCAGGGCCGGATCGAGCACGTACACCAGCGTGTTCGCGATCGGCCGGCCGATCGGCAGCGCCCGCGTCGCGCCGGGGTCGATCGCCACCGTCGAGGCCACCGTCGTCTCGGTCGGGCCGTAGGCGTTGATGAACCGCCGACCGGGCGACCACGCCGCGGCCGTGTCGGGCGGGCACACCTCCCCGCCGGCCTGCACCGTGCGCAGGTCGGGCAGCGCGGCGGGGTCGAGCTCCCGCAGCAGGACCGGGGAGATCAGCCCGGCGGTGGCCGGAAGCCCGGCCAGCAGCGCCTGCAGCAGCGGACCGGACCGCCGCTGCCCAGCCTCGGCGATGACCACGCGGGCCCCCGCCGCCAGCGGCGCGAAGAGCTCGCTGACCGCCGGGTCGAAGCTGAAGGAGGCGATCTGCGCGAGCGTGTCGCCGGGCGCCAGGCGCAGGTGCTCCGCCTGGGCCTCGACCAGGTTCGCCACGCCGCCGTGGGTCGCCATGACGCCCTTGGGCCGCCCGGTCGAGCCGGAGGTGTAGATGACGTAGGCGAGCTGCTCCGGCCGCGGGAGCCCGGCCGCGCCTTCGCCAGGCCCGGCCGCGCCGGTGTCGGGCCCAGCCGCGCCGGTGTCGGGCCCGGCCGCGCCGGTGTCGGGCCCGGCCGCGCCGGTGTCGGATCCGGCCGTGCCATTGTCGGGCTCGTCCAGGCGGAGCCGCGGCACCGCGCAGTCCAGCGCGTCGACATGGTGGTCCCCGGCGAGCAGCACGGCTCCGCTGTCGGTCAGCATGAAGGCCAGCCGGTCCGCCGGGTAGTCCGGGTCGAGCGGCAGGTAGGCGCCGCCGGCCTTCCACACGGCGAGCACGGCGACCGGCAGCTCGAGCGACGGCTCCAGGCACAGCCCGACGACCGTCTCCGGCCCGGCGCCGGCCGCCCGCAGCCGTCCGGCCAGCGCATCCGCGCGCTCATCCAGTTGGCGGTAGGTCAGGGTCCGCTCGCCGGCGGTGACCGCCGGCGCGTCCGGGTGCCGCTCGACGCCGCGGGCCAGCAGCTCCAGCACGCTGTCCGCGGTGCCCGGGCGGCCGGTGTCGTTGCCCTGCGCGAGCCGGTCGAGCTCGGTGTCGCCCAGCATCCGCAGCGCCGACAGCGGCGCACCGGGGTCGGCGGCGACCTCGGCCAGCAGGCCGGTCAGGTGCGCCGCGAGCCGCCGCATGGTGGCGGCGTCGAAGAGATTGGTGCTGTAGTTCAGCGAGCCCGACAGCACCTCGTCGTCCTCCGTGAGGTCGACCGTGAGGTCGTACTTCGCCGGGGGCACCGGCAGGTCGACGCCCCCGTCCGCGGCGTCCGCGCCGGGCAGCTCGGCGGCGCCGGTGCGCCGCGCGTGGGTGAGCATCACCTGGAACAGCGGGTGCCGCGAGCGGTCCCGCTGCTGCCGCAGCTCGTCGACGAGCTGCTCGAACGACACGTCCTGGTTGGCGTAGGCGCCGAGCGCGCCGGCGCGGACCCGGTCGACCAGCTCGCCGAAGGTCGGGTCCCCGGACAGGTCGGTGCGCAGCACGAGGGTGTTGACGAAGAAGCCGATGAGGTGCTCGATCTCGGCGCGGTTGCGGTTGGCGACCGGCATGCCGAGCGTCACGTCCTCGGTGCCCGCGTGCCGGCCGAGCACGGCCGACAGCGCCGCCGCGAGGACCATGAACAGCGAGGCGCCGCGGGCGCGGGCGATGCCGCGCAGGGCGTCGAGGACGGGGCCGGCCACCTCGAACGTCTCGTTGTCGCTCTCCGACGACCAGACCGCCGGCCGGGTCCGGTCCGTCGGCAACTCCAGCACCGGCGCGCTCGCCAGCCGCTGGCGCCAGAAGTCGAGCTGCCGCTCGAGGAGCCCTCCGGCCAGTCGCTCGCGCTGCCACACGGCGTAGTCGGCGTACTGGATCGGCAGCCGCGGCAGTTGCGCTCCGGTGTAGAGGGCGTGCAGCTCGCGCTGCAGGACCCCGGCCGACCAGTCGTCGAAGACGATGTGGTGCAGGATCACCACGAGCACGTGGTCGTCGGGGGCGAGCCGGACGAGCCGCGTCCGCAACATCGGCCCGGCGGCGAGGTCGAAGGGCACCGCCGCGTCGGCGGCAATGAGCCGCTCGGCCGCCCGTCGCGGGTCCGGCTCGCCGCTGACGTCGGTGACGGGCAGGTCGCACGGCGCCGGGTCGGCGACCACCTGGCAGGCGGTGCCGTCGACGACGACCAGGGTGGTGCGCAGCACCTCGTGCCGGGCCACGATCGCGCCGAGCGCCGCCCGCAGCGCCGGCTCGTCGAGGTCGCCGGCGAGGCGCATCGCGAGGGGGATGACGTTTTCGACGGAGCCCGGCTCGAGCTGGTCGAGCAGCCACAGCCGCTGCTGGGCGAACGACAGCGGCAGCGGCCGGCCCCGGTCGGCGGCGGCGATGGGCGCGATCGTCCCGCCCGCGGCGGACCGATCGAGCACCGCCGCGAGCTCCGCCGGCGTCTGGTGGTCGAACAGCGCCGACACGGGCAGCTCGACCGCGGCGGCGTCGCGCAACCGGGACACCACCTGGGTCGCGATGAGCGAGTGGCCGCCGAGGTCGAAGAAGTTGTCGTCGCGCCCGACGGACTCGACGCCCAGCACCTGCGACCAGATGCCGGCGATCAGCGACTCACTGCCGGTGACCGGGGCGGCGTAGGCGGTCGAGCGGGCGGCGGGGGCGCCGCCGGCCGCGGCCAGCACGGCCCGGTCGATCTTGCCGTTCGGGGTGAGCGGCAGCTCGGCGATCGCGGCGAACGCCGTCGGGATCAGGAAGTCCGGCAGCGACCGGCGCAGGAATGCGCGCAGGTCGGCGGCCGGCGGGAGGTCCGCGCCCGCGGGCACGAGGTGCGCGACGAGGCCGTCCTCGCCGTCGCCGGCGACCACCGCCTGGGCGACGTCGGGGTGCTCGCGCAGCGCGGCCTCCACCTCGCCGGGCTCGATCCGGTGGCCGCGCACCTTCAGCTGCTCGTCGGCCCGGCCGAGGAAGTCCAGCTGCCCGTCGGGGCGCCACCGCGCCCGGTCGCCGGTGCGGTAGAGCCGATCGCCGTCGCCCCGGAAGGGGTCGGCGACGAACCGGGCGGCGGTGAGGTCGGGGCGGCCGCCGTAGCCGCGGGTCAGGCCGGCGCCACCGATGTACAGCTCGCCGGGCGCGCCGACCGGGACGGGACGCAGTCGGCCGTCGAGGACGCGGATGCGGGTGCCGGGCAGCGGGCGGCCGATCGGGGCCGAGCGGTCGGTGCCACCGTCGTCGCCGGTGCCGTCCGGGTCGCCGGCCGTCGAGTCGATCGCCGTCTCGGTGAGCCCGAAGGCGGTGCGCACGAGCACGTCCGGGCCGAGGATGCGCCGGGCCCGGCCGGCCGCGGCCGTGCGCCACAGGTCGGTGGTGACCAGCAGCAGCCGCAGCGCGGGCAGGGCGGCGCCGGTGCGGGCCAGGTGGGCGGCGAGGGCGTCGGCGTAGCGCGGCGCGCACTCCAGCGCCGAGATCTCCTGCCCGGCCAGGAACCCGGCCCAGGCCTCGGTGTCGGCCTGCAGCCCGGGCTCGCCGAGCACCAGCGTGCCGCCGGAGCCCAGCGCGCGCACCAGGTCGCCGGTGAAGACGTCGAAGCTGATGCTCGCCAGGGACAGCCAGCGGTGTGTGGCGCCGTTCGGGAAGTGGGTCGCCGACCAGGCCGCGTGGACGGCGGCCAGCGCGGCATGGGTCACCCACGTGCCCTTGGGGCGCCCGGTCGAGCCGGAGGTGTAGATGACGCATGCGGCCTGGCCCGGCGCGAGGTCGGCGCCGGTGGGCGGCGGCCCGGCTGGAGCCTCGACCAGGGGCTCGACCGGCGCACCGAGGCGCACGACCGGCGCACCGCCGGCCCAGGCCGGGTCGTGGTCGGCCAGCAGCACCGCGACGCCGGCGTCGTCGCTCATGTGCCGCAGCCGCTCCGCCGGATAGGCCGGGTCCAGCGGCAGGTAGGCGGCGCCGCAGCGCCACGCCGCGAGGACGGCGGCGATGGCCGCGGGGCCGCGCCGCGCGCAGACGCCGACGACGGACTCGGCCACGACGCCGTGCTCGCGCAGGCGCCGCGCGAGGCTGTCGGCGCGATCGAGCAGCTCCCCGTAGGTGAGCGACTCCCCGTCGGCCACCACCGCGACGCGGTCCGGCGCGGCGGACGCCCACCGCGCGATGAGCTCGGGCACGGCCGGGCGGGCCGCGGGCAGCGCCGGCCCGGCCGCCCAGGCCTCCAGCGTGTCCAGCTCGCCGGGCGTGACCCACGGCAGCTCCGACAGCGGCCGCAGCGGGTCGGCCGCGGCCGCGCCGAGCAGGGCGAGCAGGTGGCCCACCAGGCGCTCGGCGGTCCCGGCGTCGAACAGCGCCGTGCTGTATTCCAGGGTGCCGGCCAGCTCGCCGCCGAGATCGGCGAAGGTCAGCGTGAGGTCGTAGAGGGTCGTCGTGCGCCCGATGCCCACGTCGGCCGGCCCGTTGCCGTCCGCGGCGGTGGCCCGCTCGCCGAAGGAGAACATCACGTCGAACAGCGGGTTGCGGGAGCGGTCCCGCGGCCGGCCCAGCTCGTCGACGACGCGCTCGAAGGGCACGTCCTGGTGCTCGTAGGCGGCCAGGGCGCCGGCCCGCACCCGGTGCAGCAGCTCGGTGAAGGCCGGGTCGCCGGACAGGTCGGTGCGCAGCGCCAGGGTGTTGACGAAGAGCCCGACGAGGTCCTCGATCTCCGCCCGGTTCCGGCCGGCGATCGGCGTGCCGACGACCACGTCCTGCTGGCCGGCGTAGCGGCCGAGCAGGACGGCGAACCCGCCGAGCAGCGTCATGAACATGGTCGTGCCGGCGTGCCGTGACAGCTCGCGCAGCCCGGCCGCCGTCTCGCTCGGCACGGCGAAGTCCACGACGGCGCCGGCCGACGAGCGCACCGGCGGCCGGGGCCGGTCGGTCGGCAGCTCCAGCGCGGGCGCGCCCGCGAGCGCGCCGGTCCAGTGTGCGAGCTGCCGCGCGAGCGCGTCGCCGTCGAGCTCCTCGCGCTGCCATACCGCGAAGTCGGCGTACTGCAGGGACAGCGCCGGCAGCTCGCCGCCCGCCAGCAGTGTCTCCAGCTCGCGGCGCAGGATGCCCAGCGACCACTCGTCGGACACCG
Organism: Dactylosporangium siamense; assembly: GCF_016862795.1. Taxonomy (GTDB): domain Bacteria; phylum Actinomycetota; class Actinomycetes; order Mycobacteriales; family Micromonosporaceae; genus Dactylosporangium; species Dactylosporangium siamense. The sequence continues at coordinate 25,219 of NZ_BONQ01000111.1, read as the reverse complement.
CGTGATGCATGCACAGCGCCAGCACGTGCTCGGCCGGGGCGAGCCGGTAGAGGGTGGCGCGGATGAGCGGCCCGGCGGCCAGGTCGAACGGGGTCGCCGCGTCGGCCGCCATCAGCTCGCCCGCCCGGTCCCACGGCTCGGCCGCGCCGGTCAGGTCCACTGTGGACAGCGGCAGGCCGGCCGGCGGCGACACGACCTGGCGGGCCACGCCGCCGTCGCTGACGAACCGGGTCCGCAGCGACTCGTGGCGCGCGACGATCGCGTCCAACGCGGCGCCCACCGCGGTCGAGTCGAGCTCGCCGCCGAGGCGCAGCGCCACCGGCAGGTTGTAGTCGGCCGAACCCGGCTCGAGCTGGTCGAGGAACCACAGCCGCTGCTGGGCGAACGACAGCGGCAGCGGCCGGTCGCGCTCCGCGGGTGCGATCCGCGCCGCCGGCGACCCCGACTCCGCCGCCGCGGCGAGCGCGGCCGCGAGGGTCCGGACGGTGCGGTGCTCGAAGATCGCCGCGACCGGCAGGTCGCGGGCGAACGCCTGGCGCACCCGGGAGAGCAGCCGGGTGGCCAGCAGCGAGTGGCCGCCCAGCTCGAAGAAGTCGTCGTCCAGGCCCACCCGTTCGATGTCGAGCACCTGGGCCCACAGGGCCGCGAGGAGCTCCTCGACCGGGGTGCGGGGCGCCGCGTACTGCGCCGCGGGGCCGGCGCGGCCCGGCTCGGGCAGCCCGGCGCGGTCGATCTTGCCGTTGGGGGTCAGCGGGAGCGTGTCGAGCTCCACGAACGCCGAGGGCAGCATGGAGTCGGGCAGCGACCCGGCCAGCCGGGCCCGCAGCCGGGCCGGGTCGGCGCCGCCGCCCGCCGCGGGCACGACGTAGGCGACGAGGCGCGGCTCGGCGCCGACGGCCATGACGACGGTCGCGGCGACCGACGGGTCGGCCAGCAGCGCCGCCTCGATCTCGGCCGGCTCGATCCGGTGCCCACGGATCTTGACCTGATGGTCCGTGCGGCCCAGGTACTCCAGCCGCCCGGCGCGCGAGCGGCGCACCCGGTCACCGGTGCGGTAGAGGCGGGCGCCGCCGCCGGCGACCGGGTCGGCGACGAAGCGCTCGGCCGTGAGCTCCGGGCGCCCGCGGTAGCCGCGGGCCACGCCCAGCCCGCCGATGTACAGCTCGCCGGGCACGCCCGGGGGCACGGCCCGCAGGTTGCGGTCGAGCACGTGCACGTGCGTGCCGGCGATCGGCGCGCCGAGGTGCACGCCCTCGCCCGGGGCGAGCCGCGCGCAGGTGGACCACACGGTGGTCTCGGTCGGGCCGTACATGTTCCACACCTCGGCGGCGCGCTCCAGCAGCGCCTCGGCCAGCGGCCCGGGCATGGCCTCGCCGCCGGCCAGCACCCGCAGCCCGGGTGCGCCGGCCCAGCCGTCGTCGGTGAGCATCTGCCAGGTCGACGGCGTGGCCTGCATGACGGTGGCGCCGCTGCGGTCGATCAGCTCGGCCAGCCGGGCCGGGTCGCGCGCCTCGTCCTCGCCGGCGATCTCGACGCGGGCGCCGGACAGCAGCGGCAGGAACAGTTCCAGGCCGGCGATGTCGAAGGCGAGCGTGGTGACGGCGAGCAGCACGTCGTCGCGGTGCACGCCCGGCCGGTCGCGCATGGCGAGCAGGAACGCGGCCAGGTTGGCGTGGGTGATCTCGACGCCCTTGGGCCGGCCCGTCGAGCCGGAGGTGTAGATGACGTACGCCAGGTCGCCGGGCGCCGTGCGCGCGGGCGGCGTGGTGTCGGGCGCCGACGCGATCGCCGGGTCGTCGAGCCAGACCGTCGGATGTCCGGCGGCCCAGTCGCCGACGACGCCGCGCTCGCCCAGGATCACCGTCGGCGCGCCGTCGGCGATGAGGTACCGCAGCCGCTCGGCCGGGAACTGCGCGTCCAGCGGCAGGTAGGCCGCGCCGGCCGCCCACACGGCCAACGGGGCGGCCACCAGGTCGGCGTTGCGGCCGGTGCACACGCCGACGACCGAGCCGGGCCGCACACCGGCGGCGCGCAGCACGTTCGCCAGCCGGTTGACCCGCCGCCGCAGCCGCGTGTAGGTCAGCCGCTCCCCACCGGCGGCGACCGCGATCCCGTCGCCGTCCGCGACGAGCGCCGCCACGCCGGTCCAGGCGTCCGGCGCCGCGAACGCGTCGTCGGGGCCGGGCGCGACCAGCTCCGACAGGTGCCGGCCCGGGTCCGCGGCAGCCGCCGCCAGCAGCTGGACCAGGTGCTCGGCGAGGCCCTCGACGGTCTCGCGGTCGAACAGGGCGGTGCTGTACTCGAAGCCGCCGCCCAGCCGCCCGTCGCCCCCGTCGAACAGGGTGAGGGTGAGGTCGTACTTCGCCGCCGCGAACACCGGGACCGCCGGCCCGTCGCTCGGCGGGGTGTTGAGGTAGGTGAACATCACCTGGAACAGCGGGGTGCGGGAGCGGTCGCGGGCCGCCGCCCCGAGCTCGTCGACCAGCCGCTCGAACGGCACGTCCTGGTTGGCGTAGGCGGACAGCGCGGCCTCGCGCACCCGACCGAGCAGCTCAGTGAACGTGGGGTCGCCGGCCAGGTCGGCCCGCAGCACCAGGTTGTTCACGAAGCAGCCGACGAGACCCTGCAGCTGCTCGTGGTCGCGCCCGGACACGGGGGTGCCGACCGCCACGTCGGTGGCGTCGGCGTAGCGGCCGAGCAGCGCGGCGAAACCGGCCAGCGCGGTCATGAACATCGTCGCGCCGGCCGACCGCGCGACCGTGCGCAGCCGGTCCGCGACCTCGCCGGGCACGGCGAAGTCGAGCACGGCGCCGGCCGAGGAGCGCACGGCCGCGCGGGGCCGATCCGTCGGCAGGTCGAGGTCGGGCACGCCGGCCAGGGTCCGGCGCCAGAAGGCGAGCTGCCCGTCGAGCGCCTCGGCGCCGAGGCGCTCGCGCTGCCATCGGGCGTAGTCGGCGTACTGCACGGGCAGCGCCGGCAGCGAAGGCTCCTCGCCGCGGCGGCAGGCGTCGTAGAGCGCCTCCAGGTCGCGGCGCAGGACCTCCATCGACGCGGCGTCGGCCACGGCGTGGTGCAGGCACAGCAGCAGGCGGTGCTCGTCGGGGCCGACCCGGACGAGAAGGCCGCGCACCAGCGGGCCGGCCGCGAGGTCGAAGGGCTCGGCCGCGGCGGCGGCCAGCCGCCCGTCGACGTCGCCGGGGTGCCCGGTCGCGTCGAGGACCTCCAGCGGGAACGGCGCCGGCGGGTCGATCTGCTGGTGCGCCTCGCCGTCGACGGCCACGAGGCGGGTGCGCAGGACCTCGTGCCGGCGGGTCAGCGCGGTCAGCGCCGCGCGAAGCGCCTCGACGTCGAGGGGCCCGTCGAAGCCGATGATCTCCGGCACGTTGTACTGCGCGGAGCCCGGCTCCAGCTGCTGCAGGAACCACAGCCGCTGCTGCGCGTAGGACGCCGGTAGCAGCCCGTCGCGCGGCGCCGCCACGATCGGCACGACCGCGCTGTGTTCCGCGCGCCGCACGGCGCCGGCGAGGCCGGCGACGGTCGGGTGCTCGAAGAGCGCGGCCATCGGCAGCTCCACGCCGAGCACCGAGCGGACCTGCGAGATCACGCGGATGGCGAGCAGCGAGTGGCCGCCGAGGTCGAAGAAGTTGTCGTCGGCGCCGACCCGATCGCGGCCGAGCACCTGCGACCAGACGGACGCCAGCAGCTCCTCGGCCGGCGTGGCGGGCCGCCGGTACCCACGCTCCGGCGCACCCGGTGCCGGCAACGCGGCCCGGTCGATCTTGCCGTTGGGGGTGCGCGGGAATGCGGCGAGCTCGACCACCTCGGCCGGGATGAGGTACTGCGGCAGCGACCGCCGCAGCCGCTCCCGCAGCTCGGCGGCGGACGGGGCCGGGGCGCCGGGTGCCGGCACGACGTAGGCCACGAGCCGGTCGGCGGCGGCCGTGACGACGGCGGCGGTGATGCCCGGATGGGCGGTGATCGCGGCCTCCACCTCGCCGGGCTCGATGCGGTAGCCGCGGACCTTGAGCTGGTGGTCGACCCGGCCGAGAAACTCCAGGCCGGCGTCGTCGTTCCAGCGGGCCCGGTCGCCGGTGCGGTAGAGCCGGGTGCCGTCGGCGGTGAACGGGTCGGCGACGAACCGCTCCGCGGTCAGGTCGGGGCGGTTGCCGTAGCCGCGGGCGACGCCGGCACCGCCGAGGTACAGCTCCCCCGGCACCCCGACCGGCACCGGCCGCAGCCGGCCGTCGAGCACGTGGGCCGCGGTGTTGGCGATCGGGCCGCCGAGGTCGACCGCGGCGGCGTCGAGGATGCGCCGGCAGGTGGACCAGATCGTCGTCTCGGTCGGGCCGTACATGTTCCACAGCGCGCCCACGCGGGGCAGCAGCGCCTCGGCGAGGGAACGCGGCAGCGCCTCGCCGCCGCACAGCGCGGTCAGGCCGGGCGCGCCGGCCCAGCCGTCGTCGACGAGCATCCGCCAGGTCGCCGGGGTGGCCTGCATGACCGTGGCGCCGCTGCGCCCGATCAGGTCAGCCAGCCGGGCCGGGGCCCGCACGGTGTCCTCGTCGGCGATGACGAGCCGGGCACCGGTCAGCAGCGGCAGGAACAGCTCGAGCCCGGCGATGTCGAACCCGAAGGTGGTGACGGCCAGCAGCGCGTCGCCGGGGCGCAGGCCCGGCGCGTGCCGCATGGACAGCAGGAAGTTCAGCAGGTTGCCGTGGCTGACCTGCACGGCCTTCGGGCGGCCGGTGGAGCCGGAGGTGTACATCACGTAGGCCGTCCGCGCGCCGTCGCTCGCGACAGCGGGGGCGGTGTCCGGCATGGACGCGAGGTCGGGGTCGTCGGGCCGGATCGTCGCGGCGTCCCCGCCGACGACGACGCTGACGCCGCTGTCGTCCAGCATGTACCGCAGCCGCTCGGCCGGGAACTGCGGATCGAGCGGCAGGTAGGCGGCGCCGGCCTTCCACACCGCGAGGGGCCCGACGGCCAGGTCGGCGTCGCGGGCGAGACACAGCCCGACGACGTCGCCGGGCCGCACGCCGGCGCGGACCAGCAGGTGGGCCAGCCGGTTGGCCCGCGCGTCGAGCTCGGCGTAGGTCAGCGAGACCGGACCGGCCTGCACCGCGACGCCGTCGTGGGCCGTGAACGCCTCGTGGACGGCGACGCCGGGCACCGCGGTCGCGGCCGGCCGGTGGTCGTCCGCGCCCGGCAGGTCGAACGCCGACAGCGGCCGGTCCGGGTCCCGCACGAGCTGCGCGAGCAGGCCGGTCAGGTGATCCAGCAGCCGCCGGACCGCGGCGCCGGTGAAGCGGGCCCGGTCGTAGGAGGCGCCGAGGATCAGCCGCGGCCCGGGCGCGGCGATGACGGTGAGCGGGTAGTTGATCTGCTCGCGGGCCACGCCGGACGAGAAGCCGGCCGGGGGCTCGCCGTCGGCATCGGCGGTGTCGTCGCCGCCGACCGCCGGGTAGTTCTCGAACAGCAGCAGGCTCTCGAACAGCGGCTGGCCGGCGGCCAGCGGCGCGCAGCGCTGGATCTCCGCCAGCGACGCGTGCTCGTAGCGCTGCCCGGCGGCCTGCTCGGCCTGCAGCCGGCCGAGCCACTGCGACGCCGGGGCCTCGGCGTCGACGGCGACCCGCAGCGGCACGGTGTTGATGAACAGGCCGACCATCGACTCGACGCCGGCGAGCTCCTCGCTGCGGCCGGCGACGGTCACGCCGAAGACGACGTCGTCCGTCGCGCTGTAGCGGGCCAGCAGCAGCGCCCAGGCGCCGCGCACGACGGTGTTGAGCGTCAGCCGGTGCCGCCGCGCGAGCTCGGCGAGCTCGCCGCTGAGGGCCTCGGGCAGGTCGACGCGCAACGTCTCGTGGCCCTGCGCGCCGGTCTCGCGGTCGACGCCCAGCGGGGTGGCGGCGGTGAAGCCGTCCAGCCGCTCGCGCCAGTAGCGCGCGGCTTCGCCCGGGTCCTGGCCGGCCAGCCAGGCGACGTGGTCGCGAAACGGCCGCACCGCCTCCAGGTGCGGCTCCCCGCCGGCCCGGTAGGCCTCGTAGGCGGCGATCAGGTCGTTGAGCACGGTCGGCGCGCTCCACCCGTCCAGCAGCAGGTGGTGGTAGCTCCACACGAGGTGGTGCCGGTCGTCGGCCGCGCGCAGCAGCGTGACCCGCATCAGCGACGGGCCGTCCAGCGGCAGGCCGCGGGCGCGGTCGGCGGCCAGCCACTCCTCGACGTCCGGCTCGGCGTGCTCGAGCACCGGCTCGGCCGTGGCCGGCACGAGCAGCAGCGGCACCGGTACCCCGGCGTGCACGACCCGCCCGCGCAGCACCGCGTGCCGGGCGAGCACCAGGCGCCAGGCGCGGCGCAGGGCGTCCTCGTCGAGCTCGCCGTCCAGCACCAGGCCGTTCTGCACGTGGAAGACCCCGGAGTCGGGCTCGAGCAGGCTGTGGAAGAGCATGCCCTGCTGCAGCGGCGTGAGGGGGTACAGGTCCTCCACCGGTTCGCCGGCCGCGGCGAGGACCCGGTCGAGGGTGGGCTGGTCGAGCCCGGCGAGGGGGAAGTCCGACGGGGTGGCCCCGCCGGCCCCGGCCGAGACGCAGTGGTCGATCAGGGCGGCGAGCACGTCGAGGTACCGGCCGGCGATGCGCTCGATCGTCCCGGCCCGGTGCACCTGCTCGCTATAGGTCCAGCTCACCTCGAGCCGGCCGCCGGTGATCAGGCCGTTGATCTCGATCGGGTGCGTGCGCCGGCCGCTATCGGCCCGTTCGGGGCCAAACGTGCCCGGCAGCTGTTCGAAGCGGGCGCCGCCCGCCGGTGCGGCCAGGTCGATGCGGCCGAGGTAGTTGAACGCCGCCTCGGCCGGGTCGCCGCCCGCGAGGTGGCCCAGCAGGCCGCGGCGCGGCACGGCGCGCAGCCGCTCCTTGGTCGCCTTGAGCAGTCCGGCGGGGTCGCCGGCGGAGCCGCCGAGGCGCACCGGGTAGAGGCTGGTGAACCAGCCGACGGTCCGGGACACGTCGATGCGCGGCCCGACGTCCTCGCGGCCGTGGCCCTCGAGGTCGACGAGGACCGGGTGGCCGGCCCACTCCTGCAGGGTGGCGCCGAGCGCGGCCAGCAGCATGTCGTTGATCTGGGTGCGGTACACCGCGGGCACCCGCTCGAGAAGGGCCTCCGTGCGCTCGGGGTCGAGCGCGCCGCGGATCGTGCGGGCGGAGTCCACGTCGCCCGGCCCGGCGGCGGCGTGGTCGCGCGGCAGCGGCCCGGCGCCGGCGGTGGCGGCCAGCCAGTAGTCGGCCTCGGGGCCGGCCGCCAGCTCCTGCAGCGCGGTCGCCCAGCGGTGGATCGAGGTCGTCTTCGCGGGCAGCGTCACCGGCTCGCCGCGCTCCCGCTGCCCGTAGGCGAGCTCGAGGTCCTCCAGCAGGACCCGCCACGACACGCCGTCGACCGCGGTGTGGTGCACGACCAGCAGGAGCACCTGGGCCCGGCGGCCGTCGCCGAGCGGGGCGGCGTCGAACAGCACGGCGCGCAGCAGCGGGCCGGTCTCCAGGCGCAGTCCGGTCTGGGCGGCGGTGGCGGTCTCCCGCATCCGGCGTTCGGCGTCGTCGTCGCTCAGGCCGGCGAGGTCGGCATGCTCGAGCGGTGCCCCGCCGTCCGGCGGGGCGATGCTCGCCGCGCCGCCGGCGAAGCGCAGCCGCAGTGCGTCGTGGTGGCCCAGCAGCGCGACGAGGGCCTCCCGCAGCGGGGCGGGGTCCACCGGCGCGTCGGCGACGAGCGCGACCGACTGGTTGTAGTGGTCGGGCTCGGGCAGCTGCCGGTCGAAGAACCAGCGCTGGATCGGGGTCAGCGGCAGCGGGCCGGTGACCGGCCCCTGTTCGGCGTCGATGTCGGCGACGGGGCGCCCGACGGCGGCCAGGGCGGCGACCGTCTGGTGCTCGAAGGTCTGGGCCGGGTTGAGGTGCAGGCCGCGGGCGCGGGCCCGGGTGACCATCTGGATGCTGAGGATGGAGTCGCCGCCGAGCTCGAAGAAGTTGTCGGTGGCGCCGACGCGGTCGCGGCGCAGCAACTCGGCCCAGACCTCGGCGAGGATGCGCTCCGCGGCCGTGCGCGGTGCGACGAACGCCGCGCCCTCGGTGGTGGCGCCGGGCGCCGGCAGGGCGGCCCGGTCGAGCTTGCCGCTCGGGTTCAGCGGCAGCGCGTTGAGCTCGACGAAGGCGGCCGGGATCAGGTAGTCGGGCAGCGTCGCGGCCAGGCGGGCACGCAGCTCGGCGGCCGGTGGGACGCCGTCCTCCGGCTCGGCGGGCACCAGGTAGGCGACCAGCCGGGCGCCGGTGCCGGCGTCGGCGCGGGCGATGACCGCGGCCGACGCGATGGCCGGGTGGGTGATCAGCGCCGCCTCGACCTCGCCGGGCTCGACCCGGTAGCCGCGGATCTTGACCTGCTGGTCGACCCGGCCGAGGAACTCCAGGTCCCCGTCGGGCCGCCGGCGGACCTGGTCGCCGGTCCGGTAGAGCCGGGAGCCGTCGTTGCCGAACGGGTCGGGCACGAACCGCTCGGCGGTCGCCTCGGGCCGGAACACGTAGCCGCGGGCGATGCCGGATCCGGCGACGTACAGCTCGCCCGGCACCCCGACGGGCACCGGCCGCAGCTGACGGTCCAGCACGTAGACGCGGCTGTTGGCGATGGGCGCGCCGATCGGCGGTCCGCCGGGGGCGTCGGGCTCGCAACGGGCCACGGTGGCACAGACCGTGGTCTCGGTCGGGCCGTAGGCGTTGAACAGCCGCCGCCCGCGACCCCACCGGGCCGCGACCTCGGGTGCCAGCCGCTCGCCGGCGGCGATCAGCGTCGCCACGCCGTCGAGCTGTCCCGGTTCGAGCGCGCGCAGCAGCGACGGCGGCACGGTGGCCGCGGTGACCCCGGCCGCCGCCGCCTCGGCGGCCAGCACGTCCGGCTCGGTGCGGGCCCGGGCGGTCGCGATCGTCAGCGCGCCGCCCAGGCCCAGCGCCATCGCCATCTCCCACACGGAGGCGTCGAAGCTCAGCGGCGCGAACTGCAGCACGACGTCGTCGGGGCCCACACCGAACGCGGCCCGCTGCGCTTCGACGAGATGCACCAGCCCGCGGTGCGGCACCACGACGCCCTTGGGCCGGCCGGTGGAGCCGGACGTGTAGATGAGGTACGCGGCCTGTTCCGGGCGGGCGGCGGCGGGGGTGAAGGCCCGGGCCGGGGGGGCGTCGAGCTGGGCCAGCCGGATGAGCCGGGTCCGGCCCGCGGGCAGCAGGTCGGCCGTCTCGTCGTCGCAGACCAGCACCGAGGCGCGGCTGTCGGCGAGCATGAACGCGAGCCGTTCGGCCGGGTAGGCGGGGTCCAGCGGCAGGTAGGCGCCGCCCGCCTTCCACACCGCCAGAATGGCGGCGACGACCCCGATGCCCCGCGGCAGGCACAGCGCCACGACGGTCTCGGGACCGACCCCGGCGTCGCGCAGTGCCGCCGCGTACCGCTGGGCCCGGGCGTCGAGGTCCGCGTAGTCGAGCCGCTCGCCGTCGAACGTCACGGCGGTGGCGCCCGGCCGTCGCGCGGCGTGCCCGGCGACCAGCTCGTGCAGGCCGGCCGAGGGCGGCACCGGGCGGGCGGTGTCATTCCAGCCGGCGACGGCGAGCCGCAGCTCCGACGGGTCGAGCAGCGGCAGGTCACTCACCCGGCACCGCGGATCGGCGGCGGCCGCCGCGAGCACGACCAGCAGGTGCCCGACCATCCGCTCGGCCGTCGAGCGGTCGAACAGGTCGGTGCTGTATTCCAGGTGCCCGTCGATGCCCTGCGGCCCGTCGCTGAGCGACAGCGTGAGGTCGAAGCGGGCGACGGCGGAGCCGAACGGCACGGACTGGATGTCGAGCCCGCCGAGGGCGAGCGGGGTGTCGCCGACCCGGTCGACGCCGAACATCACCTGGAACAGCGGGTGCCGCGACCGGTCCCGCTCCGGCTGGAGCTGGTCGACCAGCTGCTCGAACGGCACGTCCTGGTGCGCGTAGCCGGCGAGGGCGCCGTCGCGCACCCGGCGGATGAGCTCGGCGACGGTCGGCTCGCCGGACAGGTCGAGCCGCAGCACGAGCGTGTTGACGAAGAAGCCCATCAGCGGCTCGAGCTCCGACCGGGTGCGGTTGGCGATGGGCGTGCCGACGAGCAGGTCGTCCTGGTCGGCGTACCGGCCGAGCACCACGCCGAAGGCGGCCAGCAGCGTCATGAACATGGTGGCGCCGGTATCGCGGCTCAGCGCGCGCAGCCCGGTGACCACCTCGTCGCCGAGCTCGAACGGCACGAGGCCGCCGGCGGACGAGCGGACCGCGGGCCGGGGCCGATCGGTCGGCAGGTTCAGGGTGGGCACGCCGGCGAGGCGGTTCCGCCAGTAGGCGAGCTGGCCGTCCAGCACCTCGCCGCGCAGCCACTCCCGCTGCCAGACGGCGAAGTCGGCGTACTGCACGGCCAGCGGCGGCAGCGGGGACTCCGCGCCGCGGCGGAACGCGTCGTACAGGACCTCCAGCTCGCGGCGCAGCACGCCGACCGACCACTCGTCGGACACCACGTGGTGCATGCACAGGCTCAGCACGTGCTCGTCGGGGCCCAGCCGGTAGAGCAGGGCCCGCCACAGCGGCCCGGCCGCCAGGTCGAAGGGCAGGTCGAGGTCCTCGGCCACCAGCCGCGTCGCGGTCGCCGCCGGATCGTCCGCGCCGCTGAGGTCGCGCACGGTCAGCCCGGCCCCGGCCGGCGCGACCACGATCTGGTGTGCCACGCCGTCCGCGTCGGCCGCCAGGCGGGTGCGCAGCACCTCATGGCGCTCGACGATCGCGTCCAGCGCCCGGCCGAGCGCGCCGGCGTCGAGCTCGCCGGTCAGCCGCAAGGCCATCGGCACGTTGTACTCGGCGGATCCCGGCTCGAGCTGGTCGAGGAACCACAGCCGCTGCTGGGCGTACGACAGCGGGATCGGCCGGCCCCGGTCGGCCGGGACGATCGGCGGCGCCTGGTCCTGCGGTGCCATGCTGTCGACCACCGGCGCCAGTTGCCGCACGGTCGGGTGGTCGAACACGGCGGACAGTGCCAGCTCGACCCCGAGCCGGGCACGCATCTGCGACGCGACCCGGGTGACGAGCAGCGAGTGGCCGCCGAGCTCGAAGAAGTCGTCGGTGACGCCGACCCGCTCCCGGCCCAGCACCGCGGCCCAGATCTCGGCCAGGACCAGCTCGGTGGCGCCCTCGGGGGCGGCGAATCCGGCCTCGGCGGTGGTGTCGGCGCCGGGCTCGGGCAGGGCCGGCCGGTCGACCTTGCCGTTGGCGTTGAGCGGCAGCGCGGCCAGCTCGACGAAGGCGCCCGGGACGAGGTAGTCGGGCAGGCTCTCGCGCAGGTGGGCCCGCAGGGCGGCGGTGGCCGGCAGCCCCTGGCCGAGGTCGGCCGGCACCAGATAGGCGACCAGCCGGCGCTCGCCGCCGTCGGCCCGCACGTCGACCACGGCCGCCTTGACGGCGGGGTGGCGCAGCAGGACGTGCTCGATCTCGGCCGGCTCGATGCGGTGGCCGCGGATCTTCACCTGCCGGTCGACCCGGCCGATGAACTCGATCGCCCCGTCCCGCCGGCGCACGAGGTCGCCGGTCCGGTAGAGGCGGCCGCCGTCGGGGCCGTGCGGGTCGGCGACGAACCGCTCCGCCGTGAGGTCGGGGCGGCGGTGGTAGCCGCGGGCGACGCCGACGCCACCGAGGTGCAGCTCGCCGGGCACCCCGTCCGGCACCGGCCGCAACGACCGGTCCAGGACGTAGGCCTCCATGTTGGCCAGCGGCCGCCCGATCGGCACGGTGGCACCCGCGACGCGGGTCACCGGGTGCCAGGTGGCGAACGTGGTCGTCTCGGTGGGCCCGTACACGTGCAGCAGCCGGCCGGGCCGGCCCAGGGTCAGGACGCGGCGCACGCTGAGCGGGTCGACGGCCTCGCCGCCGAACAGCAGCGTGCGCACGCCGCGCAGGCCGTAGGGCGCGTCGGCCGCGAGGCGGTTGAACAGGGCCGTGGTCAGGAACAGCACGGTCACGCCCTGCCGCTGCAGGTCGTCGCCGAGCCGCTCGGGCGCCAGCAGCACCTCGCGGTCGATGCCGGCCAGGCAGGCGCCGTTGGCCAGCGCCCCCCAGACCTCGAACGTCGCCGCGTCGAACGCGGTGGTCGAGGCCTGCGCCACGACGTCGGCGGCGCCGATGGAGACGTAGTCGCCGGGGGTGACCAGGCTGAGGATGTCGCGATGGCAGACGGCGGTGCCCTTCGGCCGGCCGGTGGAGCCCGAGGTGTAGATGATGTAGGCGAGCTGACCCGGGTCGGTCCGGGCGTCGAGCGGTTCGCTGCCGGCGGCCTCGATCGCCGCGGCCGTCCACGGGTCGTCGAGCCGGACGACCCGCTCGGCGAGTCGCGCGGGGGTGCGCGCGTCGCCGAGGACGAGCGTCGCGCCGCTGTCGGAGCACATGTACTCGAGCCGGTCGGCGGGGTACGCCGGGTCCAGCGGGAGGTATGCCCCGCCCGCCTTCAGCACGGCGAGCAGCCCGACGATCAGCTCCACGCCGCGGTCCAGGCAGAGGCCGACCACCGTCTCGGCGGTGACGCCCTCGCCGAGCAGCCAGCGCGCCAGGCCGTCGGCCCGGCGGTCGAGCTCGGCGTAGGTGAGGTGCCGATCGCCGTAGCGCACCGCGACCGCGTCGGGGCGCTGCCGCGCCTGCTCGGCCACGAGCTCGTGCACCCCACCGACCGGCGGCAGGGGCAGCGCTGCCTCGTTGCGGCTGATCCCGGCGAGGCCGGCCATCAGGTCGCCGACCGGGCGGCCCGGGTCGGCCCCGATCGCGCCCAGCAGGCCGATGAGCTGTCCGGCCAGCCGGTCGATGGTGTCCGGGGCGAAGCGGGCCCGGTCGTACACCAGGTTGATGCTCAGCTCGGCGCCCGGGCCGGCGACCACGGTCAGCGGATAGCTGGGCTGTTCGTGCGAGAGGTTCTCCTCCATCCGCAGGCCGCCGGCCCGCGAGGCGTCCTTGCCGCTGTCCAGCTCCTCGGCCGGGAAGTTCTCGAAGAGCAGCAGGTAGTCGAAGAGCGCGCGGCCGGCGGGCAGCTCGCTGCAGGACTGGACCTGCACCAGCGGCACGTGCTCGAAGCGGCGGGCCTCGACCTGCTCGCGCTGCAGCCGGCGCAGCCAGGTGGACACCGACGCGTCCCGGTCCAGCCGGACGCGGGCGGGGGTCGTGTTGAGCAGCAGGCCGACGATCGACTCGACGCCGGGCAGCTGGCCGTTGCGGCCCGAGGTCGTCACGCCGAACACCACGTCGTCCGTGCCGGCGTACACCGACAGCAGCATCGACCAGGCGCCCTGGACGACGGTGTTGAGCGTGAGCCGGTGGCGCCGGGCGAGCTCGGTGAGCGCCCGGGTGGCCGCGCCGGTGAGCCGGTTGCGGTAGCGCTGCACGCCCTGTGTCCCGGCCGCGGTGTCGAGCTCGACCCGCAGCGACGTGGCCTCGTCGAACCCGCGCAGCCGGTCCCGCCAGAACGTCTCGGCGGCCCGCTCGTCCTGGGCGGCCACCCACGCGACGTGGTCGCGGAACGGGGGCCGCGACGGGGCCTGCGCCGGGCGGCCGGCCCGCAGCGCGTGGTAGGTGTCGAGCAGCCCGGTGAGCACGATCGGGACGCTCCAGCCGTCCAGGAGCAGGTGGTGGTAGCTCCACACCATCTGGTGGCGCCCCTCGGCGAGCCGGAACACGCGGACCCGCCACAGCGCCGCGCCGTCGGCGTCGGCGCCGCTGGCCCGGTCCCCGGCCATCCACTCGTCGAGTGCCGCCTCGGCCTCGGCCCCGCTCAGCGCCGACCAGTCGGCGACCTCGAGGTCCACGACCGCTTCGCGGGCCACCACGAAGTGCGGGACCGGCACGTCGCCGGCGAGCAGCGAGCCGCGGAGCACGGCGTGCTGGGCGGCGACGGCGACCCAGGCCCGCCGCAGCGCGGCCAGGTCGACGTCGCCGTCGCCGTCGAGCAGCATCCCGTTCTGCACCCAGTAGACCCCGGAGCCCGGGGCGAGCCGGGAGTGGAACAGCATGCCCTGCTGCATCGGGGTGAGCGGGAAGACGTCCTCCACCGCGGCGGGCGGCAGGGTGTCCAGCGCGGCCTGGTCGAGCTCGGCCAGCGGGAAGTCCGACGGGCTGTAGCCGCCGGCGCCGGGGGCGCAGCAGTGCTCGACGAGGCCGGTGAGGGCCTCCACGTAGGCGTGGGCCAGGCGGGCGATCGTGGCCTCGTCGTGCACGGCGGTCGAGTACGACCAGCCGATGGTGAGCGCGCCGTCGACGACCTCGCACTCGATCTCGACGAGGTGGGTGCGCTCGCCCTCGGCGGCGCGGGCGTCGCCGAGCGAGCCGTCCAGCCGCTGGAAGCGGGGGGCGGCGCCACGGTCGGTGCCGGCGGTGCCGCCGCCGGCCTGGCCGAGGTAGTTGAAGCTGACCTCGGCGCCGGCCGGACGGGCGGGGGCGGGCGCGAGGAAGCGGCGCAGCCCGTAGCCGATGCCGCGGCGGGGCACGGCCCGCAGCCGCTCCTTGGTGCCCAGCAGGGCCCGGCCGGGTTCGCCGCCGGCCGGCTCGAGCCGGAACGGGTGGAAGCTGGTGAACCAGCCGACCGTGCGGGACACGTCGATGTCGGCGCCGGTGTCCTCACGGCCGTGGCCCTCGAGGTCCACCAGGACGGGCGCGTCGCCGGCCCAGGCGGTGAGGACCGCGCCGAGGGCGGTCAGCAGTGCGTCGTTGACCTGGGTGCGGTAGGCGGCCGGCACCCGGTGCAGCAGCCGGTCGGTCCGCTCGGCGTCCAGCGCCACGCGCACCTCGGCCGTGGTGTGCACGGCGTTGGCGCCGTCGCGGTCGCGGGGCAGGCGGGCGGCGCCGGCGACCTGCTCGTGCCAGTACCCGTCCTCGGCGGCCACCTCGGCCGAGCCGGCGAGCTCGGTCAGCCGCCGCGCCCACCGGGTGAACGAGGTCGTCTTCGCCGGTAGCCGGATCGCGCCGCCGGCCCCCCGCGTGGCCGCCTCGGCCTGGTCGTAGGCGGCGGCCAGGTCGTCGAGCAGGATCGACCAGGACACCACGTCGACGACGAGGTGGTGGGCGGCGACCAGCAGCAGCGCGGCCCGCGCCGGGCCCCGGTCGAAGAGGGCGAACCGGATGAGCGGGCCGTGCTGCAGGTCCAGGCCGGCCTGGACCTCGGTGGCGGCGGCCTCGAGCTGCGCGTCGGTGAGCTCGGCGGCCTCGACCAGCCGCAGCGGCTCGCCCGCCTCGGCGGGCACGGTGTGGGCCAGCCAGCCGGCGTCGACCCGCAGGAACCGCGAGCGCAGCGCGTCGTGGTGGGCGAGGACCGCGCGCACGGCGCGGCGCAGCGCGTCGGCGTCGACGGGGCCGGCGGCCTCGAGCAGGACCGACTGGTTGTAGTGCGCGGGTCGCGGCAGGTCGCGTTCGAAGAACCAGCGCTGGATCGGGGTCAGCGGGTACTCGCCGGCGACCGTGCCCTGCTCGGCGTCGACGGGCGCGCTGTGCTGCGCCACCCGGGCGAGCGCGGCGACGCTCTGGTGCTCGAACATGTGCGCGGCCGTCACGTGGACGCCGAGCGCCCGGGCCCGGGACACGACCTGGATGCTGGCGATGGAGTCGCCGCCCAGCTCGAAGAAGTTGTCGCCGGCGCCGACCCGCTCCACCCCGAGGACGTCGGCCCACACCTCGGCGAGGATCCGTTCGGTCGGTGTCTCGGGCGAGACGTAGGCGCCGCCGGCCCGGGACCGGGACGCCTCCGGGGCCGGGAGCGCGTCGTGGTCGATCTTGCCGTTCGGGGTGAGCGGGAGCTGGGCCAGCTCGATGAAGTGGCTCGGCACCATGTGCGCCGGCAGCGTGGCGGCGAGCGCGGCGTGCAGCTCGGCGGCCTCCGGGACGCCCCGCTCAGGGTCGTGGGCGACCAGGTAGGCGGCGAGCACGGCGCGGTCGCGGTAGGTCTTGGCGGTCACCACCGCCGCGGCGATCTCCGGCCGGGCGGTCAGCAGTGACTCGATCTCGCCCGGCTCGATCCGGTTTCCGTGGACCTTGATCTGCCGGTCGACGCGGCCCAGGAACAGCAGGTCCCCGTCGCTGCGGCGGCGCACCAGGTCTCCGGTGCGGTAGAGCCGCCCGCCGTCGGCGGCGAGCGGGTCGGGCACGAACCGCTCGGCGGTGAGGTCCGGGCGGCCCAGGTATCCGCGGGCCACACCGACGCCGGCGATGAAGAGCTCGCCGGCGACGCCGACGGGCACGGGGCGCAGCGCCGCGTCGAGGACGTGGACCCGGGCGTTGGCGATGGGCCCGCCGATCGGCAGGGCGCCCGCGGTCGGCGGGTCGATGGCGAGCGTGGCGCAGACGGTCGCCTCCGTCGGCCCGTAGGCGTTGATGAAGCGGCGCCCGGCGGACCAGGCGGCGGCGACCGGGGGCGGGCACGGCTCCCCGCCGGTGAGCACGGTCCGCAGCGCGGGCACGGCCGCCGGGTCGAGCTCCCGCAGCAGGACCGGCGGGATCTGGGCGATCGCGACGCGGTGCGTGGCGATCAGCTCCTGCAGCGCCGGGATGGACCGGCGGGCCTCGCTGTCGGCGATGCGCAGCTCGGCACCGGCCGCGAGCGGCGAGAACATGTCGCTGACGGACACGTCGAAGCTGAACGACACCAGCTGCAGCGCGACGTCGCCGGGGGCGATGGCCAGGTCCCGGGCCTGTGCGGCGACGAGGTTGGCGGCGCTGCGGTGCGACACCATGACGCCCTTGGGGCGCCCGGTGGAGCCGGAGGTGTAGATGACGTACGCGAGCTGGTCCGGCGCGAGCCGGGCGGGCCCGGTGTCCGGGGCGGTCGCCGGGTCGGGCCGGTCGATGCGGACCCGGCGCGCGGTGCCCTCGACGCCCTCGATGCGGTGGTCGCCGACGAGCACGCTCGCGCCGCTGTCGGCCAGCATGAAGGCGACCCGGTCGAGCGGGTGGTCCGGGTCCAGCGGCAGGTAGGCGCCGCCGGCGCGCCACACCGCGAGGACGGACGCCACCATGTCGGGGCCGCGGTCGAGATACAGGCCGACCACGGTCTCGGGGCCCACCCCCGCCGCGCGCAGCCGGGCGGCGAGGTCGGCGGCGCGCTCGTCGAGCCGGCGATAGGTGAGCGTCTCGCCGCCGAAGGAGACCGCGGGCGCGTCGGGGTTCGCCGCCGCGGCCCGGGCGACGAGGTCGAGCACGCTCGCCGCCGGCTCCGGCGCGGCGGTGGCGTTCCACTGCTCGAGCGAGCGCAGCTCGGCGGCGGGCACCATGGCGAGGGCGGACAGGCGCCGGCCGGGGCCGGCCGCGGCCGCGGTGAGCAGCTCGGTCAGGTGCTCCGCGAGCCGCTGCACGGTCGCGGTCTCGAACAGGTCGGCGTTGAAGTTCAGCAGGACGCTCAGGCGCGCGTCGCCCTCGGTGAAGACGACGGTGAGGTCGAACGTGGGCGGCCGGGCGGGCAGGTCGACGCCACCGGACGCGACGTCGGACGCCTCGGCGGCGCCGGTCTGCCGGGCGTGCGTCGCGAGGACCTGAAACAGCGGGTGGCGGCCGAGCTCGCGCTGCGGCTGCAGCTGCTCCACCAACCGTTCGAAGGGCACGTCCTGGTGGTCGAAGGCACCGAGCACGCTCTGCCGCACGCGGCCGACGAGCTCGCCGAACGTCGGGTCGCCGGACAGGTCGGCCCGCAGCGTCAGGGTGTTGACGAAGAAGCCGATGAGGTCTTCGATCTCGGCGTGGTGGCGGCCGGCCGCCGGGGTGCCGATCACGACGTCGTCCTGGGCCGCCCAGCGGCCGAGGACCGCGGAGAGCCCGGCCGCGAGCACCATGAACAGCGAGGCGCCGCCGGTCCGTGCGGCGGCGCGCAGGCCGGTGAGCACGTCGGCGTCGAGCTCGAACTCGACGCCGCGGCCGGCCGGCGAGCCGGTCAGCCGGCGCGGGTGGTCCAGCGGCAGTTCGAGGGTGGCGGCGTTGTGCAGCCGCGCGCGCCAGTAGCCGAGCTGGTCCGCAAGCGTCGCGCCGTCGAGTCGTTCGCGCTGCCAGACCGCGAAGTCGGCGTACTGCACCGGCAGCGGGTCGAGCGCGACGGGCGCGTCGTCGCGCAGGGCGGTGTACACCCGGATCAGCTCACGCTCGAGGATGTCCGACGACTGGTCGTCGAAGACGGCGTGGTGCAGCACCAGGAGCAGCACGTGCTCGTCGGCCGCGATGCGGATGAGCCGGCCGCGGATCGCCGGCCCGGCGGCCAGGTCGAACGACGCGGCGGCGTCGACCGCGGCGAGCTCGGACGCGGCGGCCCGGGGGTCGGCCTGGTTGGAGACGTCGGTGGTGCGCAGCTCGAACGGGGCCGGCTCGGACACGACCTGGCGGGGCACCCCGTCGACGGTGACGAGCCGCGTGCGCAGCACCTCGTGGCGGGCGATGACGGCGTCGAGCGCCCCCTGCAGCGCGCCGGGCTCGAACCGGCCGCCCAGACGCAGCGCGAACGGCACGTTGTACTCCGGCGAGCCCTTCTGCAGCTGGTCGAGGAACCACAGCCGCTGCTGGTTGAACGACAGCGGCAGCGGCCGGTCCCGGTCGGCGGCGACGATCGGCGGCGCGGCCCCGCCGGGCGCCAGGGCGTCGATCACGCTCGAGAGCGCCGCGACGGTGGGCTGGTCGAACAGCGCCGCGAGGGGCAGCTCGCGCTGGAAGGCCGTGCGGATGCGCGAGATCGCCTGCACGCCGGCGAGCGAGTGGCCGCCGAGGTCGAAGAAGTCGTCCCGGACGCCGACCCGGTCCAGGCCGAGCACCTCGGCCCAGATGCCGGCGACGACCTCCTCGGTCGGCGTGCGGGGGGCGACGAACGCCTCGGCCTGCCCGGCGCGCACGCCGTCGGGGACGGGCAGCGCGGAGCGGTCGAGCTTGCCGTTCGGGGTCCGGGGCAGCACGTCGAGCTCGACGAACAGCGACGGGATCATGTAGTCGGGCAGGGTCTCGCCGAGCCGGGCCCGCAGCCGGGCCGCGGCCGGGATGCCCTGCCGCGGGTCGGCCGGCGTCAGGTACGCCACGAGCCGGTCGGTGAGGACCACGACCACGGCGGCGGAGACCAGCGGGTCGCCGACGAGGGCAGCCTCGATCTCGCCGGGCTCGACCCGGAACCCGCGGACCTTGACCTGGTGGTCGGTGCGGCCGAGGTACTGCAGGCGGCCGTCGGTGCCGCGGCGCACCAGGTCGCCGGTCCGGTAGAGGCGGGCGCCGTCGGTGCGGAACGGGTCGGCGACGAACCGCTCGGCGGTGAGGTCGGGCCGGTCGTGGTAGCCCCGGGCGACGCCGGTGCCGCCGAGGAACAGCTCACCGGGCACGCCGGCCGGGACCGGCTCCAGGGACCGGTCCAGGACCAGCGCGCGGGTGTTGGCGACCGGCCGGCCGAGGGTCAGGTCGGCGCCGGCGGTGACCCGCTCACACGACGACCACACCGTGGTCTCGGTCGGCCCGTACATGTTCCACAGCTCGCCCGTGCGGGCGAGGATCGCGTCGGCCAGGTCGGCCGGCAGCGCCTCTCCCCCGCTCAGCGCGCGCAGCCCGGACGCGCCGGCCCAGCCGTCGTCGACCAGCATCCGCCAGGTGGCCGGCGTGGCCTGCATGACGGTCGCCCGGACCCGGCCGAGCTCGGCGGCCAGGGCCTGGGGCGAGCGGGCCGTGGCCCGGTCGGCGATCGCGGTCCGCCCGCCCGTCACCAGCGGCAGGAACAGCTCGAGCCAGGCGATGTCGAAGCCGGCGGTGGTGACGGCGAGCAGCGTGTCGTGCTCGCCGAGGCCGGGTTCGCCGGCCATGGAGACGAGGAAGTTGGTGAGGTTCTCGTGGGAGACCACGACGCCCTTGGGGCGCCCGGTGGAGCCGGACGTGTAGATCAGGTACGCGGCGCGGGCCGGGTCGACGAGCGGCTGCGGCGGGGCCGGCTCGCGCCGGGCGAGCTGCCGGGCGGTCTCCGGGTCGTCGAGCCAGAGGCCGCGCACGATCGAGCCGGCCAGCGCCTCGGTCGCGCCGCGGTGGCCGACGACGAGCGTGGCCGCGCTGTCGGCGAGCAGATACTCCAGCCGCTCGGCCGGGAAGTCGGGGTCCAGCGGCACGAACGCGCCGCCGGCCCGCCACACCGCCAGCAGCGCCACGACGAGGTCGAGGCCGCGCTCGAGGCAGATCCCGACCACCGACTCGGGGCCGATGCCGAGGTCCAGCAGGTGCCCGGCCAGCCGACCGGCCCGCTCCTCGAGCTCGGCGTACGTGAGCGAGTGCGGGCCGGACGTCACGGCGACGGCGCCGGGGTTCGCCCGTGCCCGGGCGGCGATGCGCTCGTGGACGCCGAGGGGGTCGGCGAGCGCGACCGCGGTGTCGTTCCAGCCGTCGAGCGCCATCGCGCGCTCGCCGGCGGTGAGGACCGGCAGCCGGGACAGCCGCTGCCCGGGGTCCGCGGCGACCGCGTCGAGCAGCGTCACCAGATGCCCGGCCAGCCGCTGCACGGTGGGACGGTCGAACAGGTCGGTGCTGTACTCGAACCCGCCGAAGATGCCCTGTCCCTCGACGTCCATGAGACCGAGGGTGAGGTCGAACTTGGCGGTGCGCCGCTCCACCTCGAAGCCGGTGACGCTGAGGTCGCCCGGTTCGAACTCGGCGCCGTCGCCCGCGGCGTAGTCGAACAGCACCTGGAACAGCGGGGTGCGCGAGCGGTCCCGCTCGGGCACGAGGGCCTCGACGATCCGCTCGAACGGGACGTTCTGGTGCTCGTACGCGGCCAGCGCGGTCTGCCGCACCCGGCCCAGCAGGTCGGTGAACGCCGGGTCGCCGGACAGGTCGGTCCGCAGCACGAGGGTGTTGAGGAACAGTCCGATGAGATGCTCGGCCTCGGCGTCGCCCCGGTTGGCGATCGGCGTGCCAATCACCACGTCGTCCTGCCCGGTGTGCCGGCTCAGCAGTGCGCTGAATGCCGCGAGCAGGGTCATGAACATCGACGCGCCGGTGTCCCGGGACAGCTGGCGCAGCCGGGCGGCGGTCGGCTCGGAGATCTCGACGTCGTAGCGGGCGCCGGACGTGCTGCGCACCGGCGGGCGGGGGCGGTCGGCCGGCAGCTCCAGCACCGGGAGGCCGGCCAGGTGCCGGGTCCAGTAGTCGAGCTCGGCGGCGCCCTTCGGGCCGTCGAGCCAGCCGCGCTGCCAGAAGGTGAAGTCGGCGTACTGGGTGCTCAGCGGGGCCAGCGGCGACGGGCCGCCGGACCTGAATGCCTCGTAGAGGACCGTCAGCTCGCGGTGGAGGATCTCGGCCGACCATTCGTCGGACACGACGTGGTGCATGCAGAGCGCGAACACGTGGTCGTCGTCGGCGAGCCGGATGAGCGTGCCCCGGATGAGGGGCCCGGCCGCCAGGTCGAACGGCACCGCGACGAGCTCCTCGACGATGCGGTGGGCCCGGTCCATCGGGTCGGGCGCGTCGGAGGCGTCCGCGTGGGCGAGGTCGAAGGGGCCGGGCGGGTCGATGATCTGGCGCGCCACCCCGTCCTCGGCGACCAGCCGGGTCCGCAGCACCTCGTGACGCTCGACGATCGCCTCGAGCGCGGCCCTGAGCGCGGCACCGTGCATCGGGCCGGTCAGGCGCATCGCCATCAGCACGTTGTAGTCGGTGGAGCCGGGCTCCAGCTGGTCGAGGAACCACAGCCGATGCTGCGCGAACGACAGCGGAACCGGTCCGGCCGGACGGGCGGTCCTGGTGGGCGCCGACAGCTCGCCGCGCAGCCGGCGCTTGAGCAGTTCCTGCTTCGACTCGGAGAGCATGCGGTGGAACCTCCAGGCAGAAGGGGGCGCGATCAGGCCAGCACGGTGAGCAGGTCGTCGAGGCTCTTGAGGATCGACGTGTGGTCGAAGCCGAAGTCGATGAGGCAGGCGACCTCGTCGACCCCGAGCGCGGCGGCCGCGGCCAGCCGCTCGGGGATCTCCTCGGCCGTGCAGATCAGGCCCGCGCCGAGGAACCGTTTGACGCCGAGGGCCGCGACCGCCGAGCGGTCCGCGGAGCTCATCGCCCCGTAGGTGGTGGGCGCCTCCGGGTGGGCGACGTCGGTCGCATCGAGGCGCATCGAGGCGGACAGGTACCGGGCCAGTTCCGCCTCCGCGCGCTCGGCCGCCCGCGCCGAGCCGTCCAGCACGTAGGTGTGCATCATCAGCGTCACGTGGCCGGGGCCGGCGGTGTGCGCCGCGCGGTAGGCGGCGATGTTGCGCCGCAGGTCGTCCGGCTCCTGGCCGACGAGGTGGGTGAGCACGCCGGCGCCGATCGTCCCGGCGAGCTCGAAGGTGCCGGTCGAGCCGCCGGAGGTGACCCAGGCCGGCAGCTCCGGCTGGACGGGCCGGGGGCGGGTGGTCACCGCCAGCTCGTTGCCCGACGCGTCGGCGAACACCCGCTCCTCGCCCCGCCACAGGGCGCGGACGGTGTCGATGCCCTCGAGCATGACCCGGCGCCGTTCGCTGTGCGGGTGGGGCGACAGGATGAAGTCGCGGCCGTGCCAACCCGAGGCGAAGGAGACCCCGACCCGGCCGCCGGAGAGCTGGTCCACGGCGGCCCACTCCTCGGCCACCCGGACCGGGTGGTGCAGCGGCAGCACCACGCTGCCCGCCCGGATGCCGATACGGCGGGTGACGGCGGCGACGGCCGCGCCGAGCACCGACGGGTTCGGGTAGCAGTGCCCGAAGTCGCCGAAGTGCCGCTCGGGGATCCAGACCGCCTCGAGCCCGGCCTCGTCGGCGAGCCGGGCGGTGTCGAGCAGGACGTCGTAGGGGTTCGCGGCGCCGGCCGTGCCGGCGGCGAAGTACGAGAGACTGACCTTCACCACGAGAAGGCTCCTTCGCTGAGGTACGCCACCGTGTCCGAGACGAGGCGGGGGTCCGGTTCCGGATACCGGGCGAGCAGCGCCCCGGCGCGGGCGTCGGCCGGTGCGCGCCGCTCAGCGGTGCGCAGCACCGAGCGGGCCAGCGCGTCGGCCGCCCGGCTCTCGCCGATGTCGGCGAGCAGTGCCAGCAGTTCGGCGGCGCCGCTGACCGGATCGTCGCCGCCCAGCTCGAACGTCCCCGCGAGGGCGCCGAGGTCCTCCTGCACCGCGGTCGACTGCAGCTGCCGCATGAACCCCGGGCAGAGCACGTCGAGCACGTGGGCCCGCCACCAGAAGTTGACCGACACGGCGACGTCGTGCGAGGCGACCTGGTGCCACCAGAAGGCGGGCAGCAGCAGCGCCTCGCCGGCCTGGACGGTGGCGCTGCGGTAGGCGAGCGACCCCGTCCGTGGGTGGCGCTCGAGGTCCGGCTGGAACAGGTCGACCCGGCTCAGGTGCTGCGCGCCGGTGTTGAGCGGGCCCGGGTACAGCGCCTCGAGGTTCTCCGGCGGGAAGAGGTAGAACGTCTTCGAGCCCGACACCTGCGCGAACAGGTTGTGGGTGTCGTCGTAGTGCAGTGGGGTCACGGTTCCGGGGGCGGCCATCCAGAGGTTGACGGCGTTGATCAGCTCCGGTGGGACGCACGACGGGTAGTCCAGCCGCTCGGCGAGCACCGGCAGCCTGTCCCGGACGGCCACCTGCTGCAGGCACCAGCGGGGGCCGTCGGGGTCGGCCATGTCGTCGAAGAACCGGGCGACCGGCAGCGGGCGGCTGGCCAGCGCCCGGCCCGGCTCGTATGCGAACGTGCCGTCCGGCCCGGGCAGGGTGGCGTCGAGCTTCTCGTCGCCGATCAGCTCACGCAGGCGGTCGGGGGTCCATCGCCACACCTCGGACATCAGCTCGGACGCCCCGGTGATGACGACCGGCTCGCGCAGCAGCGGCGATCCGGCGTCGAGCGCGGTGATCTCGCCGGCCGGCCGCTTCGGCACGGGCCCGGCGAAGGGCAGGCCGGGGGTGTCGGTCATGAGTTCGCTCCTCGGTCGCGGCGGTCGATCTCCGCGTCGAGCCGGGCCGCGACCTGGGCGGCGGACTCGCCGTAGACGACCTCCTTGTGGGCGGCGGGCAGTTCGACGATCTCGGGTTCCCCGGCGAGCAGGCCGCGCCACTGCTCGAGGGTGATCCGCCGGGCGTCTTCGGGGTCCTCCCGCGGCATGAACAGCGTCACGGGGCCGGAGAAGGGCTTCGGCGGGCGGCGCCGCAGCCCGTAGCGGCGGCCGGCCCAGTTGTTGAGGATCGCCACCCGGCCCGCGCGGAGCCACTGCCGGTCGCCGGCCCGAACGGCCGCCTCGGCGTCCGCGGGCACCTCCCAGTCCTGCAGCAGGCGCTCGACGACGGCCGGGTCCAGCGTGGCCCGGGGTCCGCCGTCGATGTACCGGCCGAGCTCGCGGGCCTGGGCCCGGGCGTTGCGCTCCTGCTTGCGTTCGTCGTCGAGCAGCCCCTCGTAGTGCGGCGGCCCGACGATGAACAGCCCGCCGAGGGTGCCGCCGGCGGCGCTGAGCTGCCGGGCCATCTCGAGCGCGACGTAGCCGCCCATGGACCAGGCGGCGAACAGGTACGGGCCGTCGGGCTGCAGCGCGCGGGCGTCCTCGAGGTAGGCGGCCGCCATCTCCTCGACGGTGGCGAGCGGCTCCTCGCCCTCGCCGAGGCCGATCGAGCGCAGGCCGACCAGCCGGTGCTCGCCACGCAGCTGACCGGCGAGCTCGGTGTACTCGGTGATGCCGCCGTTGCCGGCGTGGACGAAGAACATGATCGGCGTGGCGGATCCGGCCCGGATCTCGACGGCCGCCCGGGTGGCCGCCGTGGGGCGGGTCGACCGGGCGGCCAGGGCGAGGCCCGCGACCGTCGGGACGTCGAAGACCTCACCGACGGTCAGGTCGTAACCGGCCGCCCTGGCCCGCGCCACCATCTCGGCGACGAGCAGCGAGTTGCCGCCGATGTCGAAGAAGTCGTCGAGGACGCCGACCTCGTCGAGGCCGAGCACGTCCCGCCAGACGCCGGCCAGGGCCGCCTCGATCTCGTTGCGCGGCGTGACGACCGCCGCGTCGGGGTCGGGTCGGGCGGCCCCGGGCGCCGGCAGCGCGGCCCGGTCGAGCTTGCCGTTCGCGGTGAGCGGCAGCCGGCTGACCTCGACGAGGAGCTCGGGGACGAGGTGCGTGGGCAGCCGCCGGCGCAGGAAGTCGCGCAGCTCGTTGTGGCCGGGGCCGCCGGCCTCCGG
>NZ_BONQ01000110.1 GCF_016862795.1 Dactylosporangium siamense | reverse complement strand
CACGAAGGAGACGACGACACCGGGAATCACCCACGGCATCAGGAACAACCCACGCAGCACCGCCCGCCCACGCAACTTGGTGTTCAGGGCGAGGGCCAATGCGAAACCGATGATGACCGGCGCCACGGTGGCGCCGATGGTGAAGACGGCGGTGTGTTGCAGGACCGGCCAGAAGTTCTGCTCCAGGACGGCGGTGAAGTTGTCCAGGCCGGCGAACGAACGGCCGGGCAGGACCAGGCTCTGGTTGAACAGGCTGGTGGTCAGGGCGCCGAAGAGGGGGTAGAGCACCACGGCGCCGAGCAGCGCCAACGCGGGCAGCGTCAGCAGGAAACCGAACGCGCGGTCGGGCAGACCGCCACGGTTGTTCATGGGGGTACCTCAGTCGTCATCCAGGTCGATGAGGGAAGGGTCGAGCGTCGCGCGGAGTTCGACGCCCAGCTGCCACTCGACGTGCTCGCGGGCGGCCTGCTCCGCCTGGTCGGCGTCGCGACGGCGCAGTGCGTCGAGGATGGCGGAGTGCTCGCTGATGACCTGCTCCCAGGCCGGTTCGACGCGGACGCCGATCCGGTAGTGCTGCACCCGCAGCAGGGTCAGGTCGGTGAGCTCGCGCAGGGTCGCGTAGTGGGTGGCGTCGGCGATGCCGGTGTGGAACCGCCGGTTGAGGGTGGAGAGGTCGCGGTGGTCGCCGGCGGCGAGTCGCTGCCGCATCTGCTCGTGCATGTCCTGCAGCTCGGCCAGCTCGGCGTCGCTGACGGACGTGGCGGCCACTCGGGCGGCGAGGCCCTCGAGGGCGCCACGGGCGAGGTAGACGCCGCGCATCTCGCGCAGCGACAGCGGGGCGACCTGCGCGCCGGCGTGCGGGTTGGGCTGCACGACGAGCCCCTGCGTGGTGAGCCGCTGCACGGCCTCACGCAGTGGGATCTTGCTGGTGCCGAGCTGGCGGGCCAGGGCGTCGACGTTGACCCGCTCGCCGGGCTTGAGCTCGCCGCTGAGGATCGCGTCGCGCAACCGCTCGTAGACGAGATCGGCCTTGGTCTGGAATCCCGCGAGCGCCATGCGCGTCCACTCCCCCGGTTCGGCGAAAGTATACTATCTACCTTGTGCGGATGAGTGTTACACGAAGATCCAGCTCTGGACAAGCCCCGATCGTCGGGCTCGGCGAGGCCATGGTGCTGTTCCAGCCTTCCGACGGGGCGCCCCTCGAGACCTGCGGCTCGACGACGGTGCACGTGGCCGGCGCCGAGCTGAACCTCCTCGCCGCCGCGGCTCGCGCGGGCGCGCCCACGCAGTTCTGCAGCCGCGTCGGCGCGGACCCCTTCGGCCGCCGGGTCCGGTCGGCCGCCGCCTCGCTCGGGGTCGGCACGGACCTCGTCGCCGTCGACGACACCCGGCCGACGGGGCTGTTCGCCAAGGACGTGCACCCCGACGGCGCCCGCCGCGTCCACTACTACCGGGCGGGTTCGGCGGCCTCGGCGATGGACGCGGCCGACGCCGACCGGGCCCTGTCGGCCGGGCCGGCCCTCGTCGCGGTGTCCGGGCTCACCGCCGCGCTCGGTCCGGGTCCGCGGCGAGCGGTGGCCCGGCTCGCCCGGGAGGCGCACGCACGCGGTGTCGCGGTGGCCCTCGACCCGAACCTCCGCCCGGGCCTGCCGCCGGTCACCGACCTGCTCGTGTCGCTGCTGCCGGTGACGACGTATCTGCTGCTCGGTCTCGACGAGGCGGTCCCGCTGCTGGGCACCGACGACCCGGCCGCGGTGTTCGCGCGGGCCGCGGAGGCCGGGGTGGGCGAGGTGGTCCTGAAGGCGGGCGCCGACGGCTGCTGGCACGCCGGACCGAAAGGCCCATGCCGGCTCCCGTCCGCCGCCGTGGCCGTCGTCGACCCGGTCGGGGCCGGCGACGCCTTCGCGGGCGCCTATCTCGCCGCCCGGCTCGCGGGGGTCGGCCCGGGCGGGGCGGCCTGGCTCGGCACCCGGTTCGCCGCGGGCGTCGTCGGCGCACCCGGCGACACCGACGGCCTGCCGTCATCTTCGGAGACCGCGGTACTGCTCACCGACGCCGCTTCCTACTGACCCGCAATACTGGCACCATGCCCAGCAGCCAGAACGTGCCGTGGACGAGGGACCGGGTTTGGGAGCTCAGCTCAGCCCTGTCGGCGGCGCGCTGGACTCATCCCGGCGACACCGCCCTGTCGTGGGGCTGGGTGCTCGACGAACTGGTCGCGTTGGAGGCGCTGGATGAGCCCGAGCTGATCAGTGACCTGATGAACATGGCCCCACATCCGGCGATGCTGCACGGCGTCGAACGGTACGTCCGGTCGCGGCCGTGGATGGACGGGACGAGCCGGGGCGAGGTGGTGCGCCGGCTCGGCACGGGGCAGGCCGGCCCGGTCAGCTGGGTCCTGGCGAGCCTGGACGCCGACGGCCGGGTCCGGGAGCGAGCGGTCCGGGCGATGCTCACCGGTCCGCTGCCGCTCATCGAGGCCGCACCATCGGACTTGCGTGGCTGGGCGGCGGCGCACCACGTCGGATCGACGTGGTCACCGCCGAATACCGTCAGCGGCCGGCTGTTCATCGATCCGATCGCCCGCACCGGTCCCGTGCCGGTCCTGGCGCCGGCGCTGATGCTGCGCACGGCTGACCCGGTGCCACGGATCCGTGCCGTGGCCCGCTCCGGTCTGGTGCTGCGGCTCGCTGCCGACCCCAGCATGTACCTGGCGGTCGCGGTGAGCAGCCTCCGGCTCGTCCAGGAGCGGGCCCGCGGCCGGTTCATGACCGCACAGGTCCGCGCCGCCTTGGCCGCGGCCCACCCGGCCATCCTCGAGTCCCTCGCGGTCGCGCCGGACCGCATTCTCCGACGCGTCGTCGTCGAAGCGGGTCTGGCGCACCGGCTGTGGGGGCGCGACCGGCTGTTGGCGTTCGTTGCGTTCGACTATGACGACGTCATCATCGGCCGGGTCGCCGAGGCGCTGTGCCGCGACGCGGTGTGGGACGGCGACGTCGGACTGTTGACCGACCTTCGAGACCGCGGCCGGGCACCGGCCAGGGTCGCCGCCGTGACCGGTCTGCTCCGCGCCGGCCAGCTGCACGAGGCCGCCCGCAGCCTGAACGACCGGGACGCACGGGTGCGTGCCGTCGCACAGGAAGCCGCGCACCGCTGCGGCATCGACGTCGCCGCGCACTACCGCACGGTGGCCGGCGGACCCTCCCCCACCGTCGGCGCCGTCGAAGGGCTCCTGGAGGTCGGCGGGCCCGCGGACGCGGACCTGCTGCGGTCGCTGTTGTCCTCCACCCTCCCAGGCATCCGGATGCGGGCGGCACGCCTGCTGCGGGTCCTGGAGGCACGTGCGGCGCTGCAGGCCCGTCACTCGAACTGATGACGGGCGCGGGGCAGGTCGCGGAAGAAGCGCAGGTTCTGGCAGATGTCGCAGGCGCACGTGCCGGTAGTGATCAGCTCGGTGAGGCGGGGCCGGTCGTCGCCGGTCTGTGACAGCGGGCGGACGGCTTCGTCCAGGGCGTAGAAGCGCAGCTCGTGGTCGTCGCCGGGGGTTGGGGTCGCGGTCGCGTAGCCGAGGCGTTCGTGCTCGGGGTCGGTGAAGTGGTGGAAGAAGACCCGGTCGGAGGGGCCGGTCAGGTTGGCGCGCAGGGCCCGTTCCATGGCGGAGCCCGCGGCCAGGGTGGTGCCGTGCTTCGCGGCGAGGGCGGCCAGGTCCGTCCAGCGGTCCAGGACCGTCAGCGTCGCCCAGTGCTGGCAGGCGTACATCTCCACGGGGCACAGGCCGGCGGCGTCGCCGAAGGTGAACAGCAGCGACGTACCGGACGCGGACCACGTGCCGTCGGCGAAGCCGTCGGAGGCCTGGAAAGCCAGGTAGTAGGCGAGGATCTCCTCGCTGGCCGGGGTGTCCGCCAGGCGGGACATGCGGTCCGCGATGACGTCCCAGACCTCGCGGAGCAGTTCGTCGCCGGCCGCCGGTGCGGCGGAGAGGCCGATGTGCAGTCCCAGAGCGCCCACAGCGCGAACCATACCCACCGTTGGCAACGCCGCTGCGGTAGCATCGACGCCGCACGATGCCATGGGAGCCGGCCGGTGTAGGACATCCACGCGACCGTCTTCCCAGGAGTGCTCATGTCGTTGAGATCGACGCTGTCTGCCATACTCGCCGCGCTGCTCGTCGCGGCCACCTTCGTCGTCGCGCGGCCGGCCATGTCGGCGGCGGCGGCCGTGCGGATCATGCCGCTCGGCGACTCCATCACCGCCGGGCCGGGCTGCTGGCGCCCCAAGCTGTGGCAGCGGTTGCAGGCCGGCGGATATACGAACATCGACTTCGTCGGCGGGGTCTCCGACGGCGGGGGCTGCAATCCCGGCTATGCGTACGACTTCGACCACGAGGGGCACGGCGGCTTTTCGGCGACCGGGATCGCCGACAACAACCAGCTGCCGCCGTGGCTGAGCGCGGCCCGGCCGGACGTCGTCCTCATGCATCTGGGTACGAACGACATGTGGGGCGGCTACATCCCGCTGGCGACGAAGCTGGCGGCGTTCACGAAGCTGGTCGGGCAGATGCGGGCGAACAACCCGGCGGTGAAGGTGGTCGTCGCGCAGATCATCCCGATGAGCGCGGGTGCGTGCGCGACCTGCCCGGCCGACGTGGTGGCGTTCAACGCCGCGATTCCGGGTTGGGCGGCGGGGCTCACGACGGCCCAGTCGCCGGTCGTGGTCGCCGACCTGTGGACGGGCTTCGACGCCGCCACTGACACCGGCGACGGCGTACACCCGAACGACGCCGGATTCACGAAGATGGCCGCTGCCTGGTTCCCGGTGCTCGCCCGGGTCCTCGACGGCGGTGGACAACCGACGGCCGGCCCGTCACGGTCCACGAGCGCGTCGCCATCAAGAAGCCCGTCAGCGAGCCCGTCAGCGAGCCCATCCGCAAGCCCATCCGCAAGCCCATCAAAGAGCCCGTCAAAGAGCCCGTCGAAGAGCCCGTCGGCGAGCCCTTCGGGTGGCGGCGGGCGCTGCACCGCCGGCTACCAGGTCGTCTCGCAGTGGGGCGGAAACTTCCAGAGTGAGGTGACGGTGCAGAACACCTCGACGACCGCGTCCACGGGGTGGTCGGTCACGTTCACGTTCGCCGGCGGCCAGCAGATCAGCCAGGCCTGGAACGCCGCCTACACCCAGAGCGGCCCGACGGTGACGGCGCGCAACGTCGCCTACAACGGTGTCGTGGCGCCCGGGGCATCCACCTCGTTCGGCTTCCTCGCCAGCTGGAACAACACCAGCAACCCGGGGCCCGCGGTCACCTGCACCCTCAGCTGAAGGAGCACCAGTGTGCCGGCCCGGGTGTTCCACGGGCTCGAACCAGGGCCCGGGCCCGGCACGCTGTGAGCAGCCAGCAACGACCTCTGTGCAGGGAGCGCGTCATGCCAACGATCCACCTCAGCGAGACGACCACGGTGACGCCGGAGCAGTTCGTCGCCGGGCTCACCGACTTCGGGCCGGGCCGCTCGAAGCTGTTCAGCGCCAGCAGCGACGAGTACCTCAAGGTGCACGACCTGGGCCCGGACCGGGCCGACGTCACCGAGGGTTCGGGCGGCGTCTGGGAGCGGCTGCGCTACGACTGGTCCGACCCGCGCCGCGTGGTGATGACCACCACCGACTCGAACGTGTGGGGCGGCGCGTCGGGGCACACGTACACCTTGATCCGCCGCCCGGACGGCACGACCTCGATCGACGCGGTCGTGGTGCGGGACGGCAAGAACGTCAAGGGCCGGGTCATCGGGTTCCTGCTCGGGACCGTCGCCAAGGGCCAGCTGCAGAAGGCGCTCAGCCGGACGGCCCGGGCGATCGAGGCGCGAGCCTGACCTACAACGCCGCCGCGACCTCGGTCCGCACCGTGGCCGGATCAACGGCCAGGGTCCGCAGCAGCCGGGCCGCGCTGCCGCCGGCGGGTTCCAGCGCGGCGATCGTGAGGTGGGACGAGCCGACCTGGGCACCGCCGGCGGCGCGGGCCAGGTCGACGGCCCGGTCCGCGGCCGCGGCCGCCTCGGCGGTCCAGGCCGGCCACGGCATCTGGATGAGCCCGGGGAACCGCGGGTCGGGCCGCAGCGCGCCGCCGGCGTCGGCCGGCAACGCCGCGACCGCCCGGTCCACGGTGACCCCGTGCGCGTGCAGGACGTCCGGCGCCCCGTTGTGCGGCACCAGCGCCGGCCGGATCCGGTTGCCGGTGGCCAGCAGCTGCGCGCGCATCGTCACGGCGGCGACGAGCAGGTGCGCGGAGGTGACGGGCCCGTCGCCGCCCCGGACCGCGCGGCGCATCGACTCCCGCAACAGCACCACGCTCAGCGCGCCGCCGAAACCGTCGGCGGAGATGGCGTCGGGTTGCCGTTTGCGCTCGGCGCGCCGCGCGAGCCAACCGCCGCCGGGCCGGTCCAGCTCCATGGTGACGCCCAGGTGGCGGATCAGCGGCGCGTAGGGCTCGTCCGGGGTGCGCCAGGCCGGGTCCGCGCGGAGCAGCTCGCACAGCTCGTCGCGGTCGACCCGCAGGCCGGTCAGGGCGCCGGCCGGGTCGCGCAGCAGGCCTGCGAGGAGGTGGATCGGGCCGGCGTGCGCCACGCCCGCCGCCGTCGCCTCGTCCAGGGCCGCGCGCAGCGCCGGGGGGACGGCGGCGTGCCACCGCAGGTCCGGTGCGGCGAAGGTTGCCGACGTCAGCTCCTTCCACCGCAGCTCCCGCAGCAGTTCCGGCACCGCGCCGGCGCCGGTGACGGGCGCGGCACCCGAGGCCGGGAACGACTCGGGGAGCCAGCCCGGGTCGGCGCGGAGCCGGGTGGTCACCTGCCGCAGGCCCGGCGACGGCCGGCGCAGCAACCGGCCCCGGGTCAGCTCCAGCAGGCTCGGGACGTGCACGATTCCGGGCCGCCCGCGCCGGTTGGTCAGAAACGCCCCGAACTTCAGGATCCGCACCACACCACGGCCGAAGTCCGCCCGACCCATCGACATACGTCAACCCTCCCGGGGCCGATTGTCACACGGGGTGGCGAAGGGAGTCGATGGCGAGGTCGAGGGCGGCTTCGAGGTGGTCGGTGCGGCCGGTGGCCAGGAGCAGCAGCACGCCGCCCTGGATGCCGGCCAGCAGCGCCGCGGCGGTGCGGTCGGCGTCCACGCCTGCGGCGACCGCACCGCTCGCCTGCATCTGGCAGATGCCCACGGCGATCGCGGCCTGCCAGCGCTGCATCAGCCCGGTGACGACGGCCTGGGCCGCCGGGGTGCGGCGGCCCACGTGGCCCAGCAGGATGTTGAGCGGGCACTGGGTGCCCTGGTCCCGGTATCGCACGATGAGCCGGTCCCGCCACTGCTGCCACGCCGGCCAGGAGGTCAGCTCACCGAGCATCGGTTGCTGGTCGTCGAGGACCTGGTCGGCCTCGTGCTGGGCGACGGCCAGCAGCAGGTCCTCCTTGCCGCCCGGGAAGTAGTGGAAGAGCTGGCTCTTGCTGGTGCGGGTGCGGGCCATCACGTCCTCCAGGCGCACGTCGTCGACGCCGCGTTCGCGGATCTCCGCGGCGGCGCCGGCGACGATGCGCGCCCTGGTCTGCGCGCCCTTGCTGGTCAACAACGGGTCATCAGCCCTCCGAGGGAACCTGGAGGCCGGCGGCGCGGGCCATGTGTCCTGCGTACCACACCGGCCAGTCGGCATCCTCGTGGCCGAGCTCCTTCTCATACTCGCCGTGCGCGGTCGCCGCGTCCCGCAGCGCCTGCTCGACCTCGGCGACCGAGCCGTAGACGACCTGGCCGACCCGGCCGGGGATGCGCTGGGTGACCTCCTGCAGGACGAAGCCGTTGCCGTCGGGGTCCTGGAAGGACAGGAACGAGCCGTAGGACTGCCGCGACGGGTGCGGGCCGGCGACCCGGCCGGTGGTGCCCTCGTGGTGGAAGACCCCGCCGGCGTCGTGGAAGACCTCGCTCACCTCGACGCCGGCGGCCAGCAGCTGCTCGCGGGCCGCGGTGATGTCGTCGACGACGAAGTGCACGCCCTGCGCCGAGCCGGGCGCGGCGTCGGTGACGTGGGAGCCGATGATGATCGACGCGGCCGAGCCGGGCGGGGTGAAGTGCACGACCCGGAATCCGTCCGGGCCGGCGTAGTCGACGTCCTCGCGGAAGCCGAGCCTCGTGTAGAAGTCCTTGGACCGGTCGATGTCCGAGACCGGCAGGACCACGATCTCGAGCTTGAAGTCCACCATCGTCTGCTCCTTCAGCGGTTCCAACTGGATGCCATCACTGTCCGCCCCGCCGGCCCGCACGCGCACCAGGGTGAGTCCCTGGCCGGGCCACTGGTGTCACGCGTTGCGGACCGGGGGTGCGTAGCCGGCGGGCTTGTCGCCGATGCCGAGCCCCGGGCTGACGATCCAGGACTGGTACCGCGGGGTGAACATCGCATACGGCGGCGCGAGCGGGGGCGCACTGGCCTCGTCGAGGCGGCGGAGGGCGTCGGCGGGCAGCTCGAAGTCCAGGGCGGCGAGGTTGCCCTCGAGCTGCTCCACGCTGCTGGCGCCGATGACGGCGGCGCCGACCCCCGGCCGCGTCGCCACCCAGTTGATCGCCACCTGCGCCATGCTGCGGCCGACCTCGTGCGCGACCGACGACAGGGCGTCGATCACCGTCCAGTCGCGGTCGGTCGGCGACGGGCCGCCGGTGCCCGGGGTGCTGAGCCGGCCGGTGCCGGTGAGGCCGTCGGCGCCGCGGCGGTACTTGCCGGTGAGCAGGCCACCGCCGACCGGGCTCCACGCGGTCAGGCCCATGCCGAGCGTCTGCGCCATCGGCACGTACTCCGGTTCGATGCCGCGCGCGATCAGCGAGTACGGCAGCTGCACGGTCACCATCGGGGTGAGTGCGTGCGCCTCGGCGTAGCTCTGCGCCCGGGCGGCGTACCAGGCGGGGACGTCGGACAGCCCGGCGTAGCGGATCTTCCCGGCCCGCACGAGGTCGTCGAAGGTCTGCACGACCTCCTCGACCGGGGTGATCCGGTCCCAGGTGTGCAGCAGGTACAGGTCGAGGTGGTCGGTGCCGAGCCGGCGCAGCGACGCCTCGAGGGCGCGGACCATGTGCTTGCGGCCGTTGCCGCCGGCGTTGGGGTCCGTGGGGTCGGTGGTGTTGGTGAACTTGCTGGTCAGCACGAGCCGGTCGCGGATGCCGGCCCGGGTGATGAGCCGGCCGAGGATCCGTTCGCTCTCCCCCGCGGTGTAGAAGTCCGCGGTGTCGATGAAGTTGCCGCCGGACTCGACGTACCGGCGGAAGATCGGCTCGGCCTGCTCCTCGGTGCGGCCGTAGGCGGCGTGGAAGCCGTCGACGCCGAAGTTCATGGTGCCCAGGGCCAGCCGGCTGACCCGCAGCCCGGACCGGCCGAGCAGGTAGTAGTTCTGCATGAGGGCCACTGTGACGCCGCAAAAATGGACCCGCCAGTCCAGAACCGTCAGCCGGCCTCCAGGTCGACGGTGAAGATCGATCCGCCGTCCGGGTTCGGCCGGTGGGTGACGTCGCCGTGGTTGGCCTGCGCCAGGTTGTGCACGATGTAGAGGCCGAGGCCGGTGCCCTTGACCTTGGAAGCGTCGCGGTCGGCGCGGGTGAGCCGCTCGAACAGCCGGTGCCGGAACTCCTCCGGCACGCCGGGACCCCGGTCGAGGACGTCGACCCGGACCCGGCCGGCGTCCCCGGCGCTGATGCCGACGCCGGTGGCGCCGCCGCCGTACTTGGCCGCGTTGGAGATCAGGTTGGTCAGGATGTGCTGCAGGTGCCCGGCGTTGACGAGCACGGTGACGTCGTCGCCGGTGACCGGCACGTGCTCGGCGAGCGTGGCGGTGAGGGCCTGCGCGATCTGCGCCCGCAGCCGCAGCGGGGCCCGCTCGGCGTGGATGGTGCCGGCCTCGATGCGGACCATGTCCAGGACCTCCTGGACGATGTCGTCGAGGCGGTGCGCCTGGCGGCTGATCCCGTCGATGACCTTCCCGCGCATGGCGTCGTCGAGGCCCGGCCAGTCGTCGGTGAAGATCTCCGTGTAGCCCAGGATCGCCGCCAGGGGGTTGCCGATCTCGTGGCCGAGCATGCCGATCAGGTCGAGCTTGAGCCGGTTGGCGTCCTCCAGCTCGGCGTTGCGGGCGGTGAGCGCGTCCAGGGCGAGGTCGCGGGCGCGTTCAGCGGCACGGCGGGCGGTGATGTCGGTGACGACGCTGATGAGGTGCCGCGGGCGGCCGGCCGGGTCGCGGATCAGCGAGACGGTGGCCTCGGTGTCGACCCAGTGCCCGTCGGCGTGGCGGACCCGTCCCTCGTGCGTGTACGCGTCGGCGTCGCCGGCGAACAGGAACGCGAGCTGATGCCGGTGGGTGTCCGCCTCGTCCGGGTGCGCCACCGGTTCGGTGAGCGCGGCGAGCTGCTCGTGCGTGTAGCCGAGCATCCGGCAGTAGGCCGGGTTGACGTCGATGAGGGTGCCGTCGAGAGCGCGGATGACCTGCCCGGCGGCGGAGTACGTGAACTGGGCCCGCAGGCGTTGCTCGCTGTCGGCGAGCGCCCGTTCGGCGGCGCGGGCCGCGGTGACGTCGGTGTTGACCTCCAGGACGGTGCCGGCCAGCCCGTCCTCGAGGCCGGCGACCGGGTCGTGCTGGAGGACCTGCCGGCTGAGGACGGTGACGGTGTGGCCGTAGGCGGTGACGTGCTCGAGCTGGCCCTCCCAGCGGCCCTGCCGCTGCAGCGCGCCGGTCTGGTCGGCCTCGCCGGTCCCGCCGGGGTGGCTGGTGGCCAGCAGCCGGTGCGTGGACTTGCCCCGCGCGGCCGCCAGGGTCCAGCCGTAGAGGTCCTCGGCGCCCTGGTTCCACCACAGGATGCGGCCGTCGAGGGACCGCACGATCACCGCGGCCGGGATCAGGCGCAGCAGCGCGGCCTGCTGGTGCAGCTGGGCCAGCGCGGCGCGGCGTTCGGTGATGTCCTCGACCTGGGTGACGAGGTACCGGGCGCGCCCGTGCTCGTCGCGGACGGCGGCGATGCGCAACGCGACGTGGACGATGTGGCCGTCCTTGTGCCGGTAGCGGCGCTCCAGCGCGGCGGTGTCCCGCTCGCCGCTCGTGATCCGGGCGACGACGTCGAGGTTCGCGGCGTCGTCGTCGGGGTGCTGCAGGTCCTGGAACGTCATGCCGGCGAACTCGGCAGCGCTGTAGCCGGTGATGGTGCTCATCGCCGGGTTCGCGTCGAGATACCGCCCGAAGCTTGCCTCCTCCAGGCTGATGATGACCAGACCCAGCGGCGAGTTGACGAACGCCAGCTTGAACCGGGTCTCGCTGGCCTCGAGCGCGTCGAGCGCCCCGGTGCGCTCGGCGAGCAGGGCCGCGTTGTGGGCGGCGTCGTCGGCGTGGCGCATGGCGGCGCTGAGGCTGTCGGCGAGCAGCGACAGCTGCTGCTCGTCGGTGTCGTCGAACACGCCGGGCCGGGTGGCGGAGATCTTCAGCGCGCCGATGACCTCGTCGCCGGCGTGCAGCGGCGCGATGAGCATGGCGGCGATGCCGAGCCGCTCGCACGTCGCCCGGTTGACCCGCGGGTCGTCGGTGACGTCGCGGCAGTGCGCGGGGGCGCCGCTGGCCAGGACGGTGCCGCTGAGCGAGCCGACGACCGGGACCCGGGTGCCGATGGCGCCGGCGAGGTTGCCGGCGGTGGCGGCGTAGCGCAGGGCGTCACCGTCGAGCAGCTCCACGACCGAGCCGTCGGCGGCGGGGAACAGGTGGACGGCCCGCTCGGCGACGACCCGGACCGCCGCGTCGCGGTCACCGGCGGCGGCGGTCACCTCCCGCTGCACCATGAGGGTGTCCCGCAGGCGCTGGAACTCCCGCTCGGTCACCTGCGCCGCGGCCCGTTCCGTGGTGACGTCGCGCAGTTGCACGACAGCGGACGCCGGACCGTCCGCGTCGGTGATGACCGAGGTGTGGCTGGCGACGTACACGAGCGCGCCGTCCCGGTGGCGCAGCACCGACTCGCGCACGGTGCGGGAGCGTTCGCCGTCGGCGAGGGCGGCCAGGGCCGGCTCGAAGTCGGGATTGGGCCGGGCGAGCAGCCGCTGGACGGGCAGGTCCAGCGCCTCCTCCCGGCGGTAGCCGAGCAGCTGGGTGAACGCCGGGTTGATCAGCGTGATCCGGCCGCGGTCGGTGCCGCGAAGCCCGACGACGACCTTCGCGACCGGGCTGTGGTCGAACACCTCGGCGAACCGGCGTTCGCTGCGGCTGAGCCGCTCGAAGGCGACCTCGGCCTCGGCCCGCTGCGCCTCCAGCTCGGCGTTGGCGTCGTTGGCCTGCCGCAGCAGCCGGTGCAGCGTCTCCTCGCCGGCGACCGCGTCCGACACGTCCCGGCCGATCGCGATCAGCAGGCCCTGTCCGGGCAGCTCTGCGCGGTTCCATTGCAGCCATCGGTACGCACCGTCGCGCGCCCGGTACCTGACGCGCTCGGACGTGGTGGCGGCGTCGTCGGGGTGGATCAGGGTGGCGAGGTCCATGCCCCGCAGGTCGGTCTCGGTCCAGCCGAGGATCCGCTCCCAGGACGTGTTGGTCCGCACCACCCGGCCGTCCGGGGTGGTGACCAGCAGCAGGTCCGGGGTCGCGGAGACGATCACGTCCAGCAGTTCCTGGCTGCTGCGCAGGGCGTGGCTGTGGGAGCTGTCCACTGACTCCGTCACCACGTATCGCGCGCCGAGCGCGTCGTGGGTCACCACGGCCCGGGTCGTCACCCACACCCGGCTGCCGTCCTTGTGGGTCAGCCGGCGGTCGATCTCCAGTTCCCGTCGCTCACCCCGGGCCAGAGCCTGCAGCCCGGCGAGCATCTGGGCGCGGTCCGACTCGTCGAACAGGATCGCGCAGGGGCGCCCGACCAGCTCGGCGCGGTCGTAGCCGACGAGCCGGCAGAAGGCGGTGTTGACCTCGACGAGGTCGCCGACGGTGCCGGGGCCGAGGCTGGCCACGGTCTTGGCGATCGTGCTGTGCTCGAACGCCTCAGCGAGCAGCCGCGCGCGGGACTGCTCGTCGAGCCGTTCCAGCAGGCCGACGATCACACCGTGCTCATCGACCGCGGACCGGCGGACCTGAGCGGGCCGGTGTCGCCCGAACGCCGCACACGGCCGGTGCCGGCGCCATACGCTGGGACGCGGTGAGAGTGTGACGGGCGGGGTGCGATGACCACGGTGTTGCTGGCCGACGACGACCAGGGTGTGCGGACCATGCTGTCGATCGTGCTGGGCACCGCCGGCTTCGAGGTCTCCGCTCACCAGGACGGGGAGTCGGCGCTGCAGGACGCGCTGCACCGGGTCCCCGACGTCGCGGTGCTGGACGTGTCGATGCCCGGCATGTCCGGCCTCGACGTGTGCCGGGAGCTGCGGGCGCATCCGCAGACCGCGCAGCTGCCGATCGTGCTGCTCACCGCGCTCGGCCAGTGGCTGGACGTGTCGTCAGGCTTCGACGCGGGCGCCGACGACTACGTGGTCAAACCGTTCAGCCCGAGGGATCTGCTCCACCGCATCGATCAGCTCCTGGACCCCGTGCCCTAGACGTAGGCCAGCGGGCAGCCGTAGCGCAGTGAGTGCTCGGCCGCCTGCCGGTACACCGCGACGTAGAACGTGACCGGGTCCGCGATGGCGTTGCTCAGCGCGAGCGTGCCGCGGGGCAGCTCGGCGGGCAGCCCGGCCTCCGCCGCCATCGGCGCGACCAGGTCCCGCAGCCGGTGCGAGCTGAGCACCACCGTCCGCTCGTCGTCGTGGGCGTTGCCGGCCGGCAGCGTGATCAGGCCGTCGAACGCCACCGGGACGAACAGCGCCGCCTCGAGCACGTCCCCGGCGCCGTGCCGGTCGCACAGCTCGGCGAAGCCGTCCATCGGCGGCGAGACCTTCTCCTCGAAGCTGTCCGCCGCCGGCACCTCGCCCCGCGGGCCCGGGTAGGCCGCCAGCCCGCGCTCGCCGAGCGCCCGGTCGAGCAGGGTGCGGATGATGTCGTCCTGGGCCCAGCTGCCGGGGCTGACGTCGACGAGGTAGATGCCCACGCCGGCACGCTACCCGGGGCGCGTCCCGTTCCGTGCGACGGAGCCGGTGCGAAATGCTACGTTCAGACCGACAGGACTGATATGCCGCATTGGGAGGCTACCCTCGATGCGCACACCCCCCTCACGGTCGGACTGGATCCGCACCAGGTTTCTGCGGCTCATGTCGCACGAGCTGCGCACCCCGCTGACCAGCATCCGCGGCTACAGCGAGCTGCTGGTCACCGGCCGCGCCGGACCGCTCAGCGACCAGCAGCAGCGCATGGTCACGATGATCGACCTGTCCGCGGTCCGGCTGCACGGCATCGTCGAGGACCTCATCGTCGTGGCCAGCCTCGACGCCGGCGACTTCCGGCTCAGGCTCGAGCCGACCCGCCTCGCCGCCGTCGTCGCGCGCGCCGCCGACGAGGTCGCCACGACCGCCCGCGATGCCGGCGTCACGATCGCGCCGGACATCGCCACCGACCTCGTCGTCGCCGCCGACCCGCGGCACCTGCACCGCGCCCTGAGCAACCTGCTCACCGGCGCGGTCGCGACCTGCCCCGCCGGCGGCACGGTCGCCGTGACGGCCACCGGCCACCACGCCGCCACGACCGTCGCCGTGGTGGTCGCCGGCGGGCGCCCGGACCCGCTGCTCGCCCGGCTCCTCTGCGCCGGGCCCGTCGACACCGCCGAGCTCGACGGCGCCGAACTCGACGGCGCCGGCATCGGCCTGACCGTGGCCAGGGCCGTCGTCGAGCACCACGGCGGCCGCCTCGACGTCACCACCGACCCCGGCACCGGCACCCGGATCGCCGTGACCCTGCCGTCCGCGGACCTGCCGTCGCGCGCCGTCACCAGTGATAGGTGATGTTCACGACCAGGTTCGCCACGACCGTCACGAAGAACACCGCCCAGCCGACCAGGTTGCGGGAGCCGACGCGCAGATGCGCGATGAGCGCCCCGGTGAAGTACAGGACCAGACCGGCGGCGGCGAGCGTGCCCACCAGCGGCACCGCGAACCCGGCCAGCAGCCCGAGCGAGCCCGCCGCCAGCACCGCGCCCAGCCTCGGCACCCACGACCGCGGGATCCGTTTGATGTCCGCCTGCGCCTTCGGATAGTCGTGGCCGATCAGGTAGGTCACGGCGGCGCTGCCGGTGAACAGCGCGGCGACGATGGTGATCGTGACGTAAGCGGCGAACATGTGTCCTCCTTGACCGGCCCACGCGCAGCGCGGGGTTGTGTCCGGCAAGGACGCGCCGGCCGGCCGGGACGTGACACCGCCGGGCTGTGACCTGACGCACAGCCCGGCCGGGAACCGGCGTCGGCCGGCTCACGTCGTACCCGATGACACCGCCGCGACCGGACGGAGCACGGAATGCGACGCAGCCTCGGCACGATCCTCGCCACCCTCGTGCTGATCGGGACGGCGGGCTGTGGCAGGCCCGCCGTGGACAACGAACCGGCGTCCGGTGACACCCGCGCCACCGACGTCTACGTGCAGGTGCTGCGGC
Source organism: Dactylosporangium siamense (assembly GCF_016862795.1). GTDB lineage: Bacteria > Actinomycetota > Actinomycetes > Mycobacteriales > Micromonosporaceae > Dactylosporangium > Dactylosporangium siamense. Next base: position 187,561 of record NZ_BONQ01000110.1, on the reverse strand, counting down.
GGTATCTCGCCAACTCGTCGGAGAACTCGTTTCCGGACGACCAGATCCGGCAGGTCTTCATCCTCGACCGGGCGATGCCCGGTATCGGTGACCCGCAGCCCGGCGCTCCCGCCGGCAGGCCCATCCCGGTCGCCACCCAGCGCGACATCGTCGACGCCCTCGCCGAGGCCCGGCCGGTGTCCTTCGTCGCCGACCGGGCGTCGGTCATCACCTCCGACGGCGGCTGCGAGGTCGTCCGGGACGGCGGCATCCTGATCACCCTCGGACCCGTCGACGGCGACGGCAACCGGGTCAAGGTCGGCATCAACGGCTACGTCGCCTGCCTCGGCGCCACCTGGCTGACTTACGTCGTCCAGCACACCGCCGGCACCGGCTGGCAGGTCACCGGCACCACCGGGTCGATGACGGTCGCCTGACCCGGCTACGTGACGTGGGCGCGGCCGATCAGGTGCGCGGTCCTCGGGGTGAGCGCGGCCGGCGCGAACCCGAACCGGTCGACGGCCTCGATGGTGAACCCGTTGCGGGCGATCGCCGCGGCGGTGTCGCGGTTCGGGTGGCAGCCGCCGGCCAGGGCGGCCCACAGCGGCGTCGCGGCGTCCTCGAGGAGACCGACGAGCCGGCTGGCCGAGCGCACGTGCTCGTAGAAGCGCAGCTGCCCGCCGGGGCGCAGCGCCCGCCGGATCCCGGCCAGGGCGGTGTCAGGGTCCGGGACGCTGCACAGCACCAGCGAGCAGACGGCCGCGTCGAACTCGCCGGCCGCCGCGGGCAGGTCCTCGGCCGTGCCTGCCACGACGGTGACGGGCACCGGTGCGGCCGCCGCGGCCCGGGTGGCGAGCTCGCGCAGGAAGGGGTCGGGCTCGACCGCCCGCACGGCGGTGACCTGCGGCGGGTAGTGCGCGAAGCAGGCCCCCGTGCCGGCGCCGACCTCGAGGACGGTGCCGGTCAACCCGGCGAGGAGCCGGGACCGGTGCGCCGCCGCGCCGCGGGCGTCCATGCTCGGGACGGCGGCGGCGAACGCCCGCGCGAAGCGCTCGGACCGCCGTGCGGGTGCGCGGGTCATCGGGTGGGCAGCCGGTCGAGCCGCCCGCACTCCAGCACCGGCAGCGCCGGGTCATCACCGATCACGAGGGCGTCCGGGAAGAGGTCGCCGAGGGGTCGCACCGGTGGTCGCTCGCCGGCGGGTGTGACGGCATCGACCGGAAACGTGACCATGCCGGAACCCTAGGCCAAACGGCCTAGTTCTGGTGGGGTCGCCGCCGCGGGCGTGGGCCGTCGGGTTGGTCGGCGGACCGGAGCGGGGCGCGTTCGGCGGCGGCGTGCCACCAGGCGGGCGGCGACGGGCCGGTGACCCGGGACGTCGGCTGGTCCGGGTGCAGGCCGAGCCGCCGCAGCACCTCGGCGTCGACCGACAGGTCAACGTGGCCCCAGGCCCGGCCGGTCTCGTCCCGGCCGCAGGCCAGGCCGACACGCACCTGGTCGTCGGCGAACGGCATCCAGTCGATGCCGCGCTCCCGCAGTCAAGACCGCAGCGCCGCCATCGGCCGGGGACAGCCGGGGACGTTCTCGTAGCCGACGACGTGCACCCACTCCATGCGGTCCATGATGCCGCGCCCCGTCACATTCCGGTGCCCCGCCGGGTCATGCCGTTGACCGACGAACACGCACCACGGAGGAGCAGCAGTCATGCAGGCACGTATCAAGCACCCGGCCATGGTGTTCCCCGCCGCGATGAAGGGCCTGATCGCCCTGTCGAACTCGACCGGCGACACCCTGCCCGAGGCCACCCGCAACCTCATCTACCTGCGGGCCAGCCAGATCAACGGCTGCTCGGTCTGCCTCGAGATGCACGCGACGGACATGCGCAAGGCGGGCGAGAGCGACGAGCGGCTCTTCACCGTCGCCGGCTGGCGGGACGCGCCCTACTTCAGCGCCGCGGAGCGCGCCGCGCTCGCCCTGACCGAGGCCACCACCCGGCTCGCCGACCGGGGCGACGCCGTCCCGGACGACATCTGGGCCGAGGCCGCGGAGCACTACGACGACGAGCAGCTCGCGGCGCTGGTGATCGCGATCGCCTCGATCAACACGTGGAACCGGCTGAACGCGGCGACCCGCGCGGTCGCGGGTTCACAGGGCGGCTGAACCGCCGGGCGGGCGCCGGACCACCGGCGCCCGCCGCGGACCCGACCGCGCTCAGCGGGAGACGCGGCCCTCCGGGGTGTCGACCACGAAGCAGGCGCACGACAGGATCTCCAGCAGCGCGGCGCGGACCAGGCGGATCCCGTCGTCGTCCACGTCCAGGCGCAGCTCGAGCTCCCTCGGCAGGCCGAGCAGGGCGGCCGCCGCCCGGGTCAGCTCGAGGGACAGGTCATGTCCGATCAGGGTCCAGGCGTTGACGGCCCAGGTGGCGACCGTGCCGGCGTTGTCGATCAGCTCGTCGACCCAGCCGTCGTACCGCAGCCGGATCAGCAGGACGTGCACGCCCGCGGCGCCCAGGATCAGCGTGTGCTCGTCGTCGGACTGCCGGACATCGGCCCGGTCGGCGCGCAGCGCGGTGCTGTCCACGACGGGACCGTATCCGGCGGGTCGGCGGCGCGTCGTCAGAAATTCCACCGTGCGGGCAGGGCGCCGCCGCACAGGGCGCAGGTGAGGTCGCCGTCGCGCACGATGTTGCGCTCGCCGCAGCCGGGGCAGCGGCGGAACACGACCCGGTCGGTGAAGCCGCCGGGATGCGCGATGCCGGCCCGGTCCAGTGCCCCGGCCACGGCGGGCCAGCAGTCCGGGTCGGGGCAGTAGCCGGTCGACTGGTTGGTCACCGCGACGACCCGCCAGCCCGGGTCGGCGGCGAACGCCATCTCGCCGGCGGCGAGGACGTCCCGCCCACCGGCGAGAGCGACGTGCTCGCTGCGCCGTGGCGCCAGTCGCAGCACCCCGTCGAGGGCGACGACGAAGGTGAACGGCTCGGTGAGGTCGCCGCGGGCGCGCCCGGCCAGCCACCGCGCCAGGTCGGCGGGCGTGCCGGCGGCGACGGTGTCCGCCGCGGCCGGCTGGTCCAGGAGGTCGGCCGGGCCGACGTACCGGTGCCGCCGGAGGTGCTCCACCGCGCGATCGTATCCGGCGTGGAACCCCGGATGCGGCCGGCGCGTCGGAGAGGCGTGATGAGGATCAGCAGGGTTCGCCGGGCGGCCGGCCTGGGGTTGGCCGCCGGGCTGGTGCTCACGCTGTCGGCGTGCACCGAACCGCCGGACGCGGCGGTCCGCATGGACGGCTCGACCGTGGAGGTCATCCACACCGACTGCGGCTCGGCCCGGCCCGCGGTGCGGCAGGTCCGGGTCGTCGAGGTCGACCCGGACGAGACCGTCATCGACGAGAACAAGCTGCCGGTGCGCTGGCAGGTGACGTTCGAGCCGCCGTCGGCCGCCACGACGTTCCGCATCGGTGAGGAGCAGCCCGGTGGTCACGTGGACGTGGCCCTGGCCGGTCCGCTCGACCCGGACGTCGAGTTCGCGGTGTTCCTGCTGGAGGTGAAGGGCTGGCAGGACTACCAGGTGTTCCGGACCAGGGACCTGACCGACGGGCGGGTCAAGTTCCAGGACGTCGTCATGTCGCCGGAGAAGTTCGCCGAGCGGTGGCCGTGCCACTGAGCAACGCCCGCGGCGGCTCAGGCCTGCAGGAGCAGGGCCTCGGCCTGGGCGACGACCGGCTGGGGTTCGGTGCGGGCCGGCAGGACCAGCGTGTAGCCGACCTGACGGACGGTGCCGATCATCGACTCGTATTCGCTGCCGAGCTTCGCGCGGAGGCGCCGCACGTGCACGTCGACGGTGCGGTGGCCGCCGAAGTAGTCGTAGCCCCAGACCTCACGCAGCAGCTGGTCGCGGGTGAAGACCCGGCCGGGGTGCTGCGCGAGGTAGCGCAGCAGCTCGAACTCCTTGTACGTGAGGTTGAGCGACCGGCCCTTGAGCTTGGCGGAGTAGGTGTCCGGGTCGATGCGCAGCGCGCCGGCGTTGATCAGGCTGTTGGACGCGCCGGCGGCCGCCGACGCGGCCTGGGTGGCCAGGCGCAGGCGGGCGTCGACCTCGGCGGGGCCGACACCGGCCAGGACGACGTCGTTGATGCCCCAGTCGGCGGAGACGGCGACCAGGCCGGACTCCTCCACGACGGCGAGCATCGGCACCCGCAGGCCGGTCGTGCGCAGGACCCGGCAGAAGCTGCGGGCATCGGCGAGCCGTAGCCGGGCGTCGACGAGGACGACGTCGGGCTCGGTGCCGGTGGCGCAGGCGCGCACGTCGTAGCCGACGACCCGCCGGGAGTGCGCCAGCAGGTCCAGCGCCGGCAGGACCCGGCTCGCCGAGCCGTCCCCGGGCTGCCCCGTCACCACCAGGATCTCCACGTGGTCCCACCTTTCGCCCGGCCAGTCAGCGCGTAGCGTCCACCACGAATGTTTCGGTTCTGGTGGCCCGAACCCTGCACGTGGTGAAGGCCACACGACCCGGCGGGTGCCGGGCCGGGTGGCCGAGCCGGAATCAGAAGCCGCTGTTGCGGCCGGCGTACTGGTGCGAGAAGTCGCTGGTGTACGTGTAGGAGCTGCCGAACCCGCAGTACCAGGCGGTCTCGGCGGCGTTGTTGAGGCACAGCGTGATCAGCGAGTTGGAGTTGTTGTCGGTGTAGTCCAGGTAGTAGGTGTTGGTGTCGTAGCCGCCGTAGTGGCCTTCCCACACGCCGTTGTTCTGGACGTGCACGGAGGCCCGCCAGCCGGCGAACGCGCTGGTGTAGTTGGTCTGGTAGTAGTCGTTGCCGTTGCAGGTGCCGTTGACCGGGTTCTCGGTCACGTAGACGGTGCCGTTGACGACGAGGGTGTTCGTCAGTTCGGTGCCGGCGGAGCACACCGCGTGCGCGGCGCCGGGGGTCGCGAGGCTGATCGCCGCGGCGGCGAGCAGCCCGAGGGTCACGGTGACCGCGCGGACGCGGATCCTTCTCCTGATCATGGTCACTCCCAATGGGCATGGACGGGTTTCCTGGTGCCACGGTGCGCGGCGGGCCATCGGCGAACCTTGCGGAAACCTTCGGCGGGCCCGGTGCGTCGGGTTGTCGACAGCGGCGCTGTGCTGGTATTTCGACTTGGACGGCGGGCCCCGCGCGGCCGCACAGTGCGGCATGCGCATCAGGCTGCTGGGCGAGATCACCGCCCACGTCGACGGAGTGCCCGTCGACCTCGGGCACGAGCGGCAGCGCTGTGTCCTGGCGGCGCTGCTGGTCGAGCCGGGCCGGCCGGTGCCCGTCGACGTGCTGCTGGAGCGGGCGTGGGGCGACCGGTTGCCGCAGCATCCGCGGCAGGCGCTGTACAGCTACGTGTCCCGGCTGCGGCAGACCCTGGCGGGCGGCGGGTGCACGGTGCCGCGCCGCCCGTCCGGCTACCTGGTGGAGATCGACCCGCTCGACGTCGACCTGCACCTGTTCGACGACCTCGTGCGCCGGGCCGCCGGACCGGCCCAGAGCGACGACTGCGCGGTCGAGCTGCTCGACGCGGCCCTCGAGCTGTGGACCGGTGACGCGTTCGGTGGCCTGGACACGCCGTGGCTGAACGGCGTCCGCCGGGAGCTGCACCGCCGCCGGCGGACCGCGCAGCAGCGGCGCGACGACCTGGCGCTGCGGCTGGGCCGGCACGCCACGGTGCTCGACGGCCTGCTGGCCCGGGCCGACGCCGAACCCCTCGACGAGGCGCTGGCCGGTTCGGCGCTGCTGGCGCTGTACCGGTGCGGCCGGCGCGCCGAGGCCCTGGCCCGCTACGACCAGCTGCGCCGGCACCTGGCGGCGGACCTCGGCATCGAGCCGGGCGACGAGCTGCGCGGCCTGCACGAGCGGATCCTGCGCGCCGCGCCGGACCTGGCGCTGCGGGAACCGGCGACGGTGGTGCCGCAGCAGCTGCCACCGGCGCCGGCGGCGTTCACCGGCCGGACCGGCGAGCTCGCCGAGCTGACCGCGGCCATGCGCGCCGGACCCGACCGGGCGGCCGGGCCGATCGCGGTCATCGGTGGGGTCGGCGGCGCCGGCAAGACCTGGCTGGCGCTGCGGTGGGCGCACGAGCACCGGGGGCGGTTCCCGGACGGCCGGCTGTACGTGAACCTCCGCGGGTTCGACCCGGCCGGCGAACCCCTGGCGCCCGCCGCCGCGATCCGGTCGTTCCTGACCGCGCTCGGCGTCGCGGCGGAGGCCCTGCCGGCGGGCGAGCAGGAGCAGGCGGCCGCGTTCCGGCGGCTGGTCGACGGCCGCCGGATGCTCGTGGTGCTCGACAACGCCCGCGACAGCGCCCAGGTGGTGCCGCTGCTGCCGGGCACGGCGACGGTCGCGGTGCTGGTCACCAGCCGGCGGCGGCTGACCGGGCTGGTCGCCGCGCACAGCGCCCGCCCGGTCGTGCTGGACTGCATGAGCCACGCGGACGCCGCCGACCTGCTGCGGGTCCGCCTGGGTGCGGCCCGGGTGGCCGCGGAGCCGGGCGCGGTCGAGGCGCTCCTGCCGCTGTGCGCGGGGCTGCCGCTGGCGTTGGGCATCGTCGCGGCCCGCGCCGCCACCGACCCGCACTGCCGGCTGCGGACCCTCGTGACGGAGCTGCGGTCCCGCCCGACGCGGCTGGACGCGCTGGACGCCGGTGACCTGGCCGTCAGTCTCCGCGCGGTGATGGCCGGTTCGGTGCGGCACCTGCCGCCGGCTGCCGCGGAGCTGTTCGGACTGCTGAGTCTCGGGCCCGGCCCCGACATCGGCGGGCCCGCCGCGGCGAGCCTGGCCGGGTGCGACCCGGGCGGGCTGCGGCCCGCGGTCCGCGAGCTGCTGGACGCCAGCCTGCTCGTCGAGGAGTCGCCGGGCCGGTTCCGGATGCACGACCTGGTCCGCCTGTACGGCATCGAGGTCGCCGCCGGGCAGGCCGGTGCCGGGCCGGCCGTGGAGCGGCTCCTCGACCACTACGTGCACAGCGCGTGCGCGGCGGCCGGCCGGCTCGAACCGCTCCGGGATCCCCTGCTGCTGCCGGCGCCGCTGCCGGGGGTGCGGGCCGAGACGTTCGGGGACCGGCGGGCCGCGCTCGCCTGGTTCGCGGCCGAGGAGCAGGTGCTGCTGTCCGCCGTCCGGTACGCCGACGGCGCCGGGTTCCACCGGCACGCGTGGCAGCTGGCATGGGCCCTGGTGTACGTGCTCGACCAGCGCGGCAACTGGCACGCCGAGCTCGACGTGCACCGGGCCGCACTGCGTTCGGCGTCGCGGCTCGGCTGCGACACGGCGATCGGGCACGCGCACCGGGGGCTCGCCCGGGCATACACGTGGCTGCGCAGCTTCGACGAGGCCAGGGTGCATCTGGGTGCCGCGCTGGACGCGTACCGGCGGCTCGGCGACCAGGCCGGGCAGGGGTTCGTGTACCGCAACCTGGCGCGGGTCTCCGCCCGGCAGGGGCAGCCGGGCCGGGCCCTGGCCGACGACCGGCGGGCCCTGGCCATGTTCGAGGCGGCCGGGCACGACCACGGCCGGGCCCAGACGTTGAACGCGCTCGGCTGGCACCTCGCGCACCTCGGCGAGCACGAGCAGGCGGTGGCTCGCTGCGGCGAGGCGATCGCGGTGCAGCAGCGGCTCGGCGACCGGCACGGCGAAGGCCTCACCTGGGACACCCTGGCCTGGTCCCGGCACCGCAGCGGCCGGCCGGCGCAGGCGCTCAGCTGCTACGAGCGCGCCGTGGCGTTGCTGCGCGACCAGTGCGACCGCTACCAGGAGGCGGTGGTGACCGAACATCTCGGCGACGCGTACGCCGCGCTCGGCCGGCGGAGCGAGGCGCGCGCCGCGTGGCTGCGGGCGGCCGGGCTGCTCGCCGCGCTCGGCCACCCCGACGCCCGTGTCCTGCGGGCAAAGGCCACCACCGACACGCACTGACGGACCCGGCGCTCAGGTCAGCGGCAGCCGGACCTCCAGGTGGGTGCCGTGCCCGGGGGGACTGTCCAGGTCGAACGTCCCGCCCAGCGCCTCGATCCGGTCGGCGAGCCCGACCAGGCCCGACCCCCGGCCCGGTGCCGCGCCGCCGGCACCGTTGTCGCGCACCGACACCTCCAGCTGCCCGTCCCGCACCGACGCGCCCACCCGGATGGCGGAGGCGCCGGAGTGTTTGGCCGCGTTGGCGAGGGCCTCGGCGACCACGTAGTAGGCCGCGACCTCCAGCGGCTCGGGCAGACGGTCCTCCAGCCGCAGGTCGAGCTCGACCGGGACGGCCGAGCGGCGGGCCAGGGCCTTCACCGCGGGCCGCAGGCCGCCCTCGGTCAGGATCGCCGGGTGCACGCCCCGCGAGATCTCCCGCACGTCGTCGACCGTGCCGTTGATGCCCGCGACCACCTCGGCCAGTTCAGCCCGCAGCTCGGGCAGTTCGGCCGGCACGCTGAGCTCGATCCGGCGGATGTCCAGCCCGAGGGACAGCAGCCGCTGCTGGACCCCGTCGTGCAGGTCGCGTTCGATCCGCCGGCGGGCCTGGTCGGTGGCCAGGACGACCCGGGCGCGCGAGGCGACGAGGTCGTCATGGGCGCCCTGCAGGGAGTCGCCCATGACGTTGAACGAGCGCTCGAGCTGCCCGATCTCGGCCTTGCCGGTCTCCGGCATGCGGGTGCCCAGCTGACCGCCGGCGAGCCGGTCGGCCATCGTCGCCGCCCGGCGGATGGGTTGGACCAGCAGCCGGGTCTGGTAGCCGCCGACGAGCGCGATGACGATCGCCGAACCCGCCAGACCGGCGACGACCGCGAACATCTCACGGCGCGCCATCGCCTCGGCGCGCGCGTCGCGGGCCGCGAGGAACTCGCCCTCCGACACCCTGAGCACACCGAGGTCGGTGCGCAGCTGCTCGATCCGGCGCTCGCCCTCCAGCAGCGACGACGCGCTGCGTGCGGCGGGGTCCCCACGCCGGGCCGCGTTCAGCGCCGGGATCGAGTAGTCCTGGACGTAGGACGCGCTCGTCCGCGTGATCTGCTGCGTCTGGCGGCGCTGGGAGTCGGTGCTGGCGAGCCCTTCGAGCGTCGCGTTGGCCTGGTACACGCCGGTCTGCGCCGCCTGCCACCGGCCGAGGAAGACACCGTCGCCGGAGATGGTGTACGCCTGCTGCGCCGCCTGCAGGTCGACGGTCTTGCGGTGCACCTGGTCGGCGGCCGTGAACAGTTGGTGGGAGCGCCGGGACAGCCGGGTGGTCTCGCGGTCCTCGCCGATCGAGATGAGCAGGGTCCCGAAGGCACCGCCGACGAAGAGCAGCAGCACGCAGGTGGCCAGCACCATCCGGCGGGTCAGCCCGCCCTCGACGCCCCTCACGCGGCGCTCCTTTCACTCCTGGCGTGCATGCCCCGCGCGGTGCCGCTCACGCCTCGACGGGCACGTTTGCGGGTGGGTACGGGGGTATCGGTTGCGGGAGCGACTCGAAGAGGGGGATGGTCGTGATGCGAACAGCCGACCCGCTCGTCTACGACGCGCACGCGCACGGACTCACCGGTGACGGCACCACCAACGACCAGCCCGCGTTGACCGCGCTGGTCGACACCCTCGGCGCCGCGTTCGCCGCGGACGGCCGCCCCCGCACCATCCACTGCCCGCCCGGGGCGTACTCGATCCAGGACGACGGCGTCAGATGGCGCAACGGTGTGTCGCTGACCGGCTCGGGGCCGGCCGCCACCCGGTTCCTGCTGTCCAACCCACGCAAGCCGACCTCGCCGACGCCGCTGGCGTTCTTCACGACCCGGGACCACGACGCCGGCCGGGACAACCACATCGCCGACTGCACCTTCGCGCACTTCGAGATCGACGGCTCCGGCGTGACGCTGCCCGCGTACGACGTCAACGCCAAGGGCCTGTTCCTGCAGTACGTGCTGCGCGGGCGGTTCCACGACCTGTTCATCCACGACACCGGCGCCACCGGCTTCGGCTGCGACTTCCTGCAGGACACCGTCGTCGACGACGTCCTGGCCGTGCACTGCGGCCGGCTGAACAACGGCGAGGAGATGGGCGGCGCCGGCATCGGCATCGGCATCGGCGGCTGGGGCGACACCGAGCGGCTCACGATCACCTCGTGCACGACGGTCGGCAACGGCACCAACGGCATCTTCGTCGAGCTCCAGAAGCGCCGCTGGACCCCGCCGCGCGGCATCCGCATCATCGGCTGCCACGCCCAGGCCAACCGCTTCGGCATCTCCGACTGGGGCGCCGACGGGCTCATCGTCTCGGCGTGCACGATGACCGGCAACCACCAGGCCGGTTACGACGTGTCGGCGCTCGGCACGTCGTCGGTCGCCGGGCGGGGCGGCATCGTGACCGGCTGCGTCATCGACGGCAACATCTGGGACGGCGTCGCCATCGGCAACACCCCCGGCCCGTACACGTTGGACGGCAACCGCATCAGCCGCAACGGCCGCTACGGGTACTGGCAGCACGGCCTCGGCCCGTCAGGCCTGCAGGACCGCGCGGACGCCCTCGGTGTCGCCCGCCTGCCCGGCAACGCCGCGCACCCGGCCGCCGACGTGGCCATCACCGGCAACGACATCTGGGGCAACGCCCTCGACGGGATCTTCATCGACTCCCCCGTGCTCGACGCGTGCATCGCCGGCAACCGGCTGCGCGGCAACGGCCGGCAGGCCGCGCCCGAGGCCCACGGTGGCGGCGCGACCGCCTCCTACACCCGGCTGTCCCTGCACGACACCGCCGCGGACTGGCCGCCCGGGGGCCACACCGGCAAGATGGTCGCCGCCGGCGCGCAGCAGGCGATCGTCGTGGCCAACACCGCCACCGAGCTCTACCTCGCGCCGGTCCGCCCCGGCGCCGCCACCGCCTGGCCGGAGGGCACCCCGCCGCACGGGACCCGGTTCCGGCTGCCGGACTCCCCCGAGGCCCGGGCCGGGATCACCCTTGCCGCCGCCACCGACACCCCGACCGTCCGCGACAACCGGGCCTGGGACCGCCAGGAGCCCCGGACGCAGACGCACGGGCTGCGCATCACCGGCGCCGGCAGCTGCGGGTCGGGCCGCGTCCACGACAACGACCTGGAGGGCAACGCCGTCGCCGCGGCCGCCTTCGACACCCCGCCCACCGGCGGGTCCTGGCACCACAACCTCGGGCTGGACGACCGCCAGCCGGTCAGCTGACCCCTCGCCGGCAACGCCGTCACCGCTGGAGGCGGCGGTCGATGTCCGGGTTTGCTGGGAGCTTGCCGGGAGGTACTTGTCCGGACGGTGCGGTGACGTACGGTGTTCCCGTGACCGAACGCGTGACCAGCCGGCAGCGCCCGGCCGCACCTACCCGCCCTGGCCAGACCCCGCTGTCGAAGGCCGAGAAACGCGCCGCCGCCAGAGAGGCCAGGGCCCGGGAGGTCGCCGCCGCCAAGCGCAAGCAGTTCCTGAGCGTCGTCGGTGCCGCGGCGGCCGTCATCGCCGTCATCGCGCTGGTGGTGTGGCTGTCCCTGCGGTCCGACGGCAGCGACCCGGCGCAGCCCGGTCTCGCGTCGTCCGCCGGTGCCCCTGCCAGCGGGGACCCGTCGACCGCCGCGCAGAAGCCGTTCCCGCCGGTGCCGGAGGGCGCCGACCCGGCGCTGTCCACGAAGCCCGTGGTCACGAAGGGCACCGGGACCGTCACCAAGCTCACCCCGACCGTCCTGATCGAGGGCAAGGGCGCCGCCACGCAGGCCGGCCAGACGATCTCGGTGAACTACGTGGGTGTCACCTTCGTCGACGGCAAGGAGTTCGACGCGTCCTGGAACAGCAAGCAGCCGCTCGAGTTCCAGCTCGGCGGCGGCCGGGTCATCCCCGGCTGGGACCAGGGTCTCGTCGGGATCAAGGTCGGCAGCCGGGTGCAGCTGGACATCCCGTCGAACCTGGCCTACGGCGACGACCCGTCCAGCGGCAAGCCGATCGGCACGCTGCGCTTCGTCGTCGACGTCCTGGCCGCCAACTGAGCCGGGTCCATCCATGACGGCATGGCGGGACGTCGAGCAGGCCGCACCCGAGTTCGCGCAGCGGGTGCGGGCCCTGTTCGAGGCGCACCGGCACCAGACCGTCGCCACCCTGCGGGCCGACGGGTCGCCGCGGATCTCCGGCATCGAGGTGGTCTTCACCGACGGCGACCTGGTCTTCGGTTCGATGGCACGGGCGCGCAAGGGCGCGGACCTGCGCCGCGATCCGCGCTTCGCCCTGCACAGCGCCACGGTCGACCCGGTCGAGGGCGCCGAGGCGCAGTGGCCGGGCGAGGCGAAGATCGCCGGCCGGGCGGTCGCGGCGGGGCCGATCACCGACGGGCCGGACGGCGACCGCTTCCGCGCCGAGATCGCTGAGGTCGTGCACACCCACCTCAACGACGCGGCGACGCTGCTCGTCGTCGAGTGGTGGACGCCCGCGCAGGGGCTCCGGCGGGTCGAGCGCGAGTAGGTTTCAGCCGTCGGCGGGCACTGTCGTCGGGTCGTCGATCATCCGCTCGATCACGGCACCCGCGCCACCCCGGGCCGCCGCGGTGAACCCGAGGTCGGAGGCCACGAAGTGGCAGCGGGCCGCCGGCGACGCCATGGCGAGCCGGGTCAGCTGCGCCTGCGCCGCCGGCAGCAGGTGGTCGGCGAGGTCGGCGAAGTAGCCGCCGAGGACGACGACCCGCGGGTTGAACAGGTTGACCAGGATCGCGCCGCCGTGGCCGAGCCACCGGCCGATCCCGGTCACCGCGTCGACCGCCGCCGGGTCCCGTGCGTCCAGGCGGCGGCGCACCTCGGCGATGCGCTCCTGCGGGTCGGGAATCGGGCCGTCGCCGAGTCCGTACGCGAACTCGGGCGTGATCCGGCGAACCAGTTCGGCGAGGCCGACCTTGGTCTCCCAGCAGCCGGTCCGGCCGCAGCCGCACGGGTCGCCGACGGGTTCGACCGGCAGGTGGCCGATCTCGCCGGAGAACCCGTCGGCGCCCCGCAGCAGGCGGCCGTCGACGATGGCGCCGCCGCCGACGCCGACGGAGCCGGTGAGGTAGACGAGGTCGGCGGTGCCGGCCGCGACGCCCCAGGTGAACTCGGCGAGCGCGGCGAGGTTGGCGTCGTTGTCCACGCCGACCCGCAGCGCCGGGTCGAGGCCCTTGGCCAGCCGGGACACGACGGGGACGTCGCGCCAGCCGAGGTTGGGCGCGACGACGACCACGCCCCGGGCGACGTCGACGAGGCCCGGCACCGCGACGGTCAGCCCGACCGGGGTCACGCCCCGCGCCACCAGTTCGGCCAGGGCCCGGTCGGCGGCCTCGGCCAGGTCGTCCAGGCAGCCCTCGACGTCGCGGCGGGCGGCGTCGAAGCTGACCCGCCGCTCGACGACGGTGCGCCCGGTCAGGTCGCAGCCGTGCACCGCCAGGTAGTCGACGTTGAGCTCGATGCCGACCGCGCCGAGCTCCGGTGACAGCGCGACGCCGCGGCCCGGCCGGCCGGCGGTGCCGGAGCGTTCGAGGCCGGTCTCCCGGACCAGCCGGCGGCTGAGCAGCTCCTCGACCAGGCTCGACACGGTGGTCTTGTGCAGGCCCGTGGCGGCGGCGATCGCGGCCCTGGATCCCGGGCCGGCGGCGCGGATGTGGCGCAGCGTGCGGCTGAGATTGGCCCGGCGCACCGCGAGCTGGTCCGCCGGTTCCGTGCCCATCATCGCCGCCTCGCCCGTCCGAATGGTCTGTCACCCAGCATGCTCGCGCCGAAGGGCCGCATACCGATAGCTTTTCGAAAATACCCGCGCCCGTCGCTACGGCTGACGGCGGATGAGCCCGGCGTCGATCACCGCGGCCGGGCCGGCCGGGCTGGGGTTGCGCTGGGCGGCGGTGAGGTGCTCGGTGACCAGCCGGTGCACCTCGTCGGCGGCGCCCTGCTCGATGAGCGCGAGGATCCGGCCGTGCACCTCGCCGGCGGCCCGCCGTTCGCGCAGCGGGACCCCGGTGGTCTCGCGGATACGGGTGGCCCAGTCCTGCTCGTGGCTGGACCACAGGGCCTCCAGGGCCCCGGCGAGCACGATGAGGGGCGGGTTGCCGCACAGGCCCACGAGGGCCTCGTGGAAGCGCCGGGACACGCCGACGACCTCGACCAGGTCGTCGATGCGGGCGAGGTACTCCTCATGCAGCTCGCGCAGCACGGGGACCACCGCGGTGGCACGGTCGGGCCGGCCGGCGCACAGGGCGGCGCAGGCCGGCTCGACGTGGCGCAGTGCGGTGGCGACGTCGTCGATGCCGGTGCGCTGCGCGGCGAGGACGAGTCCCAGGTTGTAGCCGAGGTTCGCCGGGGAGGGCCGGTGCACGACCGCACCGCCGAGCCGTCCCCGGCGAACCGTGATGAGGCCTTCGGCCTCCAGGATGCGCATGGCTTCGCGGAACGTCGGCATGCTCACCGGATACCGCTGGATCAGCTCTTCCGACTTCGGCAGCGGGGCGCCGTCGGCGAGCTCACCGCGCACGATCTGACCGCGGATGTGGTCGGCCACCTGCTCGGCGAGCCGGTCGGCGGAGACCATGGGGCCGCAGTTTAGTACGCGTCGGGGTCGTTCTGGACCGCGGGTGGCACCGGGTGCCGGTACACCCTGGAGGCGTTCTCCCAGGTCATCTTCCGCACGTCGGCGTCGGGCAGGCCGCCGATCTCCTCCTCGATGGTGCGCTGGGTGTGCGGCCAGGTCGAGTCGCAGTGCGGGTAGTCCTGCTCGAGGAAGATGTGGTCGACGCCGATGACGTCCCGCAGCGCGAAGGACGACGGGTCCTCGACCGCGCAGAAGTAGAAGTTGCGCAGCAGGACCTCGGCCGGGGTGAGGTCGATGCCCTTCCAGGTGCCGTACATCTCGTGGTAGCTGAGCATGTGGTTGAGCCGGTCGACGAGGCCGGGCACCCAGCCGATGCCGCCCTCCGACAGCACGATCTTGATGTCGGGGAACCGGACCGGGATGCGGGAGTAGAGCCAGTCGACGGCGGAGAACATGGAGTACCCGAAGAACAGCACGCCCACGACGTCCGGCGGGGCGTCCGGGGCGGTCGACGGCGACGTGCCCGACGAGCCGATGTGCAGGTTGATGACCGTGCCGGTCTCCTCGCAGGCCCGCATGATCGGGTCCCAGTGCCCGGTGTGCAGCGACGGCATGCCGAGCAGGTGCGGCGCCTCGGTGAACGTGACGGCCTTGAAGCCGCGTTCGGCGTTGCGGTAGATCTCCTTCGCGCCGACCTCCGGGTCCAGGAAGTACGGCAGCTGGCACGGGATCATGCGGTCCGGATACGCGCCGGACCACGCCTCGATGTTCCAGTCGTTCCAGGCGCGGGTCGCCGCGAGGGCCAGCTCGGTGTCCTTCGTGGACAGTTGCAGCCGCTGCCCGGCGAACCCGGGCAGGAACGACGGGAAGCACAGCGACGCGTACACGCCGCTGAGGTCCATGTCCTTGATGCGCTCGTGGATGTCCCACGAGCCGCGGCGCATGTCGTCGAACCGGCTCGGCTCCATGCTGTACTCGTCGACGGGCCGGCCGACGACGGCGTTGAAGCCGACGTTCGGGAACTCCTTGCCGTCGTAGATCCAGACGTGGCTGCCGTCCTGCTCGACGACGCGGGGCGTCTGCTCGGCGAACTTCGCCGGCATCCGGCCCTCGAACGCGTCCGGCGGCTCGACGATGTGGTCGTCGACGGAGATGAACGTGTACTTGCGGGGCTGCCGGGGCGGGTCCGGCAGGAAGGTCACCTTCGAGCGGTCGGCGACGGTGAACGCGGTGTTCTGCAGCAGCTCGTCGATGGATGCCATGGCGTCGCCTCTCAGTTCAGGACTTCGGGTTCGCGGCGCAGCAGGGACCGGACGGCGCCGGCCCAGTACACGTCGGTGCCGCGCTCGATCAGTGACTTCTTCATGCCGTGCCGCAGGCCGGGGGCGATCTCGAGGGGGTCGCGGCCCAGCAGCATGACGTCGTAGGCGAGGCGGCAGGCGCGGTCGATGCTCGCCGACCGGTACGTCGCCTCCTGGATCGTGGGGGCGGTGACGATGATGCCGTGGCTGGCGAGGATGACCACGGACGCGTCGCCGATGCGGCGGGCCAGGTCGGCGCCGAGCGCGGCGTCGTCGACCTCGCCGGTGTACTCGTGCACGAGGGCGAGGTCACCGTCGTACATGCACCCGGTCTGGTGCACG
This sequence comes from Dactylosporangium siamense, assembly GCF_016862795.1. Lineage (GTDB taxonomy): Bacteria > Actinomycetota > Actinomycetes > Mycobacteriales > Micromonosporaceae > Dactylosporangium > Dactylosporangium siamense. The sequence goes on along the minus strand of NZ_BONQ01000110.1, from coordinate 171,423 downwards.
ATCTGCGGCAGTACGCCGATCGCGGCCAGCACGGTGACGTAGTACGGATGGTTGTGCACGACGACCCTGGCGTCGGGCCGGATCCGGTGCAGTTCGGTGTGGATGTGGATGGCCGGGGTGACGTCCCACCGGCCCTCCAGGACGGTGCCGTTGCGGTCGACCACGCACAGGTCGGAGGCGGAGATCTCCTCCCACCACAGGCCCCACGGGTTGACCCACATGGCGCCGTCGTCGTTCGGGTCGCCCTTCAGCATGGTGATGTGGCCGGCGATGTTCTCGCTGAAGCCGCTGTGGCCGAGGATGCGGAAGGCGCAGGCCAGGGCCTGCCGGTCGGTGAGGTCGACGCCGATCGGCGGCGTGATGCGGGGCGACCAGGTGGCGGTCCCGCCGTCGCGCATGGGCGCGTCGGACGGGCCGGCAGGTGCTGTCGTGAGGGTCACGGCTCACCTCCAAATCTTTTAGAAGATTAAGAGGTGCCGTACCGTAAAATCAAGCAATCGCTTGGTTGTTTTTGGATCGCCCCGCCGCCCTGACAGCGGGGCGGCGGGGCGGGACGTGCCTTTGCCGGTCAGGCGTTGGAGTTGGCGCTGATCAGGAAGCCGGTGTTCACCGGCGCGCCGCCGCTGTTGTAGCAGGCGACGTCGCGCACGATGGTGTCGGTCGCGGTGTGCGTCCACGGGAAGAGCAGGTTGCAGAACTCCGAGCTCCCACCGGAAGCGGTCACCTGGACGTTGTCCGGCAGGACGGCCAGGCGCGGGAAGGTGACCAGCGACAGGCCGACACCGGCCCCGGCGAGCGTGTTGGCGCCGAAGCCGAGCTGGGAGTTGAAGTTCGTCGTCGGCGGCCCGACCGGCGGGCGGAACCACAGGTAGCCGAAGTAGCGCGGCGGCCAGCCGGCCCCCCACAGCGACTGGTTGTACTGGTACGTCAGGGTGAAGCGGGTCTTGAACGGCGCGCCGGTCGAGGTGAAGCAGGCGACATAGGCGACCTGACCGCCCGGGCTGGACGTCCAGTTGCGCACCTTGCACCGGGCGGGCGTGCCGTTCACCGCGGTGACCTGGAGGCTGCCGTCGATCGGCCCGGCCGTCGACAGCCCGGGCAGCTTCACCTCGTAGACGCCGCCGCCGAGCGGGGTGACACTGTTGAGCGCGCCGACCGAGTTGTACTGGTCGATCATCGTGCCGGTCGCGTCGTTGAAGTCGACGTAGCCGAACTCGCCGTTGATCGGGCCGGCCGGGCCGGAGCTGCTCTCGAAGAAGGCGCTGAACGCCGTGGGTGCGAGCGCGCCGCCGGGCTGCGAGCACAGCACGACGACGATCTCGTCGAGGCCGGACGGGCCCCACTTGACGGCCTGACAGAACCGGGGGCCGGTGTTGATCGCGGTCACGTGGACCACGCCACCCTTGGCGGCCTGGCCGGGGAACTTGATCGTGTAGACCCCGGACGGGCCGGCGGCGACGCTGGTCGCGGCGGGCCAGGTGCCCGACGCGACGGTGGCGGCACCGTTCCACAGCACGAACCCGTGGGCGTCGGGCAGCGCCGCCGAGGCCGGCGAGGCGGCGACGGTGACCCCGGCGAACACGGTGGCCAGCGCGATGGACAGGGCGAACAGTTTGCGCATGGACCCTCCTTCTGGCGGAAAGGAGCGGACAGGACCCACGCAGGCAATCACGTCTGTCGATTGCTTGGCATCACCTGCGACGCTTTACCGACAGTGCCAGTCGCGCACCGCACCGTCGTTGCCCGCAGTGGCCCTTGCCGGTGCTCAAGCCTGGACGAGCGCCCCTGAGGACCGGCAAGGTCCCCGGGTCAGGCGAACAGCTCCACCAGAACGGTGAGGCGGTCGGCCTCGAGGTCGGGGCGCAGGCGGCCGTGGCGGGCGAGATCCGCGATGCCGTGCAGCGCGCTCCACAGCGTCTCGGCCCGTGCGTCGTCGCCGCCGACCACGGCCGCTATGGCCGCGAAGCCCGCCAGGAGCGCCTCCGGCGTCTCGGCCGTGGCGAACGGCAGGTCCGTCGGCCCCGAGAACATGGCCTCGTAGACCGCCGGGTGCCGGCGGGCGAACGCGAGGTACCGCTCGGCCACCGACCGGACCGTCGCGGGTGCGCCCGCGAGCTCGGCCGCGATCTGGGCGAAGCCGTCGAGGGCGACCGCCCGCACGATGCCGTCCCGGCCGTCGGGGAAGTGGCTGTACAGCACCGGCTGGCTGAACCCGATCGCGTCGGCGAGGCGCCGCACGGTGACCGCGTCCCAGCCGTCTGCCTGGGCGATCTCGCGGGCGGCGGCGACGATCCGGTCCCGGCGCTCCGCCCGGGCGACCTGAGCCTTGGTTGGTGGCTTCACAACTCCATGCTAGCAGTGCTAGATTCCTAGCACCGCTAGATTTCGACTGAAGGAGCCACCGATGCTCGTCCTTACCGTTGCCCTCGCCGTCGTCGCCGCCGTCTGCACCGCCGTCATCTTCGGCACCGATGTGCTCGGCGCGGTCGTGATGCGCCCGGCGTACGCCGAGATCGACGACGAAGCGATGGTCCAGATCGTCGGGCGCAGCCACCGGCTCGGTGGGCAGCGCCTGCCCGTGCCCGGCGTGGTGAGCGTGGTCGCCGCCGCCCTGACCACGGGGAGCGCCCTGGTCGCCGGCTGGCTCGCCGCCGGGCTGGCCGCGGCCGTCGGCCTGGTGCTGCTGCTGGCCTGGCTGGTCATCTTCAACCGCATCTCGCTGCCGATCAACAAGGTGCTCATCGCCGCGAGCGAGGCCGGCGAGACCCCCGCCGACGCCCGGTCGCTGCAGGCGCGCTGGGACTCGGTCATCACGCTGCGCGCGGTCCTGCAGGGCACCGCGCTCGTCGGCTTCTGCCTGGCGATCGCCCTCGCCGGGCGCTGAGAGCGGCTTGTGCGTCGATGGATGCGCTGACGCTTGTGGCGCATGCCGAAACCGACCGGAACGCGCCTGATCGCAGCGGCGGCCGCGGTGGTGATCGCCGCGGCCGCCCTGTGGTGGCTCACCCGCGCGACAGCTCCGGCGGCAAGGGCGTCGTCCTGTGCATGAAGGACAAGCGTCAGGACGCGGGGGTGAACCGGTAGACGGCGAAGACGAAGTCGGGGCAGACGATCTGGCAGGCGGTGCAGCCGGTGCAGCCGTCGTGCAGCTCCGGATACCGGTAGCCCTGCTCGTTGACGGTCGCGGACATGCTCAGCACGTTGGGCGGGCAGGCGGCCAGGCACAGCTCGCAGCCCTTGCAGCGGTCGACGTCGATGACAAGCGTGCCACGGCTCATGGAGTGGTTCCCTTCAGGACGGCCGCCGCGTCCGTCCACTCGGCATCATCCAGTTCGGACGGTGGGAAGACCCCACGGCGGCGCAACGCGGCGACGGCGTTGTCCGCGGTGAGGCGCAGGTGGGCCAGGGCCGCGGCGCCGGCGGCGTCCGGGTCGCCGGCCCGGATGGCGGCGTATTCGGCGTGCAGGGCGGCGCGTTCGGCGGGCAGCGCGTCGTCGATGGAGAACCTGGCCGCGGCCGGGACCAGGCCGCTGAACGTGCGCAGCAGCGCCCGCAGGTGGTTGCGGGCGCCGGCGACGTTGACCACCCGGCGGAACTCCCGGGCCAGGGACTCGAACTCGCCGGGGTCGTCGCAGTCGGCCAGGCGCTCGTCGAGCTTCCGCAGATCCGACAGGACCGTGGGGTCGCGGTGCGCGGCGACGCGGCGGTTCGTCAGGGCGCTGAGCATGCCGTACAACTCGAACGCCTCGCGGACGGTCGCGTCGTCGAACTCGGCCACGAACGCCCGCTTGTAGTGGGCCCGCTCGACCAGGCCGTCGCGTTCGAGTTGGATGAGTCCCTCCCGGACCGGCACCCGGCTCACGCCCAGTCGCGAAGCGATCTCGTCGAGGTCGAGGCGCTGGCCGCTGCGCAGCTCGCCGGCGAACAGCAGCTCCAGGACATGGGCGGCGACCGCCTCGCTGGTGTTGGCGCGGGGCAGGGTCACCGGGTCACCAGCTCGCCGATGCCGTAGGTCTGCTCCATCGTGCCCTGCTGGTAGGTCGGGCCTTCGGCGGTCGGCACGAACCAGCCGGTCGGGCACATGGTGAGGATCTCCACCAGGCTGAAGCCGGCGCCGTCGAGCTGGGTCTGGAACGCCTTGCGCAGCATGCGTTTGGCCTGCAGCACCCCGGCGGCGGTGGAGACGGCGCCGCGGGCGACGTAGGCGCTGCCGCGCAGTGACGCGACGAGGTCGGCGACCGGGATCGGGTAGCCGTGCAGCTCCGGGTCGCGGCCGTCGATGCTGGTCTTGGTCCGCTGGCCGAGGACGGTGGTGGCGGTCTGCTGGCCGCCGGTGTCGCCGAAGACCCCGTTGTTGAGCATCACGCAGGTGATGTTCTCACCGCGGGCGGCGGCGTGCAGCACCTCCTGCAGGCCCTCGTTGGCCATGTCGCCGTCGCCCTGCAGGGTGAACACGGCGACGCCGGGCCGGACCCGTTTGATGCCGGTGGCGCAGGCGGGGGCGCGGCCGTGCAGGCACTGCAGGACGTCGACGTCCATGATGCGCACGAAGCTGCCGTAACAGCCGTGGCCGACGACCCCGATGGTGCGTTGCACGATGTCGAGCTCCTGCAGGACCTCCAGGAGGATGCGCAGGGCGACGGGTTCGCCGCAGCCGGGGCACAGCGAGTGCTCGCCGAGCAGCAGGCTGGGCTTGAAGTCGGCGACCTGCTTGGCCGGGAGGACCGGCGGTCCGGACGTGTCGATGATCATGTCGCACCACCTAGGATTCGTTCGCGGATCGCGGGGGCGTCCAGCAGGGGACCGTAGGAGAGTCCGGACTCGGCGATGCTGACCCCGCCGACGAACCGGACGGCGTCGCGGTCGGCGGCGTGGATGCGCACGTCGTCGAGCATCTGCCCGGCGTTGAGCTCGAACACCAGGACGTTGCGGGCGCCGGTGGTGGCCCGGCGCAGCGCGGCGCCCGGAAACGGCCACAGGGTGACGGGGCGGAACCAGCCGATGCGGTGGCCTTCGGCGCGCAGCCCGGCCACCACGTGCTCGACGAACTTCGCGGCGGTGCCGAACGCGACGACGACGGTCTCGGCGTCGTCCACCATGGACTCCTCGTGCCGCTGCTCCTCGGCGGCGATGCGGTCGAACTTGTCGGCGATCGCGCGCCAGTGCCCGTCGGGTCCCGGGCCGGGGTCGTTGGCTTTGCCCATCGCCCAGGTCCAGATCTGGCGGCTGCGGCCGGTGCCGCCGCCGGTGCCGTCCAGGACCCAGTCCTTGGCCGGCAGCGGGCCGAAGTCCCGGGGCTGGACGTCGACGCCGACGCGGGTCTGGGCCAGGAGCGGGTCGCCGTACAGCATGACCGGCGCCCGGTGCTTGTCGGCGAGATGGAACAGCAGCTGGGTGTGCTCGACCGCCTCGGGGACGTCCTTCGGGGCGAGGGTGATCGTGCGGTAGTCGCCCCAGCCGCCGCCCCGGGTCGCCTGGAAGTAGTCCTGCTGGTTGCGGGCCAGGTTGAACACGACGAACGGGGTCTCGTTGAGCGCGGCCTCGGCGATCGCCTCCTGCATCAGCGCGATGCCCTGCCCGCACGAGCCGGTCGCGGCGCGGGCGCCGGCCGCGGCGGCGCCGAGGGTCATGTTGACGCCCTCGATCTCGCTCTCCGCGTTGAGGCACACCCCGCCGGCGGCCGGCAGCCGCCGCGACATCTCTTCGAGCAGGCCGGTGAACGGCGACATCGGGTAACCGGTGAAGAACCGGCAACCGGCGGCGATCGCGGCCTCGGCCATCGCCGCCCCACCGTCGAGCAGCTCCAGGCTCATGCTGACACCTCCACGGTCGCGGCGCCGGCGGCGATCGCTCGGGCATTGGATTCCGCGTGTTGGCGGCGGTACGGCGGGAGCAGCTCCTCCATCGCCGCCACCAGCGCGGCCGGCTCGACCATCCGCGTCAGGGCGTTGTAGGCACCGAGCAACACGAAACCGGAGGCCTGCGGCGCCTCGACGGCCTTCGCCGCGGTCATCGCGTCGACCGCGAACACACGCAGGTCAGGGCGGAAACCGGACGGGTCGACGAGCGGGGTGTTGGCCACGACGATGCCGCCGGGGCGCAGCCGGTCCTGGACGCCCTCGGCGAAGCGGTGGTGGGCGAAGATCGCCGACCAGGCCGACGGCAGGATCGGCAGGGCCTGCAGCGGGGCGTCGCCGACGACGACGGCCGCCTTGGACGGCCCGCCGCGCATCTCGCCGCCGTAGTCCGCGGCCAGCATCGCGTAGCGCCCCTCCCTGGTGGCGGCGAGGGCGAGGGTCTTGGCCAGCAGCTGGATGCCCTGCCCGCCCACCCCGCTGACAACGAGCTCCCGCTCCATCCGACCTCCCCTTGACGTGATTTGAATATTGAATACAAAATCTAACCGCACCGTCAAGCACGGCCGAGGAGAGCACGACATGCGGGCTTTGGTACTGCACGGCTTCGGCAAGACCACCGTGGAGGAGGTCCCGGACCCCGTCCCCGGGCCGGACGAGGTCGTCATCGACGTCGCCTGCGTCCAGCCGAGCGTCACCGAGTGCATGCTCATCGCCGGGGACCCGGTCGCCATGCACGAGGTGCTCGCCGCCCGGCTGGCGGCCGGGCCGACCCGCTTCGGCGGCCACGAGTTCGCCGGGGTGATCAGCACGCCCGGCCCCGGGTTCCCGGCCGGGACCCGGGTGACCGCCGTGGAGACGGCCGCCTGCGGCACCTGCGCCGCGTGCCGCCGGGACCGCCCGGACGCCTGCCCCTCTCCCGGGGTGCTCGGGTTCACCAGGCCCGGGGCGTTCGCCGAGCGGGTCGCGGTGCCGGCGAAGTCGGTCGTCGCCGTGCCCGACGGGATCACCGCGTCGCAGGCGGCTGGCGTCCAGCCGCTCGCCGGCGCGTTGCACGGGCACGCGATCGCCGAGGTGCGGCCCGGCGACAGCGTGCTGATCCTCGGCGCCGGGGTGATGGGGGTGCTGCACACGCAGGTCGCCCGGCACGGCGGCGCCGGTCAGATCATCGTCACCGGCCGCAGCCCCGCCAAGCGCCGGCTCGCCCGGCAGGCCGGCGCCGACCTCGTCGTCGACGCGGCGCAGGACGTCCAGGCCGCGGTCCTGGCGGCGACCGGCGGCATCGGCGCCGACGTGGTGTTCGAGACCGCGGGCGGGATGCCGGGCGCCGGGCTCGCCGGGACGTCCACATTGGACCTCGCGGCCCGCTGCGTGCGCCGCGGCGGGCGGATCGTCATGGTGGCGGTGCTGCCACGGGAGGCGCCGGCGCCGCTGGGCCTGCTGCGGGAGCGGTCCGTGGCACTGCTGCACCCACGGTCCGGCGCGGGCGGCTACTCCCCCGGCGGCGGCGCGTTCGAGCAGGCGCTGCGCCTGGTGCGCCGCGGCGACGTCGACGTGGACTGCCTGGTGAGCCACCGCCTCGAGGGGATGGACGCGCTGCCGAAGGCCCTCGACATCACCGGAAACAAGGCCGCCCACGGCGCTCTCGGCCCGGCCCAGGTCACCATCGGCGCCTGGGACCAGGCATGAGCCTGCTCATCGGCGACATCGTCACGCTTGCCGCGCTGACCGTCCCGCACCAGACGGCCGCGACCCTGGGCCCGGACGCCGTGACGTTCGCGGAGCTGGACGTCGCCGGGAACCGGACCGCGAACGCCCTGGCCGGGCTCGGGGTCGGCGCGGGTGACGTCGTGCTGTGGTGCGCCGCGCCGACGCTGCGGGTCCTGGACGTGTTCGTCGCCTGCGCGCGGCTCGGTGCGGTGTTCGCGCCGGTCAATCCCGCGCTGCCCGAGCACGAGCTCGCCGCCGTCCAGCGGTACCTGGCGCCCAGGCTCGTGCTGTCGGATCGTGCGTTCGGCGAGGCGGAAGTCGTCGCCCACCCGCTGCTGGAAAACGGATCCAGCCGGTTCGAGCGGCGGACCGTGGACGACGCCGCGCCGCACATCGTCTACCTGACCAGCGGCAGCACCGGCACCCCGAAGGGTGCGCTGGTCAGCCATCGGGCGAGCTGGTTGCGGGCGGCGCCCGGCGGGGGCACGTTCACCAGCGGGCTGCGCGGGCCCGGCGGGGTGGTGTGCACGTTTCCGCTGTACCACTACGGCGGCTGGCACTACGTGATGGAGGCCTGGCAGCACCGCACCGCCGTGCACCTGGTGCGCCGGGCCGACGCCGTCGAGATGATCGACGTGGTGCAGCGGCGGCGGCCGTCGGCGCTGTACTGCATCCCGGCGGTGTGGGAACGCCTCCTGGACCGCGAGCACCGCGCCGCCGACCTGCGCTCGTTGCTGCACGCGGACACCGGCACCTCCAGCGTCGCCCTCGACCTGGTCGAACGGATCAAGGAGCGACTGCCCGGCACGACCACGACGATCCTGTACGGCTCCACCGAGGCCGGCCGGATGGCGGCGCTGCACGACTGGGATCTCGCCCGCAAGCCCGGCAGCGTCGGGCGGGCCGCGACGCCGAACGCCCTGTGGCTGGCGCCGGACGGCGAGGTCTGCGTCGCGGGCCCGGCGCTCATGAACGGCTACCTCGGCGCCGCGCCGCTGGCCGGGGAGTACCGCTCCGGCGACCTCGGCCGCGTCGACGAGGACGGGTACCTGTTCCTGACCGGCCGCACCCGCGAGGTGATCCGCACCGGCGGCGAGTCCGTCGGGCCGGCCGAGGTGGAGCACGCGCTGCGCGACCTGCCGGGCGTCCTCGACGTCGCGGTCGTCGGCCTGCCCGACGACCGCTGGGGCGAGGTGGTCTGCGCGGTGTTCGTGGTCCCGGACGGCTGCCCGCCGCCGTCGGTGGCGCAGGTCCGGTCCCATGTGGACGGCCGGCTGGCCGGATTCAAGGTGCCGCGCCGGGTTGCCGTCGCCGCGTCGATCCCGCGGACCCCCGCGACCGGCCAGATCCAGCGCGGCCGCCTGCGCGAGCTGCTCACGAACGATTGACCATGCGGTCGCCGCGCCTTGTGCACCACTGGCCGGCGGGCCACACGGGGCGTCCGGCTCTGGCAGGATCGGCCGGATGAGAAGGCCGTGGTTGGTGCTGGTGGTCGTCGCGCTCGCCGGCGCTGCCGGGTGCGGGGACGCGCCCTCGAACGCGTCGTCGGACCCGACCGAGCAGTTCACGCAGGGTGGCGTCAGCATGGAGCCGGCGGTGAAGGCCGGGCAGGTCATCACCGTGCGGAAGCTCGCAGCGGCGTACCAGCCGAAACGCGGCGACGTCGTGCTCTTCCACGGCGACCAGGCGCACTGGGTCGGCACCTCGTCGCCGCTGTTGAAGCGGGTGGTGGCCATCGGCGGCGAGACCGTCGCGTGCTGCACCGTGGCCGGGAAGGTGACCGTCAACGGTGAACCGCTCGACGAGGCCTACGTGGCGCAGGACGCGGCGCTGGAGGTGCCGCCGAACCCGGCCTCCTGCGAGTCGCGCCGGTTCGGGCCGGTCATGGTGCCGAAGGACGCCGTGTTCCTCATGGGCGACAACCGGGGCAGGTCGAACGACTCACGGTGCGCCGGGCCGGTGCCGGTCGCGGCCGTGTTCGGGGTGATGTCCGGCAACTGAGGCCGGCGCTCGCCGCTTCTCGGCGGTTGCGGCGTTCAGCTTTTATCGGCGCCTGCGACGGCGACATCACCGCTTCTCGGCGCTCGCGATGGCGGCGTCCACGACCGACCAGGCCTGCTCCGGGGTGATCGCGCCGACGATCAGCGGGCCCTGCAGGCCACTGATCACCGCGTACAGCCCGATCGCCGACGCCTCGGTGAAGGCGCGCCGGAAGAAGGTGTGCGCGCCCGTGTACGCGGCCCGCATCACCTCGGCCGCCTGCGGCTCGGTCGCGCTGTAGGCGAGCAGCGCGAGGGTGGCCGCGGACGTCAGGCGGCGCTCGTCGTCCACTGGCAGCATCTCGTCGATGACCACCCGCAGCCCGACGGCCTCGTCAGCGGGGTCCGGCTGCCGCGCCATCCGGGCCGCCACCCGGGCGGTGAAGCGGACGTTGATGTGCTGCAGCACGAAGCGCAGCAGCTCGGCCCGGCTCGCGAAACACCGCTGCACCGCACCGGCCGACACGCCGGCCTCCGCGGCGACGACGCGGACAGTGGCGGCTTCGATCCCGCGCGTGCCGATGATCCGCACCACCGTGTCCGCGATGTGACGACGGCGGGCGTCCTGGTCTACAAGCTTCGGCACGTTTTTATGATACAGTCGTATCGGAAACGGGGAGGTGCGACATGACGGTCAAGATAGCCCGCAACGGCGACGTGGAGCTCGCCTACGAGACCTTCGGCGAGGAGGGCGGCGAGCCACTACTGCTGATCATGGGACTGGGGCACCAGATGCTGCTCTGGCCCGACCCGTTCTGCGAAGCGCTCGCCGCGGCCGGCTTCCAGGTGGCCCGATTCGACAACCGGGACTCCGGCCTGTCGACGCACTTCGGCGGCCCGCAGGACCGCGCCGGTCAGCAGAAGTGGTGGCAGGCGCTGCTCGGGCAGGGCAAGCCGCCGTACTCCTCGGTGGCGTATGTCGAGGACGCCCTCGCCGTGATGGACGCGCTCGGCTGGGGCTCCGCGCACATCGCGGGCGCCTCGATGGGCAGCGCGATCTGCCAGATGCTGGCCGTCCTGCACCCGCAGCGGGTGCGCAGCGTGACCGCCATGATGACCATGCCCGCATCGAGCAGCCTCGCCGCCCTGCGGCACATCAGGTTCGCGCCGTTGTTCAAGCTGGGCGGCCGCCGGTACACCGCCGATCGCGAGGGACAGGTCCAACGCCTCGTGGACGTCTTCCGCCTCGTCGCCTCACCCGACGGCAGCTTCGACGAGCCGTGGGCGCGGGAGGTGGCCGAGCGCTGCTACGACCGGCGGCCCTTCGACCCGGCAGCGGAGCGCCGCCAGCTGGCCGCCGGCCGCGCGACCAAGGGGACGCTCGACGTCGGCCGGATCACCGTGCCCACCCTGATCGTCTACGGGGAGAACGACCCGATCGTGCGGCCCAGCGGCCCCAAGGCACTGCTGGACAAGGTCCCGGGGTCGCGCCTGGTCACGTATCCGCGCATGGGCCACAACCTGCCGCCGCACGTCTGGGCGCCGCTGGTGGAGCAGATGTCCACCCAGGTGCGGCTCAGCACCTGACCCCTCGCGATCCATGCTCCGTCGGTGCGGTGCGGGTCAGCACCGGGCGTTGCGCGACCTCGTCTGACGCCCTTTGACGCTGCACCGATTCCTTTCGACCACGGCGGCGGTCTTCATCCCGTACCCAATGATGGACGGGAGAAATGATGAACGTGGACGACGACCCGGTTCGCCGGCACTGGACCCGCATGGATGAGCTGTTCCGGGGTGTGGTCGAGGAGACCGAACCGTGGGAGGCGCTGACCGCGGAACCGGCAGGCGTCACCCACCGGGAGGTTTCGGTGGCCGGCCGGCCGGCGCTGTGGGTGGAGCCCCCGACCAGCGACGCGGTCATGCTGTACATCCATGGCGGCGGGTTCATCAGCGGCAGCGTCTGGACCCATCGCAAGCTGGCCGGCCACCTGGCCGCCGCGAGCGGGACGAAGGCGCTGCTGGTGAGCTACCCGTACGCCCCCGAACAGGTGTACCCCGCGCAACTGGATCAGGTGACCAGCGCCTACACCTGGCTGCTCGACCAGGGCGGCGGCCCGCTGGTGCTGGCCGGCGACTCGTGCGGGGGCTGGCTCGCGCTGGCCCTGGCGGTGCGGGCCCGCGACCGTGGCCTGCCGCTGCCGGCCGCGATGCTGCTCATCTCGCCCTGGGTGGACCTGGCCCAGCGCGGCGCGAGCTACCGGTCCAACGCCGACGCCGACCCGTTCTTCCACAAGGACCTCGTGGACGGCCTCGCCGCCGGCTTCCTCGGCCCGGCGAGCGCCACCGACCCCGGCATCGACCTGCTGCGGGCCGACCTGACCGGGCTGCCGCCGATGCTCATCCAGGCGGGCGGCGACGAGGCGCTGGTCGACGACAGCCGCGCCCTGCACGCCCGGGCCGGGGCGGCGTCGCAGCTGTCGCGCCTGGAGGTGTTTCCAGGGCAGCAGCACACGTTCCAGATGGCCGCGGGTACGACCAGCGTCGCCGACCAGGCCGTCCAGAACTTCGCCACCTGGGTGCGGCCCCACCTCGCGTCCCGCCCGGCGTCGGTCCTCGCGTCTCCCCCGTTTTCCTCAGACTGACGCGCCGTGTGCCGATCGGCCGGTGTGACCTCTCCCCAGGCATCACGCAGGCCCGCCCGCTCCATCATGTTCGTCGGATTGAGCGGGCAGATCGGCTCCACGCTGGTCGTCGGAGCGCTCGGGTTCGCCATCCTGTCGTGGACCGACGCGGCGGAGATCAAGTTCTCCACCGCCGTGCTGTTCATCGCGGTGCTCACCGTGATGAACGCCGTCGCCGCGTATCTCGGGATCAAACCCCTGCTCATCTCGGCGCGGACCATCCTCGCGCACCTCGACGCCATGGTGACCGGGGACCTGACCCGGCGCCTCGGGCTTCGACGCAAGGACGAGTTCGGGCTCATCGCCGACGCGCTCGACCAGGCCACCGCGTCGATCCACGGCGTCGTGCGCACGCTGGACCACTCGGCGACGGCCCTGGCCAGCACGTCCGGCGAGCTCAACACGGTCAGCAAGGGCTTCGGCCGCAGCGCCAACGACTCCAGCAACCGGGCCCAGGGAATCGTCGCCGCCGCCGAACGGGTCTCCAGCAACATCGACACCGTCGCGACCAGCTCCAGCGAGATGGGCGCCTCGATCCGGGAGATCGCGCAGAACGCGGCCCAGGCGGTCCGGGTCGGCACCGACGCGGTCGACGCCGCGAACGCCACCGATCAGACGGTGGCGCGGCTCGGTGCCTCCTCGACCGAGATCGGCAACGTGGTCAAGGTGATCACCTCGATCGCGGAGCAGACCAACCTGCTCGCCCTCAACGCCACCATCGAGGCGGCCCGGGCCGGCGACGCGGGCAAGGGGTTCGCCGTGGTCGCCGGCGAGGTGAAGGACCTCGCCCAGGAGACGGCGAAGGCCACGGAGGACATCTCCCGCCGGGTCGAGGCGATCCAGCAGGACACCGGCAACGCGGTGGAGGCCATCGCCCGGATCAGCGACATCATCGCGAAGATCAACGAGTATCAGCAGACGATCGCCGCCGCGGTCGAGGAGCAGGCGGCGGTCACCGCCGAGATGGACCGCAGCGTCAACGCCGCGGCCGGTGGCTCGGCGGAGATCGCGCACGGCATCGCCGGGGTCGCCGACGCGGCCAGCGCCGCCCAGGGCGGCGTGACCGACGCGCTCCGGCTCAACGATGACCTCGACCGCATGTCCGCCGAGCTCCGCGCGGTCGTCGCCACCTTCCGCATCTGACACCGCCCCGTCCCGGCACCCCACCGCCCGGTCCCGGAGTGGAGCGCGTCGGGAGGCGGACGGTCGGTGTCAGTGGCTGATCAGGGTCTGGGCGACCTGGCCGTCGCCGATCGGGCGGCCGTCGAGGGTGGCGTGCACGTCGAAGAGGTAGCGGCGGCCGCGGACGTCGGCGATCACGGCGGTCACCAGGAACTGCTGTCCGGTGTGCGCCGGGCCGGTGTGCCGCACGCCGATCCAGGTGCCCAGCGACGCGGTCGCCGGGGCGAAGTGCGGGCGCAGCACGTCGGCGGCGGTGTCCTCCATCGCCGCGACGAGCGCCGGGGTGCTCAGCACCGGTTCGGCGTCCGGGACGTGGTCGGTGGTCAGGTCGGCGGTCACCGTGAACGTGCGGGTGCATGCGGCACCCGGGCCGAGGGCGGTTCGCAGCAGCCGGTGCGGTGCCGAGGAACGGGGGGCGCCGTGGCGAACCCGCAGGTCGGCGACGATGCCCGCACCGTGCAGCAACCGTAGCGTCACGACCCGCCCGCTCGCGGAACGGTCCGCCTCGATCAACCGCAGCGGGCCCGGGGCGCCGGCCGGGACGCCGTGCCAGATCAGTTGCTCGACGTGGGCGTCGGGCGGGATCGGCAGCAGGGGCAGGACCCGGAGGTCGACAGGGGTACCCGCGGGGGCTGTCCAGAGATCCGGCACGCGGCGCTCCCTAACCTTGACACGCTCGAAGGGCTGGGAACAGAATTGCACAACCAAGCGCTTGTTTGGTAGACCTCTGGGGGTACTTCGTGCACGACCTGTTCCCCGCCGGCGCCGCGCCGGCGCCCGGCAGCGTCCACGAGCGCTACGTCGCCGACCGGCTCGCGGGGGTCGGCGACGGTGAGACGCTGCCCGACACCGTCCGACGGCACGCCGCGGCGCGGCCCGACGGCATCGCGTTCGTCGCCGGCGACGACCGGCTCACCTGGGCGCAGTTCGACGCCCGCTCGACCGCCTTCGCACGGCAGCTCAAAGACGCCGGGCTCCCCCGCGGCGCCCGCGTCGGCGTCCTGCTGCCCGACGGTGTGGAGGTGCACGTCGTGTACCTCGCCGCGATGAAGGCCGGCATGATCGTCGTGGCGATCGGCCCGCGGGCGGCCCGCCTCGAGGTGCGCCACCTGCTGACCGTCGGCGGCGCCACCGCCCTCGTCAGCCACGCCGAGCACCGTGGCGAGCCGGTCAGCGCGCTGGTTGACGGCCTTGACATCGCCGTACACCTCGAAATCGGGAAAATCGAGGACGGCGTCGTCGCGGCGAAAGGCCCCGACGAGCTGGGCCGAGGTGAGATCCACCTGCTGAACTCCACGTCGGGGACGACCGGCATGCCGAAGTGCGTGGTGCACAACCAGGACCGGTGGTTCTACTACCACGAGCTCGCCGTCGAGTGCGGCGACCTGCGCGCCGACGACGTGTTCCTGACGCTGATCCCGGCGCCCTACGGCTTCGCCCAGTGGACGGCGAACTTCACCCCGACGCTGCTCGGCGCGCCGACCGTGGTCATGCCCCGCTTCAACGCCGACGAGGCGTTGCGGCTCATCGAGCGGGAGCGGGTCACCGTGGTGTGCTGCGTCAGCACCCAGTTCATCATGATGCTCAACTCGCCGGTGGCGGCCGAGGTGGACCTGTCGTCGCTGCGGGTCATGTTCACCGGTGGTGAGGCGGTGCCGTTCGAGCGGGCCGCCGAGTTCGAGCGCCGCACCGGCGCCAAGGTGCTGCAGTTCTTCGGCTCCAACGAGACCGGCGCCCTGTCCCGGACCTCGGTCACCGACACCGTCGACCAGCGGCTGCGCACCGCCGGGAAGGTCATCGACGCGATGCGGGTCCGGCTGTTCGCCGAGGACGGCACCGACGTCACCGCCGCCGGCGGGCCCGGCCAGGCCGCCTGCGCGGGCCCCGCCACCTGCCTGGGCTACTTCGCCGACCCGGCCGCCAACGAGAAGCTGTTCACCGGCGACGGCTGGATGCTCACCGGCGACATCTGCACCGTCGACGCCGACGGCTACCTGCGGGTCGTGGACCGCAAGTCCGACTTCATCATCCGCGGCGGCAAGAACATCAGCGCCGCCGCGGTCGAGGACCACGTCGGCTCGCACCCCGCGGTGGCGATGGTGGCCGCGGTGGCGGTGCCGGACCCGACGTTCGGCGAGCGGGTCTGCGCGTTCGTGGTCCTGCGCGACGCGGCGACCCTCGACCTCGACGGGCTCCGCAGGCACCTCGACGCGCGCGGGGTGTCCCGCGACAACTGGCCGGAGCGGCTGGAGCTGGTGCCCGACCTCCCTCGCGGCTCCGGCGGCAAGATCGCCAAGGCGGAGCTCCGGCAGCGCCTGCGGAGGTAGGCCGGCGATTCCTTTCGGGGGCGGCCGCGGTCTACACGGTCATGAACCAGACTGCAGTGATGACGGCGCTGACCGAGGTGTTCGAGCGCGAGCGGCGTGGGCTGCTCGCACACAGTTACCGCATGCTCGGCACGTGGGACGAGGCCGAGGACGCGGTCCAGGAGGCATACCTGCGGGCGTTCAAGGGCTGGTCGGCGTTCGAGCAGCGGTCGTCGGTGCGGGTATGGCTCTACCGCATCGTCACCAACGTCTGCCTCACCGCCCTGACGGGCCGCAGCCGGCGGGCGTTGCCGTCGGACAGCGTGACCGAACCCGGAGACTGGATCCAGCCGATCCCGTCCGCGCTCGTCGGCGCCGATCCGGAGGCCGAGGTGGTGGCCCGGGAAGGGGTGCGGCTGGCGTTCGTCGCCGGGCTGCAGCTGCTGCCGGGCCGGCAGCGCGCCGTGCTGCTGCTGCGCGAGGTCCTGGCGTTCCCCGCCGCCGAGGTCGCCACGATGCTGGACATCAGCGTGGCGGCGGTCAAGAGCGCGTTGCAGCGGGCCCGGGCCACCATCGCCGAGGCGGCGCCGGCGCCGGACCGGATCACCGAACCGGCCGATCCGCGCACGCGCGAGCTGCTGCGGTCCTACATGGCCGCCTGGGAGCACGCGGACCCGGCCGCCTTCGCCCGCGTGCTGCGCGCCGACGCGGTCCTCAGCATGGTGCCGTCCGGGGTGCGCGCCGACGGGAACACCGCGTGCCTGGCCCTGGCGACGCCGGCGATGGACGGCGGGTGGCGGATGGAGGCGACCGGCGCCAACGGTCAGCCGGCCGCCCTCGCCTGGTGGCACGGCGAGCCCTACGGCGTGGCGGTGCTCACCGTCGCCGCCGACGGGATCGCCGCCGTCACCGTCTTCGCCGACGCCGCTCTCGTGGACCGGTTCACGGCAGCAACCGGCGGGCCGGGCCCCGGGCGTCCCTGAGCACAGCGGCCCGAAACGGCCAGGAGCCCGGGCGCCTGCGTGCAGCAGCCCGGGCCACCCGGAGTTTCGGGGGGTTCACCAGGAACGGGTCAGCGCAGCGGCCGCGCGTGGGTGCCGTGCGCCAACTGCCACTGCCGGACCTCGGCGGCGGTGGACGGCAGCAGGCGGAGCCGGGAGCGGGCCGGACGCGGCGCGGAGGCCTCGTCCACGCGGGCAGATGCGTGGCGCGGCCGGCGCGTCGACGAGGGCGGTGGCGCGGAGGCGGAGAGGAAGCGCTGGGCTGCGGTGACCCTGACGTTCGGGCGGACCAGGACCGGAGGCATGCATCGACAGTAATGGCCATCCGCGGTCGCCGATCCGGTCCGGACCGGGTGAACCGGGAAATCACCCTTCTCACCCGGCGTGTCAAGGACGCCGGGCACGGACGTCCGGCGGCACGGCCCACCACTGGTCCGGCCGGTCGACGACAGGGGCGGTGAGCCCCTGCTCCTCGACCCGGGCCAGGCGCAGCAGGAACGCGGCGATACCGGCGGAGCCCTGCATCCAGCTGGTGCCCGGCGGCAGCAGCGGCGGGTCCTGCCGGTGCTCGACGAACCGCCAGAACGCCCCGGCCTCGTCGCGGAGCGCCCGCTCGACCAGGGCCTCGGCCATCACCCGGGCGCCGGCGAGCAGCGCCTCCTCCGACGGGTCGTCCTGCGCCGCGTCCTGCGCCGCGTCGAGGAGGACGTCGCCGACGCCCGCGGTGCCGCAGCAGCGCCCGTCGTTGTCCCAGAAGCCGGGGCGCAGGCGGGCGGGCAGCCCGCAGGTGAGCAGCGAGTGCAGGCAGCGGCGGCGCAGCTCGCCGACGGCGAACCCGCCGACGTGTGAGACGCCGGCGAGGGCGAGGGCCGCAAACAGCTGGGAGGTCCCCGCCGGACCGTGGCACCAGGTGTAGGTGACCGGCTCGACCTCCCGCTGCGACGGCGGCGACGTGTGCGGCACGACGAACCCGCCGCCGGCCAGGTCCGCCACGGTGACCAGGTGCTCGCCGCCGCGCCGCGCGGCGTCGACGAAGTCGGCCCGGCCCAGCGCGCGACCGGCGACGGCGAGCGCGGCGGCCACCCCGGCCGTGCCGTGCGAGAAGTTCGGTGTGCTGGAGCGGTACCCCGGCCACATCCGCCAGTCCAGGCCACCCGCGGTCGGCTCGGCGACCTTCAGCAACGCTTCGCCGCCGGTGGTCAGGATCTCGGCCGCGTGCGGACCACCGGCCCACGCGGCGAGCAGCACGATCCCGGCGGTGCCCATGACCACGTCCGACGCCGGCTCGCGTGAATCCTCCCGCAGGGTGGTCTCCCAGCCGGCGGGCGTGCGCAGCCGGGCCAGGCGCTCCAGCACGGCGACCTCGCGGCCGGGCGCGAGCAGCCGCAGCGCGGTGGCGTCACCGGCCAGGCCGTCGTACAGCGAGGGCTCGTCGCGGTCCGCGGTCGACAGCCGCTCGACGATCGCGTCGGCGAGGGCCGTCTCGCCCGGCGTCCACGGCCGGTGCCGGCGGATCTCGGCGAGGACCGGCGCCAGTCCCGCGATGCCGTCGTAGAAGGAGTCGCGGAACTTGCCGGGTCGCTGGTCGTCACCGGTGACCGTCGCGGGCAGCCACAGGCCGTCGGCGTCGTGCCGCACCTGGGCGAGGGTCCACGCCCAGGCCGCCTCCCCGAGCTCCCGGTGCGTCGCGGCATCTCCCATGCCGCCACCGTAACCGGTACGTCAGGTGGGGAACCGGCGGGCGGCGTCCGCGCGCAGGGTGGCCTTGTCGACCTTGCCGCCGGTACCGATGGGCAGCTCGGGCAGGTCGACCAGGTACTCGGGCCAGTTCTGCTTCGACACGCCGGTCGCGTCCAGGTGCAGGCGCAGGGCGTCGAGGGTGAGCGGCGCACGGGTGACGACGTAGGCGCAGACGCGTTCGCCGAGGACCGGGTCGGGCACGGCGACCACCGCGGCCTGCGCGACGTCGGGGTGCCCGCCGACCGCCTCCTCGACGACGAGGGCGCTGACGTTGTGGCCGCCGCGGATGATGAAGTCCGCGATCCGCCCGGTGATGGCCAGGTAGCCGTCGGCGTCGACGGTGGCCACGTCGCCGGTGAGCAGCCACCCGTCGGGGCGGAACAGGGCGGCGTTCGCGGCGGCGTCGTCGAGGTACCCGGGGGTGCAGCCGGGGCCCGCCGCCGCCACCTGCCCCGGGCCGCCGGGGACGTCGGCGCCGTCGGCCAGGAGCCGCAGCCGGGCGCCGGGGACCGGACGGCCGGCGGTGGTGAGCCGGGCCGGCTGCGGGTCGTCGACCGTGGTCACCGACAGCGGGCCGGCCTCGTTGGAGCCGTAGAACTGCAGGACGGCGCACCCGGTGCGGTCCTCGAACTCGCGGGCCCGGGCGACCGGGACCCGTTCCCCGCCGGTGAACATGACCCGCAGCGACGACAGGTCCGTGGTCGCGAACGCCGGGTCGTTGAGCAGCATGATGAACTGGGCGGTGACGGCGCACAGGACGGTGACCCGGTGCCGCTCGATGAGGCGCAGCGTCTCCGCGGCGTCGAACTCGGCGGCGAGGACGGTCGGGTAGCCATACATGGCGGGCACGACGTGGGCGCTCCACAGGCCGAAGCCGTAGGGGGCGGGCAGCACGCTGGCGAAGACCTCGTCCGGGCCGAACCGGCCGGCGGCGTGGGCGAGCGGGCCGAAGTACTTGCGGTTGTTCATCGTCTGCCGGACGCATTTCGGCAGGCCGGTGGTGCCGGAGGTGGAGTTGACGAAGAACAGGTCGTCCGCGCCGAGCCCGGGGCCTTCGAACCGGCCGGCCGGCAGCCCGGACAGGTCGAGCACGACGTGCCTGGGCGCGCCGCAGCGGGCGGCGATCTCGGCACCGGGCCGTCCCCGGTGCGCCGATCGGGTGGCGAGGCCCACCGCGCCCGTCTTGGCGAGAAGGTGGCGGATCTCGGCGTCGCCGGCCCGGGGTCCGATGCCGACGGTGACCAGCCCGGCCTTCTGCGCGGCCAGGTACGCGACGTGGGTGAGCGCCCCGCCGGTGAGCAGGACGGCGAGCCGGTCACCCGGCCGGAACCCCGCCTCCGCGTAGGACGCGGCCAGGCGGGACGAGAGCGCGTCGTAGTCGCCCCAGGTGAACGTGCCCTCGGGGGCGATGAACGCGACCCGGGCAGGGTCGTTGCGGGCGACCATGGTGGCGATCGTGTCCGCGGTCCAGTCACCGGTGGCGTAGTGGGCGGCGACGACATCCGGCGGGTACTCAGACACCGGCGCGCCGGCGTCCGGTCGGTGCTCAGGCACCGGCACTCCGGCGTCCGGTCGGTGCTCAGACACCGGCGCTCCGGCGTCCCGTCGGTGCTCAGACACCGGCGCCCCCGTCGAGCCGCAGCACCGCGCCGGTGGCGAAGCGTGCCTCCGCCGAGCCGAGGTAGGCGATCGCGGCGGCGACCTCGGCCGGGTCGGCGACCGGCGGGTCGAGCAGCGCCCGGGCGTGCCCGGCCAGCCGCGGGTCCTGGTCCGCCGCGGGCACCAGGTCGCGTTTCAGCGGCGTGTCCACGGATCCCGGGCAGACGCAGGCGACCCGCACCCCGTCGGGTGCGTACTCCACCGCCAGGGCCCGGGTGAGCCCGACGACCCCGGCCTTGGCGGCGGAGTACGCCGCGCTGTACCGCCAGCCGCGCACCCCCGCCAGGGAGGCGACGTTGACGACGGCTCCCCGGGTGGCGACCAGGTGCGGCAGGGCGGCGCGGCAGGCGAGGAACGTGCCGGTGAGGTTCACCGCGAGGATCCGGTCCCACTCGGCCAGGGTGACGTCGGTGGTGTGCGCGGACGCGGCGACCCCGGCGACGTTGGCGAGGAGGTCGAGCCGGCCGCCCCGGACCAGGGCGTCGGCGACGGCGGCCGCGACCTGCTCCTCGTCGCGCAGGTCGCATTCGATGCCCTGGACACCGTCGACGTGGACGGGCGCGAGGTCGAGGCCGACGACCCGGGCGCCTTCGTCGCGCAGGCGGATCGCCGTGGCCCGTCCGATGCCGGAGGCGGCACCGGTGACGAGGGCGACGCGGCCGTCGTAGCGGTGCGGCATCAGCGACCGCCGTCGCGCATGGACCTGGCGTCGTGCCCCGCCAGGGAGTCCTGACCCACTTCGGCGTTGTGCGCGTGCGCGACGTGGTGCAGCCCGAACACCGAGTCCATTCCGGCGCGCAGCCCCATCAGATCCTCGGCCTGGTTGACGGCCTTCTTCGTCAGGGCCAGGCCGAGCCGGGGCATCTGCGCGATCCGCCGCGCGATGTCCATCGTGGACGACTCCAGGTCGGCGCGGGGCACGACCCGGTTGACCATGCCGAGCTGCAGGGCCCGCTCGGCGTGCACCCGCTCGCCGAGGAACAGGAACTCCTTCGCGTGGCGGGGGCCCATCACCCACGGGTGGGCGAAGTACTCGACGCCGGGGATGCCCATCTTCACGACGGGGTCGGCGAAGAACGCGTCGTCGGCGGCGACGATGAGGTCGCAGCACCAGGCGAGCATCAGCCCGCCCGCGATGCAGGCGCCCTGGACCGCGGCGATGGTCGGTTTCGGCAGCTCCCGCCAGCGCCGGCACATGCCCAGGTAGACCTCGGACTCGCGGGCGAACCGGCTCTCCGCGCCAGGTTTGCCGACGTGGTCCCACCAGAGCCCGGCGCGGCGCGGAAACGTGGTGTCGACGTCCCGGCCGGGGGTGCCGATGTCGTGCCCGGCGGAGAAGTGCTTGCCCTCCCCCGTGAGCACGATGACCTTCACCTCATCGTCGTCGGCGGCCCGGTACAGCGCGTCGTCGAGCGCGTAGGTCATCGCCGAGTTCTGCGCGTTGCCGTACTGGGGCCGGTGCATCGTCACGATCGCCACCGGCCCGTCGGTACGGTAGCGAACGACGTCTTCGTCGGTCATCAAAGCTCCTTCGGCAGGCCGATCGTGGTGGCGAGCGCGTCGAGCCGGTCGCCGGGGGTGGCGAGGGCGGCGAGGGCCCAGGCGCGTTTGGCGTAGCGGTGCAGCTCGTATTCGACGGTGTAGCCGATCGCGCCGTGGCACTGGATCGCGGCGCGGCTCGCGGCGTGGGCGGCGTCGGCGGCGAGCACCACGGCCCCGTCGACGGCTTCGCGTGCGCCCGCGCCCTCCCGCAGTGCCCAGGCGGCGGCGAGGACGGCGGGGCGGGCGAACTCGAGGCCGAGGTACGCGTCGGCGAGCTGGTGCTTGACGGCCTGGAAGCTGCCGACGGGCGCGCCGAACTGGTGCCGCTGCTTGACGTAGCCGACGGTCAGCTCCAGCATCCGCCGCCCGAGCCCGACCAGCTCGGCGGCGTGCCCGAGGGCGGCGCGGGCGGCGGCCGCCCCGACGAGTGCCGGGTCGTCGGTGAGGACCTCACCGGCGGTGGACGCGACCGCGTCCAGGCTGATGTCCACAGTGGACGCCTTGACCCGGGCGCCGCCGGCGCGGGCGGTGCCGCCGTCGAGGTGCAGCACGAGGTCGGCGTGGCCGCCGAACGGGGTGAGGCCACCGGGCCCGGCGACCGCAACCCGCAAGGTCCCCGCGGCGGCCCGGTCGTCGCCCAGGGCGAGGAGCAGCGGCGCGGCGACGAACGCGGTCGCGGTCACCGGCGCGGCGACGGCGGCGTGGCCTACCTCCTCGAGGACCGGCACGAGGTCGGTCTCGTCCAGGCCGAGGTCGGTCATGGCGGCGAAGACCCCGATGCCGGCGAGGGCGTCCCAGTCCCCCGCCGCGAGGGGTGCCGTGACCGCGTCGCGCAGGGCGACCTGGTCCTCGGTCAACGCGAACCGCACGGTGGCTCCTTCACGCTCGGGGCAGGCCGAGGACGCGCTCGGCGACGATGTTGCGCTGGATCTCGTTGGTGCCGGCGTAGATCGGCCCGGCGAGGGAGAACTGGAAGCCGCGGGTCCACGGGGAGTCCAGGACGGCCTCGCCGCCGAGCAGCTCCAGGGCGATCTCGTGCAGCTCGATGTCCAGCCGCGACCAGAACAGCTTGTTGAGGCTGGACCGCGCGCCGGGGGCCCGGCCCTCGACGAGGTCGGTGACCTGGTTGAGGGTGAACAGCTGATACGCGCGGGCGTTGAGCCAGGCCCGGGTGACCCGCTCCCGCACGGCGGGCCGCAGCCGGTCGCCCTGGGCGGCGGCGAGCGCGATGAGCCGCTGCGCGGTGTGCAGGAACCGGCCCGGGGAGCGCAGCGTGAGGCCGCGTTCGGAGCCGGTGGTGGACATGGCCACCTGCCAGCCGCTGCCGGGTTCGCCCAGGACCGCGTCGGCGGGCACGTGGACGTTGTCGAAGAAGACCTCGGCGAAGCCCTCGTCGCCGTCGAGGCGGCCGAAGCCGCGGACCGTGACCCCGTCGGCGTCCAGCGGCACGAGGAAGTAGGTCAGGCCGCGGTGGCGGGCGGCGGCCGGGTCGGTGCGGAACAGCCCGAACAGGTGCGTGCTGAACGCGCCGCGGGTCGTCCAGGTCTTCTGCCCGTTGAGCCGCCAGCCCCCCTCAACGGCCGACGCGCGGCTGGTGATGGCGGCGAGGTCGCTGCCGGCGCCGGGCTCGGACCAGCCCTGGCACCACAGGTCCTGGGCGGCGGCCATCCGCGGCAGCAGCCGGTCCTGTTGGTCCGGCGTGCCGAACTCGAACAGCGTCGGGGCGAGCAGGAAGATGCCGTTCTGGGTGACCCGTTGCGGCGCCCCGGCGGCGTAGTACTCCTCCTCGAAGATGAGCCACTGCCACAGGGACGCGTCGCGGCCGCCGTACCGCCGCGGCCACGACACGACCGCCCAACCGGCGTCGAACAGGGCGCGCTCCCAGTGCAGGTGCTCGGCGAAGCCGTCGCGGGTGTCGCCGGACGGCAGCGGCCCGGGGACGTTGGCGCGCAGCCAGTCGCGGGCCTCGGCCCGGAACTCGGCCTCCTCCGCGGTGTCCAGTAGGCTGATCATTTACCGAAATCCATCCGGACCTGGTCGGCCACGCCGGTGAGGTTGAGCTCGAAGGTGAAGCCCTGCTCGTAGCGGTAGCTGCGTTTCGGGTCCCACGGGTCGATGCCGTTGAGCGACTCCTTCGCCGCGCGGATGACCTGCGGGTCCTTGCCGGCGATGTCGTGGGCGACGGCGAAGGCCGCGGCCCGCAGCTCCTCGCGGGGCACGACGCTGAGGACCGAGCCGAAGGCGTGCAGTTCGGCGGCGGTGGCGGTGGCCGAGGTGTACATCATGGCCCGCATCTTGTGCTGCGGCACCAGCCGGGACAGATGGGTGGCCGCACCCAGGGCGCCGCGGTCGACCTCGGGCAGCCCGAACGTGGCGTCCTCGGAGGCGACGATGACGTCGGCGTTGCCGACGAGGCCGATGCCGCCGCCGAGGCAGAAGCCGTGCACGGCGGCGATGACGGGGACGGGGCAGTCGTAGACGGCGCTGAACGCGGCCGCGCAGCCCCGGTTGACCCCGACGAGGGCGGCGTGACTCGTCGCGGCCTGCAGTTCCTTGATGTCGACGCCGGCGTTGAAGCCGCGCCCCTCGGCGCGCAGCACCACGGCGCGGACCGCGGGGTCGGCGCCGGCCGCGTCGAGGGCGGCGGCGAGGGCGAACCAGCCGGCCACCGGCAGCGCGTTCACCGGCGGGTTGGCCATGACGATCTCGGCCACGCCCAGGTCGTCCACTGTGGACTCGATCACGGTGTCTCCAAAGCGAAGGTGGCCCAGCCGTAGACGGCGACGGTGCCGTCCTGGGTGGTGCAGGTCATCTCGACGTCGAGGCTCTCGGTGTCCTGCCGCACGACGGTGCCGTCGCAGGTGACGGTGTCGCCGGGGAAGACCTGGGCGGCGAAGCGGACCCGGAAGGAGCGGATCGCGCCGGCACCGAACCGGTCGGTGGCCCAGGTCGCCAGGTAGCCCGCCTGCAGCATGCCCAGCGACAGCGGCGCGGGCAGGCCGGTGGACACGGCGAACGGCTCGTCGTGGTGGATCGGGTTGAAGTCGCCGGAGGCGCCCTGGTAGCGCACCAGGTCCGTGCGGGTCAGCGGACCGAAGGTGGAGCTCATGCCGCCACCTTCCGCTGCGCTCCAGGCGTCGGCCTGAGCCGGACCTGCGACATGATTCGCTCGCG
The DNA here is from genome assembly GCF_016862795.1 of Dactylosporangium siamense. Taxonomy (GTDB): domain Bacteria; phylum Actinomycetota; class Actinomycetes; order Mycobacteriales; family Micromonosporaceae; genus Dactylosporangium; species Dactylosporangium siamense. The sequence continues at coordinate 146,594 of NZ_BONQ01000110.1, read as the reverse complement.
AAGCTCGCTCATGCCGTCTCGACCCCCGTCAGGCGGGCGGTGGCGACGTGCCGGCCGGCCTCGTCGTGGAACTCGGTGACCATCACGGCGAACGCGAGGGTGCCGCTGCGGCCCTCCTTGCGGGTGACCGACTCGATCCGGGACCGTCCGGTGAGCCGGTCGCCGGCGCGCGGCGGCGGGCCGTGGAACACGAACTCCTGCTCGGCGTGCAGGCCCTTGCGCTGGTCCATCGCGACCGCGGTCCACGGGTCGGACACACCGGTCTGCCAGAAGAACGCCGTGGTGAGGAACGTCGGCGGGATCACCGGGTCGTCCGTTTCGAGGTATGCGGGGTTCGCCGAGCCGGTCGCCCGGGCGAACTCGCGGATCTTGCCGCGTTCGACGTCGAGGGTGAACGGCTCGCCGATCGCCCCGACGGCACTGTCGTCGACCATGCCGGGCTCCTAGGGGTGTTGACTGCTGACCGAGACGACCTCGCCGGTCATGTACGAGCTGTATTCGCTGGCCAGGAACACGATCACGTTGGCGATCTCCCACGGCTCGGCGGGGCGCCCGAACGCCTCCCGGGTGGACAGCTCGGCCAGGAGCTCGTCCGTGGTGACCTTCGCCAGGTGCGGATGCATCGCCAGGCTGGGCGCGACGGCGTTGACCCGCACCCCGGCGTGCGCCGCCTCGAGGGCGGAGCAGCGGGTGAGTGCCATGACCCCGGCCTTCGCCGCCGCGTAGTGCGCCTGGCCCTCCTGGGCCCGCCAACCGATGACGGAGGCGTTGTTGACGATCACGCCGGTGCCGCGCGGGATCATGTGTCGCAGCGCGGCTCTGGTGCAGCGGAAGGTGCCGGTGAGCGTGACGTCCAGGACGCTGCCCCACTGCTCGTCGGTCATGTCGACCACCGCCGCGGTGCCGCCGAGCCCGGCGTTGTTGACGAGGACGTCCAGGCCGCCGCCGAAGTGCGCCACGGCGGTGGCGAACAGGTGCTCGACCTGCGCCTGGTCGGTGACGTCGCACGGCACCCCGAGGACGCCGAGCCGGTCGGCGGCCTCGGCGAGGCGGCGCTCGTGCCGGTCGGAGACGACGACGCGGGCACCCTCCTCGACGCACCGCTCGGCGGTGGCGAACCCGATACCGGTGCCCGCGGCGGCGGTCACCAGCACGGTGCGCCCGGCGAGCAGCCCGTGGCCCTGAGTTCTGGAAGGCATGATCACGACTCTACCAAGCGCTTGCTTGGTGCGCCAGAGGCACGCCGGGCCTGGTCGAGCGGCACCGCGGTCGCCGCGGAGGTCGACAGCGCCGGCCGGTCCGGCTCGGGCGCCGGCAGCGGCTCCACCGGACGTAGTGAGCGGCTGCGCACGGCGAGCGCCTGGTAGACCCCGGTCCCGTGCGCCTTCCAGGCCAGCTCGACGTCCGTCAGGTCCCGCACGACGCGGGCCGGCACGCCGGCGGCCAGGGTCCTCGGCGGCACCTCGAACTCGGCCTTGACGAGGGAGTGCGCGCCGACGAACGCGTACTCGCCGACGAACGCGCCGTCCAGCACGACCGCGTTGATGCCGATGAGCGCGCCCTCGCCGACCCGGCAGCCGTGCAGCACCGCACCGTGCCCGACGTGCCCGTCCGGGCCCACCGTCAACACCGTGCCCGGAAACGTGTGCAGCACGCAGGAGTCCTGCACGTTGGATCCTTCCGAAAGGACGATCCGGCCGAAGTCGCCGCGCAGGCTGGCCAGGGGCCCGACGTAACAGCCGGCGCCGACGTGGACGTCGCCGATGAGCACCGCGGTCGGGTGCACGTACGCGGACGGGTGGACGACCGGGATGACGTCCTCGATGGCGTAGGCGGGCATCAGGCGAGCCGTTTCAGGGTGTCGGCGGCCTCGGCCATGATGCGGTCGATCAGCTCGGCGCAGCTGGGCACGTCGTCGATGAGGCCGGCGACCTGCCCGGTGGCCATGACGCCGGCGTCGGCCCGGCCGTCGAGCATGGCGGCGCGGATCAGCATCGGCGTGTTCGCGGCGAGGACCAGCTGGCTCAGCCGCAGCTCGTGGCTGCCGCGCATGGCCCGGCCCTCGCGCAGCATCGACAGCCACGACCGGCCGGTCATCCTCCGCAGCGTCCGCGCGCTGCGCACGGCCCGTGGCAGCCGCCGCAGCGCGCCGGTCTCGCCGAGCCCGTCGACGAACGGGGTGCGCAGGACCCGCTGGGGGACGCCGTCCAGCGCGGTGGTGACCACCGTGTCGGTGAGGGTGGCGTCCAGGTAGCGCTGCCGCACGGATTCGGAGACCGGGCTGTCGCTGGTGAGCAGGAACCGGGTGCCCATCGCGATCCCGGCGGCGCCGTAGGCGAGGGCGGCGACCAGGCCGCGCCCGTCGAAGAAGCCGCCCGCCGCGATGACGGGGATGTCGACGGCGTCGACGACCTGCGGCAGCAGCAGCGTGGTGGGGACCTGGCCGGTGTGCCCGCCGCCCTCGCCGCCCTGCACGACGACCGCGTCCACGCCCCAGGCGGCGACCTTCTCCGCGTGGCGGCGCGCGCCGACGGACGGCACGACCACCACCCCGGCGGCCTTGAGCCGCTCGATCAGTTCGGGCTTCGGCGCGAGGGCGAACGATGCCACCCGTACACCTTCCCGGATGAGGAGGTCCGCGCGCTTCGCGGCGTCCGGTGCGTCGGCGCGCAGGTTGACCCCGAACGGCGCGTCAGTCAGCTTCCGCACGTCGCTGATCGCGGTGACGAGCTCCTCGTAGGACAGGGTCGCGCTGGCGAGGATGCCGAGGCCGCCGGCGTTGGCGGTGGCGGCGGTGAGCCGGGCGTCGGAGACCCAGCCCATGCCGGTCTGCACGATCGGGTGGCGGATGCCGAACAGGTCGCAGATCGGCGTCCGCAGCGAGCTCACCCCTCCACCTCCCGGGCACGCACCGACGCCGGGTCGATGACCTCGCGGATCAGGGCGAGTTCCGCGTCGGTCGGCAGCCGCGTCTGCGGGACGTCAGCGGGCACGGTCAGCTCGAAGCCGGTCGCGGCGACGATTTCGTCGACGGTGACGCCGGGATGCACCGAGACCAGGCGCATCCGGTGGTCGGCGGTGCCGAAGTCGAAGACGCCGAGGTTGCTGACCACCCGGCGGATCTCGTGGTACCGGCCGGCGGCGGGATTCGCGGCGGCCCGGTCATAGCCGACACCGCTGACCATGTCCACCGCGGCGACGAACGAGCGGTGCCCGTGCCGCGGCACCCAGTAGCTGGTCGGGTGGTTGACGGTGTTGCCGGGCGCGCCCCGCACGCCGAGCAGCGCGCGGGTCGGCCGGGCGAAGTCGCCGATGGCCGAGATGTTGGCGTTGCCGTAGCGGTCGATCTGGCTGGGGCCCATCATGACGTGCCGGCGGCCGGTGTAGAGCAGGTCGAACACGGCCCGGAACGGGATCCAGCCCTCGATGACCGGTGGCGTGCCGCCGATCGCCCAGGTGCCCTGGGTCAGGTATGCCTCACCGTCGGACAGCAGCAGGTCCGGGGCGAACGTGGCGCGGGCCAGACGGGCGGCGATGCTCGGCACGAGGCCGATCGGGCTGGCGAGGATCTCCCCGTCGCCGCGCCACACCTCGGCGCACGCGACGACGCAGACCTCCGCGCGGGTGATGACGCTCATGCCGGGACTCCCAGGTAACGGTCGTAGAAGGCGGCCCACGCCTGCGGGTCGGCGGCGGCGGTGACGTATTCGCGCTGGAACGCCTCGTCCCGGCCGTAGTCGGGGTCGCAGGAGGTGAAGTGCGCGCCGCCGGGCGCCTCGACCACGCCGTGCACCATCCACCGCTGCAGCAGCAGCGACTGCACCGGGGCGGTCCTGGTCAGCTCCGCGGTGTCCAGGACCTGTTCGCACGACACGTACGCCTTGTCGGCCGCCGAGCAGAACAGGTCGTCGAAGTACGGGTCGGGCCCGAGGTACTGGGCGTTGCCGTGCACGTCGGCCCGGTTGAGGTGGACCAGGGCCGCGTCCAGGCGCACCGCCGGGATCGCGACGAGCTCCTCGTCGCCGTAGGGCGAGGCGACGGTCCGCAGGCCCGGGTTGACCTTCAGCACGTCGGAGCCGAGGCCGGCCCGGCTGGGCATGAACGGCAGCCGGCAGGCGGCGGCGTACAGCGCCCAGCGCAGCATGCCCTCGTCGTATTCGGTCACCTCCACCGCACCGGACTGGCGGGCGGCCCGGAAGTGCGGCTCGAGCGGGATCGTGTCCAGGGACACGAACCCGTACACCAGGCGGCGGACCTTCTTGGCAGCCAGCAACAGCCCGACATCGGGCCCGCCGTAGCTGACGATGGTCAGGTCGGTGAGGTCGGAGCGCAGGATCGCGCGCACCAGGGACATCGGCTTGCGTCTGGATCCCCAGCCGCCGATCCCGATCGTCATGCCCGAGCGCAGCTGCGCCACGACCTCGTCTTCGGTCATCTGCTTGTTCGCCATCGCCGCCTTCTTCACCGCGCAGGCCGGACCTTGCCCGGTGAACGTACCAAGCGCTTGCTTGATTACGCTACACTCGCGTCTGAGCCGTATTTCACGGCCGCGGTCCACGTACACTCCTGGTGCGAACGGGATAGACGAGGCTGCATTACGACATCGGTGAGGAAGAGCGGGATGGCGCGAGAGCCTGGGGATCGACGCGAACGGATTCTCGCCAGCGCTGCGGCGTTGTTCGCCCGCAAGGGCGTGTCGGCGACGACCGTGCGTGAGATCGCCGACGAGGCCGGGATCCTGTCCGGCAGCCTGTATCACCACTTCGAGTCCAAGGAAGCCATGGTCGACGAGATCGTGACCTCCTACCTGGAAGACCTACGGACCCGCTACAAGCGGGTGCTGGACGGCGAGAGCCACCCGCGGACCCGCCTGCACGACCTCATCGTCGCCTCGCTCGAGGTCGTCGAGGCGCACCCGCACGCCACCGAGATCTACCAGAACGACGTCAACTACCTGACCCAGATCGAACGGTTCGGATACCTGCGCACCGCCGGCAAGGAGGTGCAGCAGACCTGGCTGTCGGTCATCGAGGCCGGCATCGCCGAGGGCGTCATCCGCGACGACCTGGACCCGAAGATCCTCTACCGGCTGATGCGTGACGCCGTGTGGCTGTCGGTGCGCTGGTTCAAGCCGACCGCGGCGTATCCGATCACCCGCCTCGCGGAGGACTGCACGTCCCTGTTCCTCGACGGCCTGTCCAAGCCCGTGCAGGCGTGAGCCTCAGGCTTCCCGGAAGCTCATGATCGTGTCGAAACAGTCGCGGAGGTCCTCCGGGGTGACCCGTTCGCCGTTGTCGGGCAGGTCGGGCCGGAACGTGCGGTAGACCGGCGACATCAGGATGAGCACCCGCCCGATCAGCTCGATCGGCAGCGACACCCCCGCGTGCCGGAAGCCGATCAGCACCGGCTGATACTCGTTGACCCAGCTCCGCGACGCGCCGTGCCCGACCTCCCAGCGGCTCACCGGCACCGCCCGGAGCAGGCACTCGGCGAGGTAGTACACGATCGCGTCGATGATGGCCAGGGACTCGTCGTCCCAGTGCGCGGGGGCCTGCAGCGCGGTGCGCCCGAACCACATCGGCAGGTCCGCGTCGCGCGGGACGCTGTAGCGGTTCCGGGCGTCGGCCACGACGAAGTCGGTGGGCGCATCGGCGGGTCTCGGCTTGAAGCGGGTCACCGCCCACGACCACAGCGGCACGAGACTGTCCCGGCTGAAGTCGAGCGGGCCATCGGCCTGGTCACGCAGCCAGGCCAGGCGCGGTCCGGCCGACGACAGGTATTCGCGCAGGTACCGCTCGGCCGCCTCGTCCGCGGCCCTGTGGTCGGGTTTGCGCCGCTTCCTGGCGGGTCCGCCCGGGGCCAGCAGGTCCAGGGCCCGGTCCAGGGGCGCGTCGGTGACGTCGCCGCCGTCGAGGAACACCCTGGCGCCGGTGGTCCGGGCCAGGTCCCGCAGCACCTCCAGGACCGGCGTGCACTCGGCGCGGAAGTCACCGCCCGGACCGGCGCTGTCGCTGTCCCACACCGAGACGGCGACGCGCTGCACGCCGGCCGGGCCGCCGTAGAGGAACCACTGCGATCCGAGCCGCGCGCCGTCGTGGAACAGCTCGGCGCAGTCGTCCGGCGCGATCGGCACGGTCAGGTCCGGGACGTCGCCGAACAGCGGGGCGAGCGCGCCGGCCACCGCATCAGCCGGCAGGTCGAGGCCAGCCTCCGGCTCGCCCTGCTCGTTCAGCTTGATCACTGCGAGGGATGCACCCATATGTCCGGTGGGCCGGGGTCGCGAACGACCCCGGCCCGGCCTCCGTTCGCTACACGTCCGGCGTGTGGATCGTGAAGGGGATCTTGTTGTCGACCAGGCACTTCAGCAGGTCCTCCGACGGGCCCAGGCTGTTGTAGGCGCCGTGCGGCATGAAGTGCCAATGTACTGCGCGGATGTTCTTGCCGTGCACGGCACGACCGGCCGGCGTCAGCATCCAGGCGTCCTTCTGGCACTGGGTGACCTCGGAGCCGTAGTTCGACACACCCGCCTTCACCTCGTGGAGCGTGAACTCGCCCGGCGGGTCCTCGACCGCCACGTCGGCCTTCCGCGACCGCGAGCGCGGCGTCGGGTACCCCGTCGTGTCGACCTCGAACTGCCGGTGCCGCGTGCCGCTGAGCAGGGTGTCGTGCAGGTAGTCCTCGGCCCGCGCGCCGCTGTACTGGAACGGCACCCGCGCACCCGGGACGTGGTTCGGGTCGTACATCGCCCGCGCGATCCGGCGGATGTCGGTGCGGTCGCCACGGGCCAGCCGGACCAGTCCGGCCTTGCTGAACCGGCTCGCGTTGAGGCTGGGGCCCACCGACACGGCCGACTCACCGACCAGCGCGTCCCAGTCGGCGCCGAGGATGAGCTGGAGCGCCGTCTCCTTGACGAAGTCCGGGATCTTGTCGTAACGCGTGACGAACCTGAGCACCGCGTCGATGCGGTGCGTGAACTTCAGGACGAACCGGGCCGCCTTGCCGGGGATCGCGATCGCGTCGCCGACGTAGGGCACCACGCCGAGGATGCTCAGCCCCGCGCTGACCCAGTCGCCGTGGATGACCCCGGCGATCGTGTCCCGCAGGTCGGCCAGGCCACCGAGGATCCAGCCCACCACCGGGATCGCGCTGAGCCCGCCGGAGCAGAGGTTGCCGGCCAGCCACGCCATCGAGTCACGCGGCGAGAAGTCGCCGGCGAACATCCCGAGCAGGAAGTCGGTGACGTACGTCCACTTGCTGATCTGCTCGTCCGGGCGGCCGGGGTCGAGGCCCTGGTCCTCGACGTGGACCGACTCGTAGTCGTCGCGGAGGCCGTCGCCGTCGCTGTCCTGGTTGAGCGGGTTGATCGACCACTCGTTGACCTCGGCGCCGTCGGAGAGCCCGTCGCCGTCGGTGTCGACGTTGCTCGGGTCGGTCTCCTCCTCCGCCTCGGCGATGTCGATGAGGCCGTCGCCGTCGGTGTCGTCCAGGTTCGGCGCCGGCACGATCGGTGGCGCGCCGCCGCCCAGCGGCGGCTGCTCACGCGGGTCGGGCACGAGCGGGTTGGTGCCCCGGCTGACCTCGGCCCCGTCGCTGACGCCGTCGTGGTCGGTGTCGGCCTCCGTCGGCGCGGTGCCCAGCTCCTGCTCCCGCAGGTTGCTCAGACCGTCGCCGTCGACGTCCTCGGCGCCGTCGCCGATCCCGTCGCCGTCGCTGTCGGCGGAGTTCGCCTTGGTCCAGCCGCTCAGCTGGTAGATCTCGAACTTGTCGGTGAGCCCGTCGGAGTCGGAGTCGACCAGCAGCGGGCTCGCGCCGAACCGCAGCTCCACCACGTCGACCACACCGTCGGCGTCGTGGTCACCGTCGTAGGTGATGCCCAGGCGGGTCAGCACGTTGTACGCCGAGCCCCAGGCCTGGGCGTTGTGCACCGTGGCCGGCTCCGGGTTGGCCTTGCGCAGCATGTCGTCGGCCTTGGCCAGCGACGATCGCGCCGCATCGAGGTCGCCGAACGCCGCGGCCAGCCCCGGCGGTGCCGGAGCGGGAGGCGGGCCGGCCCGGAACGGCCCGATCGTCGCCTCCGCGTCCTGGACGGACGCGTCCGCGAGGAGCCGGATACCGGTGAGCGACAGCACGAGGCCGTCGACGTAGGCGACGAGCGCGTCGCCGGTCGGCTTGCCGCCGCCGCTGACCCGGCCCTTCAGGTAGGACTCGAGGTGCTTGAGGTTGCCGAACGCCGCGTCGGCGCTCGCGGTGTCCTTGAACCGCGCCCCGTCGAAGTAGCGCGTGTCGAGGTCGGCCAGCACCGGCGCGAGCCGGTTCCGGCCGAGGTCGTCGATGAGGTGCGGCTGCAGCCGCTTGCCCGCCTCGGCGATCGAGGCGCGGGCGTCCCGCGTGTACGTGGCGCTCGGAATCTTGGCGACCTCGACCTGCCAGTCGACCGGCTCGGCGGCCCGGGCCGGCGCCGCGAGCAGCTGAGCGGTGACGATCGCCGCGACCCCGAGGATGCAATGTCGTCGAATCGAATGCGCAAGTCTGCGCACGACGCCTCCCGTGAGTGTCGTCCCCCGGAGCCCCGTGCTTCCGGAGACGCGGCGAAGGTATCGACGCACATGCCTCAATGCAATCGACGGCCGTCGACTGGTGTGGGTCAGTTTGCCGCCATCGACCCGACGTCCGGAAACAGGTGGACGGACGGCGGATGGCGCCGCCCCACGGATGCCCGCCGGCCCGCCCGGGCGCGGCCTCGCCGGGTCGCGGATCCCCTGGTCGGCGCGTTGCGCCAGGTAACGGGGCGTTTCCGGTCTCGGATGCGTTACCACGAACCGGGACTTTTCGCAGCAGAAGCGAAGTCGGACCCGTTGCTGCTTTCGGGTCGATCGGCTTCTATGGTGAGTCAGTCAAAAGGTAAGGAATCACATGCGCAAGTTGAACCCGGTCCAGCTCGAACAGCTCCGCGCGTCGAACCGGCGGTTGCGCCTCGGGTTCCTCGTGGCCATCGGCATCGTCGTCCTCGGGATCGCGCTCATGATCATCCTGGACAGCGAGCTGCTCGGCATCGGCGGTGCCACCGTCGCGTCCTTCGTGATCGTGATCGCGCTCGGCGCCAACCAGGGCGTGATGAAGGCGCTGCAGCTCGGCCCCCACGACGCACGGGCCATCCTCGCCCAGGACCGGCAGCGCCGCCGCGGCAAACCCGGTCTGTCCCCGACGGTGCGGGCCAACCTGCTCCTCGCCGGCGGGCTGGTCAGCCTGGTGGTGTTGGTGATCGCCGCGGCCTACATCTACCAGCACGCCGGCAAGACCGTCGAGGAGGGCGCTCCGACGGACCCGTGGCTGACGACCAGCTTCATCGCCGGCTTCATCAGCCTGATCGCGACGCCGACCCTGCTGCTCCAGTCACAGGCGGCCAGGCACCCGGTCAGACGGTGAAGCGCAGCCTCGACGGCTCGCCGCGGGTCAGCCGCTCGACGTGCTCGGCCAGGTTGAGCAGCTCGCCGAGCGTCGCGCCCTGATCCAGCCGCTCCACCACGCGCGCCTCGGCGGCCATGACCTCCTTCGCCCTGGTGAGCTGCGCTACGGCTGTGGCCGGGTCGAGGACCACGATGCCGTCGTGATCGGCGATCACGATGTCACCCGGATGGACCGGCACGCCGCCGCAGCTGACGCCGTTCGAGGTCGCGGCCGGGCGGACCGTGGTGCCGGCCTTCGGGGTGACGTGCCGGCTGTACACCGGCAGCTGGCACATCGCGACGAACCGCAGGTCCCGGTAACCACCGTCGATGATGATCCCGGCCAGTCCCTTGCTCAGCGCCACCCGGGCGAAGATCTCACCGGCGAGGGCGGTCTCGCGTCGGCCGCCGTCGACCACCAGCACGTCGCCGGGTTCGGCCCGCTCGAGCGCCTGAATCACGCCGAGGAAGTCGTCCCGGCAGCGCACGGTGCGTGCCGGCCCGCACAGGACCGGGTTGGCCGACCGGCACCGCAACGCCGCCGACATGACGCGCAGGTCGTCGACGGCATCGCACAACGCGGTGGTGTCCACCTCGGCCGCCAGCCGGCGGATCACATCCGGATGCTCGCTCACTCCGCGACGATACCGCCGCGCGCGTCGCCCGCCGGCGTCGCGCTACGGTGCCTGACGACGGCCGCCTCGCGGGTGCGGCCCTGCTCCTCGTACAGCGCCAGCGCCGCGCGCCACGCCGCGGCCGCGTCCTTGGGCCGCCCCAGCTCCTCGTAGACCTCCCCGAGGTGCGTCAGCGTGTCGCCCTCCTGGTACGTGTCGCCGAGCATGCGGCGCAGCTCCAGCGCCCGGCCGTAGTGCCGCAGCGCCTCCGCGGGCCGCCCCCGGTGGCGGGCGATGTAGCCCAGGCTGTCGCGGGTGTACGCCTCCGTCTCGAGGAAGCCGTGCTCCCGGCAGAGGGCCAGGGCGCGGCGGCAGTACCCGTCGGCCGCGTCGTGCTGCGCCACCCGGGCGTGATACCAGCCGACGGCGTTGAGCGCCTCGGCCTCACGCGCGGGGTTGCTCAGCGTCGTCCGGATGCGCAGGTTCTCCTCCGCGTGGGTCAGGGCCTGCCGGTCATCGCCGACGTGCTCCCAGGCGAGGGCGAGGTTGAGCTGCGTCTGCGCCTGGCCGTCAGGGTCACCGGCCGCCGCATAGCCGGCGGCCGCCAGGTGGAGATGGTGCAGCGCCGGCTCGTGCCGGCCGAGCGGCACATACGCCCGGCCCAACAACCGGTGGTTGAGCGCGACGGCACCGCGGTTGCCGAGCGCCCCGGTCGCCGGCAGCGCGACCTCCAGCATGGCGACCCGCTCGGCGAGCAGGGCCCGCCGCCACTGGAACGTGTCGAGCGCCCAGGCGAGCCGCCATACCTCGGCGTGCCGGCCGTCCTCGGCGGCCGCCCGGTGGATGGCCAACAAGACCTGGTGCTCGGCCGCGAACCAGGGCATGGCATCCAGGGCAATGGCCGGACCGCCCGGGTTCGCGGCGATCGGGGTGCGTTGCGGCGCCAGCACCCGATCGGCGGCGACGGCCGCGTCGGCGTAGAAGGTCGCCAGTCGCCCGCGGGCGAGCCGGACGGCGCCGTCGGGCTGGTCCTCGGCGCAGCACTCGGCGGCGTACAGATGCACCAGGTCGTGCATGCGGTACCGGCCGGGAGCGTGCTCCTGGAGCAGGTACGCGGCGGTCAGCCGGCGCAGCGCCGACCGCGTCCGGCCGACGGGCTGCCCGATCAGCTCGGCCGCGGCGGGCAGCCCGATGTCCGGGCCGGGCGCCGCGCCCAGCAGCCCGAACGCCGCGGCCAGCGGCGGATCGAGGGCCCGGTATGACGCGGCGAACACCGCCCGGAGGTCGGCGTTGAGGTCACCGGCATCGAGCGCGTCCAGCCGCGCCGAACGGTCGTCGAGCTCCTCCGCCAGCGCCGCCAGCGGCAGTGCGGACTGGATCCGGGCCCGGGCCGCCACGATGCTCGTGGCCAGTGGCAGGCCCGCGCAGTGTGCGACAAGCGCCGCGGCGGCCTCCGGCTCCTGCGCCGCCCGGCCACGGCCGACGTGGTGCACCAGGAGCTCACGCCCTTCCGCGCTCGGCAACGCGTCCAGCGTCAGCGGCCGGGCACCGGCCGCCGTCACCAGCCCCGCGAGCTGCCATCGACCGGTGACCAGGACCGTGCAGGCCGCGCTGCCCGGCAGCAGCGGCTCGACCTGCGCGGACGTGCGGGCGTTGTCGAGCAGCACCAGCATCCGGCGGCCGGCGACGATGCTGCGGTACAGCGCCGACCGGCTCGCCAGGTCGGCCGGCACCTCGGACGGCGCGACGCCGAGCGCCTCCAGGAAGCCGCGCAGGGCGACGGAGGCGGGCACCGGATCATCGGTCGGATCGAAGCCACGCAGGTCGACGTACAGCTGACCGTCCGGAAACCGCGCGACGTTGCGGTGCGCCCAGTGCAGTGCGAGGGTCGTCTTGCCGATCCCGCCGGTGCCGCCGATCGTCGCGACCGCCATCGCCGCACCGGCGTCGGCGATCCGGTCGACCTCGGCCAGCTCCCGCTGCCGGCCGACGAACACCGCCGGCGGAGCCGGCAACTGCCGCGGCACCTGCATGGCCCCGCCGCTGCCGGCAAGGCCGGGATCACCGGCGAGCATCCGCTGGTGCAGGTGCTGCAGCGCCGTCCCGGGCTCGCCGCCCAGGTCCTCACGCAGCCGGGCGCGGGTCAGCCGGTAGCGCGCCAGGGCGTCCGCGGCCCGGCCGCCGCGATACAGGGCGAGCATGAGTTGACCGGCGACCCGCTCATCGAGCGGGTGTGCCTCGGCCCGGGCGAACAGGTCGCCCAGCAGGACGCCGTGCCGGCCGAGCCGGAGCAGGACGTCGCCGTGGTCCAGCTCGGCGGCGTGCCGTTCCCGGTCGGCGGCCTGCCGCTGCAGGTTGAAGTACGGCGTGTCCAGGTCGCTGAACGCAGTGCCCCGCCACAGCTCCAACGCCTCGGCGTAGAGGACCGCGGCCAGCTCGTCGGGCGCGGCGCGGGCGCGGACGCACAGCTGCCGGAACCGGTGCACGTCCACCGCGGCCGGCTCGGCCGCGAGCAGGTAGCCGCCGGCGCTCCGGCGCAGCGCCGTCCCGTCGCCGAGGACCCCGCGGAGCCGGGAGAGGTAGCTGTAGAGCGTCGGCCGCGCCCGCCGGGGCCGGGCCGGACCCCACACCCGCTCGACGAGATCGCCGGTCGGCACGACCCTGCCGACGTCGACCAGCAGTGCCGCCAGGACACCGCGCTGGCGCGCGGGACCGACGTCCAGTGGCGTGCCGTCATTGCGTGCCTCGATGGTGCCGAGCAGGCGGAACTCCAACGTCGCCTCGACCGTCCTGGTGTCGCCGATGATTCAAGGTTTTGTCAATCTTTCCCCATCCATCCTCGCGGATGGTTGGCGCATCGCCGGAACGATTCTTGGGAGGCACCATGAGGTGGGCGTCGGCAAGGGCAGCGACGGTTGTCACCGCACTGCTGGTCGCGTCGGGTGGGTTGGTCGTGCAGTCGCCGGCGGCCTCAGCGGCTCCGGCGGCTGTGCTGGCGGCGGGATGTCCGAGCGTCAGCGGTGGTGGCTCCAGCCCGACCGCGGTGCGGGTGCTCAAGTCACCCAAGGCTGCGGTGCACACCGGTCCGGCCGCCAAGTGCGCCGTCTACGACTACGCGCCGTACGGCACCGTGGTCTACAAGTGGTGCAGCTGGTTCAACGCGTCGACGGGCAACTGGTGGTCGTACACCAACTGGGGCTGGATCTACGAGGGCTACCTCGACGGGAACCTCGAAGAGCCCTGCTGAGCTTCCGCCTGGCCGTGCGCGGCTGCGCCCGGCAGGCATCGGGGGCGAACGGGTGGGCCGGCCGGTCCCGGGTCCGGCCCACCCGTTGCGGGGCAGCTGCTCACATACCGCACGAACCTGCCCGGCGCGGCGCCGCCGCCGGACCGCCATGCCAGGTTCACCTGGGCTTCGCGGTCCGCGCCTGGACGGTTCGTACGCTCCGCCCATGCATCGATCGACGTTCATGAAACTGGCGGCCGTCGCCGTCGTGGCGGCCGCCGTGCTGCCGCCCACGGGCGCGGCGGCGGCGCCCGCCTCCCAGTTCACCGTGGTCAACGGGGCGATCCGCACGGCGACCGGCACGCCGGTGCCGCCGTCGGGGACCCACGCGTCACTGTGGAGCAACAGCAGCGTCGCCACCACCACGATCGACGGCTCCGGCCGGATCCAGATCGGCGCCATCGGCGACAACTGCGAGGGATGGCCGACCGTCGAGGTGACCGTCGACGGCGCCGTCGCCGGGCGCACCACCATCGTCAGTGCCACCAGCTACGGCACCTACCCGGTCGGGGCGGCGGTCGCCGCCGGGCGGCACGTCGTGCGCATCCAGTTCGTCAACGACCGGCAGACGGCCGCCTGCGACCGCAACGTGCACATCGCGTACGCGCGGATGGAGTTCGCCACGACGGACCCGAAGTTCAGCTTCGCCGTCATGCCGGACACCCAGCAGGAGGTGCTCAACGCCACCGACACCCGCTTCCGGCAGCGCACGACCTGGCTGGTGAACAACCGCGCGGCGCTGGACCTGCGGTTCGTGACGCACTCCGGAGACGTCGTCAACTGGGACACCCCGGACCACTCGCAATACGTGATCGCCCGCGACGCGATGCGCCCGCTGGAGACCGCCGGCATCCCCTACGCGCTCGCGATCGGCAACCACGACACCCAGGCGACCGGCGTCGGCGGCTCGGCCCGCGACCCCGCACACACCCGGGAGCTGGTCCGGGACACGACCGTGTTCAACCGCTACTTCACCGCCGCGCAGTACGGCGCCGTGCGTGGGCAGTTCGAGGCCGGGAAGGTCGACAACTCCTACTCGACCTACGAGGCGGGCGGCGTGCAGTGGATGGTGATCACGCTCGAGCTGTGGCCCCGGCCCGAGGTCGTCACCTGGGCGCGGAACGTCGTCGCGGCCAACCCGCGGCACAACGTCACGGTCGTCACGCACGACTACATCGACGGCAACGGCAACATCGAGCAGACCAACGGCGGGTACGGGGCGACCAGCCCGCAGTACCTGTTCGACAACCTGATCAGTCAGTACGCGAACATCCGGTTCGTGTTCTCCGGCCACACCGGCGTCGCCGGCAACCGGGTCGACACGGGCGTGCACGGCAACAAGATCTACTCGTTCCTGCAGACGTTCCACTCCGGCACGACCAACCCGGTCCGGCTCGTCGAGGTCGACACCGCCGCCGACTCGGTCCGCACCTGGATCACCGCGCCGTTCGACAACACGTCGTTCCCCCAGTACGACCGGACCTTCACCGGCATCGGCCTGGTGCACTAGGGACTTGCTCAGGCGCGGTGCAGGCCGACGGCACTGATCGGGCCGACGGCGCCGGAGGCGAACGCCGCCGCGACCTTCTCCACCGTCCAGGAAGGGTCCTGCACGCCGTGGCCCTGCACGACCGGGTGGGCGATCATCGACAGCTCGTCGCCGTCGATGCGGATCACCTGGCCGTGCACGGCCGCGGCGGCGTCGGTGAGCAGGTAGACGACCGCCGGGGCGTTCTGCTCCGGCGGCTTGTGCACGTTCTGGCCCTGGGCGGCGGCGCCGAGATACGCCTCGAACGCGTCGGCCATGCGGGTGTGCGCGTTGGGTGAGACGGCGTTGACCCGCACGCCGGAGCCGAGGAGGTCCGCCGCCCAGCAGTAGGTGAGCGACGCGACGCCGCCCTTGCTGGCCCCGTAGGCGCCCATCGCCGCCGACCCCGCGTGCGCGCCGGAGGTCACGTTCACCACCGAGCCGGAGCCCTGCGCGAGCATCGCCCGGATGGCGTGCAGGCCGCAGTACGCGGTGCCGAGCAGGTTCACCTCGATGACCGCGCGGAACTCGTCCGGGTCCTGCGCCGCCGGGTCGGCGAGGCGGAAGATCCCGGCGTTGTTGACGAGGCCGTCGATCGCGCCGAACGCCTCGACGCAGCGGGCGACCACCTCGCCGGCCCCGTCCCAGGTGCCGATCGTGCCGGCTGCCGCGAGTGCCCGGCCGCCGGCCGAAGTGATCTCCGCCGCCACCGATGCGGCCAGGTCGGCGTCGACGTCGTTGACGAGGACCGCGGCGCCCTCGGCCGCGGCGAGGCGGGCGTAGGCGGCGCCGAGGCCCCGCCCGGCGCCGGTGACGACGACCGCCTTGCCGTCGAGGGCGCCCATCAGGCGAGCCGCTCGATCACCATGGCCATGCCCTGCCCGCCGGCGGTGCACATGGTCTCCAGGCCGAACTGGGCGTCGCGGTGGATCAGCCCGTTGAGCAGGGTGGTGGCGATGCGGGCGCCGGTCATGCCGAACGGGTGCCCGACCGCGATGGCGCCGCCGTGCACGTTGACCCGGTCCAGGGCGGCGCCCAGCTGCCGGTACGCCGGGATCACCTGCGCGGCGAACGCCTCGTTGATCTCGATCAGGTCGATGTCGCCGATGCCGAGGCCCGCGTGCGCGAGGGCGCGGCGGGAGGCCTCGACCGGGCCGAGGCCCATGATCTCGGGGCTGAGCGCGGACACGCCGGTGCTGACGATCCTGGCCAGCGGCGTCAGCCCGAGCTCCGCGGCGCGGGTGGAGCTGAGCACGACCAGCGCCGCGGCGCCGTCGTTGAGGGGGCAGCAGTTGGCGGCGGTGACGGTGCCGTCGGGACGGAAGGCGGGCTGCAGCGCGGCGACCTTCTCCAGGGTGACCCCGGCCCGCGGACCGTCGTCGGCCCGCAGCACGCTGCCGTCGGGCAGGGTGACCGGGGTGATGTCGCGGTCCCAGAAGCCGTCGGCAAGGGCCTTCTCGGCGTTGTTCTGGCTGCGGACCGCGAACTCGTCCTGCTCGGCCCGGGTGATCCCGCAGAGCTCGGCGACGTTCTCGGCGGTCTCCCCCATGGCGATGTACACGTCGGGCAGCTCGCCGCGCGCACGGGGGTCGGACCACGGCCTGGACCCGACAAGCCCGTCGAAGCGCGGGTTGCGGGTGTCCGGCATGCCGTCGGCCTTGCCCGCCGGGTAGTGCGAGACGACCTCGACACCGGCGGCGACGAACGCGTGCCCTTCGCCCGCCTTGATCGCGTGGAACGCCATCCGGATCGCCTGCAGCGACGAGGCGCAGTAGCGGTTGACGGTGGTGCCGGGGACCATGTCGAGGCCGAGGTGCATGGCGACCTGCCGGCCGAGGTTGTACCCCTGCTCGCCGGCCGGCTGGGCGCAGCCGAGCACCAGGTCGTCCAGGGTGTGCGGGTCCAGCGCGGGGATCTTGGCCAGGGCCAGGCGCACGACCTGCGCGGCGAGGTCGTCGGCGCGCACGCCCGCGAGCGAACCCTTGTAGGCGCGGCCGATCGGCGAACGCACGGCGGAGACGATGACGGCTTCGGGCATCTGCGAGGCCTCTTTCATTGAGTGACCGTCCAGCCCCCGTCGACCGGCAGCAGGACGCCGTTGATGTAGGCGGCGGACGGGGACAGCAGGAACAGCACCGCGGCCGCGACGTCCTCGGGCCGGCCGGCCCGGCGCATCGGGTTGCGGGCGATGAGGTCCCGCCCGAGGGGCGTGTCACCGAAGCCCGCCATCCGGGGCGTGTCGATGAAGCCGGGGGCGACGGCGTTGGCGCGCACCGCGGGCGCGAGCCGGGTCGCGAGGTGGCGGGTGTATCCGGCGATCGCGGCCTTGCCCGCCGAGTACCACGCGGAGTCGGTGCCGACGAGGTTCCCGGCGACGGAGGCGACGTTGACCACCGCGGCGTCGGCGGGCGGGCCGGTGCGCAGCCACGCGGCGGTGACCGCTTCCACGCTGCCGGCGGTCGCGACGAGCCCGTCGCCGAAGCCGAGGGGCGCGCCACCGCTGGCCGGCCCGGCATTGTTGACGAGGTACCGCGCCGGCCCGGTCGTCTCCAGAGCGGTCTCGATCTGGAGCGGGTCACGGACGTCGACCACGAGACCGCCGTCGGTCGGAGCCAGGTCCCACACGACCGGTCGCAGCCCCTGCGCGGCGGCGAGGCGCACGATCGCGGCACCGATGCCGCTGGCTCCGCCGGTGACGATGACGGTGTCCATCAGGCCTCTCCGCGCAGCGTCGTCTTGAGCACCTTGCCGCTGGCGTTGCGTGGTAGCGCGTCCAGGAACACGAACGAGCGGGGCACCTTGAAATTGGCGAGGCGCTCCTTGCAGTACGCGGCGAGGTCGGCCGCCGAGACCGGGCGCCGGGGCACGACGAAGGCGCGGGCGACCTCGCCGAGGCGCTCGTCGGGCACGCCGATGACCGCGACCTCGCCGACGCCGTCGTGCCGGGCCAGGACCTGCTCGATCTCGGCCGGATACGCGTTGAAGCCGCCCACGATGAACATGTCCTTGAGCCGGTCGGTGATGCGCAGGTATCCGCGCTCGTCGAGCACGCCGATGTCGCCGGTGTGCAGCCAGCCGTCGGCGTCGATCGCGTCGGCCGTCGCCGCCGGGTCCTGCCAGTAGCCGCGCATCACGTTGTAGCCGCGCACGAGCACCTCCCCGCTGTCCGGGTCGACCCGCACCTCGACGCCGTCGATCGCCGCGCCGCAGGTGGTGGACACGGTGACGGGGTCGTCGTCGGGGCGGCACATGGTCGCGGTGCCGCACGACTCGGTGAGGCCGTACGCGGTGAGCACCGTCGCCAGCTTCAGCTCGTCCCGGAGCCGCTCGATCATCACCACCGGGACCGTCGTGGCACCGGTGACGGCGACCCGCAGGCTGGACAGGTCATGGTCGCCGCGTGCGGGATGGTCCAGCATCGAGGTGTACAGCGTGGGCGGGCCGGGCAGCACGGTGATGCGTTCCTGCTCGATCAGCCGCAGCGACGCGGCGACGTCGAACACCGGCTGCGGCACGATCGTCGCGCCCCGCAGCAGGCAGGCGATGACGCCGGCCTTGTAGCCGAACGTGTTGAAGCAGGGGTTGACCAGCAGGTACCGGTCTCCGGCGCGCAGGTCGGCGAGCTCGCTCCAGGCGACGTAGACCTCGGTGCTCTGCCGGTGGGTGAGCATGGCGCCCTTGGGCCGCCCGGTGGTGCCGGAGGTGAAGAACAGATCGGACAAATCGTCTGGCTGCACGTCAACTTCCGCGGGTTTCGCGTCGCGCACGAACCCGTCCCACCGGTCGAACGTTACGATGTCCGGCATATCCGTCTTTGGCAGGGAGTCAACATAGCGGTTGCCCAGGAAGCCATCCTCGACCAGCAGCAGCCGGGCACCGCTGCGCTCCAGGATGTACGCGGCCTCCGGGCCCTTGAAGCGGGTGTTCAGCGGCACGAGGACACCGCCGGCGGTGACGACCCCGAGCGCCGCGACGATCCACCGCCACGAGTTCGGCGCCCACAGCGCGACCCGGTCGCCCTTGCCGACACCCCTGGCGGCAAGGGCTCCCGCGAACCGGGCGACCTCCTCGGCCAGCCCGGCATAGGTGAGCCGGACCGGACCGTCGACGATCGCCTCGCGGTCGCCGTGGTGCTCGGCGCCGGCGCGCACCAGGTCCGGCAGGGTCCGGGCACTCAACGGTTCCATGCCCAGCACCTTACCAACCAAGCGCTCGCTTGGTAAGGTGCTGAACATGACGGAGGCTTACCTGGTCGAAGCGGTCCGCACCCCGGTCGGCCGGCGGGGTGGCGGCCTCGCCGGCGTGCATCCCGCCGATCTCGGCGCGCACGTGCTGACCGCGCTCATGGACCGCAGCGACGTCGACCCGGCCGCCATCGACGACGTCATCTTCGGCTGCGTCGACGCGATCGGCCCGCAGGCCGGCAACATCGCCCGCACCTCGTGGCTCGCCGCCGGCCTGCCCGACGCCGTGCCCGGGGTCACCGTCGACCGCCAGTGCGGCTCCTCCCAGCAGGCGCTGCACTTCGCCGCCCAGGCAGTCATGTCCGGCACCGCCGACCTCGTCGTCGCCGGCGGCGTGCAGAACATGAGCGCCATCCCCATCTCCGCGGCGATGCTGGCCGGCCGGGCCTACGGCTTCGACGACCCGTTCCGCGGCTCCACCGGCTGGCAGCGCCGCTACGGTGACCAGGAGATCAGCCAGTTCAGAGCCGCGGAGCTCATCGCCGCCAAATGGTCCCTGAGCCGTCCGGAGATGGAGGTGTACGCCCTGAGCAGCCATCAGAAGGCCACCGCCGCTCTCGCGCAGGGCCGCTTCGCCCGCGAAACGGTGCCGCTCGGCTCCTGCACGACCGACGAGGGCCCACGCCCGACCACCACCCTGGCCGCGATGGCGGCCCTGCCGACCCTGACCCCGGGCGGCACGGTCACGGCCGCCCTGGCCAGCCAGATCTCCGACGGCGCCGCCGCCCTGCTCGTCGCCTCCGCGCAGGCGCTGCACACCCACGGCCTGCGCCCCCGCGCCCGCATCCACCACCTGAGCGTCCGCGCCGACGACCCGGTCTACATGCTGACCGGCCCGATCCCGGCGACCGCGCACGCCCTGCGCCGCAGCGGCCTCACCATCGACGACATCGACCTGATCGAGATCAACGAGGCGTTCGTGCCGGTGGTCCTCGCCTGGCAGCGCGAGACCGGCGCCGACCCGGCCCGCGTCAACATCCACGGCGGCGCGGTCGCGCTCGGCCACCCGCTCGGCGCGACCGGGGCGCGGCTGATGACCACGCTGCTGCACGCCCTGGAGGACACCGGCGGCCGCTACGGCCTGCAGACCATGTGCGAGGGCGGAGGAACGGCCAATGTCACCATCATCGAACGCCTCTGACCCCGCCGCCCTGGTCACGGGCGGCACCCGGGGCATCGGCCGGGAGATCGCCGCGCGCCTGGCCGCCGCCGGCTACCGGGTCCTCGTCTGCGGCCGCCGCGAACCCGCCGACCTCCCGCCCGGGGTGGCGTACACCGCCGCCGACGTGCGCGAGCCGACCGAGGCGGCGGCTCTGGTCAGCGCGGCCATCGACGCGTTCGGCCGCCTGGACCTGGTCGTCAACAACGCCGGCGGCTCCCCCGCAGCGCCGGCCGCGACCGTCTCGCCGAACCTGGTGACCGCCGTCGTCCGCCTCAACCTCCTCGCCCCGTTCTTCGTCGCCCAGGCCGCGAACGCAGTCATGCAGACCCAGCCCGGCGGCGGCCTGATCGTCAACATCGGCAGCGTCTCCGCGCTGCGCCCGGCCCCCGGGACCGCCGCCTACGCCGCCGCGAAGGCCGGCCTGGAGACCCTCACCCGCGCCCTGGCCCTGGAATGGGCGCCGAAGGTCCGGGTCAACACGGTCACCGCCGGCGTCGTGCGCACCGACGACAACGCCGCGCACTACGGCGACGAGGCCGCCTTGGCCGCCGTCGCCGCGACCGTCCCGATGGGCCGCATGGCGACCCCCGCCGACATCGCCGACGCGGTGCTGCTGCTGGCCTCACCGCTCGCCACGTACCTGACCGGCACGAGCCTCCTCGTCGATGGTGGCGGCCAGCTCCCCCGCTACACCGACACCGCCCGCCCCACCACCGCCTGAGCCTCTTCCCCGCCGGTGGAACGACCGTGTCCTGACCTTGCGGCGGGTCGCGCGGCGCGCCGTTGCGCAGGAGCCGCAGCCGGCCACGCTCGTCGCCACGCTGCGACAAGGCCCTGAACTGGGACTCTGTGTCCGGTGGGTTGGCAACTGAGTGCCAGGCACGTTGGTGCCAGCCCGGATCCAGTGACGTCGCCGTTGCCGTGCCGCACAGTAGTCACATCAAGGAAATGCGCCACCGGGAAATACAACAAACGGCGGCGATTTTCTGAGACCACGAATACCGACACGGGGAGAAGTCTGCCGTGAACACGACCACCACCACCGAGGGGAAATCATGAACAAGAACCGTCTCACCGCCGCGGCCCTCACCGCCGCCGTCGCCGCCACAGCCGCCACAGCCGCCGTCTTCACCATCCCCGCCCCGGCCGCCGCGGCGAACACGCTGCGCACGTCGATCGTGAGCACCGCCCAGACCGAGCTCGCCGCGACCGGCCACAACACGGAATCACCGATGGGTTCCAACTGCAACTATTACAGCGGGAAACTCGTCACCGGTTCCAACAGTTGCAGCACCAGCGGATACCGCACCGTCGCCTGGTGCGCCGACTTCTCCAAATACGTATGGAAGACCGCCGGTGTCACCAATCTCTCCGGCCTCGACTCCTGGGCCTATTCATTCCGGCAGTACGGCATCAACAATGGCACCTGGCACGCCCGCGGCAGCGGATACACACCGCAGCCCGGCGACGCCGTCGTCTACGACTGGGACGCACCGTTCAACGGCAGCAACTCAGACATCGACCACGTCGGCATCGTCAAGTCCTACACCGGTGGAGTCCTGACCACCATCGAGGGCAACACCAGCAACATCGTCAAACAACAGACCCGCACCAACGCCCTGGGCAACACCAACATCGTCGGCTTCAGCTCACCCGTCGGCGCCGCGAACAGCACCAACGAGCCACCTCCCGCCGACGTGTCCAGGCCCGCCCCCGGCACCCAGCTCGTCAACTACGGCGCCGAGTCCCTGCACTCCTTCGAACGCGGCGCCAGCGGCGCACTGCGCCACACCTGGTGGGACGGCAACGTCTGGAGCACCGAGACGCTCTTCAGCGGCGTGCAGATCACCGGCACCCCCGTCGCCACCGTCGACTCGATGAACTGGCTGCAGGTGTTTGCCCGCAGCTCCGACAACGCCCTGCACCACTACTTCTGGAACGGCTCGACCTGGCAGCACGAGGTCATGGCCGGGGTCAGCGTCGCCGGTGACCTCGCGACCACCATCGACTCGATGAACTGGCTGCAGGTGTTTGCCCGCGGCACCGACAACTCGCTGCAGCACATCTTCTGGAACGGCTCGACCTGGCAGCACGAGGCCATCGCCGGAGTCACCATCGCCGGGAACCCCACCACCACCTACGACTCGATGAACTGGCTGCAGGTCATGGCCCGCGGCACCGACAACAGCCTCCAGCACATCTTCTGGAACGGCTCGACCTGGCAGCACGAGGCCATCGCCGGAGTCACCATCGGCGGCGACCCCACCATCACCATCGACTCGATGAACTGGATCCAGGTGATGGCCCGCGGCACCGACAACTCCCTCCGGCACGTCTACTGGAACGGCACCGCCTGGGCCCACGAGGCGATCTCCGGGGTCACCGTCACCGGTGACCCGGCGATCACCGTCGACTCGATGAACTGGATCCAGGTGATGGCCCGCGGCACCAGCAACTCCCTCCAGCACATCTTCTGGAACGGCACCGCCTGGGTCCACGAGACGATGCCCGGCGTGACCATCGCCGACGACCCGACCATCGCCGTCGACGCCGCCAACTGGGTCCAGGTCATGGCCACCGGCACCGACAACACCCTCCAGCACATCTTCTGGAACGGCAGCATCTGGCAGCACGAGTCCCTCGGCTGACCCACACCCAACCCTGAGGCCCCGGTCATCCGACCGGGGCCTCGGCTGCGTGAGCCGGGTTCCGGCGGGCCGCGGGAACAGTGCCGGCGCCGCCTTCCAGGTGGCGTAGGCGGATTCGAGCCGCGCCAGCTCCTCGGCGGTGCCGATGGCGGCGCGGTGCTCCGGCCGCTCGGCGTGTGGCCACGGCGGCGACGGTGGCGACAACCCGCCAGGAGAACGACACGCCGGGACTTTCGGGCCGGCCCCGGGTTCTGAGCCGACCTCGACCGGCCGGAAGCGGAGGTTCCCGGTGCAAGACTCAGAGATCACTGCGGGAGAGCAGGCGGCGGCGCAACGTCACGGGGTCGCCGGCGAGGAGGCGGTTGGCGGTGGCGCGTTTCAGGTAGCGGTGGGCGTCGTGCTCCCAGGTGAAGCCGATCCCGCCGAGCAGCTGGATCGACGCGCGGGTCACCGTGTACGCGGCCTCGGTGGCGATGAGCTTCGCCAGCGGGGCGGCGGTGGCGAACTCGGGGGTGCCGGCGGTGTCCAGGGCGAACCACACCGACGACACCGCCTGCTCCAGCTGGACGTGCAGGTCGGCGACCCGGTGCCGCAGCGCCTGGAAGGTGGCCAGGGGCACGCCGAACTGCGTCCGGGTGCGCAGGTGCTCGACGGTGACCCGGAGAGCGGCGCGGGCGACGCCGACCGACTCGGCCGCCAGGGCGGCGTGCAACGGCACTGGCGTACGAAGCCTTCTTCGACGCGCTGCCCGACACACTCGTATCGGCCGCGGTGCCCGCTTCCGAACAGCTGACCCTCACGTTCACCACCACCCGGGTCCTCCTCCCCTGGGCGGGTTGCCCGTTCCAGGCCAACCGCGACGCGTCCGTCCATCACCCGCTTCGCCGCGCTGCTCGACCAGCTCCACGACCTGGACGGCACCGTGATCACCGCCGACGCGCTGCACTGCCAACGCGACCACGTCACCTACCTCGCCCAGCGCGGCGCCCACTGGATCTTTACCGCCAAAGGCAACCAGCCCACCGTGCACCAGCAACTCGCCGGCCTGCCCTGGCGACTCGTCCCGGTCGACCGCACCACCGACCGCGGCCACGGACGCCGAGAGATCCGCACCACGATCACGAGTCCTACGGACGGCGGGACATCCTTGACGGCCGCCATTCCGATCCGACACGCCGACCCGTCCGCTTCCCCCGCTCGGGTCAACGCTGCGGTGAAGGCAGATTCGCCAGGTGGACGTTGACGCTGACGACGGTCGTTCCCTCGATCTCGCGGCCGCTGCCACCCCGGCGTTTTCCGCATCGACTGCAGGCGTCGCGGTTCTGATGGCCGGCAGCTGCGGGCCGCCGTCACGGCCGCAGACACGTACGACTCTGCGAGCGGGCCGGCGCCTGCCTGGGGTTCGCGGGGACAGCCGCTCGCCGCCCTGTTCGTCGGCCCGGGGTCGACGACATTGCCGGTGGTCGGCAATCAGAGCGGCGTGAGGTTTGCCGACCGCTCACGATGTCGGCCGCCGGCCGGTCGCCGATGCTGGAGGTTCCTTCGGTACTACGCACGCGGGGTGGTGATCATGGCGACTGGTGTGGTGCACGGCGGGCGAACCGCTGTCCCGGTCGCCGCATGCCGCGCGTCGAGGGGACGGCTCGGACTCGCGCGCCCGTTGCGGCCGTCGTCACCGCCCGGCCCCGGCCGGCACGGCGTGACGACCGCCGTTCGCTGACCGCCGGTCCGTCTACAGCCGCACGCGGTAACCCTCGGTCGATTGACCCGTGGCCCGTGCGGCCCGGCAATCCCCCGTCCCCGTCATGGGCCGCGTCCTGGCATCCGAGAGGAGAGCCCCATGTTCACCCAGCTTTCCGGCAACGCAGCACCGCACGAGCCTTCGGCCGTCGGGCTCGACCTCGGCGGCGCGAGCACCAGGATCTGGGCATCGGGCCACGGCCTGCTGCAGGTCGGCTATCCCGGGACGCCGAGGACGCCGGGTCATGGTCCGGTCGTCCGGGGCCGGATCACCGACCCGGAGGCGATGTGGGCGTTGCTGTCGGGCCTTCGGACCGGCCGGCGGCGCCCGCTGCCCGGCGGCGCCGTGATCGTGGCGTGCCGGCCCGTGGGCAGCGACCCCCAGCTGGAGGCGGTACGCGGCCTGCTGACGGCGGCGTTCGAACCGGCACGGCTGCTGTTCATCGACACCGTACGCGCGGCCGCGATCGGTGCGGACGCGGCCTCGGCGCCGCTGCTGATCGCCGACATCGGTGCGCACCTGACCGAGGTCGCCGTGCTCGCGGACGGCGTGACCGTCGCGGCCCGGCGGCGCGATGTCGGGCTGCACGACGACACCGACGGGCCGGACCCTGACGCGGCCGTCGTCACCGCCGTCACCGACCTCGTCCGTCACGTGTGCCGGCAGGCCGGTGACCGCGAGGCCATCGCCGCGGCGGTCCGTGGTGGCCTGCTCCTCGTCGGTGGCGGTGCGGCCCGGCCGCGGCTGGCCGCCCGCATCGCCGGCGCCGCAGGCACCCCGGTGCGCCGTCCCGCCGCACCGCATCTGGCCGCGGCACGTGGCGCCGGCCTGGCCGCGCTCGCCGCACTGCGCCGCAGCGCCGTGCGGTTCTGACCGGCGCAGCACACCAGTTCCGTCACGCCGGCCCGGACCGGCGCGGCACACCGTTTCCGACACGCTGATGGGAGATCCACATGAACGTCGACACCGGCCCGAGCATCGACACGGTGCGGCAGACGCTGCAGGATCAGCTGCGACAGCACACCGCGACCCTCGCGGCCCTCGTCGCCGTCGGCGCCGACCCGAGCGCCACCGGCGAGGACCCGCACGCGATCGCCACGCGCACGGCCACGGCCCGCCGCGCGATCGAGGAGGTCACCGCCGCGCTGTCACGCATCGCCGAGGGCAGCTACGGCCGTTGCGAACGCTGCACCGGCCCGATCCCCGCCGAGCGGCTGGAGATCCTGCCACACGCCCGGCTCTGCGTGCCCTGCCAGGCCAGCGGGTGCTGACCGTCCGCCGCCGAGCGCTCCCATGAACGAAGAAAGCGAGGCCATCATGCCGCAGGCCACCAGCCCCGTCGATGCGATGCTGCACGAGCAGCTGGAGTCGCAGTTCGCGCTGCACGTGGCGGGGCTGACGGCCCTGACGAACCGCCCGCGCAGGACGGCCCAGGACGAGGCCGCGATCGAGGCGGCACGTGCGGCGGTCGCCGAGACAGCCGATGCGATCCGCCGGATCGCGACGGCCACGACGGCCCGGCCATGACAAGCGTCCTGAGCAGGCAGCGGGAGCTCGAGGTGTTGCGGGTGCTGCTGTACGAGCACCGCGACCGCTGCCGCACCCAGCTGCGCCTGCTCAACCAGCCACCGCCGGACGGCGACGGCGGCACCGAACAGCCGGCGCTGGCCGCACTCACCCGGCGTCGGCTCCGCGACCTTGAGCACGCGTTGGACTCGTTCGAACGCGGCCGCTACGGCGTGTGTACCGCATGCACGGCCGACATTCGCATCGACCACTTGCTCCGGCAGCCGGCGGCGAGCCGCTGTCCCGGCTGCGCCGACGCCGATCACCGGCACCGGATGTAGCGCGGAGCCCGCATGGAGATCGAACGGATTTCACTGCCCGGCATCGGCACGTGCCGGTCGTTCACCAGTGCCACCGGGCGCCGCGTCACCGTCATCGCGCACCACGCCGGCGGCCGCCGAGAGCTCATCCACGGCGCCGGCGAACCGGACGGCTGTTGCCGCCTCACCCTCACCCGGGAAGAGGCGATCGTCCTGGCCGGGCTGCTCGGCGTCTTCGACGTCACCGGCGACCGGGAGCCGCGCTGAACGCCCTCGCGCGTTCCGGCTGCCGACAGGTCAGGTCGTGCTCCTGCGGGTCTCGGCCGGCCAGCTGAGGAGCTTGGCGCCGAGGACCGCGGCCTGCAGGGTGAACCGGTGGGCGGGGTCGGCCGCGTCGTAGCCGGTGAGGGCCTTGACCCGGCCCAGGCGGTACGTCACGGTGCGCACCGATACGTGCAGCCGCTTCGCGGACTCGGTGGCGACCCCACCGGTGGCGAAGTAGGCGTCCAGCGTGTCCAGCAGCGGCCCGACACCGACGCGGGCCTGCAGCAGGGGGCTGAGCACGGCCGCGACCAGGTCGACGATGGCAGGCTGGTCGCGCAGCAGGACGCGGTACACGAGCAGGTCGTGCGCGGTGATGACGGGCTTGTCCACGTGCAGCCGTCCCGCCATGGTCAGGGCTTCGCGGGCCTCCTCGTAGGAGCGGGCGATGCCGTACAGGCCGGGGTGCGGGCGGCCGACCGCGACCCGCCACGGCCGTCCGTGCCGCAACCGCTCGAGCTCGCCGTGCATCAGCTCGCCCAGCTCGCTGTCGCGGCCCGCGGGCACGGTCGCGCCGGCCGCGGCGGGTTCGGCCGGAGCGAGGACGACCAGGAGGTGCTCCTTGGTGGCGACGAGCACGTCGCGGTCGCCGAGCCGGTCGAAGATGACCGCCTCGAGGGCGCTGATCGCCGCGTCCGCGTCCGGCAGCCGCCGGCTTGGCGCGGCCAGCGCCACCTGGTGTACCTGGGCAAGGTCGAGCCCGAACGGTTCCGCCCGTTCCACCACGCTGCCCAGGTCGGAGTCGCCGCGCAGCAGGTCGTCGACGAGTTCCCGGCGCAGCGCCTCCTCCCGCCTGACCAGGTCCCGCCGCGCGACCGCGTAGCCTTCGGCGAGCGTGGCGACGGCGTCGTCGATGACGTGCAACACCGCGGCCGCCGCGGCCCGCACGACCTCGCTGTCGCCGGAGCGCACCACCATGGGCAGGTCCTGCCACAACCTGCGGGCCGCAGACAGGTACAGCTGCACCACCCGTCCGGCGGAGATGCCCTGCTCGGCGGCCTGCCGGCCGAGCAGCGCCACCGCGTCGAGCTCGGCGCGTTCGGGCCGGCGGCCGCTGACCGCCGCGTCGGCGAGCATCGGCAGGTAGTCGCCGAGCAGCTGCACCGGCACGCTCCCGGCGTCCCGAGCGGCCGCGGTGGCCACCTCGTCCAGCCACACCTGCTGCGCCGGCGGTGCCGTGGCCGTGCCGGTCGACTCCCGCCGACTGCGGTCGGCCACACCCCACCTCCCACTGACGTCCAGCCGCCGGGTCATCCTGGTCGGCTGTCCGCGAGAACACCGGCCGCTGACTGCCGGCCAGCGGCAGTTTAGCCCCGGGTGTGGTTTGCGTATCGCGGGTGATGGCCGACATCGCCGAACCGGGTGGGACCCGGGTCACTCCACCCGACCTCACCGCCGACGATCCGGCACTCGTCACCCGACCACGGTGTCCGGTGCACCAGGGCCGCCCGGAGTCCGGTGCAGAGCTCCTCCAGTTGAGTCACGCTCCGTGGACGCCGACCGTCATGACGAACGATGGTTCCCCACGCACTCATATCGCCGAAGAGGCCGAGGTCGCCGCACACGCCGAATGGGTCGATGTCATGGGACCCTCCTTCCCGCGCTGCTTGCGGTGCAGGCCTGAGGCCAGTTCGACCTCGAACATCGGCTCGGGGTCGGTCAGGGCGAAGTGCAGGCCGAGCACGGGTGGCGGCCCGAGACGCACCACCGCGCCGACGCCGCCGCCCGCTACGGACGCACCGACGCCGGCTCGCCGGCGTCGGCTTCATCACCGCGACCCGGACGGGCAGCGAGGTGACGGTGTCAGGCGCTGCTGGGTGATTGAGCGGAAACGAGGCCCGGCTGGGGCGCTTCCGGCCCGCCGTCCGCGTCACCCGCCGACTCGCGGATGCCGAAGCGCCGGTACACCCGCAGCAATGGCGACGGCAGCCACCAGTTGGCCCGGCCGAGCAGCCGCATCGTCGCCGGGACCAGCAGCGCCCGGACGATCGTCGCGTCGACGACCAGGGCGATGATCATGCCGACGCCGATCATCTTGATGAACGAGATGCCGCGGGTGGCGAAGCCGCCGACCACGACGATGAGCAGCAGCGCGGCCGAGGTGATGATGGCGCCGGTGCGCTGCAGGCCGGTCGCGACCGCGGTGGTGTTGTCGCCGGTGCGGTCCCATTCCTCGCGGACCCGGGACAGCAGGAACACCTCGTAGTCGGTCGACAGGCCGAAGAGGACGGCCAGGACGAGCACCAGCTGGCTGGCCTCGAGGTCGCCGGTCGGGGTGAAGCCGAGCAGGTCGCTGAGGTGCCCGTCCTGGAAGATCCAGACGATCGCGCCGAAGGACGCGCCGATCGACACCAGGTTCATGAGCACGGCCTTGACCGGCAGGACGAGCGAGCCGAAGGCCAGGAACAGCAGCACCATCGTGCCCGCCGCGGCGACGAGCGCCATGTACGGCAGCCGGCCGCCCAGACTTTCGAGGCGGTCCTCGACGTCCGCGGCCTCTCCGCCGACCAGCACCTGCGCGCCCGCCGGGGCCGGCAGCGCGCGGACGTCCAGGACCAGGTCCCGGTTCAGCGGCCCGGCGTAGGCGACCGTGACGACCGACGACGCACCCTTCGTCGCGGTGACCGTCGCCTGGGTCACCCCGCCGAGACGGCCGATGTCGCCGGCGAACGCGTCCGCGGCCGCCCGGTCCGCGCCACTGACCAGCACCGTGAGCGTGTCACCGCCACCGCCCGGGAACTCGGCGGCGAGCCGCTCGGACACCACGCGGCTGGAGGTGCCCGGCGGCAGGACGCGTTCGTCGGCGGCGCCGAACTCCGCCCGCAGGAACGGCGACGCCAGGACGGCGAGCACGAGCACGACGGCGGCGAGCACCGGGACCGGCCGGCGCATGACGGCGTGCGCGATGCGGGCCCACGCCCCGCCGGTCGTGCTCTGCTTGCCGTTTCGGCAGCGGTACGCGCAGCGCGTTGATCCGGGTGCCGAGCAGCGCGAGCACCGCGGGCAGGACCGTCAGCGCGACGAGCATGCCGACGAGGCCGACCTGGACACCCTGATCGTCTACTTCGCCGGGCACGGCCGGACCGGGCGCCGTGGGGAGCTGTACCTCAGCCTTCCCGACACCCATCCCGACGAGCTCGAGGTCAGCGCACTGGCGTACGACCTGGTGCGGCGTGCTCGACAACAGCCCGGCGAACAATCGGGTCGTCATCCTCGACTGCTGCTTCAGCGGCAGCGCCATCGCCACCATGGGCGACGACCTCGCCGACCACCTCGGCATCGCGGGCACCTGCGTCCTCACCGCGACCCATCCGAACGCCTTTGCGATTGCCCCGCCCGGCGCGCGGCACACCGCCTTCACCGGTGAACTCATCGACCTGCTGCGCACCGGCGTCCCGGGCGGGGCGGAGCTGCTCACGATCACCACGGTCTTCAACCGGCTGGCGCTGTCGGCCCGCACCAAGGGTCTGCCCGCACCGAACCAGCGGGGCACCGGCACCATCGGGGACCTGGCCCTCGCCCGCAACGCCGCGTATGCGCCGCCCGAACGTGCCCCGGAGACCTGGGTGGGCCTGCTCCAGGAGGCCGTCACCAATCGGCCGGGCGATGACCCCGCCGTCGACCTGACTCCCCCACCGGTCCCGCAGTCCCCGCCGCTCCGGCGACCATCGCCCAAACCCGTGCGGCGGCGGCCCTCCCCGAACAAACCGCACCTCACGATCGGCACGCTCGGCCACATCGACCACGGCAAGACGACGCTGACCTCGGCCATCACCAAGGTCCTGCATGACCGGCTCCCGGGCGTCACCGCGTGCACGCCGTTCGACGAGCTCGACAGCGATCCGGAGGAGATCGCACGCGGGATCACGATCCACACCGCGGAGGTCGAATACGAGAGCGACTACCGGTATTACACGCATCTCGACTTCGCTGGCAACCCCCGCTACGTCCGCGGGAATACCGGAGACGTGGCCCGGCTCGACTGCGGGATCCTGACGGTGGCCGCGACCGACGGTCCCATGCCGCAGACGGAGGAGTACGTCCGCATCGCCCGCGAGGTCGGCGTGCCGCACTTCGTCGTGGCGCTCAACCATGGACGCGCGCTGTCGGCGACCTCATGGGCGCGGTGGAGTACTCGGTCCCGGTCCGCCACCAGTGAATGGCGCTACAGGTCGGCGCGGGAGAGCAGGAGGCGGCGCAACGTCACGGGGTCGCCGGCGAGGAGGCGGTTGGCGGTGGCGCGTTTCAGGTAGCGGTGGGCGTCGTGCTCCCAGGTGAAGCCGATCCCGCCGAGCAGCTGGATCGACGCGCGGGTCACCGTGTACGCGGCCTCGGTGGCGATGAGCTTCGCCAGCGGGGCGGCGGTGGCGAACTCGGGGGTGCCGGCGGTGTCCAGGGCGAACCACACCGACGACACCGCCTGCTCCAGCTGGACGTGCAGGTCGGCGACCCGGTGCCGCAGCGCCTGGAAGGTGGCCAGGGGCACGCCGAACTGCGTCCGGGTGCGCAGGTGCTCGACGGTGACCCGGAGAGCGGCGCGGGCGACGCCGACCGACTCGGCCGCCAGGGCGGCGTGCAGCAGATCGTGGGCGTGCGAGGGGTTGCGGGACACGAGCCGGCCGGGTGCCTGCCACAGCACGAGGGTGCCCTGGCCGCGGGTCTGGTCCAGGGTCGGCTGAGGGCGCACGTCGGGGTCGGTGACGGCGAACAGCGCGGTCCCGTCCGACACCATGACGACGCCGGCCGACGCGGCGTCCAGGACGTGCGTGAACGAGCCGTCGAGAACAAACGTGTCGCCGGAGGGGCGGGCGGTGCAGGTGCCGTCGAGGGCGACGGTGCCGATCAGGTCGCCGGCGGCGAGCGCGGGCAGCAGGTCCGCGGCGGCGGGCAGGGACGGGTCGACGGCGAGGGCTGCGACGGTGGTGGACAGCAGCGGCGCGGTGAGCAGCGCGGCGCCGGCCTCCTCCAGGACGATGCCGACCTCGACGAGGGACGCGCCGAAACCGCCGTGTTCCTCGCCGATCGCGAGGGCGGTGAGCCCGAGCTCGCCGGTGAGCCGGGCCCAGTCGACGCCGGCCCCGGCGCCGGTGGTGAAGAAGTCGGCGACGCTGGCGCGCAGCGCGTCCTGTTCGGGGGTCATCGCTGCACCCGGCCGAGGACGCGGTCGGCGACGATGTTGCGCTGGATCTCGTCGGAGCCGCCGTAGATGGTGTCGGCGCGGGTGAACAGGAACAGCAGCTGGGCGTCGGTCAGGTCGTACGGCGCCGCCGAGGCGACGGTGGACGCGGCCCCGCCGACGTCCATGGCGAGCTCGCCGAGGCGCTGGTGCCAGCCGGCCCACAGCAGCTTCGCCACCGAGGCGCCGGTCGGGTCCGGTGACGTGGCCGACAGCGCCCGCAGCGCGTGGTGGCGCAGGCCCTGCAGCCCGGCCCAGGCGTCGGCGATGCGGTCCGCGACGACGGGATCGTCGAAGGTGCCGTTGGCGCGGGCGATGGCGACGACGGCGGCGAGCTCCCGGGCGAAGCCGAGCTGCTGGCCGAGGGTGGCGACGCCGCGCTCGTAGGACAGGGTGCTGGTGGCGACCCGCCAGCCGTCGCCGGGCGCGCCGACGACCAGGTCGGCGTCGGTGACCGCCTCGTCGAAGAAGACCTCGTTGAACTCCGAGGTCCCGGTCAGCTGCACGATGGGCCGCACGGTGACACCGGGTTGAGAAAGAGGCACCAGCAGGTAGGACAGGCCGGCCTTGCGGGTGGACGCGGGGTCGGTGCGGGCGAGCACGAAACACCAGTCGGCGACGTGCGCCAGGGACGTCCAGACCTTCTGCCCGCTCACCAGCCAGCGACCGTCGGCAAGGGTCGCGCGGGTGCGGACGCCCGCCAGGTCGGAGCCGGCACCGGGCTCGGAGTACCCCTGGCACCACAGCTCCGACGCACTGGCGATCGGCGGCAGGAAGCGGCGGCGCTGCGCGTCGGTGCCGTGTTCGATGAGGGTCGGGGCGAGGAGGTACTCGCCGATGTGGCTGAGCCGGCCGGGGCCGCCGGCGCGGGCGTACTCCTCGAAGAACACCACCTGTTCGGCGATGGTCGCGCCGCGGCCGTAGGGTGCGGGCCAGCCGAGGCCGATCCAGCCGGCGGCGCCGAGGACCCGCTCCCATTTCGCCCGCAGCTCGAGGTGCTCGTGTTCGCGGCCGGGGCCGCCGGTGCCGACGAGCGGGGCGAACTCGCCGGTCAGGTGCTCGCGCAGCCAGGCCCGGATGTCGGCGGCGCGCAGCGAAACCTCAGGCGCCATAGACGGCCGCCGGAGCAGGTGCGCGCGACAGCAGGTCACGGACGACCGGGCCGAGCTCGTCGGGGTGCCAGCGACGGCCGGCGTCGCGGGTCTCTCCGTGCTGCCAGCCGCCGGCAACGCTGACGCTGCCGCCGGAGACTTCGAAGACGCGGCCGGTGACGTCGCCGCTGTCGGCGCCGGCGAGCCAGACGACCAGCGGCGACACGTTCTCCGGCGCCATCGCGTCGAAGTCGGCACCAGACAAAGGGGCGCGCATGGCGTCGGCGAACACGACCTCGGTCATCGCGGTGCGGGCGCTGGGCGCGATGGCGTTGACGGTGACGCCGTAGCGGGCCAGTTCCGCGGCGGCGACCTGGGTGAGGGCGGCGATCCCGGCCTTGGCGGCGCTGTAGCTCGCCTGCCCGACGCTGCCCATGAGCCCGGCACCGGAGGTGGTGTTGACGACCCTGGCGGCGACGGCCTCGCCGGCCTTGGACCGGGCCCGCCAGTGCGCGGCGGCGTGCCGCAGCGGGGCGGCGGTGCCCTTGAGGTTGACCCGCATGACGGCGTCCCACTCGTCCTCGGCGAGGTTGACGACCATCCGGTCGCGGGCCAGGCCGGCGTTGTTGACGAGGGCGTCGAGCCGGCCGTGTTCGGCGACGGCCGTGCCGATGAGGGCGGCGGCGAAGTCCCAGTCGGCGATGTCGCCGGGGACCGCCACCGCGCCGGTGAGCGCGGCCACCTCCGCGAGGGCCCCGGCGTCCAGGTCGTTGAGGACCAGTCGGGCGCCGGCCGAAGCGAACGCCAGGGCGTGGGCGCGGCCGAGGCCTTGCGCGGCGCCGGTGATCACTACAGATCTCATACTCGCAGGACCTCTCGCTGATACCGGCGGACCTTGTCGCGCACACCCACCGGATCGTTCGGGTCGGCGCGGATGACGACCCGGGCGACGCCCAGGGAGCGCAGTGTCTCGAGGTCGCCGACGTTGCCCGGGGCCCGCATGGTGATCTCGATGTCGTCGATGCTGCGACCGGCGGCGGCGCACTCGGCGCGCAAAGCCCCCAGCAAAACGGCGAACCGGTCGCCGGTGACGCCGAGGGGGTACCAGCCGCTGCCGAAGCGGGCGGCGCGGCGGACCGCGGCCATGGAGTGCCCACCGACGACGATCGGCACGCCGCCGGGCCGGGTGGGCCGGGGGCGGCTGTGCACGTCCCGGAACGAGACGAACCGGCCGGTGTAGGCGGCGGGCGCCTGGGTCCACAGGGCGTGCATGGCGGCGAGGTGCTCGTCGGCGCGGGCGCCGCGCTCCTCGAACGGCACGCCGACTGCGTCGTACTCCTCGCGCAGCCAGCCGACGCCGATCCCGGCCAGGAGCCGCCCGCCGCTGAGCACGTCCACGGTCGCGAGCCGTTTCGCAAGGTCGACGGGGTGGTGCTCGGGCAGGATGAGCATGGCGGTGCCGAGGCGCAGCGTCGTGGTGCAGGCGGCGGCGAACGTGAGCCAGTGCAGCGGGTCGGGGACGTCGTCACCGGCGCCGAGGCTCATCCGGCCGCCCGGGTCGTACGGGTAGACCGAGGTGTAGTCGTCGGGGACCACGACGTGTTCGACGGCCCAGACGGACTCGCAGCCGAGGTCTTCGAGCAGCCGGACGAAGCGGGCGGTGGTGGCGGGATCGGCGGCGCCGGTGCCGCCGAGGACGGGCATGACCCCGAGTTTCAGCTCCACGACAGCTACTCTACCAAACGCTTGCTTGGTAACGTAAGCGCATGGACTTCAGGTTCCGCAAGGGCGTCGCGGTCGTCACCGGCGCCTCGGGCGGCATCGGCACCGCCGTCGCCCGCCTGCTCGCCGCCCGGGGCAGCCGCGTGCTGCTCGCGTACCGTGGCAACGCCGAGGCCGCCACGGCACTGGCGGCTTCGCTTCCGGACGCGACCGCGCACCGGGTCGAGCTCGGCGATCCGGCGTCGTGCGCGGCGCTGATCGACGCGGCACCGGTCGTGCACACGCTCGTGCACGCCGCCGGCCCGCACGTCCCGATGCTGCACCTGAGCCGGGTGAGCCCGGAGCGGTTCGCCGCGCAGCTGACCGACGACGTGGCCGGGTTCTTCAACATCCTCGCGGCGGCGCTGCCCCGGTTGCGCGAGTCGCGGGGCAGCCTGGTCGCGGTCACCACCGCCGCCACCCGCCGCTTCCCGGTGCGCGACGGGCTGTCCGCGGCCCCGAAGGCTGCGGTGGAGGCGTTGGTACGTGGTATCGCCGCCGAGGAGGGCCGCTACGGGGTGCGGGCGAACTGCGTCGGGCCGGGCATGCTCACCGACGGCATGGCCGTCCGGTTGATGGCCGACGGCGACCTCGACGAGCGGGCCCTCGAGGCGACCCGCGCGAACATCCCGCTGCGGATGTTCGGCACGGCCGCCGACGTCGCCGAGGCGGTGTGCTTCCTCGCCAGCGACCGGGCCCGGTTCATCACCGGCCAGAAGCTCGACGTCGACGGCGGTTATGCCGCTTAGGGGCTGTATCGAAGTGGGGGTCGGAGCGAGGCGAGGCTCAGGCGTCGGCTGGGGCCGCGCCGGGCGCGCCTGGATACCGGGGTTGTATCCAGGTGTGACCGGCGTGGTTCCAGGCGACGCCTGAGTCCGCCGCAGCCCGGCCATCCACTTCGATACAGTCCCTAGGGTGCCAGGGTCGCCTTGATGTCGCGTTTCAGGACCTTGCCGACCTTGGACCGGGGCAGGTCCGGCCAGATCTCGATCTGCTTGGGCGTCTTCACCCCGCCGAGCTGCGCGCGGACGAACGAGCCGAGCTCCGCCGGATCGGCGGTGTGGCCGGCGCGCAGCTGGACCACGGCGGTGACCCGCTCGCCCCACTTGTCGTCGGGCAACCCGATGACGGCGCAGTCCTGCACGGCGGGGTGTCGCATGATCGCCTGCTCGACCTCGGTGGAGTAGACGTTGAAGCCGCCGGTGATCACCATGTCCTTGGCGCGGTCGACGATGAACAGGTAGTTGTCCTCGTCGAGGTAGCCGATGTCGCCGGTGCGGTGCCAGCCGGCGACCGTCGCCGCCGCGGTCGCCGCTGGGTCGTGGTGGTAGCCGCGCATGACCAGCGAGCCGCGCACGACGATCTCGCCGGTTTCGCGGCGGTCCAGCAGCGCGCCCTCCGCGCTCATGATCGCCACCGTGACCAGCGGCGTGGGCCGGCCGGCCGAGGCGAGCCGCTCGGTGGCGATCGTGCCGTCGGGGCGGAAGTGGTCGCGCGGCGCCATGGTCGAGATCATCATCGGCGCCTCGGTCTGGCCGAACAGCTGCGCCATGACCGGACCGATCCGCCGGAGCGCCTCTTCGAGGCGGGTCGGTGAGATCGGTGCGGCGCCGTACCAGAAGCACTGCAGCGATGACAGGTCCGTGTCGTCGAGGCACTCGTGTGCGAGCACCATGTAGATCAGCGTGGGCGGCAGGAAGGTGTGCGTGACCCGGTGGGTCTGCACCAGGTCCAGGAACACGCCGATCCCGGGGCCGCGCATCACGACGATCTCGCCGCCGAGCGCGAGGACCGGGAAGCACAGCACGCCGGCGGCGTGGGTGAGCGGCGCGAGCGCGAGATACACCGGCCGGCCCTCGAACGGGTAGCTCATCAGCGTGATGGCCGTCATCGTCTCGAGGTTCGTCCCGGTCAGCTCGACGCCCTTGGGCCGGCCGGTGGTCCCGCCGGTGCCGACGATCATCGCGAGGTCGTCGAGGGCCGGTTCGTCGACGGGCGCCACGCCGAGAGCGAGGAAGTCGTCCCAGCCGAGCGCGCCGTCGGCAGGACCGTCCAGGCAGACCAGCGTGGTGAGGCCCGGCAGGTCGGCGTGGATCTGCTTGATGAGCGGCGCGAACTGCTCCTGGAAGAGCACCGCGACGCAGCCGGCCAGGTCG
Organism: Dactylosporangium siamense; assembly: GCF_016862795.1. Lineage (GTDB taxonomy): Bacteria > Actinomycetota > Actinomycetes > Mycobacteriales > Micromonosporaceae > Dactylosporangium > Dactylosporangium siamense. The sequence continues at coordinate 109,594 of NZ_BONQ01000110.1, read as the reverse complement.
AGCAGTTCGCGGTTCTCGGCCGCCTCGTTGCGCGGGTTGATCGGGCACCACACGGCGCCGGCCCGGCTGATGCCGAACACGCAGGTGAACGCCGTCGGGTCGTTGGCGGACAGGATCGCGACCCGGTCGCCGGGCCGGACGCCGCGGGCGGCCAGCGCCGCCGAGACGAGCCGGCTCAGGTGCTGGACCTCGGCGTAGGTGCGCTGCTGCCCGTCGGTGGTCAGGCAGGGCGCGCCGGCATCCAGCGACGCGCCCTTGTCCAGGTAGTCGACCAGCCGCACGGCTCAGCTCCCGACGGTGACGACGGGTTCGCGGACCAGCCCGAAGCTGCTGAGCACACCGAGCAGGTCGCGGTGCCCGAACGCCTGGCAGCCCGACGCGAAGCCGGTGCGCTTCGGCGGCCGCTGCAGCAGCGAGTACGCCGCGTATGCCTGCAGCAGGCCGGTCTGCTTGTAGTTGGAGTTGCCGTGGATCACGCAGTGGGCCCGGCCGAGCGGCCCCGACGCGTGCACCGAATCGAGGGACTTGTTGATCCGCGGGTTCTCCCGGGGCGGCATCTGGTTCATCACCTGCGCGGCGGTGGCCGTCAGCGCGGCGTACTGCTCGTCCGGCGGCAGGTCCTTCGTCGCCTCGACGGCGGCGGCCACGATCTGCGGCACGCCCAGCATCAGCGGCCGGTTGAACACGCCCCCGAGCACCTTGACGTTGGCGACGCGCGGGTCGCGGCGATACCAGACGGGGTGCGACGTGCCGCCCCAGGGCAGCGCGAGGGCCAGTTCGTGCTGGCCGGGAATGACCAGCTGGTAGAGGCCGGCCTCCGGATCCCACGGGACGTACTTGTTCTGCTCGAGGTAGTGGGCGCCGGCGAGGGCGGCGTTGACGAGGATGGTGAGGGTCGAGGCGACCGTCGGGCTGCCACCCCAGAACACCGCGATGTCGAGGGTGTCCAGGCCGGGCCGTTCCAGGCACAGTTCCGCCGCGATCTCGCCGGTGGTGTACATGTGGGCGAGGCCGGGCGCCAGCAGCAGGCCGGCCGCGGCGAAGTCGGCGCCGTACCGCTTGTCGCAGGTGATGAGCCAGTCCTGCTCGCCGGTGGTGTCGAGGTAGTGGGTGCCGTTCGCCAGGCACGCCTCGACCACCGTGGGGCCGAGCTTGGCGAACGGGCCGACGGTGTTGCACACCACCTCCGCGCCGGCGAAGAGCTCCCGCAGCGCCTCGGGTTCGTGCCCGACCTCGACGATCTCGTAGTCGGCGGTCTCGATGCCGGCCACGTTCGCCTCCATCGCGGCCTTGAGCTTGCCGGCGTTGCGGCCGGCGGCGATGAACGGCACGTTGTACTCGCGCAGGTACTCGCAGATCAGCCGGCCGGTGTAGCCGGACGCGCCGTAGACGACGACGGGCTTGTCGGTCATGGTCACATCCCCATTCCGCCGTCGACCGGCAGGCCGACGCCGTTGATGAAGCTCGCCGAGTCCGAGGCCAGGAAGACCACCGCGGAGGCCATGTCGGCGACCTCGCCGAGCCGGCCGGACGGGGTGAGCTCGATGACCGCGCCGACCGCCTCCTCCGGCGAGCCGAACAGGCCGATCCGGGCGACGTCGTTGGCCAGCCCGGCGCCCATCGCGGTCGGGACCAGGCCGGGGTAGACGCAGTTGACCCGCACGCCGTAGCCGAGCTTGCCGGACTCCATCGCCGCGACGCGGGTGAGCCGGTCGACGCCGGACTTGGTCGCCGAGTACACCCCGATGCCGGGGAACGCGATGGTCGCGGCGACCGAGGCGACGTTGATGACCACGCCGCCGTTGCCGGCCGGGCCGCCCGGGCGCATGGTGCGGAACGCGTGCTTGATGCCGAGCGCGGTGCCGAGCAGGTTGACCTCGAGCTGCTTGCGGGCGGCCGCGGCGTCCAGGTCGACGAGCAGGCTGGTGATCTCGATGCCGGCGTTGTTGACCAGGATGTCCAGGCCGCCGAGCAGGTCGGTGGCCTCGCCGACGGCGGTCTCCCAGCCGGCGTCGTCGGTGACGTCCAGATGCACGAAGCCGTGCCCTTCGCCGAGCGACTCGGCCACCTTGGGGCCGAGGTCGTGCTGCAGGTCGGCGACGACGACCGTGGCGCCGGCGGCGGCGAGAGCCCGGGCCATGCCCTCGCCCAGGCCCTGGGCGGCGCCCGTCACCAGCGCCTTACGTCCGTTGAGATCGAGGTGGGTCATGGGTGCTCTCCCAGGGGTGTGCGGCGGGCTGAGACCCCCATCACAGTCCTGCGTCTTGACGCATGTCAAGGAAAATCTTGACGAGTGTCCAACGAAATTTGGACAGCTGGTCAGAAACGCCTTCGAACGCCTAGGATGCGCCTGTGGCTCCCCCTCAGACCGCGCGCCGAGGCGCCATGCGCGCCGTGGACAAGTTCGACGCGCGCCGCGACCAGCTCGCCGAGTCGGCGCTCAAGACCCTGGGCGAGCTCGGCTATGCGCGCACCACGCTGCGGGAGATCGCGAACAACTCACCGTTCAGCCACGGGGTCGTGCACTACTACTTCCAGGACAAGCTGGAGCTGGTGATCCACAGCGTGCGCTACTACAAGGCCCGCTGCGTGACCCGGTATGACGCCGTCATCGCCGACGCCACGACCGCGGACGGCCTGGTCGACGCGTTCGCGGACAAGCTGGCCGAGACGATCCGCGACGAGGCGCCGATGCACCGGCTCTGGTATGACCTGCGCACCCAGAGCATGTTCGAGGAGCAGCTCCGCGACGCCGTCACCACGATCGACAAGACCCTCGAGGCCATGATCTGGCAGGTCGTCACCCGGTATGCCGGGCTCGCCGGCCGACCGGCGGCACTCGCGCCGCCGGTCGCCTACGGCATGCTGGACGGGCTGTTCCAGCAGGCCCTGCTCGAACACGTCGGCGGGCACGCCGAGGCGCTGCCCACCCTGGTCGACCAGGTCCACGCGGTGATGCCGCTCATGCTCCAACGCTGACCGGCCCGGGACTCAGACGTCGTGGCCGAAGAGCAGGCCGTGCCCGTCCCGTGCCGCGCGGTGCGCCATGATCCGGACGAACGACAGGGTCAGCGGTACCGCGCCCATCGACCGCTCCCCCGCCGCTCAATCGGACGGGGTGAACGGTACAGCGGTCAGTGCGCGGCGGTCTTGAGCACGCCCATGCGGGTGCGGTACTCCTCGTCCAGCGCCGCGCCGCCGTCCTCCCGGGTCGCCACGACCTCGCCGCGGACCAGGACGTAGCCACGGTCGACGGCGCCGCGGACCGCGCCCAGCGCGGGCTCCGCCATGAGGACCGCGACGCCCTCGGAGGCGAGCTGGGTGACGGTGCGCAGCAGCTCCTGCACCACGAGCGGGGCCAGGCCGGTCATCATCTCGTCCAGCAGCAGCACCCGCGGCGAGCCCATCAGCGCCCGGGACACGACGAGCATCTGCTGCTCGCCGCCGGACAGCACGCCGACCAGGCTCTTCATCCGGGTCCGCAGGATCGGGAACCGGTCGATCGCGGTCTGCGCCGCGCTGCGGGGCAGGTGCAGCAGCTCCGCCATGACCTGCAGGTTGTCGGCGACGTTCAGCTTGGGGAACAGCTGCCGGCCCTGGGGCACCACGGCGATGCCGGCGCGGGCCCGGGCGGCCGGTTTGAGCTTGCTGACGTCCTCGCCGTCGAGGAACACCCGGCCGGTCGCGGCGACGGAGCCGTACGCGGCGAGCAGGGCGCTGCTCTTGCCGGCGCCGTTCGGGCCGACCAGGGCGGTGATCACGCCGCCGGGCGCCACGATGTCGACGCCGGCCACGGCGCTGGCGTGCCCGTAGCGGACGGTGATCCCTTCCAGGCGCAGCTCATGAGCCGACACGGTCGACCTCCTCAATAGCGTCATCAGGCGTTTCGGTGACGCCGAAATACACCTGTTGCATCTGCGGGCTGTCGAGGCACTCGCGGGGCGAGCCGTCGAACACCGACTGCCCGCGGTCCAGCAGCATGATCCGGTCGACGAGACCGGCGACCAGGTCGACGTTGTGGTCCACCAGGATCACCGCGTGCCCGCGCCGCTGCACGGTGCGCACGACCTCGGAGATGCCGGTGACACCGGCCGCGTCGGAGCCGGCGAAGGGTTCGTCGAGCAGCAGCACCAGGGGGTCCTGGCCGAGGGCGCGGCCGACCTCGACGAGGCGCTGCTCCCCCAGCGACAGGTCGCCGGCGGGCCGGTCGAGGCGGTCGAGGCCGAGCTCCTCGGCGATCGCCGCGACCGCCAGCGTGTCCGCCTTGTCGTATGGGCGCAACGCGCCGCGGAACGCGCCGGCGATCATCTGCCAGACGGTGCCGTGCCGGCGGGCGACCCGGCCGAGCAGCAGGTTCTCCGCGACGGTGAGCTCGAGGGCGAGCTGCGGGTACTGGAAGGTGCGGGCCAGGCCGGCCTTGGCGCGCCGGGACGCGGGACCGGCGAGCCGCTGCCCGCGCAGCGTGAGCGAGCCCTCGGTGGCGGGCTGTGCGCCGGAGATGAGGTCGACCAGCGTGGTCTTGCCGGCGCCGTTGGGCCCGACCAGGCCGAGCACCTCACCGGCGGTGAGGGAGAACGACACGTCCTGCAGGGCGGTGACCCCGCCGTAGCGTTTCGTCAGGCCGGATCCGACGAGGAGGGTCTCAGCCACGGCGACCTCCCACAAGCTTGGTGAGCCGGCTCGCATAACCGATTACGCCTTGGGGCGCTACGAGCAGGATGACGAGGACCCCGAGGGCGAGGATCAGCGTGCCGCTGGTCTCCACGGCGGGGAAGTTCAGGGTGAGCTCGACCGCGATGACCGCGCCGAGGACGGCGCCCCAGGGGGTGGCCGAGCCGCCGATGAGCGGCATGAAGATGGCCAGGAACACCAGGTTGAGCGTGAACGTGTCGGGTGTGACGCTGCCGGCGGAGTAGGTGAACAGGCCGCCGCCGACGGCCGCGATCGCGGCACCGACGGCGAGGGACACCAGGTTCATCACCGGCACCCGCACGCCCGCGGCCTCCACGGCGCGGGGCGCGTCACGCATGGTCCGCACGATGACGCCCCACGGTGACATCCGCAACCGGTCGAGCAGGAACGCGATGACGCACACGACGACGGTGGAGCCGACGACGACGTCGTAGTGGTCGGGCTGCCAGCCGAAGAGGTTCAGCTTGCGGAGGCTGCCGAGGCCGGCCGAGCCGCCGGAGATGCCTTCGGCGTCGACCAGCCAGGCGGTGAACGCCATGCCGAACAGCAGGGTCACCGCGGCGAGGAAGAAGCCGGACAGGCGGCGGGTGGCCAGGCCGAGCAGCACGGCGACGGCGGCCGCGACGATCGGCCCGACGATCCAGGCGACGACCAGCGGCAGGCCGCTCTTGCTGGAGATCAGCCCGACGGCGTAGCCGCCGATGCCGGCGTAGGCGCCGTAGGCCATCGACAGCGAACCGGCCATCAGATACGGCACGTACATGCCGAGCGCGATCAGCGCGTAGGTGGCGGTCGTCGTGACGAGGGTCTGCTTGTAGCCGTCGGCGCCGACCCACAACAGGATCAGCACCGCGCCGATGACCCCACCCAGCAGGCTGAAGGAGCCGGGGATGCGCTTCACGCTCGTACCCTCCGCACGAACAGGCCGCTCGGTTTGAGGGCGAAGAACAACAGGGCGACGATCAGCAGCCCGTACACGTGGGACTGGCCGCCGAAGTAGTAGGGGACGAAGACCTCGACGGCGCCGAGGAGCAGCCCGCCGAAGAGCGGCGCCCACACCGAGCCGGTGCCGCCGACGACCATCGCGAGGAAGCCCGACAGCGCCCAGCTGAGCCCGGACAGTGAGCTGACGCCGGCCTTGGGGGCGAACAGCAGGCCGGTGATCCCGGCGAGCAGGCCCGACAGGACGAACGCGATGAGCCGGACCCGGTTGACGGGCAGCCCGAGGAGCCGGGCGGCGTGGGTGCTGTCGCCGACGGCACGCAGCAGCCGGCCGGTGCGGGTGCTGCGGATCCACACCGCGAGCCCCGCGAACGCGACCACGGTGAAGGCCAGCAGCACCAGCGTGCTCGGCTGCACCACGGTGTCGCCGACGCTCACGGGCTCGAACGTGAGCACGTTCTGCCCCGGCAGCGTGGTGTAGCCGAACAGGTACCCGGCGAGCTGCTGGATCGCGAACAGCACCGCGGCGACGGCGACCAGCGCGGGCAGTTCGCCGCCGCCGGAGCGGCGTTGCACCGGGCGGACCACCACCAGTTCGGTGACGACGGCGAGCGCCGCGGCGGCGGTGATCGCCACCGCCGCCGCGGCCCACACGTTCATCTCCTCGTAGAGCACCAGGTAGGAGGTGCACAGACCGCCGACCATCGCGTACGGCCCGATCGCGAAGTTGAAGAACCCCGCACCCACCAGGACCAGGTAGTAGGCCAGCGCGAGCAGGCCGAAGAAACACCCCATCTCCAGGGCGGACAACCACAGCTGCAGCTGGCCCATACCTGTTCTCCCCTTACTTGCTTACTTGGCGCACGGCGGCTGGAAGGTGGCCCAGGGTCCCTTGGGCTTGTTGTCCGCGCCGAACTCGATCAGCGAGAGCCCGCACGGCCCGTCGGCGCCGAGGTGCTTGTCGGCACCGAAGGACAGGGTGAAGTTGGCCTGGCCGAAGGTGGCAGGGTAACCCTTGATGCTCTGGATGGCCTCGTTGAGCTTCTTGGAGTCGTCGACCCCGCCGGCCTTCTCGATCGCCTGCTTGAGCACGTGCACCGAGTCCCACGCCTGCGCGTCGTACGCGGTGATGTCGTAGTCCTTGCCGTACTTGGTCTGCAGCAGCTTGACGAGCTCCTGGGTGCGCGGGTTCGCGGTGTTGATGGAGCCCATGAAGATGAGGCCTTCGAGCGCGCCGGGGGCGGCCAGCTTCCAGGAGGACGGCTGGTTGCCGATGGACGCGAGGGAGAACCGCTTGGTGCCCTTCATCTGGCTGCCGAGCGTGTTCTGGGCGAGCACCTCGAACGCGCCGCCGACGCTGGTCACCAGGATCGCGTCGGGGTTGGCGTTCTTGAGCCGGGCGACCTGTGCGGACAGGTCGGAGGCGTTGGCCGCGCCCTTCTCGGTGGCCACGATCTGCACGCAGGACAGCGCCGGCAGCAGCGCCTTGTCGAGCGCGGCGATGGTGGTCGTGTCGTCGGTGAGCACGCCGATCTTGGTGATGTTGGCGGCCTTGAAGGCGCCGCAGTACACCTGGGCCCAGTCGGTGGTCGTGTTGGCGAGCATGTAGATGAGCTCGTTGTCCGGCGGCTGGACCAGGGTGGCGGTGACGCCGGTCGGGGCGATGGCGGGCAGGCCGAGCTGGGTGAGCGTCGACTTCGCCTGGAGGATGGCGGCGCTGCCGCTCTGCAGGAACAGCGCCTTGGCGCCCTGGCTGGCGAGCTTCTGCAGCACGGCCGGCACCTTGGTCGGGTCGGACTCGTCGTTCTCGACGACCAGCTTCAGGGGCCGGCCGAGCACGCCGCCCTTGTCGTTGACGTCCTGGATCGCCAGGCGGATCGTCTTGCCGGCGATGGTGCTGTATGAGGCACCGGAGCCGGTGCTGTCCTCGTCGAGACCAATGATGATCGGAGCGCCGGACGCGGTCCCGTTGCTCGGCTTCTCATCCGCTTTGTTGCCGCAGCCGGCGACGGTGAGCGCCGCCAGCGCGAGACAGCTGACGATGCGACTCGTCGTTGAAACGCCCATTTGTACCCCTGTCACGGAATTATACGAATCGTCAGCCTCAGGAGGTGTGTTCGCGGCGAACGCCGCCGTGATCCCGTTTTCAAAACCTAACAAGCGCTTGGTTCTACATCTTGGTCACGGGCGCGCGGGGTGTCAAGAACACGGGGGACGCATGGACGTAACAGAACCGTCAAATAACCTCGGGCAGCACCTCCCGGGCCAGCCGCTCGACCGTCTCCTCCCGGCCGGGCCCGGCCGGCTTCAGGTTCAGCACCGTGAACCCCATCGCGGTCAGATCCCGCAGCCGCTCGGCGAGCCGGCCCGGCTCGTCCAGGTCGGCGGGCCGCACCTCGACGTTGAGCGCGCAGGTGATGTCGTCGATCGAGCGGCCGGCCTGATCCGCGGCGGCGGCGATCCGGTCGCGCATGACTGGCAGCTGGTCCAGCGGCGCGTACCCCAGCGACGGCATCCACCCGTCGGCCAGCCGCCCGGTGACCGCCAGGGCGCGCGGCCCGAACGTGCCGAGCCAGATCGGGATCCGCCGGGCCGGCTTCGGCTCCATCGGCGCGGCCGCGACGTGGTGCAGGCGGCCGGGGTAGGTGAACGCCGGCCCGGTCCACAACCCGCGCATGATCTCGATCGCCTCGGCGAGCCCGTCAACCTTGTCCCGCGGTGACGGCACGCCGATGCCGAACGCGCGGAACTCCTCGTCGGAGTGGCCGCCGCCGAGCCCGAGGATCAGCCGGCCGCCGCTGAGCCGGTCGAGCGTCTCGGCCATCTTGGCCACCATGGCGGGGTTGCGGTACGGCACCCCGAGCACCCGGGACATGACGCCGATCCGCGACGTGTGCGCCGCCATCCAGGCAAGCATCGTCCAGACCTCGTGGGTCGGGTCGGTCCCGCTGGGGTGGTCGGAGGTGGAGACGAAGTCGTAGCCGAGGTCCTCGGCGGCCCGGGCCGCCGCGACCGGGTCGACACCCGTCGACGCGGGGATGTCGAGACCGAAACGCAGTTTGTTTGACATGTCAAGCACGCTACGTCCGGCCTGCTTGACATGTCAAATAGATCTCGTAGTCTCAACACCATGACGCGTTGGCTCACCGATGCCGAGATGCACACCTGGCTCGGCTACCGCCGCATGCGCGCCCTGCTCGACCTGCAGCTCACCCGCGACCTCGGCGCCGACTCGGGGCTGTCCGACGCCGACTACGACGTGCTCACCTCGGTGTCGTCGGCGCCGGGCCGGCAGCTGCGGCTCGGCGAGCTGGCCGCGTCGATCCGCTGGTCGACCAGCCGCCTGTCGCACCAGGTGACCCGGATGGCGCAGCGCGGCCTGGTGGCCCGCGGCGACTCCCCCGACGACGGCCGCGGCGCGACGGTCGCCCTCACCGACGCCGGTTGGGCCACCCTCCAGGCGGCCGCTGTGCACCACGTCGCGTCGGTCCGCCGGCACTTCATCGACGTGCTCGACGAGCAGGACGTGGCCGACCTCGGCCGCATCGCCGACAAGGTGCTCGCCCACCTCACCGAGGCGACACCCCCGACCCCGCCGCGCCGGCGCCGCTCGCCGTAAACCGGGTGCGGCGCTTGCGCGAGCGCCGCTACGGTGAGCTTCCAGCCGCGTACAGAGGAGATCGACATGTCTCAGGTCGCCGTTTCGAGCGTCAGGCCGTCGTTCTCACCTGGAGGAAACGCTTGTTCCGCCTGCTCGCACGCTGGGTCGACCCGTTCCGGGACGAGGTAGCCGCCGCACCGGCCGCTACGGTCCCCACCTACCTCTGGCGCCTCCTGCGCCCGCTGCGCGCCGCCGTCGCGACCAGCGTCGCCCTCTCCTTCGGCGTCGCCGCCATCGACGTCTGGCTGATCTGGTATGCCGGGCGCCTGGTGGACCTGCTCGGCACCGCCGCGCCCGGCACCCTCTGGCGCGAGCACGGCACGGAGCTGCTCGGCGCCGCGGCGCTGGTGCTGCTCGTGCGGCCCGCGACCAACCTGCTGCGCGAGGCGATCGACGACGTCACGCTGAAGCCCAGCGCGCTGACGATGGCGACCTGGCGGATGCACCGGCACGTGTCGCGCCAGTCCGTCGGCTGGTTCCGCCGCGACCTCGCCGGCCGGATCGCCACCTGGGTCCGCGACGGGGGTGCCGCCGCGACCAGCTGCGTGTACAACACGGTGCACGCGCTGGCGTTCATCGTGGCGTACATCGCCGGCGCGGCCTGGTTGATGGCCGCCACCGACCCGCGGCTGCTGCTGCCGCTCGCCGTCTGGATCGGTTGCTACGGCGCACTGATGTGGTGGGTCGTCCCGCGCTACCGGCGCGCCTCGGCCCGGCAACAGGACGCGAACTCGGCCCTGACCGGGCTGCTGGTCGACTCGTACGCCAACGTCGACACCCTGGCCCTGCTCGCCGACCGGCCCGGCGAGGAACGAGCCGCCCGCGGGATGTTCGCCGGCGCGCGAAAGGCCCAGCTCGGCGTGCAGCGGCTCGAGGTCACCATGAACGCGAGCATGGACGCGCTCAGCGGCCTCCTGCTGGTCGGCCTGGTCGGCTACGGACTCGTGCTGTGGCGCGCGGGCGCCGCCCCGCTCGGGCTGGTCGCCGCCGCCCTGGCCCTCAGCTTCCGGATCGCCTCCCTCGCGGAGTGGCTCCTCGACGCGGTCTCGGCGCTGTTCGGTGCCGTCGGCGCGCTGCGGCAGTCCCTGACCGTCGTCGCCCAACCCCTCGACGTCGCCGACTCCCCGGCGGCGACCGCGCTGCGGGTGACCGAAGGGGCGATCACCTTCACCGGCGTCAGCCACCACTACGGCAACGGCACCGGCGGCCTGGACCGGCTGTCGCTGGACATCGCCCCCGGCGAGCGGGTCGGTCTCGTCGGCCGCTCCGGCGCCGGGAAGTCCACCCTGGTCAACCTCCTGCTGCGGTTCTACGACCCGGAGCAGGGCACGATCCTCATCGACGGCCAGGACATCACCGCGGTGACCCAGGAGAGCCTGCGCCGGCACATCGCCATGGTCACGCAGGAGACGACCCTGCTGCACCGCACCGTCCGGGAGAACATCGGCGCCGGCGCCGTGGAGACCGCGGCCCGGGCCGCCGCCGCGGACCGGTTCATCGCCACCCTCCGCGACGCCGACGGCAACCTCGGCTACGACGCCCGCGTCGGCGAACGCGGCGTCCGGCTCTCCGGCGGCCAGCGGCAACGCATCGCCCTCGCCCGGGCCCTGCACCGCGACGCGCCGGTCCTCATCCTGGACGAGGCCACCTCGGCCCTGGACTCCGAGACCGAGGCGGTCATCCAGGAGACCCTCGACCGCGTGATGGCCGACCGGACGGTCCTCGCCGTCGCGCACCGGCTGTCCACGATCGCGCGCATGGACCGCATCGTGGTCCTCGACGCGGGTCGCATCGTTGCGCAGGGCACCCACCAGGACCTGCTACGCGACCAGGGCGGGCTCTACGCGACGCTGTGGGCCCACCAGTCCGGCGGCTTCCTCGGCGCCGACACCTCGTGACGGTCGCGGCCCGTTCCCCGGCGCCGTCAGGTGCCGGGGACGTCGACGACCGGGTCGATGCCCTCGGACAGCAGCTGCCGGCGGGTGGCGTGGCGGGCCGCGAGCGCCGCGTACTCCCGGACGGTCTCCGCCGGCACCCGTGCCTGCCCCGCGCGGGCCGCGTTGCGGCGCAGCAGGACGTCCACGTCCACCAGGAACCGCAGCGCCGCCGCCGGCCGGCCGTGCCGCCGCGCCCAGGCGAGCATCCGGGCCCGGGCGTGCGGCAGGACGTTGGTGGCGTCGACGACCACGGCACGCCCGGCGGCCAGCCGCGCCGCGACCCGGCGGTCCATCTCGGCGAACACCTCGGGGTCGTCGGCGACGTCGACCCTGGCGCCGAACAGCTCGGCGCGGACCGCGTCGCAGGAGACCACACCGCCGGCGTCGATCCGGCCGCCCTCGACCCAGCCCCGGACGAACGTCGACTTGCCCGCCGCGGGCGGGCCGACCAGCAGGATGAGACCGACCGCCACATCGAAGCCGGATGTGCTCACACCACAAGGTACCCCGACCCACGACGCTACTGCGGGCCGTCGGGCCGCGATGCTCCGCGGGCCAGGACCGACAGCCGCTCGTGGTCGATCGGGTGCACCAGCGGGTCGGCGTGCCGGTGGACCAGCTTCCAGTCGCCGTCCTCGAAGCGGAACACGAGCGTGACCCGCAGCGACCAGTCCTGCTCGGGCAGGCCGCCGACCACGCCGCGCTGCCGTTCGACGGCCGCGATGACCGCCAGGTCGCCCGACCGGTCCACCCGCACGACCTCCAGCTCGGCCTCGCCGCCCTGGAACCACCGCGCCGTCGCGGCGAGCGACGCGTCGGAGTGGTCGAAGCCGTGCCGGACCTCACCGTAGGGCGGCATCAGTGTGTAGTCCCCGGCGTGCGGGAGCAGCTCGACGTAGCTCCGGACGTCACCGCGGATGAACGCCTTCGCCGCGTCCGAGGTGCGCCGGACCAGCGCCGTGAGCTCGTCTGCCTGCGTCATGTACCAGTGCACGCACCGGACGCCCGCAAGGTTCAGCGGCGCGCCAGGGCCGTGGTCAACGCACGGGCCCGGGCCTCGCCGGGCACGTCGCACGCGCAATGGTGGCCCGGACGAGCCGGGCCACCGTTGCGATCAGGACGGGAAGGCCGTCGGACCGGCGGTCTGCCGGAAGGTCGTGCCGTCCCAGGTGTACGTGCGCTGCTGGACGGTGCCGCCGTACCGCTGCTCGACCGTGGCGACCAGCCGGCCCTGGGTGACCGTGACGGTTGGGAAGTTCTCGCCCACCGGGCCGGCGTAGCCGAGGCCGACGACGGCACCGCCGGTGGCCGTGAACACGACGAGCCCGCCGCTGCCGTCTCCGCCGCCCTCACCCGTCGTGGCCTTGCAGTGCACGTAGGCGACCGCGTCGGCCCGGCCGTCGCCGGTCAGGTCACCGACGGCCAGTTTGGACACGGTCACCCGGATCCCGCCGGTGACGGCCGGCTGACCGTCGCGCAGCGTCACCGTGGCGCCCGGCGGGCAGCCGTTGCGCGCCTGCGGTGGCAGGGTGAGCGTCACGTTGCCCCAGTCGACCGTGGCCAGGTCCAGCTCGGGCGGTGCGCTCGTCGGGTCCGGCGCGGGTGCCGGGCTGGACGTCACGGGCGGTCCCGCGGTGACGGGCGGGCCGGCGGTGGCGGGCGGGTGGGACGGTCGCCCGTCGCCCGTCGCCGCGACGGCCACCCCGGTGACGACCCCCGCGACGGCGAGCCCGGCCACGGTCATGAGCGCGGTGTTGCGGGTCTGCCGGCGCCGGCCGGCGGCCTCCACGTCCGCGACCGGCGGCGGGGCGAACGCGGACGGCGCCGCCTGCGCGAACGACCGCAGTGCGTCCTCCGGTGCGATGTTCATGTGCGGTCACTCCCTTGCAGTTGGTCGGCCAGGCGGGCCCGGCCGCGGGACATCCAGCTCGCCACGCTGCCGCGCGGCGCCCCGAGGATCTCGGCGATCTCGTCGACCGGCAGGTCCGCGATGTAGTGCAGGACGAGCGCCTGCCGCTCCCGGTCCGGGAGCTGCCGCAGCGCGGCGACCAGCGCCACCCGCTCCGGGCCGAGCGCCTCGACCACGGTCACCGGCCGCTGCGTGCGCAGGCTGCGTGCGGCGACGGCGACCCGTCGCAGCCGGCTGGTGGCGAGGTTCCAGGCGACCCGCCGCACCCAGGCGACCGGGTCCGCGTAACTGCTGACGGTCTTCCAGCGTTGCCAGGCGCGCAGGTACGCCTCCTGCACCACGTCCTCGGCCTCGGCCGCGTCACCGAGGTATGCGTACAGTTGGGCGGTCAACCTGCCGTAGTCGGCGTGGTAGAACGCGGCGAAGTCCGCCGTCGTCGTCGGTTTACCGGCGGTCGTGATCACGGGGTGTCCATTTCCGGGCCTCGGCCCGCGTGGTTCCTTCCATGCCTATGACACGCCCGTGCCCTACCGCCGTTTGCAAGCGGTCAGGCGGTTACCGCAGCCGTCGCATGGCGGCGTCGGCGGTGTCCTCAGGGGTGCTGTTGAAGGCGATCTCGACGCCGGGAGCGTATCGGTGGATCAGGTTGACCACCGTCTCGAAGAGCTCCAGCAGCGGCTCGTGCTTGCGGATGCCACCGCCGACCACGACGCAGGCGTAGTCTTCGGCGGCGAGCGCCTCGACGATCGCGGCCTCGGGCGCGTCGTCGGGGGCGACCAGGCACAGGTCCGCCTCGAGGCCGTGTTCGGCGAACCGGGCCTGACCCCGCTCGATGGCCGCCACCACCGGCGCCGGGTCCCAGCCCGGGATCCGGACGGGGTCCAGGCCGATCACCAGTACTCGCTCCATCATCCGCCTCCGAGAAGTCACACGCCGCCGTGCCAGGAGTGCCACAACGCAGCGTACGGGCCGTTCGCGGCGACGAGGTCGGCGTGGGCGCCGAGCTCGATGATCCGGCCGTCGTCCATCACCGCGACCCGGTCCGCGTCGTGCGCGGTCTGCAGCCGGTGCGCGATCGCGATGACGGTGCGCTCGTGCAGCACGGCGGCCAGGGCGCGCTCCGCGGTCCGGGCGGCGGTCGGGTCGAGCAGGGCGGTCGCCTCGTCGAGGATGACCGTGTGCGGGTCGGCGAGCACCACCCGGGCGAGCGCGACCTGCTGCGCCTGCGCGCCGTCCAGGGGCTCCTCGCCGAGGTCCCGGTCCAGATCGTCGGCCCAGTACGCGCCGACGGTCTTCAGCGCCCCGCGCAGCACGTCGTCGGGCGCCGACACGATGAGGTTGTCGCGCAGGGACTCGCGGAACACGTGGTGCTCCTGGGTGACGAGGACGACCTGCCGGCGCAGCTCGTCCGGTGGAAGGTCGGCGATCGGCACCCCGCCGACGGTGACCGTGCCGGCGGTGGGGCGGTCGACGCCGGCGATCAGCATGCCCAGCGTGGACTTGCCCGCGCCGGACAGGCCCACGATCGCGAGCCGCTCGCCGGGGCGGATCGTCAGGTCGACGCCGTGCAGGACGTCGTGGCCGGGGTCGTACGCGTACCGCACGCCGCTGACCTCGATGCGTTCGTCGCTGGGCGCCGTCGAGGCGGCGGGCGGGGCGGCGGGGATCGCGGCCAGGCCCTCGACCCGGGCGAACGACGCGCTGCTGCTCTGCAGCTGCTCGATCCAGATCAGGATGCCGTCGAGGGGCCCGACCAGCTGCCGCAGGTACAGCACCGCGGCGACGACCGTGCCGAGGCTGACCCGCCCGTCGATGTAGAGCAGGCCGCCGAGCAGCAGCACGAGGACGCCGGGCACCGCGTAGGACGTCTCGACCAGCGGGAAGTACACCGAGCGCAGCGCCAGGGTGTTCAGGCGGGTCCGGCGGGTCTCGGTGATCGCCGCGTGCCCGGCGGCGAGCCGGCGCTCCCGCAGCGCGAACGCCTCGATCGTGCGGGCGCCGGCGGTGGTGGCGGTCAGGTCGTCGGCGAGCACCGAGTTCGCCGCGCCCTCGGCGAGGTACGCGTCGCGCGCCCGCCGCAGGTACCACCGGGTGACGAACCAGATCCCGGACAGCCCGGCGACGCCGACCAGCCCGAGCACCGGCTGCAGCACCACGACCGCCGACACGATGAACACGATCTGGACGGCACCGACGGCCATGCTGGGCACGAGGTCGCGCACGGTGTTGGCGACGGCGTCGATGTCGGTGGTGCCCCGCGCCGCGAGGTCTCCCGCCGGCACCCGTTCCACCACGGCCGCCGGCAGTCCCAGCGCGCGACTGAGGAAGTTCTCGCGGATGCGGTACGCCGTGCGCTCGCCGAACCGGTACGCGATGGCCAGTGCGAACCGGGTCAGCAGCGTCTGGGCGACGGCGCAGGCCAGCACCGCCAGGGCGAGCCGGTCGATGTGCCCGCCCCGGCCGGTGACCGCGTCGATGATCCGGCCCAGCAGCCACGGGGCGCCGAGCCCGGCGAGCGCGGCGAGGGAGTTGAGCGTGATGATCGTGGCGACCGAGCGGCGGTCGGCGGCCAGCAGCCGCAGCGCCGCCCGGCCGACCATGCGCTGGTCGGCGACGGGCAGGTTCGCCATCATGCGTCGTCCCCGAAGGCCCGGGTGACCAGCGCCCGGTAGCCGGGCTGTGCGGCCAGCAGCGTCCGGTGCGTGCCGGAGGCGGCGACCTTGCCGTCCACCAGGTAGTGCACCACGTCGGCGCGGTCCAGCAGCACCGGCGACGTGGTCGCCACGACGGTGCCGCGGCCGGCCCTGGCGGCGGAGAGCCGTTCGGCGATGGCCGCCTCCGTGTGCGCGTCCACCGCGGACGTCGGCTCCGCGACGAGCAGCATCTCCGGGTCCGCGTGCACGGCCCGGGCCAGCCGGACCCGTTGCCGCTGCCCGCCGGACAGGTTGCGGCCGCCCCATTCGACCGGCCGGCTCAGGTCGGCGGCCACGTCATGGGCGACGGCGGTGCGGACCGCGAGGCGGACCAGGTCGTCGTCGGGTTCGTCCGGCCCGGCGACCACCTCCCGCAGCGGCCCGGCGAACAGGTCCGCGTCGTGGTCGGCGACCAGGATCCGGGCCCGGACCTCGGCCCGCGCGATGTCCGACAGGCGCAGGCCGCCCCAGGTCGCGTCGGTCGGCCCGTAGCGCCCGAGCCGGTCGATGACTGCGGCGGCGTCCTCCGGCCGGGCCCCGGCCAGGGCGGTCAACCGGCCCGGCTCGGCGACGACCCCGGAACCCGGATCGTGCAGGGTCGCCGGCGCGGCCGGCGCGGCACCCCCGGACGGATCGTCCACCGGCAGCCGCAGGAAGTCGACCACCCGCCGGGCCGCGACCAGTCCCCGGATGACGTCGGACCCGCAGAAGATCATCACATTGACGGGGATGACGAGCATGGCGGTGTACCCGTACACGGCGACCAGCTGACCGACGGTGAGCTCCCCCGTCGCCGCGAGCCGCGCGGCGAGCCACACCACCAGCCCGAGGAACACGACCGGCAGCCCGTCGCCGAACGCGCCGATCCAGCTGTTCGGGCCGCCGACCCGGTACCCCTGATCCCGCAGCGACGCCGACTCCTTCCGGTAGCGGCCGAGGTAGGTCTCCTTGCCGCCGAGGCCGTTGAGGATGCGCAGCCCCCCGAGGATGTCGACCAGCCTGGCGTTGAGCTCGCCCTGCCGGTCCCGGTAGCGCAGCCCGGCCCGCTGGGTGCGGTGCAGCAGCGGCCCGACGATCAGCAGCAGCACCGGCAGCCCAGCGGCGACGACCACGGCGAGCAGCGGCGACGTGTGCGACAGCAGCACCGCGACGACGACGTACGCGAGCGTCGAGGCGAACCCGACACCGCCGACGTTCATCGCCCGGCCGATCGTCCACACGTCGGAGATGCCGATGGTGACCACCTCACCGGCGGTGACCCGCCGGGGCAGCGCCGCGCCGAGCCTGGTCGCGTGGGTCATCACCAGGTCGGCGGTGTGCAGCGCGGCGGCCATCCGCAGCTTCGTCATGCTCCGGTGCCGCATGATCCCCAGCCCCGCGCTGGCCACCCCGACGACCAGGACGGCCGCCGCCCACCCGACCAGCACCCCGGGCCGCCGCGACTGCAACCCCCGGTCGACGGCCTGCGAGATGAGGAACGGCGTGAACGCCAGGCTCATGAACCACAGCGACCCGAACAGCGCGCCGAGCGCCACCCGGCCCTTGACCCGCCGACCCAACCACCACAGAAAGCGCGCCGGTCCCCGTACGTCCACGCCCCCATGCTGCCTGACACCCCCCGGTGCCCGTCGCCCCAATATTCGCGACGGTCTACCACTATCGTGTCGGGCGTACAGGTTTGTGGATCTTACGGCCGGCTCTGGGCCTACCCTGCTGGCCAAGATCGTCCGTCGAGGTCAGGCAGGGCCGGCAATGGGTTTCTGGGGTAAGTATGTGGTGGTGCGTTCGGGCGAGCTGCCGGCGCAACTCCTGCCGGGGACCGCGGCGTTGGGCGACGCCGCGCCCAGCAGCGGCGGGCCGTGGCGCGCGGGCTGGCAGGTGTGGGCGGTCCGGGACTCGTCCGGGCCACTGCCGGACGATCTGCTCGACCGGCTGCGCACCGCAACCGGCGGCCCGGTGCTGCTCGGCCGGGTGCTGGACAGCAGCGCCGTCCAGGTCACCGGGGTCGGTGCGGCTCCGCCGTCGTGGGAGGTATGGCTGCAGCTCGAATCTGCGTTGGCCTACCTGATCGCGCCGCCCAGTCCGTTCGACGATGACGGGAACTTCCTCGGCAGCGATTGGCGCGACCCCGAATACGAGGCCGAGGTCGAACTGACCCGGCGCGAGATTCTCGAGGAGGCACCCGGCGGCACGGCCGGAGCCCGCACCGCGACCGCCTGGGCGCGCGCCGCCGGCCTGACTCCGGACAGCGTGGAAGCGGTGGCCGGGGTCCTGGACGGCAAGGAGACGTTCGCCGAAGACCTGTTCTTCGACCTGCTCCGGCGGCTCGGCCTCAGCACCGGGTAGCGGATCAGCCGCCGGTGAAGAAGTCGATGAGGCTGAAGGGGGCGCGGTCGCCGAGGCAGGCCTCCAGGATCTCGTGGGCGTCGGCGGCCTCGGCCGCGCTGCGGGCGAACATCGCCGCCTCGTGGGTGGCGAGGGCGGCTTCGAGGTCGCCGGGGTTGGCGGCGATCGCCTTGCCGAGTTCGGCGCCGTCGAACATGGCGAGGTTCGCGCCCTCGCCGGACGGCGGCATCAGGTGGGCGGCGTCGCCGATGAGCGTGACCCCGGGCACGCGGTCCCAGCGGTGGGCGTCCGGGAGGGCGTGAATCATGCGCGGGACCGGTGCGGACCCGGCCTCGGTGATGAGGGCCGTGAGCTCCGGTGCCCAGCCGTCGAACTCGGCCGCGACGCGGGCCTTCGCGGCGGCGGCGTCGGTGAAGTCGATGGCGGCGACCCAGTCGGCCGGTCGGTGCAGCTCGACGTACGTGTGCAGGATGCCGCCGGCCTCGCGGTGCGCGCAGATGCCCTTGCCGGGGGCGAGGGCGTACATCGCGCCGGCGCCGACCGCCTCGGCCGTCGCGGGGTGCCGCTCGTCGGCGTCGTGCAGGTAGGTCTCGACGAACGTGTAGCCGGAGTACCACGGCTGGGCGTCCGACAGCAGCGGCCGCACCTTCGACCAGGCGCCGTCGGCACCGACGAGGAGCTCGGTGGTCACCGTGGAGTCGTCGGCGAACGTCAGCTCGTGCCGGGTGCCGCCGAGGGACCGGACGCCGGTGAGCTTGCGGCCCCACTGGACCGTCCCGGCGGGCAGGGAGTCGAGCAGGATCCGGCGCAGGTCGCCGCGCAGCACCTCGGGGCGCCCGCCGTCGCCGTCGTCGGGCTCGTCGAGCAGCACCTTGCCGTGCTGGTCGAGCACCCGGGACGCGGCGCCGCCCACGTGGATGATCGCGCGGAACTCCTCGGTGAGTCCGGCCGCCTCGAGCGCGGGCTGTCCGTTGTTCTCGTGGATGTCGAGCTGCCCGCCCTGGGTGCGGGCCTCCGCCGAGGGCTCCGCCTCGTAGACGGTGGCCGGGATGCCGTGGACGTGGAGGACTCGCGCGAGGGTGAGGCCGCCGAGGCCCGCGCCGACGATCGTGACCGGTGCCGTCATCATCGTGCTCCCTACCTGGTTGGAACGTTGTTCCAGACCATCGTGGAACGGCGTTCCAGAGCTGTCAAGGTCGTACCGATGATCTCACTCCGAAAGCGGCAAATCAGGCAATACGGCCGCGATCGCGTCGAGGGCGATGTCGAGGCCGAGCTGGAACCGCACGTCCGGCGGCTGGTGCGACAGCCGGCCCGCGCGGATGCGGTTGAACATGGGGTAGCGCCCGGACGCGACCGCCCTGCTCGATCGGGTCACGTGGTGGGCGCGGGCGCTGCAGGACGCCAGAACCGTGACGCCCTACCGCGCCTGAGCGCCGGCAGCCAGGGCACGGTGCCGAAGACCGTCAGGATCAGCAGCAGCGGCAGCCGCCACCACCAGGTGATGCTCGCCGGCGGTGCGGGTGGCGGCGCCGCGACCCAGGGGCGGGCGGTCTTCGACCAGGCCAGGAACGCGTCGCCGACCGGGAGCAGGCCGAAGGCGTACCGCTTCGTCCACGGCGTGCTGAGCGGGACACCGGCGAACTCGCCGTAGCTCGCGAGGGCCCCCGCGAGCGCGTCGTCGTGGTTGACCTGGGCGGCGCCGATGGTGACCACGGTCGCGGACAGGCTCACGCCGAGCGGGAGGGGGCCCGAGTCGACGTCCGCCGGGCCGTCCATCCCGTCGGGGTACTCGCGCACGGCCGGCCCGAGCCCGAGCGGCCGCACCACGTAGCGGTCCCGGAACCGCAGGTACTGCTCGCGGGCGAAGGCGGGGTCGATGTCGGGCAGAAACCGGTGGATGATGCTCTGGGAGGTGGCCCGGGCCACCTCGGCGGGCTCGCCGGTCTCGGCGGAGACCCGGTGCGGCATCAGGCCGGTGCGCGGGTCGAGCCGGTCGCGGACCCCGCCGAGCCACCGCTGCACCGTCGCGGCGTACCGGGCCGGCAACAGGGCGTCGTGCAGGCGCAGCGACGCGACCGCCACCGTCGAGTCCACCGGCCACGCCTGCCCCGGATAGGCGGTCAGGAACGGCGACGCCGACGCGTCGAACGCGGCGCCGAGCGCGGCGGAGTCCTCGGCGAACCGGCGTTCCTCGCCCGGGTCGCGGTGCCCGGCCGGTTGCAGGCTGAGCACCCCGCCGAGCAGCCAGTTGCTCCAGCCGCGGTAGAAGACGCCGTAGGACGGGGTCAGGTCCTCGCTGAACGGCGCCCGGCCGGCCGGAGAGTCCAACCGCGTGAACGCCCACCGCGCCTCGCGCAGCGCGGTGCCGCGGTCGCCGGGCTTCGCGCGCATGCCGAGGTCGACCCAGGTCAGCCCGTACAGGACGTGCATGAAGAAATATCCCTCGGGATACAGCGCCTGCGCGTCGGTGGCGGCCCCGCCGTCGATGGCGTCGCGCAGGAACGCGAGCTGCCGCCGCACCCCGGCGTCGTCACCGGCCGTTGCGGGCGCGACCAGCCGGATCGCGCCGACCAGCGCGCACAGGCTGACGGCGACCGCGACCGACCTTCGCAGGACCCGGCGTACCGTCGACGACATCCGCTGATCTTACGGAGCGTCCAAGATGGAGCGACATGAGCCGGCGACACCCGAGGTGCGGCACCGCGTCCGGGTCAGCTTCGAGCGGCAGGGGCTGATGGCGCATCTCGGCGCCCGGCTGACGCACATCGGGCCGGGGCGGGTGCACATCGAGCTGCACAGCCGGCCCGAGGTGACCCAGCAGCACGGCTACATCCACGCCGGCGCGACCAGCGCCATCGCCGACAGCGCCGGCGGCTATGCGGCGCTCACCCTGTTCCCCGCCGACGCGGACGTCCTCACCGTCGAATACAAGCTCAACCTCCTGGCACCCGCGCGGAACCACATCGAGGCGGTCGGCACGGTCCTCAAGTCAGGACGGACGCTGACCGTGTGCCGCCTCGACGTGTTCGACGCCGGCGGCCGGCTCGTCGCCGCCGGCCAGCAGACCCTGATCCGCCTTCCCGCCGTCTCCCCGACGGGCATCGACAAGAGCGGCGATACGGGCGGCGGCGTCAGCGCAGGCGGGTGATCGCCGCCCGCAGCGTCTCGCGGAGCGCGTCGTCGCGCCAGACCCAGTCCATGGTCGCGCCGCGGACCACCCGCTCAGCCGCGCAGCCTGGTCCGGAGCGCGGTCAGCTGCGCCGGCGTCAGCCCGTGCTCGAGGAGGTACCCCTCGGCGCCGCCCCAGCGCTCGTCGACGAGTTCGAGCATGGACAGGATCGACTCCGGCTCGCACTCGAGCCCGGGATGCGTCGGCGAGTAGGCGTAGTCGTCGACGATGGCGTCGTCGGGCACCCCCGCGACCCGCAGCAGCAGCGCGACGAGCATGCCGGTGCGGTCCTGGCCGGCCTGGCAGTGCACCAGCACCGCGCCGGGCGGCGCGTCGGCCACGGCCGCGACGGCGGCCACCACCCGGCGGGCGTCACCGGCGATGCGGCACCGGTACAGCTCGTCGATGCCCGCCAGGTCCGACAGCTCGGCGGCGGGGTCATCGTCGGGATCGGTGAACGGCACCAGCCGGTACATCGGGTCATCGGCGAGCACGTTGGGCCGCATCCGCGCCTCGTCCTCGCACCGCAGGTCGATGATGCGGGTCACCCCGTGCGCGCGCAGCGCCGCGACCCCGTCCGCGGTCAGCTCGTGCGGGGAGTCCGAACGCACCACCGCCCCGTGCCGCACCCGGCCGCCGTCGACCGCCGGCAGCCCACCGAGATCCCGGGCGTTGTGCAGCCCTTCCCATCGCAGCAGTGTCACCCGTCGAGCGTAGGCGACCGCGTTGGGAGACAATCATGCTCGTGCCGGGCAGATGGAGACGCGCCAGACCACAGCCGCCGCTCGACCCGGGCACCGGCGGCTTCAGCTTCGCGGCCCTGAAAGCGATGGGCAACCCGATGCCGCTGCTCGTGCAGAACGACGGCGACGCCCTGCTGGAGCTGTTCCTCGAACCGTTCGGCCAGGACTACCTGCTGCATCCCGGCGAGGCCGTGACGGTCACGTCGTACGGCCGCTGGGACCGCTACCCGTTCGAAACCATCCACGAGCCCAACCGGATCACCATCCTGGCCACCTCCTGCTTCGCCACCGTCTCCGACGCGGGTGGCAACGAGGTGCCACCCGCGAACCGCCGCCCTCCGGGCGTGCACCAGTAGCGGTCGGCGCGGCTTCACAGGCGGGCACTGCGGCCTCACAGGCGGGCACTGCGGCGGATGACCGACGGCAGGGCCGCCCACCACTGTGCCGCGTGCCGGCTGTCCGCCGGCATGTCGGGGTGCGCGCGAACGGCGGCCAGGGTCGCGGTGTCGCCGGCGATGCCGAGTGCGTACGTCAGGCCGCGCAACGTCTCCCGCGAGTGCGCCGACCGGTGCCGCAGCCACGTGCGCCGGTAGCGGTCGAGCGCGGCGGACCAGAACGCCGGGGCGCTGTGGCCGGGGATGTGGGAGATGGTCCATGCCGCCGCCGACGATGTCGCACCGTCCAGGCCCGGTGCGAGCAGCATCGTCTCCACCAGCTGCCGGTGCCGGCGGGTCGCGATGAACGGCAGCGTCTCCAGGATGGCGCAGGCACGCACGGCGTCGCGGATCACCGGCGGTCTGCGCAGCTCCGCGCACACCGCGCCGGCCAAGGGTTCGCGGAACGGGGTGGCGCCGGCCAGTTGCGCGGCGTGCAGCCGAACGTCGAGGTTCGTGCTGAACAGCATCTCGTCGACGAGCCGGGCAAGCATCTCGTCGGGTGTCGCGTCGGTGTAGCCCGGCATGGACGACACCGCGCGGCCCACAATGCGCTGCACCATGCGGTGTGACCGGTCGGCGCCGGCGGTGCGCTGCTCGGTGACCGCGCCGGCGAGGTCGAGATCCGCGTCGAACGTCCGCCGCAGCCGGCGCACCGAGCGGTCCCGCAGCGCCGGCGGCAGGTGACCGACGAGCTCACCGGCGAGCGGGCGGGCGGCGGCGTGCAACCGCGGGTCGCCGAGCAGCTCGACCACGATGCCGGCGACCCGGCCGAGCTGGTCGGCGGTGAACTGCCGCTGCCGGACCTTGCTGATGCTCGCGAGCAGCGCGCCGCGGACGGCGCGCTCGTCGACCGGGTCGGTGAGTTGGGACAGCAGCAGCGCCGCGACGCTGGGCTCGGTCGCCAGGTCCAGGATCGCGAGGGGTTCGATGACGATCGGGCACCGCGGATCACGGACGACGGCGGCGCAGGCGGCGATGACGTGCGGCCGGCTGCGGGGGTGCCACAGCAGCCGGTGGGTGGCCTCGCCGCGCAGGCGCCACGCGCCACCGTCCGCGACGAGCTGCTCCGCCAGGAGCCGGGTGGCGAGCTCGCCCCACAGGCGGGTCGGCATCACGACGTTCTTCAGCGCGCAGAGCAGGATGGTCAGGTCGTCCCAGTCGGATCCGCTCATGGTCCCGTCGCCCAG
Organism: Dactylosporangium siamense; assembly: GCF_016862795.1. GTDB lineage: Bacteria > Actinomycetota > Actinomycetes > Mycobacteriales > Micromonosporaceae > Dactylosporangium > Dactylosporangium siamense. The sequence continues at coordinate 85,875 of NZ_BONQ01000110.1, read as the reverse complement.
TGCGCGGTCGAGCAGGTCTTCGGCGCGGGCATGCACGGCCCGGTCGTCCGGGTCGACGCGACGGTCGAGGCTGGACGGCGCCAGGTGCGCGGTGGCCTGCCGCAGCAGCGCGTCGACGACGCCGACCAGGCTCTTGTCCGGCAGGCCGAGGGCACGCTCGTAGCCGCTGACGACCCGGTGCGGCACCATGACCTGTCCGCTCTCCCAGCGGCTGACCTGCCCGGCCGAGGCGCGGCAGCCGTGTGCCGTGAGGCGGGCCGCGAACGAGGCGAGCCGGGCTTCCTGGGGGTCGTCGTCACCGTAGCGTCGGTTGGCGCGCAACAGCCACGCGATCCGGTCGCGGCAGTGCGGGTCCGCCGTGGTCGGCCGGAGCGGCCGGTGTGGTCGCCCTGGTCCGGCCGTCGTCCTCGCCGCACTGGACACGTCACTCAGCGTAGGAATTCGATACCCGGAGTGGAAGGGCCGATTGTTGCCATTCGCCCCCGGTGCCGCAACAACCCGACCCGACCCGGTTCCGGAGACCGTACGCTCGCCACCTTCCCGCCGAGCGCCAGGGGGTCAACATGCGCCGATCCGAACCGTCTCGCGCCGTCTGCGCGGCACTTGCCTTGACCTGGGCTGTCGCTGGATGCGACCAGGTCGGCGACGCGGGTTCGCAACCGACGCCGACGACGGTGCTGGCGGCGGTGGGGGCGTATGCCAACTGCGGCGGCCCGGCCGTGCCCAGCCCGTTTCCCGCGTACGCGTACGACATCGACAACGACGGCGCGATCGACCGGTTCGTCGCGATGCGCTGTCCCGGGAGCAAGGCCGATCAGCTGGAGGTCCTCACCGGCAAGAACCCGCAGGGCCATCCACAGCGGCTCGGCGGGGACGACGCGGGTCCGCTGATCCACCACCGCGACGAGGTCGATCTCGAACATGGATGCCTGATGTTCGCCGACCGCACCGTGCTCGTCGGTGTCGCCGGCGGCGGCAACCCGTCCGCGGTGGCGGTCAGCCGGATCGGCCACTGGGACAGCGGCACGCACCGGGTCGTCATGCGGGAGGCCCCTCACGGTCTCACCATTCCGTGTGGCGCGATCGTCCCGGCCGCCCGGACGTGATGGCAGTGGTCAGGCGGACGGGGTGGTGGTGCAGGCCCAGTCCTGCTGGGCGGGCGGCGAGTAGGCCGAGACGCCGGCCGGGTTGTGCGCGCGGACCTTGAAGCACATGTAGGTGCCGGGTGTCAGGCCGTCCCAGGTGTACGACGTCGCGTTGGTGCCCGCGCTCCGTGAGGTCTCGCCGTTGATGACGGTGAAGCCGGCCTCGTCGGTGGAGTTGTCGGTCCACTGCAGGCGGATCGCGGTGGCGCTCACCGGGGTCGCGGTGAGGCCGGACGGGGCCGCGGGGCCGGTGCCGGGCAGCGTGACGGCGCAGACCCAGTCCTGTTGCGCGGCGGGGAAGTACGCCGATCCGCCGGCGGCGTTGTCGGCGCGGACCTTGAAGCACATCCGGGTGTCGGGGGCGAGGCCGTCCCAGGTGAGGGTGGTCGCGTTGGCGGCGGCGGTGCGGGACGTGGCGCCGTTGATGACGGTGAAGCCGGTCTCGTTGCTGGACGTGTCCTTCCACTGCAGGCGGATCGTGGTGGCGTTGACCGGGGTCGCGGTGAGGTTCGCCGGCACCGACGGCGCGCCGGCCGGAGGGGTGCCGGTGGGCAGGGTCGGACGCGCGGACGCCGAGGCCGGCACCGGGGCGGCCGAGGACGGTGCCGTCGCCGGGACGGCGGCACCCGCGCCGAGGCCGGCCGAGTCCGCCGGCGCGGTGGTCGCGGCGACCCCGACGCCCCGGCCGCCGTCCCGGCCGGGCAGGAACACTGCCGCGGCGACGACCGCGGCGGCGACCAGGCCGGCGCCGGCGACGAGCAGCAGGCGGCGCCGGTTGGGGGCCGGCACCGGCACGGCCGTCTCCACCCGGGTGGTGGACAGCGCGGCGCGGGCCGCGGCGGCGAAGGCGGCACCGGAGGGCCAGCGCTGCGCCGGGTCCTTGGCGAGGGCCCGTTCGACCACGGCACGCACGCCGGGCGGCACGTCGCCGGGCAGCGGCGGCACCTCGTCGTTGGCGTGGCGCAGGGCGATCTGCAGCAGGCTCTCGCCGACGAACGGCAGGCGGCCGGCGAGGCAGCGGTACGCGACGACGCCCAGCGAGTAGATGTCCGACTGGGCCGTCGCCGGGTCGCCGGCGGCCCGCTCGGGCGCGATGTAGGACGCGGTGCCGAGCAGCAGGCCGGTCGAGGTCTGGTGAGTCGCGGCGGCGGAGCGGGCGATGCCGAAGTCGGTGAGGACCGTGCTGCCGTCGGGGCGCAGCAGGAGGTTCGCGGGTTTGATGTCGCGGTGCGTCACGCCCTTGTCGTGGGCCGCGTGCAGGGCCTCGGCCGCCTCGGCGACCAGGCGCATCGTGGCCGCGGGCGGCAGTCGCCCGTCGCGGTCCAGTGCGCGCTCCAGGGACTCGCCCTCGATGTACTTCATGACGAGGTACATGCCGGCGGCCGGGTCGTCGCCGAAGTCGTACACGTCGACGACGCCGGGGTGGCTGATCGTGGCCATGGTGCGGGCCTCGGCCACGAACCGGCCGGCGAAGGCGAACTCCGGCTCGTCCGACGGCGCGCGCAGCAGCTTGACCGCCACGGTGCGGCCGAGCACCCGGTCGACGCCCTGCCACACGTCGCCCATGCCGCCGCTGGCGATGTGCTCGCCGATCTCGTATCGGCCTGCCAGCACCGTTCCCGCGCCGATCAACGCCACATCCTCCACCCGTCAGCGACGGCACGGCCGCAACGAACCCCGTGTATATACGATGTGCCCGTGACGTATCCCGGGGGACCGCCAGAGCCGTACCAACCGCAGCCACCCTACGCACCGCAGCCGCCGGTGCAGGGTCAGCCCTACGGTCAGTACCTGCCGCAGCCCGTCCAGCAGCCGCCCCCGGGCGGTGAGCAGCGCGGCGGCAAGGGGGCGCTGCTCGTCGGTGGCGCGGTCCTGCTGCTGATCCTGGCCGTCGTCGGCGGGTACTTCACCTACCAGAAGGTGTTCGTGCAGACGCCGACCGAGGTCGTCGAGGCGTACCTGTCCGAGGTCGCCAGCGAGCATCCCGACGCGGGCAAGGTCGAGAAGTACCTGTGCAAGGAGGAAGCGGCCAAGCTGCGCAAGGACCTCGCCAACGACACGTCGTCCGGGTCGAGCCGCAGCACCATCCTGGAATGGCACGTGACCGGCGAGACGGTCAGCGGCAGCACCGCGAGCGTCTACGCGCAGTTCACCATCAAGATCACCAGCAGTGGGCGGACGTCGACGAACAACCTCACGCTGACGCTGGTGCAAGAGGACGGCGGCTGGAAGATCTGCGGCTACGGCCCCTGACGTGGCACCCCGGCGACCCAGGTCTGCGTGACGCGGGTCGCCGGGGTGAACGGGTCGCCGTCACAGATCGCCAGGTCGGCGGGCTCCCCCGCGGTCAGGCCACCGGCGCCGGGCGCGCCGATGGACGCGGCCGCCGTCGTGGTGAGGGCCCGGACCGCCTCCACCCGGGTGAGCGCCTGCGCCGGCTGGATCGTGCGGTGCACGGCGTGGCGCAGGTTGCCCAGGGGGTCCAGGGGGCCGGCCGGGTGGTCGGACGCGAGGGTCAGCGGCACGCCCGCGTCGAGCAGCTGCCGGCCGCCGAGCACGGTGAGGAACCGGTCGGTGCCGCCGTCGACGATCTGCGGGCCGAACGTGGTGAGGAACCCCGGCTGGTAGGTCGCCCACGCGCCGCTCGCGGCGACCAGGTCGACGGTGGCCGGGTCGAGCAGCACGAGGTGGTCGATGACGGCCGCGCCCGGTCCGGCGCCGGCGGCGCGCAGGGCCTCGGCGGCCTGCCGGACCGCGAGGTTGCCCAGGGCGTGCAGCCGCGGCCGGATACCCGCCTCGAGGTAGCCGGCTAGCAGCCGGGTGAGGTCGATCCCGGCGTAGCGCAGGTACTGCAGGTGCAGCTCCCGCCCGCGGACCGCGCTGCGCCGGCGCAGCGCGTCGCGCAGCGGGCCGGGGTGGCGGGCGGCGACGGTCTCGCGGACGGCCTGCAGGGTGAGCCGGCCGAGGGCACGGGCCGGCAGGCACACCGCGCACCGGTCACCGCCGTCGAGGAACAGTTTCGCCTCCCGGCTGCCGGCGCCGTAGGGGCCGTCGGGCGCTCCGGCGGGTCCCGGCGCGGGGCTGAGCAGGCCGGACCCGGCGCCGACGGCCCAGGACAGCCGGGGCGCCGCGGGCGCGGCCAGGCGCAGCATCAGCTCGTGCTGCTGCGGCGCGACGTACGCCTCGTGGGCGTGCGTGATGCCCAGCGCCAGGCACCGGTCCAGCGCCCGCCGCGTCAGGTCCTCCAGCGAGCCGGGCGCGTCGGCGAGGGCCCGGGCCAGGGCCTCGCCGTAGGCCTGTTCCCAGATCTCGCCGGTGGGCCGGCCACGCCGGTCGCGGGTGACGTCGCCGGCCTGCGCGCGCAGGGTGGTGAGGCCGAGGGTGCGCATCGCCTGGGTGGAGACGGCACCGCGGTGCACGTCGACGCCGCTGACGAGTATCTGACGGCCGGGGGCGACGGCGTCGAGCTCGGCGGCGGTCGGCAGGCGGCGCTGCGGCCACCGGAACGGCCGGGCGTTCCAGCACAGCAGCCAGGGCGCCTGCGGGTCGGCGGCGGCCGCGGCGCCGATCGCCGCCAGGGCCTGCGGCAGGTCGGTCCAGGCGGCGCCGTCGATGCCGAGCGTCTGCCACCCGACAACGGTGGTGTGCAGGTGCGTGTCGACGAACCCGGGCAGGATGTGGCAACCTGCGAGGTCGATCATGGTGCTCGCCGGTGGGGGCGGCGTGTCCTGTCCGCCGACGGCGGTGATGCTGTCGCCGGTGACCAGCAGCCAGCCGGGCTGCGGTTCGCAGGTCGGGCCGGCCCAGATCGTCGCTCCGGTCATGAGGGTCCCGGCCATGTGCCAACCATACTTACCCGGATGCGAGTACGACGGCTCAGGCGCCCGGACCGCCGCGAACCGAGGATGGTGCCGCTGCGGGCTGCTCCGATGGAGCCGCCGTTGGCGGTCTAGGAGAGAGGGAAGTGTCGTGACGTTCGTGCGGCAATGGGTGCTTCGCGTCAGCAGCTTCGGGCTGACCTGGTTGTACGCGATCTACCGCGTGCATCCGGCGGTGTGGCGGCTGATGGCCCGCAACTACCGGCCGTGGATGGCCCGGTTCGCCCGCCTGCACGCGTGGATGACCTGCCAGTTCGCCGCGATCGACGTGCCCGCCTACGGTGACTTCCTGGGCCGCAACGGCTGGCAGTTCCGCTGGTTCGACCTGACCTCCTACCCGCCGACCGACAAGCTGTCCTACGTGAAGGCGTACTCGCAGGAGCAGCGCTGCTGGCACGGCCGGTTCGAGATCGCCGGCAGTGTCGTGGACGAGTCGTCGGGCTCGTCGGGCCAGCCGTACAACTGGGTCCGCAGCCGCCGCGAGCTCAACACGGTGCACAAGAACCTGGCCGGATACACGACGCTGGTGTTCCCGTCGAAGCGGCGGTTCGTCATCAACGCCTACTCGATGGGCGCGTGGGCGACCGGCACCAACACCGGCATCGCCATGGCCCGGGTCGCGATGGTGAAGAACACCGGGCCCGACCTGGACAAGATCATCGACACGTTGCGGCACTTCGGGCCGGGCTTCGACTACGTCATCACCGCGTACCCGCCGTTCCTGAAGCACCTGCTGGACAAGATGGACGCGATCGGCTTCGACTGGGCGCCCTACCGGTTGAGCGCACTGGTCGGCGGCGAGGGGATGACCGAGGCGCTGCGGGACTACCTGGAGCAGCGGTTCACGAAGATCCGCTCCGGCTACGGCGCCAGCGACCTCACCATCGGCATGGGCGGCGAGACCGACCTCAGCGTGTGGCTGCGCCGCCGGCTGCGCACCGACCAGCGGCTGCGCGCCGCGCTGCTCGGCCCGGACGAGCACCGGCTGCCGATGGTCTTCCAGTACAACCCCCTGGAGACGTACCTGGAGACCACCGCCGAGCACGAGATCCTGTGCACGATCAACACCACCGCGGTGCTGAACCCGAAGGTCCGCTACAACATCGGCGACGAGGGCAAGCTGCTGTCCTACGACGACCTGGCGGCGATCCTGAAGACCGACCCGGCCGCGTGGGCCGAGGCGCAGCAGGCGTTCGCTGTGGACCGGATGCGGCTGCCGCTGCTGTTCCTGTACGGCCGCAAGGACAGCACGATCTCCTACATGGGCGCCAACATCTACCCGCAGGACGTCGAGAACGGCCTGTACCGGGACAACCCCCTGGCGCACCAGATCGAGAGCTTCTGCCTGACCCTGGAGGAGAGCACCGACCTGGAGAGCCGCCCGGTCGTGCACGTCCAGCTCCGCGACGGGGTCGACCTGGCCGAGGCCGAGGTGGCGCAGCTCGCCGACGTGTGCCGGCGCGGCCTGGTCCGCTACCTCGCCGAGGTGAGCCGCGACTTCGCCGAGTCCCTCGCCGAGGACCCGACCGCCGCGGACCTGCGCATCCGCGTCCACGAGCACCAGACCGGCCCGTTCGCCGGCACCACCGGAAAGATCAAGAACGTCTACCTGGCGAGGAGCACCGCCGCATGAGGACCACCGACTTCTCCAAGGTGCCACCGGTCGGCCAGGCCACCGCGATGTTCGTCGGCGCCACCCGCTACCGCGGGCCGCACTCCATCTTCATCCTCACGTTCACGTGGTTCAAGATGGTCCGCCAGATGCGGCGGCTGCCCGGGTACTGCTGGCACACCGTCTACTGGCAGTGGCCGTTCACGCTCGGCACCATCGCGTTCTTCCGCGACAAGGACGCGCTGCTGAAGTTCGCCCGGACCAAACACCACCGCGACCTCATGTGCTGGATCACCGACCACGGCAAGCGCAACGCCAGCGGCGGCTACATCCGCCTCTACAACGCCGAGGACAGCGGCTACACCAACGGCGTCTGGCGCGCGGAGGGCGACACCATGGCCCACATCGAGACCTACACGCCGCTGTCGCACGAGACCGACGGCCCGAGCGTGCACCGATGACCGTCATCGTCGCTCCGGTCACGGACCGCGCCGGGCTGCGCGCGTTCTGCGACCTGCCGCTGCGCCTGCACCCCGCCGACCGGTACGTGCCCCTCGCGGCACAGGTGATCGCCGGGTTCACCGACGTGGAGCTGTTCCTCGCCCGGGACGCGGCCGGCACCGTCGTCGGGCGCACGACCCTGCACCGCAACGCCAAGTTCGACGCCAAGCTCGGCCGCCGGCACCAGCTCTTCGGGCTCACCGAGTTTCGCGACGAGGAGACCGCCGCCGCCCTGTTCGACCTGGTCGCCGACCGCGGCCGGGACACCGACGCGCTGTTCGGCCCGGTCGGGCTGCTGCCCAACCAGACCGGCGGGGTCATCACGTCCGGCTTCGAGGAGCGCGGGTTCATCGACTCCGCCTGGAACCCGCCGTCCTACCCTTCGATCTACGAGCGGCACGGCTTCACCCGCCGGTTCGAGGCCGACACGTGGATCTGCGAACGGCTCGACGTCGACGCCGACGCGGTGTTCGCCTTCGACGACGCGCGCATCGAGGCGGAGCGGCTGGTGCTGCGGCACGGTTCCCGCCGCGGGTTCACCGCGCAGCTGCCGATCCTGCGGGAGATGCTCAACGCCTCCTTCGCGCAGCTCGGCTACTACACCGAGATCTCCGCCGACGAGCTCGCCGCGCAGACCGACGGCCTGGCGTACCTGCTCGACGAGTCGCTGCTGCTGTGGCTGGAGAAGGACGGCCGGCCGGTCGCGTTCGTCGTCACCGTGCCCGACGTGTCGGAGTTCTTCATGAAGGTCCGCGGCCGGCTCGGCGTGCTCAACCAGCTGCGGCTGCTCGCCACCCGAGGCCGCTACCGCCGCGACGCGGTGCTCATCATCAAGGGCACCGTCCCCGGCGAGCAGGGCCGCGGCTATCTCACGCTGCTGTCCCGGGAGCTGCACCGCAACCTGCGCACCGGCGGGTACCGCTCGCTGCGCAGCACCTACGTGGAGCGCGACAACCCGGCCTCTGCGGCCGGCTACCGCCGGGTGGGCGGCCGCCCGCTGCACGGATACACCTTCTACGAGCGGGGCGTCGCATGAGCTGGGCTTCCAGGTTCCGTGAGCTGGAGGACGACTGCCGGCGCGCACCCAGCGCGCACAACACCCAGCCGTGGCTGCCGCAGTACACCTCCGACAGCATCGACATCCACTGGGACCCGGCGCGGGCGCTGCCGGATTCCGACCCGACCCGGCGGGACCTGTTCCTGTCGCTGGGCGCGTTCGTGGAGACCTCCCTCATCGTCGCCGCGTCCGCCGGTCTGCCGGTGCGCGCCGAGATCGCCGTCGACCACGCCACGCTGCGGGCCGCCCGGCTGCTCCCCGCCCCGGAGGTGTACGACACCCCGTTCACCGTGGAGTCCGTGCGGCAGCGGCGCTGCGCCCGCGGCGGCTACGCGCCCGGCACCCTCGACCCGCAGACCCTCGCCGGCCTCGGCGCCGACCTGCGGCAGGTCCCCACCCGGGAGCTCGCCGGGCCGCTCGCCGAGGCCGACCGCTGGATGTTCGGCACGCCTGCGGTCGTGGACGAGCTGCGCGCCTGGATGCGCCTGTCGCCGAAGCACCCGCGGTATCACCTCGACGGCCTCACCGACCGCGCCATGGCGCTGTCCCGGGTCGAGGCGACCGGCCTGGCCGCGATGATCGGGCCGCGCGCCTACCGGCTCACCCGCCGGCTCGGCGGACCGGCGCTGCTCGCCGCCGCGTCGAAGGGTCTGCTGCGCTACGACGGCAGCGTCCTGATCCTGGTTGGCAGCGCCGTCACCCCCGAAGCGGTGATCGCTCATGGTCGCGAGCTGGTCCGGGTATGGCTGGCACTGTCCGAGCGCGGCCTGCACGTGCACCCGCTGAGCCAGCTGCTGGACTGCGCCGCCACGAGCGCCCGGCTCGCCGCCCGCCTCGACCTGGCCCCGGACGAGTCGCCCCTGGCCGTGTTCCGCACCGGCCGCCCGCTCGACACCCCGGTCCGGTCCGCCCGTATCCCGGCTGCATAGGCTTGACCCCGTGTCGGGGGCTCGGTGGGTGCAGGTGCGGCGCGGCGGGATCTACCTGCTGGTGTCCCTCGTCACCGGCGTCGCCACGGTGCTCGCCCTGCCGCTGTTCCTCGTGCCCCGGCCGGCCCGGTGGTGGGCGGACCGGCACCGTGACCGGGCCGGGCGGCTGCTGGGAGCAGCTGACCCGCGACGAACGAGCGCCGGACGCAGCCTCCTCTGGCTGCCGGTCAATGTCGTCACCGGACTGGTGCTCGGGCTGCCGGCGCTGCTGTGCGTGGGCAATGTCGTGGTCGCCGCGATCGCCACGTCCCTGTGGTGGGCGTTCACACCGCAGGAGCGGCCGCGGCTGTTCATCGACGTGCCGGTGCCCGGCTGGGGCACCGCCCTCACGCTCGGACCGCTGCAGATCCTGCTGCTCGCGGCCGTCGCATACGTCGCCTTCCCGCCCGTCGCCCGCGCGCACGCGAGGATCTGCCTGGAAGTGCTGGCGACCTCGACGACCGAGCAGCTGGCGGAGCGGGTCGCGGTGCTGACCCGCACCAGGGCGGACGTCCTCGACGCGCACGGTGCCGAGCTGCGCCGGATCGAACGCGACCTGCACGACGGGACCCAGGCCCGGCTCGTGGCGATCGCGATGCGGCTGGCCGTGGCCCGGCAGGCGCTGTCCGACACGCCACGCGACGAGCAGCTCCTGGAGGAACTGCTGCGGGACGCGCACGAGGGCACGGAAGCGGCGATGACCGAGCTCCGTGCGGTGATCCAGAGCGTGTACCCGCCGATCCTCGCCGACCGGGGCCTCGCCGGCGCGCTGACCGCCGTGACCGCCGGCGGAGGCGTGCCGACCCGGCTGGATCTGGGCGACCTGGGCCGGGTGCCGGCGGCCGTGGAGACCGTCGTGTATTTCGCCGTCGCCGAGGCACTCACCAACGTCGCCAAGCACAGCCAGGCCACCACGGCCGTGGTCCGGGTCCGGCGGGCGGCGGACCGGTTGTCGGTGGTGATCACCGACGACGGGGCCGGTGGCGCCGACGACCGGCGGGGCACCGGCATCGCCGGGATCCGCCGCCGGGTCCTCGCGCTCGACGGCACCATCGACGTCGACAGCCCGCCCGGCGGGCCGACGACCATCACCCTGGAGCTGCCGTGCGGGTCGTGATCGCCGAGGACAACGTGCTGCTGTCGAGCGGGCTGCGGCTGCTGCTCGGCCGGGCGGGCATCGACGTCGCCGCCGTCGCCGAGGACGCCTCCGGTTTCCTGTCCGCCGTGCGGGAGCACCGGCCCGACGCCACCATCGTCGACGTCCGGCTGCCGCCGTCGTTCCGCGACGAGGGCATCCGCGCCGCCCTGCAGGCCCGCCGCGAGCACCCGGGACTGCCGGTGCTGGTGCTGTCGCAGTACGTCGAGCAGCAGTACGCCGCCGAGCTGCTCTCCACCGCCTCCGGCGGCGTCGGCTACCTCCTCAAGGACCGGGTCAGCCGGGTGGACGAGTTCATCGACGCCCTGCGCCGGGTCGCCGCCGGCGGCACCGCGATGGACCCGCAGGTCATCGCGCAGCTCGTCCAGCGCGCCGGCGACCCGATCGCCGCTCTCACCCCGCGCGAACGCGAGGTCCTGGCGTTGATGGCGCAGGGCCACGACAACAAGACCATCGAACACCAGCTCGTCATCACCGACAACGCCGTGCAGAAGCACATCGGCAACATCTTCGCCAAGCTCGGCCTGGCGGTGACCGACAGCGGCCACCGCCGGGTGCTCGCCGTCCTCGCGTATCTCAACGGGAGCCGGTGACCGGCCGCATGGCGGCGCGGGTCGAGGTCATGACGGCCGCCCAGCCCAGCAGCGCGGCGACCGCGACGATCCCCACGTAGACGAGCGGCGGGATCGACGGGGTCAGGGTCCGGGTCAGCGCGATGCTGGTGCCGACCAACGACGGGACGGCGGCGGCGGTGCCGATGAGCACGGCCGCGACCACAATGATCCTGGTCTCGGCGCGCATCATCGCGTGCACCTGCTTCGGCGTCGCGCCGACCAGTTGCAGCTGCGCGAACTCGCGGGAGCGGGCGGCGGTCGCCATCACCAACGTGTTCACGACGGCGATCGCCAGGTAGCCCAGCAGCACCGCGTTGAGCATCAGCCCGACCGCCGACTCGCCGGCCATGGCCTCGCGCCGCGCGGCGGCGAACGACCCCCGGTCGTCGACCCGGACCGTCGGCAGGTCCCGGACCGCGGACCGCAGCGCCCCGACGTCGGTGCCCGCCGCCGCGATCAGCAGCGCGGCGTCCACCCGGTCGGTGGTGTGCGCCAGGACCAGGTCGTGCGGCAGCGTGACGTCACCGAAGCCGAGTCCCCGCTCGTAGATCGCCACCACGGTGGGCCGGATCGGCGTGCCGTCACCGAGGTGCATGGTGACGGTCGCGCCGACCGTGGCGCCGAGGGTGCCTGCCGCGATCCGGCTCAACGCCACGGTGTCGCCTCGCAGGTCCGCGAGGTTCCCCGCGCGCACCGCCAGGTCCAGGGTCCCGGCCAGCCGGTCCCCATCCACGCCCTGCGCCGGGTACTGCCTGATCTGCAGGTCGTCGCCATCGCGGAAGGTCGCCATGACCCGTGTCCGCACGACCGGGGTCACCGTCTCGACGCCCGGCACGGCGCGGAGCGCACCGGCGAGCTCCGGCGACACACCGGCCGACGTGGACGTGACCACATAGTCGGCGCGCAGCCCGTCGGCCGCCTGCCGCTGCGCCGCCTCGGTGGCGGTCGTGCCGCTGAAGAGCTGCGCGGCGGCCAGGGTGATCCCCATGATCAGCGGGGTGGTCGCCGCGGCCAGCCGCCGCGCGTTGGCGTGCGCGTTGCGGCCGGCGAGGAACCCGCTGACGCCCGACCCCCGGTTGAGCAGGGGACCGAGCACGGTGACGGCACCGCCGAGCAACCGCGGCCCGAGCAGCCCGACGGCCAGGATCAGCAGGAACGCGGAGAAGGCGGCGCTCTCCTCCGACCCCTCACCGGGCAACGACCACGGCAGCACGACCGCCATCGCGAGACCGGCGGGGACCAGCAGCACGCCGGCGGTCAACCGGACCCACCCCAGCTTCGGCGGCTCCAGCGCGGCCTCCCCGAGCGCGTCCACCGGCCTGAGCCCGGCCGCGCGCCGGGCCGCGATCCAACCGCCGAGGCGCGCCCCGATCAGGCACAGCACCAGCGCCGCCAATAGCGGCAGCGGACCGACCGTCAGCTTGAAGTCGGCCGGCACCGCGCCGACCGCCATGAACGCCTCCAGCAGCGCGACGCTCAGCCCGACGCCCGGCACCACCCCGCACACCGCCCCGAGCGTGCCGACCACCAGCGTCTCGGCGGCGATCATGCGCCGCACCTGCTTCGGGGTCGCGCCGATCGCCCGCAACAGCGCCAGCTCCCGCAGCCGCTGCCGCACGGACAGCGCCAGGGTGCCGCCCACGACGACCATGATGACCAGGACCATGCTGCCGCCGAACGCCAGCGACAGCTCGCTCAGGAACGACCTGGTGCCGCCGACGTCGAGGAACTCCGCCTCGGCGCGGTCCGCACCGGTGTGGCCGACCACACCTGGGACGGCCGCCTCGATGGCGCGGGCCAGCTGCCCGGCGCTCACCCCCGGTGCGGCCAGCACGCCAATGGTGTCCACCCGGTCCGGCCGGCCGGTGAGTTCCGCGGCCCGGACGTCGGTGAAGAAGACCGCGGCCCGCCGCTTACCCGGAGGCTCGGCGATCCCCACCACCCGATACGTCGACGTGGTCGAGCCGACCGCCAGCCTGACCGACCCGCCGACCGTGACGCCGGCCCTCCTCGCGAGGTCGGCGTCCAGCACCACCTCGTCCGGCCCCGCCGGTGCGCCGCCCGCCCGCACCGTGAACGGGCCGAGCACGGCCGACCGCCAGCCGTGCCCGGCAGCGGGTCCGGCGCCGGCGGTCACGACGGTCACCGCGACGCTCACGTCGCCGACCGCCGCCCGCACGCCGGGCACCGCCGCGACGTCGCCGACCCGACCGGCGGGCAGCGTGGCCCGCTCGGCGAACAGCGGGTCCACGTCGTCGGCGACCCGCAGGGCCTGCGGGGCACCCACCACCACGTCGGCGTTGCGGTACCGCTCGGCCGGCACCCCCGAACGCTCGCTGCTCTCCAGCAGGATCCCGCACGCCGTGATCACCGCCGAACCGAACACCACGGCGACGAACGCCGCGACGAACCCGCCCTTGCGCTCCTTCAGGGTGCTCCAGGCCAGTCTGAGCATCACCGCTCCCCCAGGTGGGTCATGCGGTCGTCTCCCAGGTGGGTCATGCGGTCGGCGATCTGCTCGGCGGACGGCCGGGTCAGCGCACCGGCCAACCGGCCGTCCGCGAGGAACACCACCGTGTCGGCCTGCGCGGCCACCACCGGGTCGTGGGTCACCATCAGCACCGTCTGCCCCAGCTCGTCGACGATCTTCCTGAGCAGCGCCAGCACCTGACGGCCGCTGCGACTGTCCAGCGCGCCCGTCGGCTCGTCCGCGCACACCAGGTCGGGCCGGTTGATGAGCGCCCGGGCGATCGCCACCCGCTGCTGCTGGCCACCGGAGAGCTGGCTCGGCCGCCGGTCGCGATACTCGGCGATCCCGACGGCGGCGAGGACACCCGTCAGCCGCTGCGGATCGACCGTCTTCCCGGCCAGCCGGACGGGCAACGCGACGTTGTCCGCCACCGTCAGCGCGCCGAGCAGGTTATACGCCTGGAACACGAACCCGACCCGGTCCCGCCGCAGCTCGGTCAGCTCCGTCTCCGACCGGCCGGACAGGTCCGTGTCGCCCAGCACGACCCGTCCGGACGTCGGCCGGTCCAGCCCGGCGGCGCAGTTGAGCAACGTGCTCTTCCCTGACCCGGACGGCCCCATCACCGCGGTGAACGAGCCGCGCGGAAACCCGGCCGTCACGCCGTCCAGGGCCCGCACCGCACGCCCGTACTCCTTCGACACCGACTCCAGCCGCACCGCATCGTCCGCACCCATGCACTCGACGCTAGGCCCGCCACCGGCGTGATCCGATACCGCGCGCTGCCCTAACCGGGGTACGGCAGGCTGTACCACTTCGGCGAAATCCCCAGCCCGGGGCCGGTTTCGGAGGCACGCTGAGGTGGTGACGGCGGACGAGGACCTCATGCTCCCCGACGACGCCGGGCTCCCCCTGGACTTCTGCGTCTCCTATGTGCGCGGCGTCGAGCCGGACGAGGTGTTGCGGCGGCTCGGCGGCGAGGAGCCCGTGGACCTGCACTCCGTGGGCCACTTCCAGCTGGCCGGCGACGACCTGCCCGACGGGTTCGCGGTGGTCTCGGCGTTCGCCGCCGGCGCGTGGACGGTCCTGTTCGAGGCCAACAACTTCCTCGCCACCTACGACGAGGTCATCCAGGTGCTGTCGGCGGGCGGCGAGCTCGTGTCGTTCTACCACAACGAGGACACGTCGCCGCAGTTCAACTGGGCGGTGGACGGCCGAAAGATCGTCGTCCTCGATCCGACCTGGCCGGAAGACCGGCACGGGACCGATCCCCGCCGGCTCGACGCCACGCTCACCCGGCTCGGGTTCGACCTGACCCACTCCGTGACCGACCCCGGTTTCGAGCACGACGACCTGTTCCAGAAACGCACGTTCGCGCTCATGGAGCACCTGACCGGCGTCCGGCTCACCGAGGATCTGCTGCAGGAGACGGTGTTCCGCTGCGCCGCGGTGCCCGAGCCGCCAACCGCGCGCCCGTCACCCGAGGTGTCCGCGGCGGCCCGCCGGGCGCTGCGGTACTACGCCGAGGACCCCGACCGGGACACCATGGCGGAGCGCGACTGGGACGGCCTCGGCATCGCCGACCGGCGCCTGCGCGACACCGGCCACCTCGGCCTCATGATGCACACCAACGCCAACGCCGCGTTCCAGATCCTGGCCGCGTGCGACGACGACCAGCTGCGCGCGGTCGCCCGATGGGGCCGGCAACGGATCGTCGAGGAGGCCGAACGCGACGCCCCCGCCCTGCCGGGTCCGCTCCGCGACGCCCTGCTGCACGGGGCCCCGCTGAGCCCCGCCGACCGGGAACACGCCGAACAGCAGCTCGCGCCCGACCCCGGCTTTCCACCCTTCGCCCGCGGCGGCCGGCTCCTGCTCGGCGCCCGCCAGCGCACGGCGATGCGGCTGCTGGGCGAACCCGAGCGAGCCGACCCGCTCACCACCGCCCTGCACGTCGCCAACGTCCTCGCACAGGCCCTCGGCGGCCGGTACGACGAGATGTCCGACGACCTGCGCCGCATGCTGCACGGCACCTGACCGCGGATGGCCGTGGACCATGACGGGCCGCACAGCCCGTAGGGCATCCTAGGACACCAGGTACTCGGTTGCCGCGTGCGCCTGCCAGCGGATCCGGCGGCGGTCCGGTGGGGCGCCCGGCACGATCGTCGCGTCGGGGGCGAGGACCGTGACCGTCGCTGATGAGGGCAGTTCGACGGTCAGGGGTCCGGTGGTGCCGGCGACGATCCGGGCCGAGGCCAGCCGGCCGCCGGTCCAGGAGACGTCGACGCGGTGGCCGCCGCGGCAACGGATGCCGCAGATGTGGCCGGCGGGCCAGGAGCTGGGCAGGGCCGGCAGGAGGCTGAGGACGCCGGCGTGGCTCTGGACGAGGAGCTCGGTGATGCCGGCGGGGATGCCGAGGTTGCCGTCGATCTGGAAGATCTGGCCGCTGGGGCGGGCCGCGTCGGGGTGCAGGGTCAGCAGGGACGCCGAGCACAGCCCGTCGGCGAGGGCGGTCAGGGACTGCTCGGCCAGGTCCGGGTCGCGGAGGCGGGCGGCGAGGCAGAGAACCCAGGTGCGGCTCCAGCCGGTGTGGCCGGTGCCGCTGGCCAGGCGGGTCCGCAGCGCGCGGCGGGCGGCCTCGAAGTCGGGTGAGGACTCCGTGATACGGGTGCCGGGGTACAGGCCGTAGAGATGCGACAGGTGCCGGTGGCCGGGTTCGCGGGGTTGGCGGTCGTCGTACCACTCCAGCAGCGATCCGTCAGGGCCGATCTGCACGGGGCGGAGGGCGGCGAGGGCGGCCGCGGCCTCGACGCCGAGCGCGGCGAGGGCGGGATCCGGCCACCGGTCGAGGAGGACCAGCAGGCGGGTCAGCACCTCGCGGGCGAGTTCCTGGTCGAGGGCGCAGCCCCACGAGACCGCGGTGTGGCCGCCGCCGGCGGTCACGAAATCGTGTTCGGGCGACGTGGACGGGCTGAAGACCAGCGCGCCGGAGGGGTCGGGGACGAGCATGTCCAGGGTGAACTCGGCGGCGGCCCGCAGCACCGGCAGCGCCACCTCACGGGCGAAGCCGGCGCCGGCGCCGAACTCGAGGTGGTCCCAGACGTGCGCGGACAGCCACAGCAGCGCCGACGGCCAGTTCGCCCACTGCGGGTCGCCGGGCACCGGTGCGGTGAACCGCCACAGGTCGGTGTTGTGGTGCGCCGCCGCACCACGCGCCGAGTAGTACCGCGCGGCGGTCGCCGCGCCGGAAGCGGCCAGGTCACGGGTCAGGGTCAGCAGCGGCTCGTGCAGCTCGGGCAGGCCGGTCGGCTCCGCGGCCCAGTAGTTCATCTGCGCGTTGACGTTGGTGGTCCAGTTGCCGCACCAGCCGGGCCGCACGTCGGCGTTCCAGAGGCCCTGCAGGTTCGCCGGTTGGGTGCCGGGGCGGGAGCCGGCGATCAGCAGGTAGCGGCCCAGGTGGAACAGCAGCTCGGCCCGCTCGGCGCCGGGCAGTGCCAGGTCGGCGCGGTCGAACAGCGCCCGGTGGTCCGCGACGTGCCGTTGCAGCAGTTTCGCCGTGGGTACGGCCAGCGCCTGCGCGACCCGGGCCAGCGCTTCGCCCGCGACCGCGGGAAGGTCCGCGAAGGCCTCCTCGGGGCCACGGAACCCGGTCGCGGCGGCGACGATGAGCCGGGTCTCGTGGGCGCTGTGGCGGACCGCGACGGCGACCGCGAACCCCATACCGGCGGCGTTGTACGCCACGGCCGGTGTGCGGTCGACGTAGTTGGGCAGCACGTGCGCCGGCGCGCGGCCCGTCCACAGCAGGCACGGCCCGGCGCCGGCGTCGACCACGCCGGTCGTGGCCGGGTGCGGGGTGTGCAGCACCGGCGGGACGGCGGCGGCCAGGCTGCCCGGGCCGGTGACGGACACGACGAGGACGCCGTCGGGTGCGGAGACGAACGCGGTCAGCCGCACCGGCCCCGACGCGGTGGCGTAATCGGTTACGGCGACCGCGTCGGCGAGGTCGAGGTGGCGGTGGTAGCCGCTGACGTCCTCGGCGTCGGCGTAGACCCACTCGAGGCCCCCGAGCGGCTGGAACGACTGGGTCCACGCGTCGCCCTGCAGCCGCCTGGCAAGACGGTCCGCGGCCACGTGGTCGCCCTCGGCGACGGCCTTCCGCAGCGCCGGGAGCACCTCCGGCGCCGGCCCGGAGGAAGGCCGCAGCGGGCCGCCGGACCAGAACGTGTCGGCGTTGAGGTCGATCCACTCGAGGCCGGGCCGCCCGTGCAGCATGGCGCCGAGGCTGCCGTTGCCGAGCGGGAACCCGTCGTGGAACTCCCCCGCCGGCGCCGCGAGGGAGATCCGGTGCCGGGTCACGGCGCCTCCTCCCGCCGGATCTCGACCCGGCCGGTGTCGTGGTGCAGCAGGAACACCAGGTCGCCACGGCGGACCGCCTCGACGTCCGGCGGCAGGTCCGGCAGCACCGGCGTCACCCCCGCCTCGGCGCAGACCTGGCGCAATAGCCGGCGCAGCGCGTCAGGTTCCGGCAGCGTGGCGACGTACCACGCGGTGCCCGCACGGAAACAATTGCGCAGCACCATCGGCCGGTCGTGCAGCGGGCCACCACGCACGGCCGCGACGGTCTCAGCACCCCGCGCCACGGTCCACTCCGCCCACCTGGTGGCGGTGAAGTCGCCCAACAACGGCGACGCGATGTCGAGCGGCGAACCGTCGGGCAGCGGCCAGTGTTCCTCGACCCGGACGCCGAGCAGTTCCTGCCACGGCCCGGGCCAGCCGCCGGTATGCACGCGCTCGTCCCGGTCGGTGACCCCGCTGAACGGGCCGACGACCAGGGTGCCGCCCCCGGCCACGTAATCGGTGACGCGAGCGGCGTCCGCCGCACTGACCTGATACAGGTTGGGCACGACGACGAGCCGGTAGCCGTCGAAGGGTCCGCCGGCCGGGGCGAAGTCGCAGGTGACGTTGTCCCGCCACAGCGGCGCGTAGTAGTCGAGCAGCCGGTCCACGTATCGGAACGCGAAGTGCGGCTGGTGGTCCAGTTCGACCGCCCGCCAGGCGTCCCAGTCCAGGACGAGCGCCACGTCGGCGGGGACGGCAGCACCGACCACATCGGACAGTCCGGCCAGCTCGCGGCCCAGCGCGCACACCCCCCGGAACACCCGCGAGTCCGGGCCGGCGTGCGGCACCATCGCGCCGTGCCACCGTTCGGCGCCCTGCCGGGAGGCGCGCCACTGGAAGTGCAGGACACCGTCGGCGCCGCGGGCGACCGCCTGCATCGACCACAACCGGTGCAGGCCCGGCCGCAGCGGGGTGGCGACCGGCCGCCAGCTGGCGGCTCCGGGTGACTGCTCGGCGAGCAGCCACGGCCGCCCGCCGCCGAGCGAGCGCATGATGTCCTTCGACATCGCGGCCCGCACCGCCGCACCGGGGTCGTTCGGGTCCGGGTAGGTGTCCAGGGACACCAGGTCCTCCGCGGCGGCCCACCGCCAGCCGTCGGTGTGCCGGTAGGTGTCCATGAAGTTCGTGGTGACCGGCACCGCGGGATTCACCGCGCGGACCGCGTCGCGTTCGGCGGTGAAGCACTCCAGCAGCATGGCGTCGCAGAAGCGCTGGTAGTCCAGGTCCTGCAGCGGGTTGATGACGTACTGGACGCGCCGCGGCGGCAGGACCTCGGCCCAGTCGCCGTAGCGTTGCGACCACACGGCGGTGCCCCAGGCGGTGTTGAGGCCGTCGAGGTCGCCGTAGCGGTCCCGCAGCCAGCCGCGGAACCGCTCGGCACAGTGTCCACAGTGGCAGGTGGTGCCGTACTCGTTGCCGATGTGCCACAGCCGCAGCGCCGGGTGGTGGGCGTAGCGCGCCGCCAGCAGGGAGCTGATCGCCAGCGCGGCCCGCCGGTACGCAGGCGCGCAGGGGCAGTACTGGTTGCGGGAGCCGTACAGCCGCCGGATCCCGTCGGGGCCCTGCGGGAGGGTGTCCGGGTGATGGTGGCCGAGCCACGGCGGCGGTGACGCGGTGGGCGTGGCGAGGGCGACGCCGATGCCGCCGTCGTGCAGGAGCCCGAGCACGGTGTCGAGCCAGTCGAACGTGAAGCGGTCCGGCGCCGGTTGCAGCGCCGCCCACGCGAACACCCCGACGGTCACCAGGTTCACCCCGGCGTCGCGCATGAGCCGCACGTCCTCGGTCCACACGTGCGGCGGCCACTGCTCGGGGTTGTAGTCGCCGCCGTACAGCAGCCGCCCCCGCGTCACGTCCTGCAGTCCGGGCATTCGCGTCAGCCCTTGATCGCGCCGGTGAGCATGCCCTTGGTGAAGTGCCGCTGCACGAACGGGTACGCCACCACGATCGGGATCAGGGTGAGCGTGACGACCGCCATCTGCAGCGACAGCTGGGCGATCTGCTGATGGCCGGCGTACTGGCCGGTGCCGGTGACCCCGCCGCCGGGCATCGAGCTGCCCTGCAGCGTGTACGTGTAGAGGATCATCTGCAGCGGCCACTTGCCGTTGTCGGGCAGGTACAGCAGCGCGTTGAAGAACGAGTTCCAGTAGCCGACGGCGTAGAACAGGGTGATGACGGCGGTGACGGCCCGGGAGGTCGGCAGCACCACCGACCACAGGATGCGCCACTCCCCCGCACCGTCCATGCGGGCCGCGTCGATGAGCTCCGGTGCGGTGCCGCTGAAGAAGCCGCGCATCACCAGGATGTTGAACACCGACACGGCGCTGGGCAGGATCATCGTCCAGTACTCGCCGTAGCCGCCGAGCGAGGTCACGACGAGGAACGTCGGGATCAGCCCGCCGCTGAAGAACATCGTCACGACCAGGAACAGCAGGATGCCCCGGTGGCCGAGCGACCCGTGCCGGGACAGCCCGTAGGCGCACAGGACGGTCACCACCATCGACAGTGCCGTGCCCACGGCGGTGATGGCGAGGCTGACCAGCAGCGAGTGGGTGACGAGCTGGTTGGTGAAGATCTGCCGGTACGCCTCGACCGTCAGCTCCGTCGGCACCGTGACCAGCCCGCCGGCCTCGTTGATGGCCGCCTGCGTGGAGAAGCTGGTGAGCACGATCGAGTACAGCGGCACCAGGATCACCGCCACGACGAGGAACAGCGTGATGCCCTTGCCGGCCTTGCCCACGGGCCCGAGCGGCTCTTCCCAAACAGGGGCGGTCATTTGCGATACAGTCCGTCCTCGCCGAAGGCGTGCGCGAGCTTGTTGGCGGCCAGCACCAGGATCAGGGACAGCACGCCCTTGAACAGGCCGGCGGCGGCGCCGTAGCTGAAGTTGTTGTTGACCACGCCGTAGTAGTAGGCGAAGGTGTCGAGCACCTCGGAGGCGTCCCGGCCGACCGCCTGCCGCTGGACGAGCATCTGTTCGAAGCCGACGGTGAGCGCGTTGCCCAGGCGCAGCACCAGCATGAGCACGATGACGCCGCGCATGCCGGGCAGCGTGATGTGCCACAGCCGGCGCCACCGGCCGGCACCGTCGGCGGCGGCCGCCTCGTAGAGGCTCTGGTCGATGGCGGCGAGCGCGGCGAGGAACACGATGACGCCCCAGCCGGCCTCCTTCCACACGGCCTGCGCGGTGACGAGGTACTTGAAGGCGTCGGGGTCGGTCATGATGTCCCAGGTCGCCCAGCCGTGCCGGCGCAGCATGGTGTTGAGCGCGCCGGCGCCGCCGAGCATCTCCTGGAACACGGTCACGACGAGGACCCAGGAGAAGAAGTGCGGCAGGTACACCACCGACTGCACGAACGAGCGGAGGCGGGCGTTGACGACCTCGTTGAACACCAGCGCCAGGGCGATCGGCACCGGGAAGTACAGCACGAGCTGCACGGCGCTGATGACGAGCGTGTTGGACAGCGCGTGCCAGAAGATCGGGTCGTCCAGCAGCCGCTGGAAGTTGTCGAGGCCGGTCAGTGGGCTGTGCCAGAAGCCGGAGTAGATGTCGTAGCTCTGGAAGGCGGTGACCAGGCCGAGCATCGGCACGTAGGCGAACACGGCGAGGAGCACGACCGCCGGCAGCGTCATGAGCAGCAGCGAACGGTCCCGGAGCAGCCGGATCCGCCACCGCCGCTGTGTGACGGTCGCGGCCGGAGCCGGACGCGGTGGCGCGTCCGGCTTCGTCGCGGTCCCGCCGGTCGTCATTTGCCGGTGCCGAACTTCTCGCGGATGCCGTCGTAGAACTTGCGCAGGTCGTCGCCGCCCTGCTTGCGCCAGGTGGTGACCGCCTCGGTCCACGCGGAGATCGGTTTGCGGCCGAGCTTCACGTCGGTGATCGTGTCCATCATCGGCTGGCCGAGCGAGGCGAACTGCGCCGGCTCGGACACGTTCATGCCGTAGAACAGCGGCTTCACCGTGTGCTTGACCAGGTCGGCCTGCCAGGCGGCGGCGTCCTTGACCACCTGCACGGCGCCTGACTGCACGGTGCTGGCCGACGCGGGGCAGGCCAGGAACTGGAACGTGGTGGCGATCTCCTTGCTGCCCTGCTCGGTCAGCAGCGGGTTGCCGGCGGTCATCGTGTGGTGCGTGCCGGCGGTGCCGAAGTTGACGGTGAGCCACTCGGCGGAGCCGTAGGGCGCGGCGAGGTAGTTGGCGATCGCGAGGAGTTCCTTGATCTGGCCGTCGTTGAGCTTCTTGTTCAGGTAGCTGTACATCGACGCGCCGTTGCCGAGCTGGATGGTCGGCTTGTCGCCCTTGGCGCTGAACAGTTTGAACGCCTGCCGGTTGTAGCTGGGGTTGGCGGCGGCGCCGGACTTCGCGTCGTCGCCGTTCCAGGCGCCGGTGCCGTCGGCGCACACGGCGACCTTGCCGCTCCAGAAACGTTGCTTGGCGTTCTGGCTGTTGTTGGCGACCGCGTCGGGGTGCAGGTAGCCGGCCTTGACCATCTTGGCGTGCCAGTTGAGTGCCTCGACGATGCCGTCGGTCTCGTACCGGTGCTGCAGCTTGCCGCCGGAGTCGGTGGTCCACGGGTACCCCTGGCTGGGGAAGCCGAAGATCTGGCAGATGTAGCCGGCGTCGTTGCCGAACAGGTCGTCGAACGCCCACTGCCCGGCGGCGGCGTTGGTCAGCGCCTTCCCGATCGCCTCCAGGTCGGCGATGCTCGTGACGTCGGCGGAGACGCCCGCCTTGTCGAAGATGTCCTTGCGGTAGAAGTAGGCGCCGGCGATGACGGCGTTGGAGGAGTAGATCGGCAGGCCGTAGAGCTTGCCGTTCCACACACCGGACACCCAGGCGTTGGTGGACAGCGCGGCGAGGTTCGGATACTGCTTGACCTTGTCGCCGGCCAGATACGGGGTGAGGTCGGCGAACTTGGTGCGGACCGCCTCGCCGAAGTTGAGTTTCGTGGTGGTCCAGCTGGGCACGTCGATCCAGTCCGGCAGCTTGTCCGCGGCGAACAGCGGCGGCAGCAGGTCGGCGTAGGTGTTGCCGTCGGCGGGTTGCAGCTTCAGGGTCGCGCCGAGTGCCTTGTTGACCGCGTCGTAGTAGGCGTTGCCGCTGGACGGCGGGATCGCGCCCCACAGCGGGGTCATCGTCACGTAGGTCCCGCCGGCGCCGACCGCGCCGGTCACGGTGCGGACCGGGTTGGCCGGGTACGCCAGGAACGCCGGGTCGGTGGACGCCCCGTTGGCGCCGGCGACGACCGGGATGTCGGGCTTGACCAGGTCGCTGGGCGCGTAGGCGGGCAGCGCCTTGGACAGGTCGCCCTCGCTGGTCGTGCCGGCGCCCTTCTCCTTCGGGCTGCCGCAGGCGTCCAGCAACGGCACGGCGGCGATGACGGCGATGGAGGTGAGCAGGCCGCGCCGGCTCAGCCCGCCGGCGTCTGGGATCGCTCCGCTTTGCATGGTGGTTCCACCCTCCGGGTGATCGAGGTGCACGATGCGGTGCGCGAAGTATCGAAGCGCTTCGACAGCGCGACGACTGGCCAGACCGTAGGGCATCGATGCGCGGGCGACAAGGACACGACCGGGACATCGACGTGGACCGTGCCGCCGGGCGTGAAAGTTTCGCCCAGTTTGACAGCCACCGGCCGGGCATCGATCATCGAAGCGCTTCGACTGGCCGGCTCTCCAGCAGATCGGGGACCACGCATGAGCTCGCCCGACGCCGTCGCGGACCTGCTGCGGCGGCTCACCACCGCCGAGAAGATCGCGATGCTGCACCAGCGGCAGCCGGCCGTGCCGCGGCTCGGCCTGGCCGGGTTCCACACCGGCTGCGAGGCGCTGCACGGCGTCGCCTGGCTCGGCCGGGCCACCGTCTTCCCGCAGGCCGTCGGGCTCGGCGCGAGCTGGGACCGGGCGCTACTGCGCGCCGTCGGCGAGGCCGTCTCGACCGAGGTCCGCGCGCTGCACCGGGACGGGCGTGCCTCGCTCAACGTGTGGGCGCCGGTGGTCAACCCGCTGCGCGACCCGCGGTGGGGGCGCAACGAGGAGGGCTACAGCGAAGACCCGCTCATGACCGCCGAGCTGGCCGTCGCGTACTGCACCGGGCTGCGCGGCGGGCACCCCGACGTGTGGCGGACCGCGCCCGTCCTCAAGCACTTCCTCGCCTACAACGTGGAGACCGCCCGCGACGTCGTCGACATCGCCGTGCCCGAGCGGGTCCTGCACGAGTACGAGCTGCCCGGGTTCCTCGAGCCGCTGCGCGCGGGGGTGGCGGCCGGGGTCATGCCGGCCTACAACCTCGTCAACGGCGTGCCGAACCACGTGCATCCGCTGATCGCCGGCGTGCTGCGGGCCGTCGCGCCCGACCTGGTGGTGTGCTCCGACGCGCAGGCACCGTCGAACCTGGTGGAGACCGAGCGGCACTTCCCCGATCACGCCACCTCGCACGCCGCGGCGCTGCGGGCCGGGGTGGACAGCTACACCGACAACGGTCCCGACGCGGCACCCACCGTCGCCCGGTTCACCGAGGCCCTCCGGCGCGGTCTGATCACCGAGGCGGACGTCGACGCGGCCCTGGGACGGATCCTGCTGATGCGGGCCCGGACCGGGGAGTTCGCACCGGCACGGGACCCGTACACCGGGATCCGCGACGACGTCATCGGCTGCGAAGCACACACCCGGCTGGCGGCCCGCGCCGCGCACTCGGGCGTCGTGCTGCTCAAGAACGCCGCCGGCACGCTGCCGTGGACCGGGACCGGCGGCGTCGCGGTCATCGGGCACCTCGGCGACCGGGTGCTAACCGACTGGTACAGCGGCACACCGCCCTACACGGTCACCCTCGCCGACGCGCTACGGGCCCGGCTCGGCCGGCGTTCGGTGACCACTGTGGACGGTGTCGACCGGATCCGGCTCGCCACCCCCGACGGCCGCCAGGTGCTCCTCGACCCCGACGGCACGCTGCGGCTCGGCGACGGGCCCGGCGCGACGTTCGCCCATCAGCAGTGGGGCACCAGCGTGCCGTGCCCGGTGCCGGTCCACACCCTGCGGGAGGACCGCACGGACCACTACGTCACCGTCGAGGAGTCCGGCGTCCTCGCCGCGACCGCGGTGACGCCGGACGGCTGGGTGGTGCGCGAGCTGTGGGAGCTGCACCCCGCCGGTGCCGAGGAGTTCCTGCTGCACTCCAACGCCCTCGGCCGGTACGTGACCGGGACCGCCGACGGGCGGCTGACCGTCGGCGACGGCGGCGCGCTGCGGTTCACGCGCCTCGAGGTGACCTCCGGGGTGGCGGCGGCCGTGGCGGCCGCCCGGGATGCGGCGCGGGTCGTGCTGGTGCTGGGCAACGACCCGCACATCAACGGCCGGGAGACCGTCGACCGTTCCTCGCTGCTGTTGCCGCCGGAACAGGAGACGCTGCTGCGCGCGGTCCTCGACGCCGCGCCGGCCACGGTCGTCACGCTGGTGTCCAGCTATCCCTATGCGATCGACTGGGCCCAGGAGCACGCGCCGGCGATCCTGTGGAGCAGCCACGCCGGGCAGGAGCTCGGCAACGCCCTCGCCGACGTCCTGCTGGGTGCGGCGAACCCGGGCGGGCGGCTGCCGCAGACCTGGTATCGCGGCGACACCGCGCTGCCCGCACCCACCGACTACGACATCATCGGCTCCGGGTGGACCTACCAGTACCATCGCGGCGAGCCGCTCTACCCCTTCGGCCACGGGCTGTCGTACACGACGTTCGGCTACGGCCCGCTGGACGTCACGCCCACCGCCGACGGATACACCGCGAGCGTGACCGTCACCAACACCGGCGACCGCGCCGGCGACGAGGTCGTGCGGCTGTTCGTGACCCCGCGGTGCTGGCCGGTGCCGGCGCCGGCCCGGCGGCTGGTCGGCTTCGAGCGGGTGCCCCTGGCCGCGGGCGAGTCCCGCGAGCTCCGCTTCGCCGTGCCGGTGACGGCCCTCGCCTACTGGTCCGGCGGGTTCGTCGCCGGTGGGTCCGTCGCCGGTGGGTCCGTCGCCGGTGGGTCCGTCGCCGGTGGGTCCGTCGCCGGTGGGTCCGTCGCCGGTGGGTTCGTCGCCCCGCCCGGCGAGTACGTGTTCCACGCCGGGCCGGACGCCCGGTGCACGGTGACCCGGAGCGCCTGATCCGCGACCTACGACCGGACCGCCGGGTCGCCCGGTAGCGCGTCCTGCAGCTCGGGCAACGGCTGGAGCCGGTGCCGGCCGACCGCGCCCGTCGCGGCGGCCTGCCTGCGCCCGGTGCGCAGCAGGCCGGTGAGATGGTCGGCGGGCGCGGGCATGCCGAGGTGATAGCCCTGCGCGTACGGGACCTGCAGCTGCCGCAGCCAGGTGAGCTGCTCGTCGACTTCGACCCCCTCGGCCGTCACCTCGATGCCGACGCTGCGGCCGAGATCGCCGAGCAGTTTGACGACCGCGTGGTCGTTGCGGCTGTCCAGCATCCTGGCCACGAACGACCGGTCGATCTTGATGCCGGTCACGGGCAGGACCGACAGGTGGCGCAGCGTCGCCGAGCCGGCTCCCATGTCGTCGAGCACGATGCCGACCCCGTGGTCGCGCAGTCGCCGCAGCTGGTCGACGGCGCCCCGCAGCTGGGCGAGGTCGGCCGACTCCGGCAGCTCCACCCGCAGGCGCTCCGGCGCGAGCCCGGCGCGGCGCAGCGTGGCCAGGACGCTGCCGGCGAGGTCGGCGTCGTTGAGCGTCTCGACGGTGAGGTTCACGTTGACGCACCGCGGCGCCCGGCCGCCGTAGGCCGCCTCCCAGGCGGCGAGGTCGGCGCAGGCGCGCTCGAGGACCCAGCGGTCCAGGGCGGGGAGCTGGCCCGCCTGCGACACCGCCGGCAGGAAGCGTTCGGGGGTGAGCAACCCGTGCTGGGGGTGCAGCCAGCGGACGAGCGCCTCGACGGACCAGACCCGGCCGTCGTTGACACCGATGATCGGCTGGTAGAACAGGCGCAGCTCGCCGCGGTCGATGGCACCGCGGATGCCGTCGCCGGCGCCGGGCAGCGGGTCCCCCTGGGAGCCGGTGGCCGACGCGATCCGGACTGTGCCGCCGCCGGCGCGCTTCGCCTGATACATCGCCAGGTCCGCCTCCCGCAGGAGGGTCTCCGCGTCGGAGCCCGCGCTGCCGATCGCCACGCCGACGCTGGCCGTGCTGTGCGCACCGGCCGGCAGCGCCGGATCGGGCGTCGCGACCGCCTCGCGGAACCGCTCGCCGAGCGCCGCGGCCGACAGGTCCGCGCGGGCGCCTCCGGCGATCCTCGTCAGCACCGCGAACTCGTCGCCGCCGAGCCGCGCGACCAGGTCGCCGTCGCCGGCGAGTGCGCCGAGCCGGCGGGCGACGGAGACGATGAGCCGGTCACCGACGTTGTGACCGAGCGTGTCGTTGACCTGCTTCATCCGGTCCAGGTCGAGGAACACGACGGCGATGCCCGGGTGCTCGGCGTCGCGGCAGGCCGCGGCCAGCCCACGGAGGAACTGCGCCCGGTTCACCAGGCCGCTCAGCGGATCGCGAACGGCCTGGTGGTTCATGAGATCGGCGAGCGCCTCGTAGAGCCGCGCCGCGGACACCCGGGCGAGCTGACCACCGGGCCGGCGCACCAGCACGTCGTCGTAGCGCCGGGTCCGGTCGCGCCGGCCGAGCTGCTCGCACACGTCGACGACCAGTGCGTCCTCCGCCACGATCATCGGCGCCGGGTCGGCCGTGCGACCCGCCGGCGTCTTCTCCCACAACGCCCGTCCGTAGCCGAACGGCCCGGCCATCAGCTGCGCGAACCGGTCACGGTTGATGAGGCCGACACCGCCGTCGAGATACAGCACCGCCACGCAGGGCAGTGCGGGGTCCGCACGGAAGTGTAGATCGAGCTCGCCGCAGCGCATGGTGGCGTTGACGACGGCGATCGGACGTGCGAGGGGCCCGACCACGTCAGGCGGCACCGGGGGCGACACGCAGTCCATCATCGACGAGCGGCGACTGTGGACAAAGCCCAATCTTTCCGGACGATCGCCCGCTACCTGCTGTTCATGTCGGGGGCTCGCCCCACCCGCTACCCTGCACGAGGTTCAGCGGAACTCCTCCCCGCGGACGGCCTTGTCCAGCAGCAGCCGGGGCGGGTCGAAGCGGGACCCGTAGCGCGTGGCGAGCTCGCGGGCCCGGGCGATGAAGCCGGGCAGGCCACCGTCGTACTGGTTGACGTACTGCAGCACGCCGCCGGTCCAGCCGGGGAAGCCGATGCCGAGGATGGAGCCGATGTTGGCGTCGGCGACGCAGGTGAGGACGCCCTCGTCGAGGCACCGCACCGATTCGAGGGCCTCGGCGAACAGCATCCGCTCCTGCAGGTCGATCAGCGGCGGCCGGACGCCGTCCCGGGCGAAGTGTTCGCGCAGTCCGGGCCAGAGCCTGGTGCGCTTTCCGTCGGCGTACCCGTAGAACCCGGCGCCGCCGGACCGGCCGGGCCGCCCGAACTCGTCGATCATGCGGTCGATGACCGCGTCGGCCGGATGTGGGGTCCAGGCGCCGGCGGCGGCATTCTCGCGACGGATCTTGCGCGGCAGGGTGAGGGTCAGCTCGTCCATGAGCTGCAGCACCGGCGCCGGGTAGCCGGCCTGGGCGCTGGCCTGCTCGATCGACGGCGCGGCGATGCCCTCGGCGAGCATCGCGACGCCCTCGTTGGTGAAGGTGCCGATGACGCGGCTGGTGAAGAAGCCGCGGCTGTCGTTGACGACGATCGGGGTCTTGCGCAGCTGTCGCACGACGCCCAGGGCGCGGTCGACGGCGGCGTCGGAGGTGCCGGCGCCACGGATGACCTCGACGAGAGGCATCCTGTCCACGGGTGAGAAGAAGTGCAGGCCAACGAAGTCCGCCCGGCGCCGCACGCCCTCGGCGAGCCCGGTGATGGGCAGGGTGGAGGTGTTGGAGCACAGCAGCGCGTCGGCGGCGACGATATCCTCGATCTCGGCGAACACCTTGTGCTTGAGCGCCGGGTCCTCGAACACGGCCTCGATGACCAGGTCCGCGCCGGCCAGGTCGGCCGGGTCGGCGGTCGGGATGATCCGGTCGAGGAGGTCCGGTCCGCCGCGCCCCTTGGCGACGAGGCGTTCCGAGTACGCCTTGCCGCGCCGGGCGGCCTCGACGGTGACGTCCTTGAGCAGCACCCGCATGCCGGCCCGGGCGCACACGTAGGCGATCCCGGCCCCCATCATCCCGGCGCCCAGCACCGCGACCTCGGTGCACCGCTGTGACCCGCCGCGGGCGTTGGCGGCCTGCAGGTCGAAGAAGAACGCCCGGATCATGTTCTTCGCGATCTGCCCGGTGGCCAGCTCGGTGAAGTACCGGGCCTCGATGTCGAACGCGGTCGCCAGGTCCACCTGCGCGCCCTCGACGGCGGCGGCGAGGATGTTGCGGGGCGCCGGATACGGGGCGCCCTTGAGCTCCTTGCGCAGGTTCGCCGGAAACGCGGGCAGGTTCGCGGCGAGCTTCGGGCTGCTCGGCGCGCCACCGGGGATCCGGTAGCCGGGCACGTCCCACGGCTGCACCGCGCCGGGGTTCGCCGCGATCCAGGCCTTCGCCCTGTCCAGGAGCTCCTCGTGAGGGGACACCTGGTCGACCAGGCCGATCTCGAGGGCCTTCGCCGGCCGGTGCCGCTGGCCTTTGAGCAGCACCTGCAGCAGCGCCTCGGTGAGGCCGAGGAGGCGCACCGTCCGCACGACCCCGCCGCCGGCCGGCAGCAGGCCGAGCGTGACCTCGGGGCACCCGATCTCGATCGTGCGGTCGTCGGCGACGACCCGGTGGTGGCAGGCGAGGGCCAGTTCCAGGCCGCCGCCGAGGACGGTGCCGTTGATCGCCGCGACCACGGGCCGGCCCAGCGTCTCCAGGCGGCGCAGCTGGGCCTTGACCCGCATGCTGGCCGCGTACGCCTCCGCCGCCTGGTCCGCGCCGATGCTGCCGAGCATGTCCAGGTCGCCGCCGGCGAACCAGGACCGCTTCGCCGAGGTGATGATCACGCCGGTGATGTCGGCCCGCTCCGCCTCGAGGCGGTCCAGGACGGTGTCCAGGCTCGCCAGGAACGCCGCGTTCATGGTGTTGACGCCCCGGCTGGGGTCGTCGACGGTGAGCACGACGACGCCGTCGGCGCCGCGGTCGTATCGGATGGTCATCAGAGCCGCTCCACGATCGTCGCGATCCCCATGCCGCCGCCGATGCACAGGGTGACCAGGCCGAACCGCTGGCCGCGGCGTTCCAGCTCGTCCACGATCGTGCCGAGCAGCATCCCGCCGGTCGCACCGAGCGGGTGGCCCATCGCGATCGCGCCGCCGTTCACGTTGACCTTGTCCAGGGGGAGGTCCAGGTCTTTGGCGAAGCGCAGCACGACCGCGGCGAACGCCTCGTTCATCTCGACCAGGTCGAGGTCCGCGACGGTGAGGCCGGCCTTCGCGAGGGCCTTGCGGCTGGCCGGTGCCGGTCCCGTCAGCATGATCGTCGGGTCGGCGCCGGACACGGCGGCCGCGACGATCCGCGCCCGTGGTGTCAGCCCGGCCGCCGCTCCCGCCCGTTCAGTGCCGACGAGGACGAGCGACGCGCCGTCGACGATGCCGGAGGAGTTCCCAGCGGTGTGCACGTGCTCGATCCGCTCGACCCAGTGGTACCGCTGCAACGCCACCGCGTCGAAACCGCCGAGAACCCCGAACGACGGCGGCAGCGCCGCGAGGCCTTCGGCCGTGGACGCGCGCAGGTGCTCGTCGCGGTCGAGCACCACCAGGCCGTTGCGGTCCCGGACCGGCACCACCGACCGGGCGAAGTAGCCGCCCGCCCAGGCCTTCGCCGCGCGGGTCTGCGACTCCAGGGCGTAGGCGTCCACGTCCTCGCGGCTGAAGCCCTCCATGGTCGCGATCAGGTCGGCGCCGATGCCCTGCGGGACGAACCGCGTAGCGTAGTTCGTCTCCGGGTCCAGGGCCCACGCTCCCCCGTCGGAGCCCATCGGCACCCGCGACATCGATTCCACGCCGCCGGCGAGGACGAGGTCCTCCCAACCGGCGCGGACCTTCTGCGCGGCGACGTTCACCGCCTCCAGACCGGACGCGCAGAACCGGTTCAGCTGCACCCCCGCGACGGTGTCCGGCAGGCCGGCCGCGATCGCGGCGGTCCTGGCGATGTCGGAGCCCTGGTCGCCGACGGGCGAGACGACACCCAGCACGATGTCGTCGATCGCGGCCGGGTCCAGGTCCGGGTGGCGGGCGTGCAGCTCGTCGAGCAGCCCCACGACCAGCGACACCGGCTTCACGCCGTGCAGCGCGCCGTTCTGCATGCCCCGCCCGCGCGGCGTGCGGACCGCGTCGAACACGTAGGCCTCTGGTGTCATCGCAACCTCTCCGGTCGGTGTGCGAATCTTCGTTAACTTTGTCGGAGACGCTCCGCGCCCGTCAAGGCCCGGCCTGCCGTAGGCTCCACGGTGTGCCAGCCACCGACCTCGCTCCCAGGAAGCGGCCGAAGAACCGCAAGGCCCAGATCGCGCTCGTCGCGGCCGAGTTGTTCTGCGAGCGCGGGTATCACCTGGTCGGCATCGACGAGATCGCGGCGGCGGTCGGGATCAGCGGGCCGGCGGTCTACCGGCACTTTCCCAACAAGTACGCGATCCTCGTGCACGCCACCCGCGAGCTGGTCACCGCGGCACTCGACGCGGCGCGGGAGGTGCCGGGCGACGACCCGGCCGAGGTGCTCGACGCGCAGCTGGCCGCGCTCGCCCGGTTCACCGTGGAGCGGCGCAAGGTCGGCGCGCTGTACCAGTGGGAATGGCGCTACCTCGCCGAGGAGCACCGCACCGAGTTCCGCGCCGACCTCGCCACCCTCGACGGCCGCCTCGTCGCCCCGCTGCGGCGGCTGCGCCCGGAGCTGTCCGCCGGCGGCGCCGAGTTCCTGGTGCGCGCCGCGCTGAGCACCTTCGGCAGCCTGACCACGCACCGGGCCGCCGCGCCGAAGGCCCGCGCCGAGGCGACGCTGCACCGGCTCGGCTGGGCGATGCTCCGCGCCGATGCGCCGCCCGCGGCCGCGATCCGGTCCGCCCGCGGCGCCGCGCACCTCGCCGCGCACGCCGCCGAGCCGCCCGCGCACGGGCTCGAGTCGCGCCGGGAGCTGCTGCTGGCCGCGGCGATCCGGCTGTTCCACCGGCTCGGGTATCACGCCGTCGGCATGGAGGACATCGGCGCCGCCGCCGGGATCAACGCCTCCAGTGTGTACCGCTACTTCCCGAGCAAGGGCGATCTGCTCGCCGCCGCGTACTACCGCGCCTCGGACCGGCTGGCCGCGTCGACGGCGACGGCGCTGCGGGGCGCCACCGGCCCCGGCGACGCGGTGCGCCGGCTCGTCGCGGCGTACGTCGGCTTCGCGTTCGGCGAGAGCGACCTGGTCTCGGTGTACCTCGCCGAGAACAACAACCTGCCCGAGCCGGACCGGCACGAGCTGCGCAAGGTCCAGCGGCTGCACGTCGAGGAGTGGGTGCGGCTGCTCACCCAGGCCCGCCCCGACCTGCCGGCCACCGACGCCCGGGTGCTCGTGCACGCGGCCATCAACCTGGTCACCGACCTGGGCCGGGCCGTCCGTTTCACCGGGACCGGCGGCGTGCCCGCTGCCGTCGCCCGGCTCGCGCTCGTCGCGCT
Organism: Dactylosporangium siamense; assembly: GCF_016862795.1. GTDB lineage: Bacteria > Actinomycetota > Actinomycetes > Mycobacteriales > Micromonosporaceae > Dactylosporangium > Dactylosporangium siamense. The sequence goes on along the minus strand of NZ_BONQ01000110.1, from coordinate 53,429 downwards.
GCACACCTTCCCAGAAAGTTAACCGTCGTTTACAGTGCCCACAGGAGCGACGGCGGTGTGCCCGTGCCCCGCTCCGGCGACGTCAGACGCCACGACGCTCCGGTGACCACATCCCGCGCACGGTCACCGGGTAAGGGAGGCACCACGATGACCCCTGTCACCGACACCCGGGACGACCTCGCGCGGCGGTTCGCCGCGACCGCCGCCGGCCTGACCATCCCTTCGCTGCTCGAGCGCAACGCCCGCGAGTTCGGCGACCTGCCCGCCCTCAGCACCCTCGCCGGCGCCGACACCCTGAGCTGGGCGCAGGTCCGCGACCGGGTCGCCGCCCTCACCGTCGGCCTGCACGAGCTCGGCCTGCGCCCCGGCGACCGCATGCTGACGTTGATGTCCAGCCGGCCCGAACACTGGCTGATCGACCTCGCCGCGGTGCACCTCGGCGCCGTGCCCGCCACCGCCTACGCCACGCTCAGCGGCGACCAGCTGCGCTACGTCGCCCAGCACAGCCAGGCCCGCGTGATCGTGGTCGAGAACACCGCCCAGCTCGACCGGATCCGGCCGTTCCTGCCCGACCTGCCGTCGCTGCCGCGGGTGGTCCAGCTCGACGGTCCGCCCGAGACCGGCACGGTGCCGCTGCACGACCTCGAGACGGCGGCCGACCCGGCGGCGTTCGAGCGGCTGTGGCGGGCGGTGCGCCCGGAACAGCCCGTCACACTGCTCTACACCTCGGGCACGACCGGCGATCCGAAGGGTGTGCTGCTCAGCCACCACAACGTGGTGTACCAGTCGGTGGTGCTGGAGGCGACCGTGCCGGTGCCCGACCACGCGCCGGCACTGGCGTACCTGCCGCTCGCCCACATCGCCGAGCGCATGCTGGGCATCTACAACGCGGTGTACCGGGCCGGGCACGTCACGATCTGCGCCGACCCCGCGCAGCTGGCCGCCGGGCTGCTGCGGGTCCGCCCGGTCTCGTTCTTCGGCGTGCCCCGCGTGTGGGAGAAGATGGTCGCCGGCATCCAGGCCTTCGTCGCCGCCGCCGACCCCGCCGTCCGAGCCGCCTTCGAAGCGGCCCGGTCCGCCGCGTTGGAGCGTCATGTACTGCGGGAGGCCAGCCTGCCGGTGCCCGCCGAACTCGCCGCCCGGGTGTCCACCCTGGACGAACAGGTCCTCCGGCCGGTGCGGGCGCGCCTCGGGCTGGACCGCACGAGCTGGGCCGGCAGCGGCTCGGCGCCGATCCCGGTCGCGGTGCTGCGGTTCCTCGCCGGCTGCGGCCTCGACGTGCTGGAGGTCTGGGGCATGACCGAGACCACCGGCACCGCCACGATCAACGCACCGGACGCGTTCCGCACCGGCACCGTCGGGCGGATCAACCCAGGCATGCGGCTGCGGCTGGCCGACGACGGCGAAATCCTGGTCCGCGGCCCCCTGGTCTGTCTCGGCTACCTGCGCGCCGACGGTGGCGTGGAGCCGGCCACCGACGCCGACGGCTGGCTCGCCACCGGCGACGTCGGGGTGCTCGACGACGACGGGTACCTCACCATCACCGACCGCAAGAAGGAACTCATCATCACGTCCAGCGGCAAGAACATCGCGCCGGCGCAGATCGAGAACCTGCTGCGGGCGCATCCGCTGATCGGGCAGGCGGTGGCGATCGGCGACCGCCGCCCGTACGTGACCGCCCTCGTCGTCCTCGACGAGGAGATGGCGCCGATGTGGGCCCGCGCCCGCGACCTCCCCCTGGAGCTGGCCGCGCTCGCGACCGACCCGCTGCTGCTGGCCGAGATCCAGGCAGCGGTCGACGCGGCGAACGCCAAGCTGTCCCGGCCCGAGCAGATCAAGACGTTCCACGTGCTGCCGGCGGCCTGGTCCCCGGTGACCGGCGAGGTGACCCCGACCCTGAAGCTGCGCCGCCGCGTGATCGTCGATCGCTACGCCGACGTCATCGACGGCCTGTACCACTGACGCACGACGCCCGCCCCGCTCACGGACGGGGCCGGCGCAGCCAGGTCCAGCCGCTCAATCCAGCATGTCCTTGACGGCGGCGAGCTGCCGCTGCGGGTCGGGGCCGAGCGGTGTGACGTTGAGCGTCGTGACGCCGCTGTCCCTGAAGGCCGCGATCCGGTCCCGCACGTATCCCGCCGGTCCGATGAGGGTCGACAGCTCCACGAGCTCGTCGGGGACGGCGGCGGCCGCGGCCTCCTTCCGGCCCGACAGGTACAGGTCCTGGATGCGGTCCGCGGCGGCGCCGAAGCCGTACCGGGTGACCACGTCGTGGTAGAAGTTGCGGCCGCGGGCACCCATCCCGCCGACATAGAGCGCGATCACGGGACGCGCGACCGAGCGCAGGTGGGTGACGTCGGCGCCGATCGCGAGGGGGCCGCCGGCCACGATGTCGAGCGGGCCGAGCGCCGGGTCGCGGAGGGCCGCACCGGCGGCCAGGGCGTCACCCCAGACCTGGCCGGCGCGCTCCGGCAGGTACAGGAACGGCAGCCAGCCCTCGGCCAGCTCGGCGGTCATCGTCACGTTACGGTCGCCGAGCGCGGCGAGATAGATCGGGATCCGGTCGCGGACCGGGTGGGTGAGCATCTTCAACGGCTTGCCCAGGCCTGTGCCCTGGCCCGATGGCAGCGGCAGCCGGTAGATGCCGTCGTGCGCCAGGGGTTCGCGGCGCCAGGCCTGCCGGCAGATCTCGATGATCTCGCGGGTCCGGGCGAGCGGCTTGTCGTACGGCACGCCGTGCCAGCCCTCGACGACCTGCGGGCCGGACGCGCCGAGGCCGAGCATGGCCCGGCCGCCGGACAGCGCGTCGAGCCCGGCCGCGGTCTGCGCGAGCAGCGCCGGGGTGCGGGAGTAGATCGGCAGAATCGCCGAGCCGATCGCGAGTCGTTCGGTGCGGGCGGCGAGGTATCCGAGGATGGTCGGGGCGTCGAACCCGTAGGCCTCGGCGACCCAGATCGCGTCGAGCCCGGCCGATTCCCATCCGGCGGCCTGATCCGCGGCGGTCCTTGGGTCTGCGGCGTACTGCAGGGTCGTGGCGAGGCGCATCAACGGACCTTCCATTCGTCGAGGATCTGCCGGCCGTGCTGGCCGGGCAGCGGCGGCGGGCCGGACAGCTGCGCCGGGGTGGCCGAGAACCGGGGCGCCAGCGCCGGCTGGATCGTGCCGTGCCGCTCCACGAACGTCCCGCGGGTGGCCAGGTGCGCGTCCCGGGTCGCCTCGTCCAGGGTCAGCACCGGGGTGACGCAGGCGTCGCCGCCGGCGAAGTGGTGTGTCCATTCCTCCCGGGTACGGGTGGCGAAGCGCGCTGCGAACACGCGGCGCAGCCGCGGCCAGCCGGCCGGGTCGTACTGGTCGGGCAGATCGGGCTCACGGTCCAGGTCGAGGCGGCGCAGCAGCTCCGCGTAGAACTGCGGCTCGAGCGCGCCGACCGCCAGGTGCCCGGCGTCGGCGGTCTCGTAGACGGCGTAGAACGGCGCACCGCCGTCGAGCAGGTTCGCGCCCCGCCGGTCCTGCCACCGGCCGGCCGCGCGCAGGCCGTGCAGCAGCGTGGTGAGGTGCGCGGTGCCGTCGACGATCGCGGCGTCGACGACCTGCCCCCGGCCGGTGCGGTCCGCCTCGCGCAGCGCGGCGAGGATCCCCACGACCAGATACAGCGAGCCGCCGCCGAAGTCGCCGACCAGGTTCACCGGGATCTGCGGCGGGCCATCGGCCGGCCCGATCGGCTGCAGCGCGCCGGCGAGGGCGATGTAGTCGACGTCGTGCCCGGCCGTGGTGGCGAGCGGGCCGTCCTGACCCCAGCCGGTCATCCGCCCGTAGACCAGTCCCGGGTTGCGGGCCAGGACCGCGTCTGGGCCGACGCCGAGCCGTTCGGCGACGCCGGGGCGCCAGCCCTCGATGAGGGCGTGGGCCCGGCCGGCGAGGCCCAGGACCGTCTCGACGCCGTCGGGCTGCTTGAGGTCGACCGCGATCGAGCGCTTGCCCCGGTTGAGCAGGTCACCGGCGGGGTCGGCGCCGATCGGCGAGCCGCCGCCGGCCCGGTCGACCCGGACCACGTCCGCACCCAGGTCGGCGAGCAGCATCGCGGCGAACGGCCCCGGCCCGATGCCGGCCAGCTCGACGACGCGCAGCCCGTGCAGTGGGCCAGTCATAGGATCTCCCGGAAGCCCGATAGTTTGATATTTGATAGAGTCAGCCGCTTTCGGGAGGAGACACCATGGCCGTCGAGCGGCCGCAGCTGGCCGACGAGGTCGTGGCGCACCTGCGGGACCGGATCATGTCGGGCGACCTGCGCCCTGGCGAGCGGATCCGCCTCGAGGAGGTCGCCGAGCAGCTCGGGGTCAGCATCACCCCGGTCCGGGAGGCACTGCTGACGCTGCGCGGCTATGACATGGTCGAGCTGCAGCCGCGCCGGGGTTACGTGGTGGCGCCGCTGTCCCGGCAGGACATCGTCGACGTATTCCAGCTGCAGGCGCACATCGCCGGCGACCTGGCCACGCGGATCGCCGAGCGGGCGACGGCGGAGGACCTGGCCGAGCTGTCGGCCGTGCACACGGCGATCCGGCGCGCCGCGCAGGGCCGGCGCGCCGACATCGCCGAGCTGGAGCGGCTCGAGTTCGAGTTCCACCGGGCCGGCAACCGGATCGCCGGCGCCCGCAAGCTGGCCTGGCTGCTGCACTGGGCGACGCGCTACACGCCGGCCCGGTTCCTCGCCGGCGACCCGGCCTGGCGGGCCGGGATGCTCGCCGACCACGAGGCGCTGCTCGCCGCGCTCACCGAGCGGGACGCGGCGGCGGCCCGGGCCGCGATGGCCCGGCACTTCACCGACGGCGCCGACCGCCTCATCAAGCACCTGGACGAGCTCGGCAACTGGGCGTAAACCCGCTGCCATTGCTCTAGCCGTTGCTCTAGCCGTTGCTCTAGCCGTTGCTGCTGCTCGTGCCGCCGCTGTTGCCGTTGCTCTTGCTCTTACCGCCGCTATTGCTCGTGCCGCCGCTGTTGCTCGTGCCGTTGCGCCCGTCATCCGCGCGCGTGCCGGAGCCGGAACAGCCGGGTCGCGCGGGCGAGCGCGGCCGGCCGGCGGTCGAGCCGCAGCAGGTCGATCGGCGCCGCGAACCGCTGCCGGGTCACCGACTTGGGCCGGGAGAACTCGCGCAGCCCGTCCGCGCCGTGGACGCGGCCGAACCCGGAGTCGCCGACCCCGCCGAACGGCAGCGCCGGGGCGGCGGCGAAGCCGAGGACGGCGTTCACCGACACCGCGCCGGCCCGCAGCCTGGCCGCCAGGTCCGCCGCCGTGCGCCGGCTGCCGGTGAAGACCGAGGCGGCCAGCCCGTAGCGTGAGGCGTTGGCCCGCTCAACCGCCTCGTCCAGGTCGCGGACCGGGTTCACCACCACCGTCGGGCCGAAGGTCTCCGCGGTCACCGCCAGGCTGTCCTCCGGCACCTCGGCGAGGACCACCGGGTCGACGAACGGCGGGCGCACCGCGGCCGGGCCACCGACGACCGCCCGGCCGCCCCTGGCCAGGGCGTCCTCGATGTGCGCGGCGACGACCGCGGTCTGCGCCGGTGTGGTCATCCGGCCATACCGCGCGTCGGGCTCCTCGCCCGGCCGGGTGGCCCGGGCCAGTTCGGCCAGCCGGTCCAGGAACGGCTCGTAGACGCTCCGCTCGACGTAGACGCGCTCGACGCCCGCGCAGGTCTGCCCGGCGTTGCCGAACCCGCCGAACGCGGCCGCCCGGGCGGCCGCGTCCAGGTCGGCGTCGGCGGCGACGATGAGCGCGTCCTTGCCGCCGGCCTCGATCACGACCGGGGTGAGGGTGACGGCGCACGCGGCCATCACCGTGCGGCCGGTCGCGGTGGAGCCGGTGAACGCCAGCTTGTCGACGCCGGCCCGGCACAGCGCCGCGCCGGTCTCGCCGTCCCCGGTCACCGCCTGGAACACCGCCGGGCCCGGCACCGCCTCGGCCCACCGCTCGGCCAGCCACCGGCCGACGCCGGGGGTGTGCTCGCTGGGCTTGAAGACGACCGCGTTGCCGGCCGCGAGGGCGTAGGAGATCGAGCCGAGCGGCGTGTACACCGGGTAGTTCCACGGGCCGATCACGCCGATCACGCCGAGCGGCTCGTAGCCGACGCTGGCCGCCTGGTTGGCGGCGAGCAGCCCGGCCGGCACCCGCCGCCGGCGCAGGACACCCCGGGCGTGCCGGGCGGCCCAGTCGAGGTGCTCGACGGCGAGCATCACCTCGAGGACGGCGTCGCCGTGCGGCTTGCCGGTCTCGGCGCGGATCTGCCCGGCGAGCTCCTCGACGCGGCCGGCGAGGGTGCGTTTCCAGGCGAGCAGCGCGCGGCGGCGGCCGTCCCATCCGAGCCCGGCCCACCAGCCGGCGGCCGCCCGGGCCGCGGCGATCGCGACCGGCACGGCGTCGGTCTCCGTCGGTGGTTTCGCGGTCTCCGTCGGCATGGCGAACCCCTCACGACAGGTGCTCCAGATTTGATATTTGATATGCTACGGTCGCTGTCAATCCCGAGGAGTGGCAGCATGCTGGATCTCACCGACGAGCAACGCGCGTTCGTCTCCGCCGTCGCCGACTTCTGCCGCCGCGAGGCCGGCACCGGCCCGCGCGAGACCCACGATCCCGAGCTCTACCGCAAGGTCGCCGCGCTCGGCTGGCTCAGCGTCGCCATCCCGGAGGACCACGGCGGCGCCGGCGGAGGCATGCTCGACTCCTGCCTGTTCCTGGAGGCGACCGCGCACGGCCAGCTCCCGATCGGCGGCTTCAGCACCTCGATCATCGTCGCCGGGACCTACGAACGCTTCGGCTCACCCGAGCAGCGCAGGACCGTGCTCGGCGGCATCGGCGCCGGCGACGTCTGGTCGATCGCGATGTCCGAACCGGAGGCCGGGTCCGACGTCGCGGCCCTGGCCTGCCGGGCCGAGCCCCGCGACGGAGGCTTCGTCGTCAACGGGCAGAAGACCTGGTGCTCCAACGCCCACATCGCCGAAGGCATCCTGCTGGTCGCCCGCACCTCCGGCGCACCCGGCCAGCACGCCGGCATGACCATGCTCCAGGTCCCGGCCGACCACCCGGGCCTGCGGATCAGCGGCATCGACACGATGGGCGGGCGGGAGGTCAACGACCTGTACTTCACGGACTGCTTCGTGCCAGCGGAGGCGGTCGTCGGTGCCGTCGACCAGGGCTGGAGACAACTCATGGCCGGACTGAACGTCGAGCGGCTGATCCTCGCGGCCATCATGCTCGGCACCGCCCAGCGCGCCTTCGACGACGTCCTCGGCTACATCAAGCAGCGCCGCCAGTTCGGCCGGCCGATCGGCAGCTTCCAGGTGCTGCGGCACCGCATCGCCGACCTCGCCACCGAGATCGAGTGCACCCGCCTGCTCGTGTACCGCACCGCCGAGCTCGTCGACCGCGACCCCGGCACCGTGCTGCCCCGCGAGACGTCGATGGTGAAGCTCAAGGCGACCGAGACCGCCCGCCGGGTCGCCCTGGACGCGATGCAGATGATGGGCGGCTACGGCTACGCCACCGAGTACGGCATGGAGCGCCTGGTCCGCTCGACGGTCGTGTCCACCGTGTACGGCGGCACCAGCGAGATCCAGCGCGAGATCATCGGCAAGACCTACGGGCTGTGACGGGTCACGGCTCGCCCCGCTGCGGCAGCAGCCACGTCACCTCGTCCCACGTCAGACCGGTGTCCTCCAGCAGCTCCGCCACCACGTCCCGCGGCTCCGGCACCGGGCCGGCGAACTGGACCACTTCAACCCCCGGGGAGGGGTCGAGCTCCACCTTCGCGAATCCGATGATCGTGCCGCCCGCCAGCCGTCCGAGGGCCATGACGGCCGGGGAGAGGTCGTGGTCCACCCCCGTGAACCACAGCCCGAACCGGCGCTCGACATCGGCCCGCTCCAACGTCAGCTTGGCGACCACCTCCGGCGCCCCGCGCGGGGTGTCGATGGGCACGGGCGTCACGGGCGTGTTCGCTGCGCGGCTCACGGGTCCAGCATGCCAGCATTCAGCGACCGATCTTTTCCCGGTACATGGCGGCGTCGGCGGCGGACAGGATCTCGTCGGCGCTGGCGCTGTCGCCGCACGGCATGCAGCCGATGCTGACGCCGACCCGCACGACCGCCCCGGCCACCGTGTACGGCGCCATGATCGACGCCCGTAGCCGCTCGGCGATGCGGCGCAACCGGTCCGGCGAGTCGATCTCGGCGAGGAACACCACGAACTCGTCGCCGCCGAAGCGGGCCGCCATGTCACCGACCCGCAGCGAACGGCGGATCCGCTCCGCCACGTAGACCAGCAGCTCGTCGCCGGCGGCGTGCCCGTGCCGGTCGTTGACCTGCTTGAAGCCGTCGAGGTCCAGGAACAGCACGGCGAATCGGCGGTCGGTGGCGCGCACCGCCCGCTCCAGGGTCTCCACCAGCGCGGCCCGGTTGGGCAGCCCGGTCAGGGTGTCCGACAGCGCCGCCCGGCGCAGCCGCTTCTCCTGCTCTCGCAGGTCCAGCCCGACGGTGAGCAGCGCCGCGCACTGGTTGACCAGCTCCCGCCCGTCCTCGACCTGGCTCTCCACGACGCCGACCACGGCGAGCAGCCCGCGGTCGCTGGCGTTGACCTTCGCGGGCACCACGAAGACGGTTTCCCCGGGGCCGGCCGCCTCGATGAGTTCGGCCGGTGGGAACGCCGGCACGGAGGTCTCGCCGGCGGCGATCGCCGGTCCCGGCAGCCGGCGCCACCCGGCGGGAACCTGCAGGCGGTCGGCACCGGCCCACAGGCCGAGCGAACCGGCGCTCGCGGGGGTGACCGCGAGCCAGCTGAGGTCGCGCGGGTCGGCCCGCCGGTGGTACAGCAGCGCCATGGACAGGTCGTAGTGCGCGCTGATCGTGGACCGCAGCCGCCACCGGTCGCCGAAGTTGGCGACCTGGCGGACCCGCACGACGGCGAGGATGAGCTCCTGCACTTCTCCGTCGAGGCGGCGGGCGGTCGCCACGTCGGCCGCCGGGATCTGTTGCGTGAACTCCTGCACCGCGCGGGCGACGATCCGCAGGCCCTCGGGCCGCGCCTGCAGGGCGAACAGGGCCAGCAGGGCGGCCGTGGCGCCGCTGTGGTCCGGGGTGCGCCCGGCGATCGCGGCGGCCGCGACGTCGACCACCGCGTCGGCCGCCTTCGCCAGCACCGCGAGATGCTCGGCGGTGCGCGTGGCACCGGGCGGCAGCAGCGTCGCCAGGCGCTCGGTGAGCCGGTCCGGGCCCGCGTCCGCCACCGCCGCCGGCAGCCGCAGCGCCGCCTCGGAGCAGCCGCACGAGCCGCGCGCGACGAACACCGTCGGGATCCGCCGGTCCCCGGCGGCGACCGGGACCCCGGCGATGCCCTGCAGCAGCAGGTCCACGGCCTTGGCCGCCATCACCTCCAGCGGCTGCCGGACACTGGCCAGGCCCGGTGTCAGGTACGCGGCGACCTCGACGTCGTCGAAGCCGGTGAGCGCGACGTCACCGGGGCAGGCCAGTCCGGACGTGGCGAGGGCGCGCAGCAGCCCGATGGCGTTGCGGTCGGTGGCCGCCACGATCGCCGTCGCGGCCAGGTCCCGCAGCGCCGCCGGGGTGGCCCAGGCGACGCCGCTCTCCAGGTTGTCGACCGCGGGCCGGAACAGCGCGGGGTCCGGGTCGATGCCGTGGGCCAGGAGGGTCTCGGTGTAGGCGCGGTGCCGCTCGGCCACGTCGGAGACGGCGGTGAATCCGGTGAAGGCGATCCTGCGGTGCCCGTGCCCGATCAGGTGCTCGACGGTGGCGCGGATCCCGGGGCCGTTGTCGGCGATCACGGCCGGCAGGTCGCAGCGGCTGGCGTTGTGCCCGAGCAGCACCACTGGCTTGCCGGCGGCGCGCAGCCGGTCGAGGTAGGCGTCGGTGATCGCGTCGGCGAGGACCACGAAGCCGTCGATGCGGTCCCACGCGACGGGTGCGGTGAAGGTCGGTGTGCCGCCGTTGACCGCCATGTCGGCGGCGGCGTCGAGGGTCTGGACCGCGACGGTCCGGCTGCCGGCCGCGGCGGCGGCGGCGCTGATCCCGGCGAGGATCGTGCCGTAGTAGGCGCCGCCGGCGAACGGCGACAGCACACCGACCACCGGCCCGTTGCCCATGCGCACCTCCACTCTGCCGTATCGGCACGATCCGCCGCCGGATTCGTGGTTCCGCTCCCGGAGGTTCCCCGCTGACTTCGATACCGGCGAGATCCAGAGTTACACGACCGGCACGCGGCACATCGCCCTCGACGGCGCCGATAACCTCAAGATCACCCCGGGCCGGCCCGGCTTCCCGGTCTTGCCCCGCTCCCGCTACGTAACTACCCTATGGCCTATGACTCCTTACATCGCGAACGCGCGGGCATGGCAGGAGAGCTGGGACCGGCAGCAGGAGGCGTACCTGCCGGACCGCGAGCACCGGCTGGCCGCGATGCTCGACGCCGTCGACGCGACCGCCGCCGGCGCGCCACGGATCCTCGACCTCGCCGGCGGGACCGGATCCATCACGCTGCGGGCCCTCCAGCGGTTCCCCCGGGCGGATGTCACGCTGCTGGACCTCGACCCGGTGCTGCTCGCGATCGCCGAGGCCTCGCTGCACGGGCGGGCCCGGATCGTGACCGCGGACCTGCGCCGGCCGGACTGGGCGGCAACGCTGCCGGCGCGCGGGTTCGACGCCGTGCTCACCGCCACGGCCCTGCACTGGCTGCCCGCCGAGCGGCTCGGCCGGCTGTACCGCGAGATCCACCGGCTCCTCGACGACGGCGGCATCTTCGTCAACGCCGATCACATGCCCGACGACGCGCTGCCCGGACTGACCGCGCGGATCACCGCCCGGGCCGACCGGGACCGCGACGCCCGCTACGCGGCCGGGGTGGTGCTGTCCTGGCGGGACTGGTGGGACCGGGTCGACACCGACCCGGCGCTCGGGCCCCTCGCCGCACTGCGGCGGGAGGTCTACCCGGCCGGGCACACCGCGGAGTGGCTGCCACCCATCTCGTGGCACCTGGACGCGCTACGCGCGGCGGGTTTCACCGAGGTCGGCACGATCTGGCGCGGCGGCGCGGACGCGGCCGTGGCCGCCGTCCGCTGACGCTCAGCCCAGCAGCCCCTCGCCGATCCAGCCGCCCGCCTCGCAGCCCGGCGGGACCGCGAAGACCGCGGAGCCGATCGGCGTGACCCACTCGTTGAGCAGGTCGGCCTCGGCGAGGTTGCGCTGGATCGGCAGGAACTGCCCGCCGACATCGCGCTGGTACGCGGCGAAGACCAGTCCGGTGTCGGCGGTGCCGTCCGGGCCGGGCGGATCGTCGTAGTTGTACGGGCGGCGGAAGATCCGCTGCCGGTCACCGGTCACGTGGGCCCGGGCCACGTGCGAGAACTCGGAGATGACGGGCAGCCCGAGGGCGTTCTTCGCGGCGAAGTCCGGCAGGTCCTGCTCGTGCCGGCCGGTCAGCGGGGCGCCGTCGGTCAGCCGGCGGCCGACCGCGAACTCCTTGCCGGCCGTGTCCGCGGCGTCCCACGACTCCAGCTCCGCGCGGATGCGGCGCAGCACCACCGTCGTCCCGCCGTGCAGCCACTGCGGGCCGCTGTCGGTCGTGGAGATCCAGACCGCGCCGTCGAACACGGCGCTGCCCGGCACCGGGTTGCCGGTCCCGTCCAGCTGGCCGAGGACGTTGCGCTGGGTCACCCCGTCGTCCTGCATGCCGCGGCTCCGGCGGAACCCGCGCTGCACCCACCGCACCGCGGCGAACGACCGGCTGTCCTTCACCAGCATGCGCTGGGCGTGGGCGACGGTGAGCGGGTCGTCGGCGCAGATCTGCAGCAGCAGGTCGCCGCCGCACCACCGTTGCTGCAGCCGGTCGATCGGGAACTCCGGCAGCTGCTGCAGCGTCGCCGGCCGCTGCTCGACCAGCCCGGCGACGTCGAACAGCCGCGGACCGAACCCGAACGTGACGGTGAGCCGGGCCGGCACCTGCGCCAGCTCCGGCTGGCCGTCGGCAAGCGGCGCGCGTCCCTGGGTGAGCCGGGCCGCGTCGTCGGACAGCAGCAGCATGAGCCGGCGCAGCGCGGCCCTGTCGACCCCGGCGGCCAGGTCCAGGGCGACGAAGGCGGCGTGCGCCTGGGCCGGGGTGGCGATCCCCGCCTGGTGCCGGCCGTGGAACGGCACCATCTGCCCACCGTAGTCCACTGTGGACGACGGCACGGCGGGCGCGCCGCCGCCGCTCTCGCGGGCCGCCACGGCAGCGACCGCGGCGGCGCCGCCGATCGCGCCGCCCACGGACAGGGCGCTGCCGGCCAGCAGGGCACGCCGGCTGAGCGGCTCCCCGGTGCGGTCGGCCACGTCAGCCCATACCCGGCATATACGTCTCGTTGCCGCCGGCGAAGTCCTTGCCGAGCGCGGTGAACCGCACCGTGCCGCCGTCCTGCAGTGTGAGCGTGAACGCCACCTGATCGCCTGCCTTCACCTCGGTCGTGACGTCCATCAGCATGAAGTGGTCACCGCCGGGCTTGAACTCGTGGGTGCCGCCGGCGGGGATGACGAACCCGCCGGCCTTGGGCCGCATCGCCATCTTCCCGTCGACCGTGGTCGTCTCGTGCAGCTCGATCATCGCCGACACCGCCGACGTCGCGGACACGACCACGACGTCCTTGCCGGTCGTGTTCTGCACCGTGCCGTACGCGGCGGACATGCCGGACTTCGCCGTCTTCACCCACGGGTCCCTCACCACGAGCGCGGCCGGCTGGCTCGGGCCGGCCGCCGGGGTGCCGGCCGCCGCAGTGCCGCCCGCAGTGCCGCCCGCAGTGCCGGCCGCGGTGCCGGCCGCCGGTTCGCCGGCACCGCAGGCGGTGGTCAGGGCGAGCACCAGCACCATGCCGGCCGCGGCCAGCGGTCCATGGTTGCGCAACGACATCAGCGATCCTTTTCCTCGTGGGAGAGCTTGCCACGGGATAGTCGGCGCCCGCGCGGGGAAAGTTCCCGGCGTACCCCCGTGCGACGGTCGCGATGCCGCAGGGTCCAGGATTGGTCCATGCGACTGCATGCGACGCTCCGCGCGACCCTCGCCGCCGCTGCGGCGGCCTTCCTGGTGATGCTGCTGCCGGCCCAGCCCGCGTGGGCGCACGCCAAGCTGGTCAAGACCGACCCGGCGGGCGGAGCCACCGTCAGCGCGCCGCTCACGGCGGTCGTGTTCACCTTCAACGAGATGGTGAAGCAGCAGTTCAGCACCGTCGTGGTCACCGGGGCCGACGGGGTGTCCTACAGCGACGGCACGCCGAAGTCGGTCGACAAGACCCTCACCCAGCCGGTGAAGCCGCTGCCGGCCGGGGCGATCAAGGTGGTGTGGCGGACCGTGTCCGGCGACGGTCACCCGCTCGAGGGGCAGTTCACGTTCACGAACGCGGCACCCGCGCCGACCAGCGCGGCACCGACCAGCGCCGCGCCGGCCACGAGTGCCGCGCCGGTGGTCCCGGACACCCCCACGCCGACCGTCGCGACGGACCGGACGGGGGATTCGAGTGACGACAGCGGGCTGCTGTGGGTGATTCTCGGTGCCGTCGCGGTGGTGCTGGTCCTGGCCGGCGGCGCCGTCTGGTGGCGCCGCCGGACCCCCGACCAGGGCTGACCGCTAGGACCCGACCCCGGCCAGGGGTGACCGCGAGCACCCGCCCCCGGCCAGGGGTGACCGCTAGGACCGACCCCGGCCAAGGCTGACCGCTAGGACCGACCCCGGCCAGGGCTGACCGCTAGGACCGGCCTGGCCGCGAGGACCAGGCCCCGGACCGAAGCGGGTCCGGGGACGGTCCGGAGCTCAGGAGCCGACCGGCGCCGCCCGCCTGCGCCGCGTCCGCTGCACGGCACCGGTCGCCGCGTCGAGCAGCAGGAACGCGACCAGGGTGACGCCGAACGCGGGCAGCGCCCACCCGATCCCGGCGACCACGACGATCCCGGCGACGAGCAGCGGCAGCCGCAGCCGGCGCCAGGCACCGCGGGCGGGCGGCGGGCCGGCGGCGGCGCGGCGGTCCGCGCGGGTCGGGCGCCGCTGCCACCACATCCGGTACCCCCACCCGATCACGCACAGCAGCCCGATCGCGAGCGCCGCCAGGAGCAGCTGGTTGACCGGTCCGAACAGGCGGCCCATGTGCGCCTGGATGCCGAGCTTCGTCAGCTGCGCCAGCACCGGCCAGTCCGCGAAGTCGGACCGGTCCACGACGGACCCGGCGACCGGGTCGACGGCGATGCGGTCCAGGTGCACCGGCCACACGTAGTCGATCTGGCTCACCGTCCAGGCCGCGCCCTCCTGCGCCGGTAGCCCGATCTCGGTCGGCCCGGTGAGCCCGGCGTCGCGGGCGAGGTGCAGCACCGCGTCGATCTGCGCCGGGTCGCCGGCGGCCGCGGCCGCCTCCCCGTGGTGGCCGGCGGGTGCCGCACCGCCGCCGCCGACGGTGGTGCTCACCTCGGGGGTGCGGGAGTCCAGGCCGTCCAGCGCGAGCCCGAAGTTCTCCCCCGCCCAGCGCGACCAGGTCAGCCCGGTCGCGGACAGGAACACCAGGCCGACGACGAGCCAGACGCCGGTCGCGGCGTGCAGGCCGCGGGTGCGGCGCACGCCCTTGGCGGCGGTGAGGTCATACAGCAGGGTCGCCTCGGCGCGGGAGCGGCGGCGTTCCCCGCGGCGGCGCCACTGCCGGTTGCACCACAGGATCAGCCCGCCCAGGACCAGGACCCACAGCCAGCTGGCGGCGGTCTCGGAGTAGGCCCGGCCGACGTCACCGAGGTGCAGGTTGCGGTGCAGGTCGTCCAGCCAGGTCGTCAGCGGGGTTGAGCCCCACCAGGTGGTCAGTTGGCCGCGGATCTCGCCGGTGTACGGGTCGACGTAGACCGTGTGCTGCTTCTCCCCCAGCTCCGGCACGCTGAAGACGACCTTCGTGGTCGCATCGGGCGCCGATGCCGGCTGCACGACGGACAGGGTGCCGGTCGGATGGGCCGCGACCGCCGCGGCGACCTGCTCCGACAGCGGCATCGGCAGCCCCGCGCCGACCTCGGCGACGTGCAGTTGCCGGTCGTAGGCGATGTCGTCGAGCTGTGGGGTGAGGACGTACAGCAGGCCGGTGACGGCGGCCAGGACGAGCAGCGGGGCGACCAGGATCCCGGCGTAGAAGTGCAGCCTGGTCAGCAGCGGCACGATCGACCAGGACCGGCCGGGCGGCGGCGGTCTCTCGGCCTCGTCCTCTGCGGTGGGTGAGACGTCGGTGTCGACGGACACGGCGGGACCTCCGGGTGAAGTGGCGGGCGGCGACTGGGGGTTCGGCACGGTAGTCGTCGCCCAGGCCCGGAAAGTTCCCGGCGATACGTGATGAAAAATCGGTATTTGGCATGTACTAGGTTGTGCGTCACTGAGTTGGTCGTTGGCAGCGCCGCCGAAGTTCCCGAAAGGACCTCATCCATGCGTCTTGTTGTCGCCCGCGCGGCCACGGCCGTCGTCGCCGCCGCGGCTGCCGCCCTCGCCCTGCCCGGGGCCGCCGCGGCCCACGTGACCGTCAACCCGGGCACCGCCACCCAGGGCGGCTACGCGAAGGTGAGCTTCCGCGTGCCGAACGAGAAGGACGACGCAAACACCGTGAAGGTCGAGATCGCGATCCCGACCGACAAGCCGATCGCGTCGGTGTCGATCAAACCGGTGCCCGGCTGGACCGCGGTGACCGAGAGCAGCAAGCTCGCCACGCCGGTCAAGACCGACGACGGCGAGATCACCGAGGCCGTCTCGAAGATCACCTGGACGGCCGACCCCGCCGCGGTCATCAAGCCGCACCAGTTCCAGGAGTTCGACGTGTCCCTGGGCCCGCTGCCCGCCACGGACCAGATCGTGTTCAAGGCGCTGCAGACGTACTCCGACGGGGAGGTGGTCCGCTGGATCGACGAGCCGGCCGCCGGCACCGAGGCCGAACACCCGGCGCCGGTGCTGAAGCTGACCAAACCCGGCGCCGCGACCAGCGCACCGGGCAACGCGAGCGCCGGGCAGGACGCCGCCGGTGCCATGAACGACGGCAAGGACAGCGACGGCACCACCATCACCCTCGCGATCCTCGGGCTGCTTGCCGGTTTCGCCGGTCTGGTCGCCGGGGTGCTCGCCTACCGCCGGGCCGGCCGCGCCGGCTGACCCCTCGCCGACGCGCGGGCGGGCCACCCGGCCCCTCGCCGCGCCGTGGACGGGCGTGCCACGTCACCCCGCGCCGAGCTGCGGACGGGCGTCCAACGTCACCTCTCGCCGAGCCGCGGGCGGGCCGCTATTGTGATCCCGTTCGCGGCTCGGCGGCCGGCGGACGTCTCAGGGATTCGGTGTGCGGCGCACCGGGGCCCTCGCCCCTGCTCGCGTTAGGAACCCGCCGTGCCCTCAACCTCCGCGCCCGCTGCCGCACCCGCCCGGTCCCGGGACGCCGTCTACCGGATCGTCGCCGTCGCCATCCTCCTCGTCGCCGGTGCGGTCGTCGCGCTGCTGCTGCGCGACGGCTCCGGCGGAGCGACGGCGCAGGACCGGTCGATCAGCGTCTCGATCACCGGCGGGAAGGTCGACCCGCCGGTCGGCCGGGTCGAGGTCGGCAAGGGCAGCACGATCCGGCTGACCGTCACCTCCGACGTGCCGGACGAGCTGCACGTCCACGGCTACGACCAGCGCGCCACCCTGGAGGCGGGCCGCCCGGCGACCGTGGAGTTCCGCGCCGACCGCACCGGCATGTTCGAGGTCGAGACCCACGCCAACCACCTGCTGCTGGTCCAGCTGGTCGTCCGCTGACTCAGGCGGCCTGCCCCGCGAAGAACCGCAGCATCGCGGCGTTGACCGCGTCGGGCTGCTCCAGGTAGCCGTAGTGGCCGGCGTCGCGGATCTCGGTGTAGCGGGCGCCCGGAATGGCCGCGGCGAGCTCGCGCCCGCGGGCGGCCGGCGCGACCAGGTCGTCGGCGAAGGAGAGCACCAGCGTCGGGGTGCTGATCCGCCGGTACGCGCCGAGCCGGTCGGTGCGCATGTCGACGTCGAGCTGCGCCCGGACGCCCCGGTCGGTGACGTCGGGTGCCGACATCTCGAAGATGTCGAGCCAGTCCTGCACCGCCTGGTCGTCCTGCAGCGTGCGCGGCGACAGGTTCCGCAGCGCGCGCATCGTGGCGTCGTAGCCGGCCGGGACCTGGACGTGCTCGTCGTGCAGCGACCGCTCGGCGGCGGCGAGTGCGCGGGAGAACGCGTCGGGCCGGCCGCGGCTGCCCATCAGCACCGCCTGGGTGGCCAGGTCGGGCCTGGTCAGCAGCAGCTCCTGCACGATGTGCGCGCCCATCGAGGAGCCGACCAGCCGGCACGGCCCGCCGGCGAGCCGCTCGACCAGCCCGGCGGTGTCGGCGACCAGGTCGGCGACGGTGAGGCCGGGTCCGGCCGGGTCGCTGGGCGGCACGCCCCGGTTGTCGACGGTGATCGCCCGGTATCCGGCCGCGACCAGTGCCGGCACCTGGTGCAGCCGCCAGGTCCGGCCGGCGGCGCCGGTGCCGGGGACGAGCACGACGGCGTCGCCCGTGCCGGTCTCCTCGTAGTGCAGGGTCGCGGCGCCGGTGTTCACGAACGGCATGGGTCGGTCCCGCGCTGCGCCACTGACGTCCTTCCGGCCGGATGAGTTAGGGCAGCCTAACTTACGATCCGATCCAGGTCATCCCCTGCCCGTGCGCACGGGTCCAGGCCAGGGGTGCACCGTCCAGCGCGAGCACGTTGTGCAGCTCGGTGCCCGGCGGCGCCGGCAGCTCCGGGTGCGGGACCACGTCGGCCCCCTCCACCGAGATCCAGTGCCCCGGCAGGCCGCGGACCAGGTCGATGAACGCGGTCCGGCGCGGTGCGGGCACCTGGTACAGCACCGACGTGTGGAACACGATCAGGGTCGCGTCCGGCGGCGCCTGGGCGGCCAGGGCCGGCAGGTCGTCGACGAGGTCGCCGCGGACGAGCACCGGTGGGTCCGCCGCGGCGATCGCAGCCGCCGCCCGCAGCCGCTCCCGCCGGTGCTCGTGTTCGGGCCAGATGAGCGCCTCCAGCCAGGCCACGTCGGCGGGATCCGTCACGTCGAGCGGGTTGAGGTCCAGCCCGGCCCGCCACACCACGCGGGGCAGCGTGGTGGGCGGCGGCGCCCCGGTGAGGTCGCACCCGAGGACCGGCCCGCCGTTGCCGACGGTGTGCCCGCCGTAGCGGTAGCGGTACCGGTCCGGGAACAGGCCCAGGCCGGCCGAGGCGCCGACCTCCAGCAGGGCCAGGGGCTGCGGCAGCCGCGCCAGGACCGGCAGCAGCAGCGCGCAGCGCCCGACCTCGTTGGTCTGCGTGGCCCGGACCCGCAGCTGCGCCTCGACCGCCGTCCAGTTCGCCACGGTGAAGTCGTGGAACGCCGCCGGGTCGTGGACCGGCCCGCCGAGCAGCCGCACCACGCCGAACAGCAGGTTCGGCTGCCGTTTCGGCGGCGGCACCGTGTCGAGCAGCCGCAGCAGCACGCCGTCGTCGCTGACCGCCAGGGCGAGCCGCTCGTACACCGGTGAGACGCCCCGCGCCTCCCCCGCGGCGAACTGGGCGAACCAGTCCCCGGTCGGCATTCAGGAGCCCCAGATCGCCGCGGCCCACTCCGGGTGGTCGATGAACGGGTTGCGGTTGTGCTGCCAGGCGGCGTAGATCCGCTCGTTGCGGCGCTTCTCGAAGGCGTCCGGGGGATCCTGCTGGTGCCACTGCAGCAGGACCGACAGCTTGCCGATGCGGGGCGCCGACCCGTTGCTGACGGAGTTGTTGATTTCCAGGTCCGGCCAGCCGTCGTCGCCCTCGTACCGGATCGCCATGTACATGATCATGCGGGCGACGTCGCCCTTCACGGCGGCCCGCGGTTCGAAGGAGTCGCTGTCGGTCAGGCAGCCGGGTGCCTCGCTGACCGTGGACCCGCCGAGGTCGAAGTCCTTGTTGCCGCGCGCGGCGTTCACCGACACGTCCTCGGGGCGCAGGTGGTGCACGTCGGTGCCGGGCCCGGTGGCGGTGCCGAAGTCGCCGTGCGACTTGGCCCACACGTGCTCGCGGTTCCAGTCGTTGGCGCCGCCGCCGTTCGTCGTCTTGCTCTGCGACCGGCCCGAGTACAACAGGATGACGTTGCTGGCGTTGTTCGGGTCCTGATCGGTGTCCTTCAACGCGTCCCACACCTGGTCATAGGTGATCTTCGTCTGCACCTTGATGATGCCGTGCAGCGCTGAGCGCAGCGCGGGACCGGTCTTGCCGGACGCCGCGGCGTAGTACGTCTCGACGGGCCCGGTCGGCGTCGGGCCGGTGGTCGGGGTCGTGGTCGGCGTGGTGCCGGCGAGACTCATCGAGGTCGGCGACTTCAGTCCACCGTGGGAGAAGTACGCCGTGAGCTGCCCGGCCACGACGAGCCGCCGGCCCATCAGCGACGGGTTGGACTGCAGCCCGAAGGCGGCGCGGTAGGCGGCGGTGATCTGCACGTACAGCATCCGCGTGGTGCCGGTCTCGCTCGCCGTGTCAGCGAGGGCCAGGGCGGTGTCGCCGGTGAACCCGGACCGCAGCACGGTGCTCGTGGCGGTCGGCTGCCCGACCACGTAGCCGACGACCGACGCGGACCGGCCGTCCTGCGCGGCCAGGGCCTGGCTCACGGACAGATCGGCGGCCACCGCCGCCGTCGAGGTCATCACGACCACGGCACCCGCCGCGGTCAAAGTCAGAGCGAGCGCCACCGCGATCCGCCGGGTTCTCAACATGCAGACATCGTAGGTTGCCGATGGATTCGACCCCAGCACGGCTATTTCACTTAACTTTCCACGGCACCCTTCGTCAGGGTCCGGTCAGGGTTGGTGATCAGGGTCCCACCGGGGTCGTCCGGGACCGGACAGGGGCACTGCGGGTGTTAGCGTCGCTTGTCGATCGAGTTCGACAGGTCGCCACGCTCCGACACGGGTGGTAGTGCGTGATGCCGAAGACTGTCAGCACCGACGCGCGGCGGGCCCCGCTGCTCGTGGTGAGTGTGCACGACGTCGCGCCGGGCAGCGCGACGGAGTCCGAGCGATGGTGCGCCGACGCCGATGCCCTGGGCATCCCGGTGTCACTGCTCGTCATCCCCGGGCACTGGCGCGGCGAGCGGCTCGCCGAGCATCCCGATTTCGCCGCGCTGCTGCGCGACCGGGCGGCCCGCGGCGATGAGCTGGTGCTGCACGGCTGGTCGCACCGGGCGGGGCCGGAGGGCGGGCGGATGCGGAGGGCCGCCGGGTATGCCGTCGCCCGCGGCGCGGCGGAGTTCGCGGCGCTGGACGAGCGGCAGGCGGCGGAGCGGCTCGGCCACGCCGGCCGGGTGCTCGACGCCCTCGGCCTGCGGATGGCGGGCTTCACCCCGCCGGGCTGGCTCGCCTCCGCCGCCGCGCAGCGCGCCCTCGCCGCGGCGGGCTACCGGTACACCACCAGTCATTTCGGCGTGAAAGACCTTCGCGACGGACGGTTGCACCGTGGTTTCGCGCTGTCACACCGCCCGGGTGGCGGGTTCGGCGAGCGGCTGGGGGCGGCGCTGGTGCGTGCGGGTGCCGGGTGGGCGAGCCGGCGGCCCGGTGTGGTCCGCATCGCGCTGCACCCCGACGACCTGCACCGGCCGGGGTTGCGCGACGTGACGCTGCGGGCGATCGAGGCCGCGCTGGCCCGCGGCGCCCAGCCGGTCACCTACGGTGCGGTGCTCGGGGCGGGTCCGCGGTGAGAGTGGCCCAGCTGGCCAACTTCTACACGCCGGTCTCCGGCGGGCTGCGCACCTGCGTGTCGCAGACGGGCCGGCACTACGTCGCCGCCGGGCACGATCGGCTGCTGGTGGTGCCGGGCACCACCGACGATGACAGCACGTCGCCGCTCGGCCGGCAGGTCACCATCCGCAGCCATGTGCTGCCGGGCTCGGGCGGTTACCGGGTCCTGACCGACGCCGCCAGGGTCCTGGCGGTGCTGGAGGACTGGCGGCCGGACGTCCTGGAGGTCAACGACAAACTCAGTGTCGCCTGGCTGGCGCCGTGGGCCCGGGCCCATCGGGTGCCGCTGGTGATGTTCTCGCACGAACGGCTCGACGAGGTGATCCGGGTCCGGGTGTCACGGTGGCTCGCCCGGCCGGGCGCCGCCGTGCTCAACCGGCGGCTGCACGCGCGGGTCGACCGGGTCGTGGTGGCGTCGGACTTCTCCGCGGAGGAGTTCCTGCCGTTCGGGGCGGCGAAGGTGCGGCGGGTCCGGCTCGGCGTCGACCTCGACGTGTTCCGGCCCTCCGCGGCGGACGCCGTGTCCCCTGCTGACCCGGTCGAGGTCCGGCTGGTCCTGGTGAGCCGGCTGTCCAAGGAGAAGTCGCCGGAGCTGGCCGTGGAAGCGGTCCGGGAGCTGTGCCGGCGCGGCATCCCGGTGCACCTCGAGGTCGTCGGGGACGGCCCGCTGCGCGCCCGGCTGCGGCGGCGCGCCGCCGGACTGCCGATCACGTTCGCCGGTCACGTCCCCGGCCGGGCCCGGCTGGCGGAGCTGCTCGCGTCGGCCGACATCGCGCTGTCACCGTCGCGGGCCGAGACGTTCGGGCTCGCCACGCTGGAGGCGCTCGCGTGCGGCGTCCCGGTCGTCGTGCCCCGGGACGGCGCGGCGGCCGAACTCATCACCGCGGCCGGTGCCGGCGCAGTGACCGACGGCACCCCGACCGGCATCGCCGACGGTGTCCAGGCCCTCCTGGCGCTGCCCGCACCGGCCCGGCGCGCCGCCGCCCGAGCCACCGCGGAACACCTGCCGTGGTCGGGCACGGCCACGGCGATGCTCGACTGCTTCACGGAGCTGCTGGCGTCCGCCGACGTCAGCGGGCCGCGGCCGCCGCGACGCGTGCTTCGGCCTTCCGCGTCGGAGAGCTCACCAGCAGCACGACGCCGATGGTCAGCACCACGCCGACGCCGGCGTACGCGGACAGGGTGAGCACGCCCAGGGTCTGCGGGTCGAACACGAGCAGGTCGATCGCGGCGCTGCTGACCGGGTCGGCGATCGACATGGCGGTCAGCACGATCGGCAGCGGGCCGGCCGCGAACGCGTCCTGGACCAGCACCGTGCCCGCCACCGTCGACGCCGCGAGCCCGGCGAGCACCCAATCCGTCGCCAGCGCCGCAACACCGCCGCGGGCGAGGTCGGCACCGGCCAGGACGACGAACACCGCGGTGAGACTGAAACACATCCCGGCGGCGCCGCCGACCACCGCGCCACGCAACCACCCGAGGCTCCGCGGCACGACCCGCGCGAGCCCGAGCAGCCCGACGATGCCCGCGGCGACGACGAACACCGCGAGCGGCACGTGCACGCGTTGCGGATCCGCCGGCACCGTCCGCCGCACGAGCAGGAGCAGCCCCAGCCCACCGGACACGGTCAGGGTGCCGGCCCAGTCCTGCCACCCGGGCCGGCGGCGCAGCAGCAGCTGCGCGAACATCAGCTGCGCCAGCAGCAGCGCCTGCACCACCGTGATCGACCCGAAGTGCAGCGCGACCGCGTGCAACCCGAACCCGGCGACGTTGACCGCCCAGCCGAGCAGCCACCGACGGTCCCGGACCAGCCGGCCGAAGACCGCGACCACCGGCAGCCACCGGCGCCGGCGCTGCGCCTCCACGGGCGCCGAGCGCAGCGCGTCACCGGCCGCCCGCTGCTGCAACGCGGCGGACACCGCGAACAACAACGCCGCGGCGAGCGACCCCACGACGGCGGTCACCTGCCCCGACAAGCCCACGCCGCAGTAGACCCGCCACGACCGAGCAGCCGGGGAGCGGCGCCCGAACACCCGCCGAACGCCCGGCCAACGACTCCCCCGCTCACGCCGTTGCTCCGATGCCCGTTTCCGCGCCTGACATTTGTCCAAGACGCACGAGCCGCGCCGCGGGCATCGTTTCGGGCATGAGCGAGCTGCATGTGGTTCACGAGGGGTCGCGGGACGCGCCACCGCTCCTGCTTGTCCACGGGTCGGGCGCCTCGGGCGCGACGTGGCGGCCGATGGTCGCGGCGCTGGCCGCCCGGCATCACGTCATCGTGGTGGACCTGCCGGGCTGCGGGCAGTCCCCACCCCCGCCGTCCTACGCCGTGCCGGCTCAGGCCGGCCAGGTGGCGGCGCTGCTGGACGAGCTCGGCCTGCGGCGGGTCGCCGTGGCCGGGCACTCCAGCGGCGGCTACGTGGCCACCGCGCTCGCCGAGCAGCGCGCGGACCTGGTGCGGTCGATCACGCTGATCAGCTGCGGCCCGAGCATGGACGCGCTGCTGCCGCAGCCGCTCATCCTGCGCGCCCTGCTGTCCCCGCCCCTCGGCCCGCTGCTGTGGGCGCGGCGCTCGGACGCGATGATCCGCAAGGGACTCAGCGCGACGGCCGTGCGCCCGATCGACGTCCCCGACGACCTGGTCGCGGACCTGCGCGGCACCGGGTACCGGACATTCCGGGCGGTGCTGCGGCGCAACGCCGAGTACATCACCGCCCGTGGTGTGCCGGAGCGGCTCGCCGCGCTCCGGGTCCCGGTGCTGGTGGTCTTCGGTGCCGCCGACCCACGCTGGAAACCGGCTTCGGCCCAGCGCTACGCCGCGCTGCCCGACGCCCGGGTGGACCTGCTGCCCGGCGTCGGGCACCTGCCCATGCTCGAGGCGCCCGAGGCGACCAGCGAGTTGTTGCTGCAGTTCACGGCGGCGGCGACCCGCTAAACTGAATGCCGTGCCGCCGAACGGGACACCACCGGACTGGTCGCGGATGGCCGTCGCGGTCCCCGGCCCGCCGGACCGGCTGCCGGGGGTCAGGATGGCCGGGTTCGAGGCCCACGGGGCCGGGCCCGTCGACATCGCGATGGTCCCCCACCCATCGGTCACCGTCCTGGTCGACCTGAGCGACGAGGGCGGGCTCGTCTACGACGTCCGCGGCCGCCGCCAGCACGGCAGCATCGTCGTCGGGCTCGCCCCCGGCGACCTGCGGGCCGGCGGCCGTGCGGGCGTATGCCTGCAGATCCGGCTGGACCCGGCCGTCGCGGCCGCGATCCTCGGCACCCCGGCGGCGCTCAGCGGGGCGGTGGTGTCCCTCGACGACGTCTGGGGTCGCGACGCCGGGCGGACCGCCGACCGGCTCCGGACCGCCGCGTCGTGGGACGAACGGTTCGGCATCGCGGCGGAGGTCCTCGCCCGGCGCCTGCGCACCCGCCCGGCGGTCGACGCGGAGGTCGCGCACATCTGGCGGCGGACGCTCGCCGGCCGGGGTCGCCTGCGGGTGGAGGACCTGGCCGGCGAGGTCGGCTGGAGCCGCAAGCGGCTGTGGTCGCGGTTCGGCGCCCAGCTCGGCATCAGCCCCAAGCGCGCCGCCCGGCTGGTGCGCTTCGACCGGGCCGCGCACCTGCTCGCGGCCGGTCACGCCGGCGCCGACGTCGCCGCCAGGTGCGGCTACGTCGACCAGTCCCACCTGCACCGCGACGTCAAGGCCTTCGCCGGCCTCACCCCGGCCGCCGTGGCCGTCGCGCCGTGGCTCGCGATCGACCACATCGCCTGGCCGACCACTCAGGTGTCGTGAGCCGTCGCACGGTGGCGCCCGCGAACTGTCGCGGACGCCACCGGCCGGATCAGGCGGGCGCGGTCGGCAGCCGCAGCAGCGAGCGGTGCAGGTCGATCTGCACGGACCCGCCGGTCGCCGCCTTCCACGTGTACGTGCTGTCGGTCAGGCTCACGACGAGGCCGAGCCGGTGCCCGGCCGGGATCACCTGGTCGGTGTCGTGCAGCCGCAGCACCACGGTCTCCCAGGTGTCCGCGGGCATCGGCGTCGGGTCGGCGAGGGACTTCCGGTGTGCCGTGTCGAGCCAGGCGCGGCTCAGGACCGACGTGTCTGTGGCGATGACGTTCTTCGTGGTTTCGTGGTAGCAGGCGTCGTCGGCCGGGGTCTGTGCGCCCCAACAGGTCTCCGGTGCCAGGGTGGTGATGCCGCTGCCGAGCTCCCAGTTGACCCGCTGCCGCGGGCCGTAGTCGACGAGCCGGACGGTGAGCGCGCTGCTGGGCACGCTGGAGCGGATGCGCAGCACCACGGTGGCGGCGCCGGCGGTGTGCAGGTCCGCGGCGAGCGGCGCGGTGAGGAACACGTGCCGCCCGGCCTTGCCGATCTCCGGTGCCGCGGCGGCGTTCGGCTCGCTGATCGCCACGTCGGTCACCGCGGCCTCGCCGCCCTGTGGGGCGCCGGTGGTGAGCTCACCGGTGACGCCGTTGCCGGACCGCACCGACCAGACGACGTTGTGCGTGCCGGTGGGCGGCCAGACGGCACTGTCGGCCCACACGTCGGCGCCGCGTTCGACGCTGCCCATCGGTTCGGACATGATGCCGGTGTCGAGGTCCTGCAGCCACTGGTCGAACCACCGGTGCAGGGTCTGCACCCACGCCGCCCGGCGGAAGTCGAACGGGTCCACGTGGCCTTCCTGCGACAGCCACACCTTGCGCGGCACGCCGTGGGCGGCGAGCTGCTGCCACCAGCGCCCGAAGTTCGAGGACTTCACGTTGAGGTCGTTCATCCCGTGTACGGCGAAGACGCTGGCCTGCACGTTGCCGGCCTGGGCGACGGGCTCGCGCTGGCCCCAGAACGCGTTGTGGTCCACGGCCGCGCCGGCGGTCTGCAGTGTGGTGCGGGTCGCCGCGCACGCCGCGGGCGGCCGGCCGGTCACCTTCAGGTGCAGGTCGTCCATGCTGCTGACGGCGGCGACGAGTCCCGCGTTCAGGCGCTCCCAGTCGTACCAGCTCGACACCGCCGAGATGGGCACGACGGTGCGCAGGCCGGGGACGCCGGTCGCGGCGACGGCGTTGGCGATCGCACCGTCCCAGGACTTGCCGATCATGCCGACCTTGCCGTTCGTCCAGGGCGCGGTGACCGGGGTGTTGTCGGCGCGGAACGCCTTGGCCTTGCCGTTGAGCCAGTCCACGACCGCCTTCGCGCCGAGGACCTCGCCGGGGCCGCCGATGTCGGCGCAGCCCTTGGACCGGCCGGTGCCGGACAGGTCGACGGCGAGGAACGCGTAGCCGCGTGGCACGAAGAAGTTGTCGTAGTACAGCGGCATCCTGCTCACCGGGCTGGCCGGGTCCGTCGTCGCGTAGAGCTTGCGTTCCAGCTCGTTGCCGCGCCCGCAGGCGTTGGTGCACGTGTAGTACGGCGACGCCTCGATGATCACGGGGACCTTGAGGTCCGGCTGGGTCGGGTCGACCGGCCGGACGATGTCCACGGCGATGCGGTCGAGAGCGCCGTCGCCGTCGCTGTCCACGCTGCTCCGCACCCAGACGACCTCGCGGGCCGCACCGGCGTAGGAGTACACCGGGATGGTCGTGTTGCCGGAGACGTGCTTCGGCGGCGGTTCCGCCCGGGCCGTGGACGGTAGTGCGAGTCCGCCGGCGATGACGATCGCGGCCGCGGTGACGAGTCTGGAAATTTGCGATATGCCTGTCATGCCCGATTGCACGGGCCAGCCTCGCGGCCGGATCGCCTTTGTCCGTTACGCGGCATATCTCTTGCCAGTGGCGGCGGCGATCGGGTAGGCGCATACGCTACGTCGATGTCGTCGATCGCTTCGCTGTACCTGCTCCGCGAACCGGACGTCCGCACCCTGGCCGAGTCCGGTCACGCACCCGACGACCTGGAACTGCGCGACGCGTTCCACTGGTCCGGGTATTTCATGCTGTACCTGCTGCTGTTCCTGGAGGAGGAGCAGGACGTGCCGGTGTCGCGGTCACGGTACGACGAGGTCCTGCCGGACCCGGCGGACGGCCTACGCTTCGTGCTCACGGCCGAACACCAGGCGCACCTGCCGCGGCTGGACGTCGCGACGTTCGATCAGGCGGCGTTCGACGACTACCTGGACGCGATGGGGGGCTCCTTCGAGGAGTCCCCCATCGCGGTCGAGGAGACGCTGACCCTGCTGCGCGATCAGGTCGCGGCGCTGCGCGACGATCAGGCGCTGGTCATCGAGATCGGCTGAAGGCCTCAGCGGGTAATGTCGGCTGAAGGCCTCAGCGGGTGACATCGGTGGAAGGCCTCAGCGGGTGACGAGGTAGATCACGACGAAGATGGCGACCGCGATGCCGATGATCGCGCCGACGCCGAGCGGTGACCGGCCGTTGCGCGGCGGCCTGGCGTAATGTCCTCTGACCCAGGGCATGACAGCTCCTTCGCTCGGTCGCCGGCGCTCCGGCGACATCCATCACGATGCATGGTGCCCAGGCCGGCATTGATCAAACGGCGTCCGTTCGCGGGAAGGGCCACGGGCGGCCGGTGCGAGGCGATACGGTGGCCGGATGACGCCAGCGGAGGAGCACCGCAGCATCGCCGGCACGTTCACCGACCGGGTCCGCGGTGTCGCGGCCGGTGGCTGGGACGCGCCGGCGCCGTGCGAGGGCTGGGTGGCCCGGGACGTCGTCGGCCACCTGGTCGAGTGGTTCACGGGGTTCCTGCAGGCCGGCACCGGCATCGAGCTGCCGAAGGGACCGAAGGTCAGCGAGGACCCGGTCGAGGCCTGGCAGGTGCACACCGACGCCGTGCAGGCGGTCCTCGACGACCCCGGCTGCGGCGACCGGGTGCTCAGCAACCCGCACATCGGCGAGCTCCCGCTCGACGCGGCGATCAGCCAGTTCTACACCGCCGACGTCTTCCTGCACACGTGGGACCTGGCCCGCGCCACCGGCCAGGACGAGCGCCTGGACCCGCACCGCTGCGCGGTCATGCTCGCCGGCATGCTGCCGATGGACGAGGTGCTGCGCGGCAGCGGCCACTACGGCCCCCGCGTCGAGGTGCCCGACGGCGCCGACGCACAGACCCAGCTCCTCGCCTTCATCGGCCGGAACCCGCTGTAGGGCCGCCGTGGGGATCACCGGCGACTGGCGGCAGCGGCGGACCCGGCGGTACCTGTTGCACGCACTCGAGATCGTCGAACGCCGCGCGTTGTTCAGGGACACCGTGGACTGGCCCGAGGTCCGCGCCGAGGCCGTGGCCGCATGTGCCGGCGCGGTCGCCTACGCCGACACCCATCAGACCCTGAAGGCCGTGGCGAAGCGGGCGGGTGGGATGCACAGCGGGCTGCGCCCGCCCAAGCCGAGCGGCGCATGGGGTGGCGCCACGATGCCCAGCGGCGAGGTCGTCGACGGCATCGGCCGGCTCCGGCTGCCCTCCTGTGGCGGCGGCGCCCGGACGTACCGCGACACCGGTCACCGGCTGATGCGGGACCTCACCGCCGCCGGGCCGCACGGATGGGTCGTGGACCTGCGCGGCAACCAGGGCGGCAACATGTGGCCGATGCTCTCCGTGGCGGGGTCGTTGTTGCCCGACGGGGTGCTCGGCTACTTCGTGCCACCGGCCGGACCCGACCTGGAGTGGCGGGTGCGGGACGGCCGGGTGCTGCTCGACAACCGCCGGGTGCGGTTCGGTGCCCGCACCACGGCCCGGACCATCGGCCCGCACCGCCCTGACGTGCCGGTGGCGGTGCTCACCGACGGGCAGACCGGCAGCTCGGGCGAGGCCGTCGCGGTGGCGTTCCGCGGGCGGCCGGACGTGCGCACGTTCGGGTCCGAGACGGCCGGCATGACCAGCTCCAACGAGACGTATCAGCTGCGCGACGGCGCCCTGCTGTCCGTGACGGCCTCCTGGTTCGCCGACCACCACCACACCGTGCACCGAGGGCCGCTGCAGCCCGACGAGTCCGGCGGCACCGACCCCCTCGCCGCGGCCGTCGACTGGATCCGCCGGGCCCGGTGAACCTTTCACCACCGAAAACCTTTCGGCCGCGCCTGAAGCGCTTTGGCGCTGCTTAAGTCCTTGGCACAAGTTGTCACATGATTGACATCTGACGATTTTCCCTGCGACAGTTCGAAAAGGTTTTCGTCAGTGTGACGCGCGCCCGCCGCCCCGGGCCGTCGCGTCGATCCCTCATCCTCGCGAAGGGAGCTTCGCCATGCCCAGATCCGCCCGACCCGGCACCACCCGGGTCGCCGTCGCGATCACCGCCGTGGTCGCCGCAGCGCTCGGACTCCTCGGCCTCAACACCTTCGCCGGCACCGCACTCGCCGGCGACCGGACCATCCGGACGACTCTCCCCGCCAATCTCCCCTCCGACGATGTCGCCAAGGGTCTGATCTACACCGGGCTGCAGCGCCGCCCGGCCGGCCCCTGCGGACCGGGCCTGCTGGAGGTCACGGGCACCAGCCCGGTCATGTGCACGCACGGCCCCGACGCGGCGCCCGCCGGGCTGTCCGTGAAGGCCGGCGTGCCGGCGCTCGCCGCCGCGGCTCCCGCCGCCCAGTCCCTGGCCGTGTGCGAGGGCGACGGGACCAGCGGCCGCCGGGTCGAGGTCTTGTACATCCACGGCTCGACCAGCCGATACACCCAGTACCTGGAGACGTTCCGGACCCTCGCCGAGGGCGTCGACACGATCTTCAACGAGAGCGCCAAGGAGACCGGCGGCGAGCGGCACGTCCGGTACGTCACCGAGACCGTCAGCGGCGCGTGCCGGCCGGTCGTGCGCGACGTGCAGATCGCCGACGCCGCGCTCAACGCCAACGACTGGGCGCCGCTGCTCAACGCCGTCAAGGCCGCCGGCTACACCAGGACGGACCGCAAGTATCTGCAGTTCGTCGACGCCAATGTGTACTGCGGCATCGGCGGCCTGGCCGGCGACACCCGCAAGAGCGACGCGAACCGGTCCAACAGCGGGCCCGAGTACGCCCGCGCCGACAACGGCTGCTGGTCAGCCGGGGTCGCCGCGCACGAGCTCGGCCACACCCTCGGCGCCGTCAACAACAACGCGCCGAACGCGTCCGGGTACGGCCACTGCACCGACGAGTGGGACGTCATGTGCTACAAGGACGGCGACAACGTGGTCGTGCGGACCGTGTGCACGAACCGGTCCCACGACGACCGGCTCGACTGCAACCACGACGACTACTACAGCACCAACCCGCCGGCCGGGTCGTACCTGTCGCAGTACTACAACGTCGCGGACAACCTGTTCCTCATCAAGGGCTCCAACCCCCAGCCCGACAGCAACCTCGCGCGGTCGGCGGTCGCGTCGGCGTCCTACACCTCGGCCTGGGAGTCGGTCGCGGCGATCAACGACGGGATCGACCCGTCGTCGTCGAACGACACCGTGCACCCGCGGTGGGGCACCTGGCCCAACAGCGGCCAGCAGTGGGCCGAGCTGACCTGGCCGGCGGCCGTGTCCGTCCGGCGGGCGCAGGTGTACCTGTTCGACGACAACCAGGGCATCGACCTGCCGTCGAGCTGGCGGCTGCAGTACTGGACGGGCAGCGCCTATGCCGACGTGCCGGGCGCCAGTGGGTACCCGGTGACCGCCAACGCGTACATCACGGTCACCTTCACCCAGGTCAGCACCGCCCGGCTGCGGGTCGTGCTGCAGTCCAACGGCACGAACTCGGTCGGGCTGCTGGAGGTCAAGGCCTACGCGAGCTGACGGTGCCGGTCCCGGGGGCGGGGGTCATGCCCCCGGGACCAGGCGCGCGCCAGGCCCGGCGGACAGTCAGGCCTGGAAGACGGTCGTGTGCCGGAACGCGCTGCTCGTGCCGTTGAAGCCGTACGTGCCGCGGTAGGCGCCGGGCTGCACGTACTCGCCGACGACGATGATCGAGTTGGCGCAGGAGCCCTCACCCGCCCGCTGGGCTTCCAGGCGCAGGTCGTCGCCGAGGACGCCGCCGGTGATGGTCCACGGCGCGCCGCAGATGCCGGCGGTGATCTGGCCGCCGGTCAGCACGAACGGGTAGGTGCCCAGGTTGATCTCGGCGGAGATCTGGAAGCTGACGCCGGCGTTGTGCAGGGTCAGCTTCACCTTGGTGCTGACGGCCTCCGGCGCGGCGAAGGCCTCCTCGCGGGACCCGACCTGGGTGCCCTTCGGGTTGAAGTACGTGCGCTGCACGTCGGTGTGTTCGGTGACGTCAGTGCTCATGGTGGTGTTCCTCCCGTCCGGGCTCAGGCCAGCAGTTCGGCGATCTCGACGCGCAGCAGGGACCGCACGGTCTCGATGTGGTTGAGGATGGTGGCCTGCGACGAGCCGGCGAACAGCAGCCCGATCGCGACGTTGTCGTAGCTCGTCACCAGCGACCCGGAGTCCCCACCGGCCGACATGGCGGTGGTGATGATCTGGTCGTGGAAGCGGGCCACGCCGGCCGAGCCGTAGTTGACGTCAACGGTCGCGTCGACGCTGATGATGCGGCCGTAGGTGGCGTTGGTCGTGCGGCCGACCTTGCGGACCCGGTCACCGACGGCCACGTTCGCCTTGCGCCGCCAGGCCCGCGGCGGCCCGTTGAAGTACACCTCGCGGGTCGCGTCGGAGAACTCGCACTGTCCGATCGCGGCGTCCACGACGTTGTTGTGCCGGTCCAGCGGCACCTGCGGCGCGAACTGGATCGGGATGAAGCGGCTGAGCGTGGCCACCCGGTCCCGGGGGTCGACGCCGCCGTCGAACGGGCCCGGCTGCACGATGGAGCTGCCGATCGGTGCGGCGTTGCTGGCCGCCAGCACGTGGTTGTTGCTCAGCACGTAGTAGCGCGGCGGCGCGCCGAGGCCGGGGGCCGGTGGGTCGGTGGTCGCGCCGGGCAGGAAGTCGTAGACGACGCTGCCGAGGGTGCCCGCGGTGATGGCCACGTTGCCGATCGAGAACCCGGCCGGGCAGGGTCGCATCCGGCGGGCGAGCAGCTGCGGCTCGGCCTCCATCGGCGCGGGGCGCTCCGGCGGCAGTTCGGTCGGGCGCCGCTCCAGCACGGTGTCCGGCACGCGGACGAAGACCTCCATGTCCGGCGGGCTCAGGACGCGTTGCTGGGCGGCGACGTGGCCGATGGCGACGACGTCGGTGAGGGTCCCGTCGTCGAGCCGGCCGGGCACGACGTCGCGGCGGCTGAGGCCCGCCTCCGGGATCTTGCTGGTGACGAAGACCAGCATTGCCGGCTGACCGGTCGGCCGGCCGTCCGTCCATTTCACGCCGAGCCCGAAACCGATGACGTTCGCGGCCGGGCCCTGCGGGTCGAGCAGTTGTTGCTGGGCCTGTTCCCGAGCGGCCTCACTGAGCCGCCCACCGGCCGGTCCGCGCATCATTTCATTCTGGGTCATGGTGTCCGCCACCTCCGGGGCGCGTGCTGACGCGCGTCAATTACCCTGGGCGGTCACCTCTCCAATGGGGACGACTCGGACCGGCACTCCCTCGAGTGCGTCGGGAATCGTCGCGCCGAGGTCCAGGTCCCGCCTGGGCACTGCACGCTGCACGTAGACGTCGATGACCTCCGCCCCCGCGTCGTCCCGACCGATGCCGACACCGATGACGTCCGGCAGGCTCAGCAACTGACTTTCGTGTCGCCGACGGACCGAACCGGCATCCATTCCGGATTCTCCCCCACGGGCCGAGGTCTTTTCCCGGTTACCGTTCTAGACCCGCCGGCCACCGATGGCAACCCTTTCAATACGACAATGCGAGATCCTTTTCTGAAGCCGAAAATTGACGCTTTCCGTGCCACTCTCCGGAGATCTTCCGTACAATTTGTCTGACGTTACTCGACGTGGTTTACGGCGGTCACAGCCGCGCCGCCGCCAGGACGGCGCAGACGCCGCCGGCGAGCATCAGGCCGTGCAGGATCATGTGCTCGACGTTGGGCCGGGGCCGGTCGCCGATGCGGGGCAGGACGATCAGGGTCTGCGCATAGGTGCGGGCGTGCAGCTCCGCCCAGGTGGTGCCGGTGCCGGCGGTCGCCCACGGCGCGGCGACACCGATGAGGTAGGGCATCCACCACAGCACCAGGCCACCGGCGGCGAAGAGCAGCTCCAGCGAACCGGCGACGTAGCCGAGCACCGGCGCGGACAGCACCGCCGCCAGCCCCAGCAGCACCGCGGGCAGCGTCATCATCGGCGCGTTGATCGCCACCTCGGTGCGCTGCTCCTCGCGCTTGGCGTCCCGCACGTTGTTGAGCGGGAACAGATCGACGAGCGTGACGAGCAGGAAGTAGGCCACGGCGGCCAGGAGCAGGGTCAACGCGAGCGCGAGCACGGGTCCTCCACGATGGTCCGACGAATGCTTACGCTGTAAGCATCCTTGCCGCTGCTATCGTGGCTTACGCCGTAAGCATGGTCAAGGGGGTTGCGTTGACGGATCGCCGCGCCGGCGCCAAGGCGGGACTGAGCCGCGAACGCGTCCTCGACGGCGCGCTGGAGTACCTCGACACCTACGGCCTGCCCGCACTGTCGATGCGCAAGCTCGGCACGCACCTGGGCGTCGAGGCGATGTCGCTCTACCGGCACGTGCCGAACAAGGGCGCCCTGCTGGACGGGCTCGTCGACCGGGTCATGCAGCTCGCGTTCGCCGACCTGCAGGACCCGCCGCCCGATGCGTGGGTGCCGTGGGTGCGGCAGTTCGCGCACAGCCTCCGGGCGGCGCTGCGCGCCCACCCCGGGGTGCTGCCCCTGGCCGCGACCCGCCCGGTGAACTCGCCCGACGCGCTACAGATGTCGGAGCGCTGGCTGGCCGCGATGCGCGCCGCCGGCCTCCCGCTGGGCATGGCGCTGGACGTGATCAACGTGATCGCCACGTTCACCATCGGGCACACCCTCGCCGAGGTCGGCCAGACCCCCGGTCACGAGGGCACCGAACCCGACCTCGACCAGCGCGCCGACGAACTGGACCCGGCCCGGTTCCCCAACCTGACCGAGGTCATCACCACCCGCGCGGGCCTCGACTTCGACACCCGCTTCACTGCTGCCATCGACATCCTGCTGGCCGGCTACGCCGCGCTCTCCAGACCCGGTGCTGCCTCGTAGGCGCCCGGTGCGGTCTCGTAGGTCATGAAGGTCTGCGAGTCGGCGGCCTCGCTGCGGACCTTGCCACCGGAGATCCGGCGCAGCCACGTGGCGATCGCCCGGTCCAGCCGGTACGCCTCGATGTTGTGCCGGCAGATGTCCAGCGAGATCACGCCCTCGTGCTCCTCGGCGTGGCGGTACATCGCCTCGATGAGCTTGACGAACACGCCGTGCTCGTGACCGGGGACGGCGACGAAGCCGCAGTACCAGATGCGGTTGCCGGCGTAGTGCGCGGGCCAGCGGCGGGCGAAGTACTCCGGCGAGATGAGCGGCCAGGCACTGAGCTGGTTGGTGTAGGTGGCGAGCCCGAGCATGACCCCGTCGTCCGAGTAGGCGAGCCACTTCTCGATCCGGCGGTCGGTCATCACGTCGTCGAACTCGGTTCGGTACATCAGGTGGCGCTGCACGGTGAGCGCGTTGAGATGGCGGAACGCGGTGCAGTACAGCAGCCACGCCTGTTCGAGCTGCTCATCGACCAGATCCATGCGGACGTCAATCTTCATCTGACCCTCCCCGAATTACGTTCGGTAAGGACTCTGTCAACAGAATGTACGTACGCATCGACGGGTGCGACAATCCGCAAAATCCGCGCCATACGGGAGGCCTGAACCAGGTGCTCAGCACTCGGAGTCCTGTACTCCGTGCAGGTCACGGTCCGCCCGCGCGGACGGACGCCCGGCGAGTGCGTCGCGGGTGCACCCGGCAACCTGCATGTTCCACGCCGGGCGGCGTTATGGTCGATGGGTGTCTCCCCTGACGCAGTTCCTGATCTACCTGCTCGCCCTGGTGATCCTGGGCGCCGTGGTCGTCAGGGTCCGAAGGACGTCGCGGCAGCAGGGCTACCGGTTCGGCAGGGACGTGATCGTGCGGTGCCGCGACGGGCACCTGTTCATGACGACGTGGATCCCGATGGTGTCGTTCAAGGCGATCCGGCTCGGCCTGGTGCGCGTCCAGCGCTGCCCGGTGGGCGACCACGTCACCGCCGTGCGCCTGATGCGCGATGACGACCTGACCCCCGACCAGCGCCTCGAAGCCCGCCGCCACCACGACAACGGCGTCCCGTAGCCAGCACCGGCACGTCCACGTCCACGTCGCCACCTTCGCGTCAGCGTTGCAGGCCGACCAGTTTGGTCAGGAAGCGGTCGAGCTGGTCGGCCAGGGGCGGCCAGGGCAGGTCGGGTTCGTTGATGCGCTGAGCCAGCATGCCGTTGACGGCGGTGCGCAGGTCGATCGTCACGGTGAGCGCGTCGTCGTGCGGGGCGGCGCCGGCGTCCATGCACCGCTGCACGGCAGTGCGGGTGCGCTCGACCATGACCTCCTTGAACGGCATGCCCAGGCGGCGGTGGACGCCGCTTTCATGCAGCACCTTGTAGAGCCCGGGGTGGGTCTGCGCCCATTCGGCCTGGGCCAGGATGCGGGCCCGTAGTTGCGCGGCGGGGTGGTGCTCGTGGGCGGCCTCGGCCGCGTCGCCGATGGCGACGAGTTCCTCATGGCAGCGTTGGGTTGCGGCAAGCACGAGTGCGTCCCGGTCGGGAAAGTAGAGGTAGACCGAGGTCGCGGCGACGGAGACGGCGCGGGCGACCGCGCGGAGCGACAGCGCCTGATCGTCGCCGAGCTCGTCGAGCATGCGCACGCCGGCCGTCAGGATCTCCTCGCGGAGCAGGTCTCCCTGCCCGCGGGTGTTCTGCTTGCGCCGGCCCTTGATGTCCATCCCGGCAAGAATAGCTGAACACCCATTGCGCTACAGCTGTACTTCAATCATGCTGGTCGGCATGACGCACTGTCCGCAACCTTCAGGGAGGCCACGATGCCGTTGACGCTCCAAGAGGCTCAGGCGGTCATCGCCGGCGCACACGAGCACGCCGCGAAGATCACCGCACCGGTGACGGTCGCGGTTGTCGACGAAGGCGGGCACCTCCAGGCCCTCGGCCGCATGACCGGCGCACCGCCGCTCTCAGCGCAGATCGCCGAGGTCAAGGCGGCCAGCGTTGCCCTCTTCCGCCGCGACGGCGCCGTGCTGCGCAAGATGCAGGAGACCTCGCCCGCGTTCTTCGCCCAGCTGGAACGGGCCGTGCGGGTGCCCATCCTCGTGGGCGCCGGCGCGGCGCTCATCACGCGAGGGGACACCATCCTCGGTGCGCTGGCAGTCAGCGGCGGCACGGTGCCCGGGCAGGACGACGAGTGCGCCGAAGCGGCGCTTGCGGCCCTCGCCCCTTAGCCGCGATCGGACGGCCGGCTCCAAAGCCATGACCGCGGTTTGCACGCGACAGCCGCAGCGATGAAACACCGGCCCGCGGCCCGGCGCTGGCGTAGGTCAGCAGGATCGCGCCGGCGCTGCCACTGCCGAGACGCTACGTGTCCCGGAACCACCCAACCGCCGGAGCGTCCGTGAAGTCGTCCTCAACCTCGGGCGGCCAACGATCGCGCAGCATATCCAGCTCCTCGGCCGTGGCACCCACGACCTCGCACGGCGGCGAGTGCAGGCATCCTGGGAGACCTGCACTCGCGAAGCCGCGATGCATACTCCACGCCTGCGCCAGTTGCTCACTCGACAGGCGGTGAACAACGTAGACGCGAGGTTCGAAGTCCCACGTCCCGCCAGGGTCCTCGTTGGCGACCATGACGAACCAGAACTCGCGCTCGTCGTGCACGGCAACGCCCGTGACGGGCCCGTCGTACCAGTCGCTGAACCAAACCTTCCGGACCTCGCTCAGCTCGGGCAGACCCGAAAGGCGGGCAGTGACATGCACGGTCTCGACCATACTGCCGGGCAGGACTCATGCTTGTGGTCGAGGCGTCCGGAGCGGGCCCTGTTAGGGTTTCGCCGCATGACCAGCCTGCTGCGGCGCTCGTGCCGGTGACGGCGAGCCGTGTCCTTCCACACCTATGGGCCGTCCGGCGACGACCTGGCCCTCCTCGACGACCTTCGCCGGGGTGACGACCGTCCGCAGCGTCCTGACGAGCCGTTCTGCCGCGCGCCGTCCTCGTTTCTGTGGTCGGCGCTGTACTGCGGCGGGACCCTGACTCCGGCCACCGTCGAGGGAGTGCGGTACCTCGTCCGGACGATCGGAGAGCCCGAGTTCGGCGGCGAGGACCCGACGCTGCGCATCGCGGCCATCCCTGCCGTACCCGGAAGCCGCGCTCGCCGAACGGCTGTGCGCGGCCGTCCGCGACGTCGACCGCCTCCTGCCGGCGGCGATCGCCGCGGTGCCGTCCGCCCCGACGTATCTCGACGTCGGCGAGCAACGCCGGGCGTTCGGCGCGCTGGCCGAGCCATACCTGCGTGTGGTCTTCCCAGACGGGCTGCCGTCGCCGGCGGCGGCCACGCCCGCCCAGCGCCGGCTCGCCGAGACGGTCGCCCGGCACGCGCCCTTCCGCGAGGCTGACATCCGGGCGCTGTCGTCCTTGGGCCGCCACCTCGAAGCCTGGGATGCGACATTCTGCCGGCTCGGCCTGCCCAACGATCGGTCGTCGTGGCAGGCCGTGGCCGGCGGTGCCTGAGCCGGTCCCGAAACGCCCCTTCAGAGTTCGCCCGGGTCAGGCCGAGTTCGCCCGCAGGAGCGTCAGCTGGCCGGCACCGCGCCACCTGCCTGCCAGGTGTTCCAGGGCACGTTCCAGTCGCCGTACCCGTCCCAGGTCGGCATCGTCGGGCCTCCGGTGTTGGTGTAGGTGATCGGGTCGCCGACCTGGGCGAAGTTGAAGTACGCCTTGGCGTTCGCCTCGGTCAGGTTGGTGCAGCCGTGGGAGGTGCTGCGCTGGCCGATGTTGCCGCCGTTCCAGCTGGCCGAGTGGACGTACTCGCCGGAGTTGGTGACCCGCACCGACCACGGCACCTGCTCGTCATAGCCGTCGCCGACCATGTGCTCGACGGCTTTCTTCTCCATGACGACCTTGGTGCCGCTGAAGGTGGGGGTGCTCGCCTTGCCCAGAGACACCGGGAAGTCGAAGACCTGCTTGCCGTCGGAGGTCACGACCATGTGCAGCGTCTTGCCGTCGACCTTGCCGATGTTCGCCGGGCCCGTCTTCATGTCGAGGGTCAGGCTGTTGTCGTACACCAGCCCGGTGCCGCCCGACTTGCCCTTGGTGTCGAGGTTCATGGCGACCTCGGCGTGCGCCGGCCAGAACTCCGCCGGGCGGTAGTGCGCCTCGATCGGATAGCCGGCGTAGATCGTGGACTTCTGGAAGTACCACGCGCCCTCGACCGGCGCCCCGTCGACGGTGACCTGGGTCGCCGCGTCGAAGTCCTTGGCGCTGGTGATCGACGCCGACAGGTACGCGATGATCGGCATGCCCACGCCGTACGTCGCACCGTCCTTCTCGTACAACCGCACGTGCACCGGCTTACCGCTCGGCGCCGGCGACACCGAAGGCGACGCGCCCCCGGCCGGCTGCTGGCCCGACGACGGCGCCCCCGACCACGCAGCCCGCGGCGTGGAGTCCCCGCCGCACGCCGTCAACCCGAGACCGACGCCGACCAGCAGCGCCACCACCCGCACCCGGTGAAAAGATCGCATAGCCACGACGATGCCCCTTATGCACGCCCGCCGCCACCGCTGTCCGGCTCGACCACGTCACAATCGGCCGGATCGACGCCGGCGGCGGCGCGGCTGGACCATCCCGGCGCGCGATGCCGGCGGGGCGTCGGCGATGCTGTGGGCGTGCAGTACGTGTCCAGAGTGCCGCGACCGCCGCTGGACGGGCTGATCGACGACCTCTACTACCTGGAGGGTGCGCCGCCGTACGCCCGGCTGATGCTGCCGCCGATGCCGGGGGCGTTGCTCATCGTCAACCTCGGGGCGCCGTTCCGCATGCGCGCCGGCACCGACATCGAGACGGCCGAGTACGCCGACGGCTGCGTGATCACCACGCCCACCCGTGCGCTGGAGTTCAGCTACCCACTCCGGACCCGGTCTGTCGGCGTGCACGTCAAACCGTGGGGGCTGGCGCCGTTCCTGCCGATGCCCGCGGCCGAGCTGTGTGACCGGCCGGTGACGGTGGAGCAGGTCTGGGGCCGGCCCGCCGTTGCTGAGCTGCGGGACCGGCTGGCCACGGCGGTCGGACCGCACGAGATGCTGACGCTGCTCGAGGAGGAGCTGATGCGACGGCTGTGCGAGACCGCCGGCCTGGGGCTGGTCCACCGCACGAGCAGCGTCATCGCGGCGACCAGCGGGGCGGTGGCGATCGGCGGCCTGAGCGTGGGGGCGGGTGTCAGCAGTACGCATCTGACCCAGCGGTTCAAGCAGCTCATCGGCGTCACACCGAAGCGGCTGGCCCGCACCCACCGCTTCGCCGCCACCTTGCTCGCGATCGACTTCGCCCAACCGATCGACTGGGGCGACATCGCCGCTGGCGCGGGCTACTTCGACCAGGCCCACTTCGGCCACGAGTTCCGGGCGTTCACCGGGCTCACGCCGACCCGCTACGCCGACGTCCGACGGCGGTTCCTGCGCGAACATCCCGGCCACGTGCTCGACGGTTGGTCGCTGCCGGCCGATTGATTTCTTACAAGAGCCACAGCTCACGACCCGCTAATTTGAGGGCATCCCCAAGCAGAGGAGAGCCCTGTGGGCAAGGTGGTCATGTACAGCTCGGTGTCGGTGGACGGCTTCATCGCGGACGAGCAGGATCAGCCCGGACCGCTGTTCGACTGGTTGACCAGCGGTGACGTCCCGTTGGACGACAGCGGCGTATTGACGGTGTCGCAGACGTCCTACGACCACACCCGGCCGTACTGGGACCAGATCGGGGTGACGATCGCCGGCCGCCACGTCTTCGACCTGACGGACGGCTGGGACGGGAAGCCTCCGGGCGGGATCGACCACGTGGTCGTCGTGACGCACCGGCCGGCGCCCGACGGCTGGGACCCCGGAGCGCCGTTTCACTTCGTCGACGGCGTCGAGGCAGCCGTGGCCAAGGCGCGGGAGCTCGCGGGTGACCGCCTGGTCGAGGTCGCCGCCGGCGACGTCGGTGGCCAGGTGCTCGCCGCGGGCCTGGTCGACGAGGTGCGCATGGACGTCGTGCCCGTCGTGTTCGGGTCCGGCAAGCGCTTCTTCGGCTCGGTCGACGCGCAGCACCTGCTGGAGGATCCTGACGTGGCGATTCAGGGCAACCGGGTGCTCCACCTGCGCTATCGGGTGCGCCGTTGACCGATCTGTGCGGGTAGGCCACTGCGAACGCTGCGTTTGCGCAGCGCTGTCCCTGGTCGGGCGGGCTATGAACGGCTGAAAGCGCCGAAACGGCGCGCGGCGGCTCGTTCCAATGCCGTGACGATCGTGCCGGTCGGTGGATACGGCCGGTTACTGAACCAGGTGCGTATCGCCCGGTGATCGGCCAGAACCTGTTGCACCTCGGCGATTGCTGCCGGATCTTCGTCGAGCGTGCGGGACACGGCGGCACAGGCGCGAACGCCTGGGTGCTCGTCCCGAAGAAGGCCGGCCGGCGAGATTCCGAGTCTGTCCAGGATGAAGGCGGCGCTCGCCCTCGCTTCAGCGACGTCTGACCGGACGGACCGAGTCAGACGGACTGCGAAACGACCACGCTGAGCGGCGAGCTCCGGTGCGCCGAGGACTTCACCGAGCACCTCCGCGGCGGTCCGGCGAACGATCGGCGCGGGATCTTCCGAACAGGTCTGGATTTTTGGCAATATGACGGAACGCGCCGCAAGAATGCCCTCGATGGTGCTGAGGTCGCCTTCCGGCCAGTGTTCGGCGCCTTCCAGTGCGATGTGGGCGCTGTATTCGACGGCGGTCACGACGACGAATCTGATCCAATCGAGCAATGCCGCTCGCAGCGGTCGCTCGTAGTCGTCCGCGTCTGCGCTGACCGCATACTGTCCGTCGATCCTCGGGTCGTCCAGGATGCTGCTCACACAAAGCAGTGCCGGCAACGCCGCCGAATAGATGGTGAGGTCGTGCGACACCTTGTCCCTCAGGAACTCGACCGCGGCGCCGCGAGCGTCCACATCGATGCGGAGAAGCGCCTCCAGGTGTCTGGGTGCGTCCTCCGCCGAGCCGAATGCGTGCTGGAGCTCGCGCCAGTCGAAATCATCGACATGGGCCAGTCGGATCCGCATCTCATCATGATGCCCTGGCGTGATCCTTGCGGCCGGTACCATTCTGGCCATGAATCATCGGGTGGCGGTGCTCGTACTGGATGGCGCGAAGCCGCTTGACGTGGGCATTCCCGCGCAGGTGTTCGCGAGCCGGCCGACCATGCCGTATGAGGTGTCCGTGTGCGGGGCCGCGCCGGGGCTGGTGGCCGGCGGGGACGGGCTGTCGTATCACGTGGCGGAGGGGGTTGCGGCGTTCGAGCGCGCGGACACGATCTTCATCCCCGGATACCGGCAGCCGGTCACCACCGAGCCGCCGGCCGCGGTCGTCGCGGCGCTGCGGGCCGCGCACCGGCGTGGCACCCGGCTCGCGGCGATCTCGACGGGTGCGTTCACGCTCGCGGCGACCGGACTGCTGGACGGCAAGCGCGCGACCACCCACTGGCACTACACGAGGGACCTCGCGGGGAAGCATCCGCTGGTGCGGGTCGACGAGAACGTGCTGTTCGTGGACGAGGGCGACGTGCTGACGTCGGCCGGCGCGGCGTCCGGCATCGACCTGTGTCTGCACCTGGTGCGGCGGGACCACGGTGTCGGGCTGTCCAACATCGTGGCGCGGCGGCTGGTCGCGGCACCGTACCGCAGCGGCGGTCAGGCGCAGTACGTGCCGCGCAGTGTCCCCGAGCCGCTCGGCGACGTCTTCGCCGGCACTCGCGAGTGGGCCCTGGCCCGGTTGGACGGGCCGCTGACCCTGGAGACCCTCGCGCGTCATGCCCGGGTGTCGGCGCGCACGTTCTCGCGGCGGTTCGTGGAGGACACCGGATACACCCCGATGCAGTGGGTGCTGCGCGCCCGCGTCGACCTCGCCCGCGAACTGCTGGAGGTGACCGGCCTCGGCGTGGAGCAGGTCGCCGCCCGGGTCGGTCTCGGCACGGCCGCCAACCTGCGGCTGCACTTCCAGCGCATCCTCGGCACCTCGCCGACGGAGTACCGGAACACGTTCTCTTCGTGAGTCTTGATCTTGATGGCGAGATCCTTGCGCATGGTGGCTCTCAAGCCACTTTCGTGCAGGAGGCGCGGCGCAGACGATCAGAGGCATGACTCGCATCGCCATCAACGGATTCGGACGCATCGGGCGCAACACCTTGCGAGCCCTGCTGCAACGCGACAGCAAACTCGAGGTCGTGGCGCTCAACGACCTCGCACCCGCCGGGACCCTCGCACACCTGCTCAAGTACGACAGCGCGCTGGGACGCTTCGGACGCCCGGTCGACGCCGACGGGACCGATCTCACGGTCGACGGCCACCGCATCCGCGTGTTCGCCGAGCGCGACCCGGCCGCCCTGCCCTGGGCCGAGCTCGACGTCGACATCGTGCTGGAATCCACGGGCCGCTTCACCGCCGCCAAGACCGCCCGGGCCCACCTGGACGCCGGTGCCCGGCGGGTGCTGGTGAGCGCTCCTTCCGAGGGCGCCGACGTCACGCTGGCCTTCGGCGTCAACACCGACGCGTACGACCCGGAGCGGCACCTGATCGTCTCCAACGCGTCCTGCACGACCAACGCGCTGGCGCCGCTGGCGTCGGTGCTGGACGACCTGGCCGTCATCGAACACGGCTTCATGACCACGGTGCACGCCTACACGCAGGAACAGAACCTGCAGGACGGGCCGCACCGCGATCTGCGCCGGGCCCGCGCGGCCGCGGTGAACATCGCGCCCACGACGACCGGTGCCGCCAAGGCGATCGGCAAGGTGCTGCCGCGGCTGGACGGCAAGCTGGACGGCGACGCGATCCGCGTGCCGGTGCCGGTGGGCTCGCTGGTGGAGCTGAACGCCACGGTCGCCCACGCCGTGAGCCGCAACGACGTGCTGGCGGCGTACCGTGCCGCGGCCGGCGGGGCACTGCACGGCATCCTCGAGTACACCGACGATCCGCTCGTCTCCAGCGACATCACCGGCAACCCGGCCTCGGCCGTCTTCGACGCCGCGCTCACCCGCGTCGCCGGCCGGCACGTCAAGGTGGTCGCCTGGTACGACAACGAGTGGGGCTTCGCCAACCGGGTCATCG
Organism: Dactylosporangium siamense; assembly: GCF_016862795.1. Lineage (GTDB taxonomy): Bacteria > Actinomycetota > Actinomycetes > Mycobacteriales > Micromonosporaceae > Dactylosporangium > Dactylosporangium siamense. The sequence continues at coordinate 10,421 of NZ_BONQ01000110.1, read as the reverse complement.
ACACCCTTGAGCTGATGGCCGGCTGATCAGCTGATCCACGGGATCTGCGGCGAGCGGTAGAAGTTCATCTGCTGCGCCTCCCAGCGGGGGCCGTGCGTGGCGAGCCGCCGGGCGAAGGAGTCCCAGTCGTGGGTGCTCCACGGCGACCACGCCACCTCGGCGAGGGCCGCGAGCCGGGGGAACGCCATGTACTCCACGTCGGCGTAGGAGTTCAGGGTCTCCGACCACAGTGGAGCTTCGACGCCGAGGACCGCCGGCTCGGGCACGCCGTCCATGTAGGTGCCCGGGTCCCAGTCGTAGGTGTCGGCGACGTCGATGCAGCCGGCCCACTTGTAGCCGATAGGGGTGCTGAGGTCGTACTTCATGTCGAGGTACACCCGGTGCGCCGGGGACAGCAGGACCCGGTGGCCGCCGGCGACGGCGGCGGCCATCAGCGGGTCGCTGCGCTCCCGGCCCCAGTACTGCGGGATCGCCGAGACGGGCAGGTCCGGCGAGCGGAGCAGCTCGTGCCAGCCGATGACCGTCTTGCCGTGCCGGGCGACCATGGGCAGGACCCGGTCGATGAACGCGAGGCGGCCCTCCTCCGGGGTCGCGTGCGTCTCGTCGGTGCCCAGGTGCAGGTAGTCGCCGGGGGTGAGCGCGGCGACCTCGCGCAGCACGTCGTCGACGAACCGGTAGGTGAGCTCCTTGTCGGTGGCGAGCGAGCTGAACCCGGTCGCGTTGCCCTGGCCCGTGAACAACGCCGGCGCGACCCCGTCGGCGTTGAGTTCGGGATACGAGGCGAGCGCCGCCGTGGTGTGCCCGGGCACGTCGATCTCCGGGATGACGGTGATGTGCCGGCTCGCCGCGTACGCGACCAGGTCCTGGTACTGCTCCTGGGTGTAGTGACCGCCGGGGCCGCCGCCGACCTGGGTGCTGCCGCCGTAGGTGGCCAGCCGTGGCCAGCTGCGGATCTCGATGCGCCAGCTCTGGTCGTCGGTGAGGTGCAGGTGCAGCACGTTGAGCTTGTACCGGGCGATCTGGTCGATGAACCGCTTGACCTCGGCGACGGTGTAGAAGTGCCGGGACACGTCCAGCATCGCGCCGCGGTAGGCGAACCGCGGCTGGTCGCGGATCTCGCCACCCGCGATGGTCCACGGGCCGGCGACGGCCGGGAGCAGCTGCCGCAGCGTCTGGACCCCGGCGAACAGGCCCGCCGGCGCGGCCGCGCGGAGCGTCACCTGGCGGTTCGTCACGCTCAGCCGGTACCCCTCGGGGTGCCCGACGGCGGAGTCCAGGGTGAGCGTGATCGCTCCGTCGGGTGCGGGTCCCTCGCGCACCGGGATCGGGTGGCCGGTGCAGGCGCGCAGCACCTCGGCGACATGCTCCCCCACCGACGCCGCGGCGTCGGCGGCGTGCACGGCGGTCGCCGCGGTGACGGCGAAGTCCGCGGCCGGGTCGGGACGCGCGTGGACGGGCGCCGGGATCAGCGCGTCCATTCTGGACAGTTGGGTCGGATCGAGCACCGTTGACCTCCCCGGGGTCTGCGGCCCACACCGTATCGCAGATCCGCCGGTGTCGATCCACCCTTCCGTGGTGGGGCCAGCCCCAGTGCGCATCGGCCTGCTGCCGTGACTGTGCCGCGCCGGGCGGTGGTGTTTCGTGGGACTGGTGGGATCAACCCCTGACAAAACCCTGCTGCTCGGCGGGTCCGCCGTCGTGGTGCTCGTCGGGTTGCACTGCCTGCCTGGCCATGGCGGCGTCAACCCCGTGCACGGGTGGCTGTCGGAGTATCCGCTGCGGTCGGTGGAGGTCGGCGCGCCCTACGCCCTCGCCCTGCTGAGCGGCAACCTCGCCACGGTCCGGTCCGGCATCGCCATGGCCAGGCACGGGCTCCTGCGCGGGTGGCCGGCGAAGGCGCTGCTCGGCGCGTGGTGCACGAGCCTGCTGGCGCTGACCGTGTTCCTCAAGGATCCCGCCGGCTCGGCCGGCACCTGGTACGGCGAGGTGCACAAGCTGGCCACCATGGCGAACTTCGCCTGCCTGCCGGCGCTGTGCGCGCTGCTGTGGTGGCGGTTCCGCACCGCGCCGCCGTGGCGGAGGAACGCCCGCACCGTCGGCGTCCTCGCGGCGCTGCACGTCGCCTGCGCGGTGCCGTTCGCGGCGGCGTTCCTCGTCCACAGCAACGACGCGGGAGTCGCCGGCGAGGCGCTCGGCCTGATCGAGCGCGGCATCGTGGCGATCGACATCTGGACGATCGCGACGCTGACGAGATGGTCCCGCGCCATGCAGGATCGCGGAGATCAGCCTGCCGGACGGGCTCAGACGGCGCGCCATTCGTGGCCCGCGCGGAGGTACTCGCTGCGCTGGTGGGCGGCGAAGCGGTCGCCGTTCCAGCGGCGGGTGGAGACGGTCAGGTGGTCGCCGTCGGCGTCGATCAGGTTGTAGCTGTTGGGCTCGCCCTTGTGCCGGTCGGAGCAGGCGGTGCCGCTCTGCGCCACGACCAGGCCGTTGACGACGCCGCTGTAGGCGAGGTGGGTGTGCCCGCCGAGCAGGAGATCCGCCTGCCCGCCCAGCCGCCGCAGCGCGAGGCCGGACCGGCCGACCAGCCCCCGGCCCAGGACCGGCGGCGTGAGCAGGAACGGATGATGCGCGACGAGAACCCGCAGGTCGTCGCGCGGCGCCGCGGCGAAGGCCGCCAGGATCGCGGCCAGCTGCGGGGAGTTGATCCGGCCGCGCGACCAGTCGTGGTGCGGGCCCCACCGCCGGGCGGTGGTGACACCGACGGCGACCAGCCCGTCGGCGGTGTGCGTGACCGCCTCGCCGGGATCGGTGCCGATGTGCAGCCGCCACAGCCGCCACGGACGGCCGAACCGGGACCACACCCGCCAGCCGGGCAGGTCGTGGTTGCCCGGCACGACGAGGGCGGGCGCCGGAAGCTCGTCCAGGAAGGCGCGGGCGGCCGCGAACTCCGCCGCCGTCGCCCTCTGGGTCAGATCGCCGCACACCGCGACCATGGCCGGCGCGGCCTCGCGCAGGTCGGCCAGCAGCGCCCGGGCGACGGCCGGCACGTCGCGCCCGAAGTGCAGGTCGGAGATCTGGGCGAGGCGTACCGTCACGATGCCTGCTTCGGTGCCAGGACCGCCAGTGCCCGCGGCTGCAGGTCGTAGCGCAGCGGCACGGACAGCTGGGCGATCTCGCCGTCGCTCATGACGCTCATCATCGCCGGGCCGGACGACCGCACCTGCACGGCCCTGCCCTCGTACCGGCGGATCCGCGGGTCCTGCTGCCAGTTGCCGCGGAACAGCTTGCCGGCGACCGCGAGCAGGTCCCAGTTGGTCCGGTCGTTCGTCACGTACACCGCGAGCGTGCCCGCGTCGAGCCGGTCCCGGCCGGGCATGGGCGGTGGCCCCGCCGCGAGCGGGTTGCAGGACACCACGACCGCCCTGGTCCGCGCCTGGTACTCCTGCTCGTCGACGACGATCGTGAGCCGCATCCGGGGGTACCGCCGCAGCAGCCGCACCGCACGGCCCAGCAGGCGCACCGCGCTCAGCCGGAACCGGCCGCGGGCGTGTTCGCGGAGCCGGCCCAGGTGCGGCATCATCGCCAGCATCGAGCTGCACAGGAACGGCTGGTCGTTGACGGTGGCCACGTCGATGCGTTCGACCGGCGCGGTGAGCAGCGCCGCCACCGCGCGTTCCAGGTCGTCGGGGACACCCAGGTCGCGGGCGAGCACGTTCATCGTGCCGGCCGGTAGGACGCCGAGCGGCACGTCACCGCCGAGCATGCGGGCCGCGACGGTGCGTACGGTGCCGTCACCGCCGGCGACGATCACCGCGTCCGGCCGGGCCGCGAGCAGCTGACCCATCTCGGCGCCCACGGTCTCCGGGTTGAACGCGCGGACGTCGGCGGTCACGTCCCACCGGCCGAACAGCTGCGTGAGCAGCTCCGCCGGCGAGCCGTCCGCGCCGGCCAGGAGCGCGCCGGAGCGAGCGTTGTACACCACCGCGACGCGTTTCACGGGCGCATTGTGGAGCCCGACGGCAAACGTCAGCCGACTTTCACGGACCGGGCACATGGCCGCTGACTGGCCGCTGCTGGTGACCTCCCCGGCGTCAACGGGCGGGCAGCAGCTGCTGGCCGCCGTCGATGTCGTATGTCCCGCCGGTGAGCGCGTCGTTCACCATGATGTGCACGGCGAGGGCGGCGACGTCGGCCGCCTCGACGACCCGCCGGATGGGCAGCGTGTTGCGCAGTTCCTCGCGGCGGCCGTTGAGGTCGTCGCCGAGCAGCTCCGCGGACAGTGGCGTGTCGACGAAGCCGGCGGCGATGAGGTTGACCCGGATCGGGGCGATCTCGAGGGCGAGGTTGGCGGTCACGGCGGCCAGCGCCGCCGTGCCCATCGCCGCGAACAGCAGCCCGGGTGCCGGGCGGCGGGCGCCGGTGCCGCCCATGAACAGCAGCGTGCCGCCGGGCCGGACCCGGCCGATCGCGTGCCGGGCCACGGCGACGGGCAGCCACAGGTGCTCGTCCGCGGACCGGCGCGCCGCCTCCAGGTCGACGTCGGCGAGCCCGCCGTAGTAGGGACGGCCGGCGGTGACCAGGACGTGGTCGACGGTGCGCGGCAGGCTCTGGAAGAAGCCTTCGAGCGCGACCGCGTCGGTGGCGTCGAACGCCCCGGCGTGCCGGGCGCCGACCTCGGTCGCGGCCCGGGCCAGGCGGTCCGGGTCACGGGCGGCGAGGATCAGGTCGGCGCCCGCGGCGCGGGCGTGGCGGGCCGTCTCGAGGCCGATGCCGGCGCTGCCGCCGATGACGACGACCGCCTGACCCTCCAGCGTCCTGTCGCCATGCATGCTGCGGCGTCCCCTCCCGCTCGGCTGCAGTCGTCCGCCTCCGATCGTCGAGGGGTCAGCCGGTCTCCGCATCGCCCGCAAGAGGCGAACCACCACCGTTGCCGGAGGTGATGACGCGCAGGAAGGCGTCGGCGATGACCGCGTGCCCGGGCAGGTCGGGGTGGACCCGGTCGTCGGCCCACAGGGTCGGCGGCGACACCGCGAGGACCTCGTCGAACGCCCGCTGCGTCGCCACGTGCGGTGCGCCGAGTTCCGCTGCCAGCAGGGCCACCACGGCGGCGTACCGGTCGCTCTCGGCGCGCTGCGGGTCGGCCCGGTCGGGTTCGATGAGGTACGGGTCGGCGAGCACCAGCCGGCACCCGGTCGCCTCGACCGCCCGGCGCAGCAGGGTGCGCAGCGTGGCCTCGTACTCGTCCAGCGGCACGGCGTCGTCGGGCCGGCCGGCGAACGCCCGCCACACGTCGTTGATGCCGATCATCACGAACAGCCAGTCGGGGCGTTCACCGACGGCGTCGCGCTCCCACCGGGCCGCCAGGTCGCGCACGGTGTCGCCGCCGACGCCGCGGTTGACCCAGGTCAGCGGGGTGGCCGGGAAGCGGGCCGTGACGAGCGCGCGGACCAGGTTCACGTACCCGTCGCCGTACGGCGCGCGCACGTCCCGCCGCCCGCAGTCGGTGATGCTGTCGCCGATGAAGACGATGCGTTGACCAGCCTCGAAGATCACCGATCCATGGTCTCACCAGCGCTACGCGGCGGTCGATCGCGGCGGTTCGGGGGCTAATCCTCGAAGGTCAGACCGTACGGCGCGCCGAACTGGTTCAGCAGCTCGTGTTCGGCGAAGACGGCGAAGAACCCGTACCCGTCCGGCGGTGACTCCACATGGCACCACGTTGCTGGCGAGCCGTCGGCTGTCAGCTCTCGAAGTTGGGTGGCGAAGATCAGTCGCGCCTCAAGGCCTTCGTCGTCGTCCTCCACGTGTGGGATCTCCCAGGTCTGGGGTACCCCGTTGCACAGAAACTGCAGCAGGTGGTCATCCTCGTCGTCGACGAGTGTCACGTCGGTGATGGTGAGCACGCCACCGGTGGCGGCGGCGATGGAGCGGAACTCTTCCTCGTACGCCTCCACGCCGTCCTCGCAGGCGTACTGCAGCGTCTTGTGGTCCATGCCGTATGTCATGCCCAGATCTCGGAGCAGCCCCAACGCCCCGTTCCGGGTGGGCCGGCCGAAGTAGTCCAGCGTCCTGGCGAGAACCACCGGGCTCACGCGTTCCGCAACCGCGTCCGCGGTCACCAGCCCGAGCTCGATGAGCCTGCCGACCGCCTGCCGGACGCCGACCTCGTCCGATTCGTCAACCATCGCACGACGATAGATCAATGTGCCCACCTCCGTTGCCCGCGCCGGGTGAGGCCCGGGCGAGGGCGAACCCGCGCGCCGACGGGTGCATCTCGCCCGGTCGGCGCCCGCCCCGGGCCGCCGCGGCCTACAGTCCATCGCATGGCCGCCGGTTCGAAGGACGACCCGTGGGTGTTGCGCACCCCGCCGGGCTCGTCGCAGTACACGATGCACCGCGACGAGGACGCCGACCCGCCGGCGCTGGTCTGCCAGGTCGGCAGCACCCGGCTCACCTACCGGCTGCGGGCGATCGAGGACCTGCACGGGTGGCTGACGGCGCAGGGCGACTGGGTCCCGCTCGGCGCCGCGGACGAGAACAAGCCCGCCGCCGACGGCACCGTCGAGGCGTGGGGCCGCGCCGCCGACAACCCAGTGGGCGGCTGGTACGGGCTGCGCAAGGGCTACCGCGGACGGTTCGGCATGTACCTGCCGCCGCTGCTGGAGGAGCTCGGCCTGGCGGAGCTGACCCACGAGGCCCGCAACAACCGCATCCGCGCCCGCTGACCGTCACCAGCCGCCGGTCATCGCGACCAGCTGGGCGGCGACCGGCTCCGGATCCACGAGCTGGTGCAGGTGCAGGCCGGGCACGTGCGCGACGGCCCAGCCGCGGTCCAGGGCCTCCCGCGCCGCCGGCTCGTAGTGCTCGCTGAACCGCAGGTATCCGCACGGCGCGCGGTCCCAGCCGGCCGGGACGGGAACCTGCTGGTCGTAGTAGGTCAGCGGCAGCTGCGGCTGCTCGGCCTCCACGGCCCGCCGGGTCTCCTCGTCCGGGAACAACGGCCCGGGGTCCTCGTCCCACCAGGCGCTCCACGGCGGCAGCCGGCCGTCGACGACCCTGGGCAGCAACCGGTCGAGCAGGCCCGGCGCGACAACCGGGGTCGGGCCGGTGCGGGCCGGCATGGCTCCGTCGACGATCACGCAGCCGGCGACCACGCTGCTGGTCCGCCGCACCGCCTCGGCAATCACCGGCACGAAGTAGCCGGCGTTGCTGTGCGCCACCACGACCAGCGGCCGACCTTCCGACAGGTCGGTGACTGCGCCGGCGACCCGGTCCGCGATGGACGGCCAGAACGGCGGTGGCCCGTCCGTCACCCCGAGCAGCGACGGCACCACCGCCGTCCGGTGCAGGGCCCGCAGCGCCGCGGCGACCGGAGTCCACGTCGACGGACCGACGAGCGGGCTGTGCACCAGCACGAACAGGGCATCCATCCGTACAGTTTCCGGCATGGACGACAGTCCCGAGGCCGTCGCGGCCCGGCTCGAAAGCGTGGCCGACGTGCAGGAGGTGTGGGCGCTCGCCGAGCGGCGACTCGAGGCCGGTGATGCCGCCTTCGTCGCGGATCTCGGGATCGCGATGTGGCAGCGGTACGGCCGGCAACCCGTCCCGCCGTGGCAGTATCACAGCGCGTTCGACCGGATGCTGCGGCTGCTGGCCCTGCGGGCACCGGCGGTCGACGAGGCACTCCGGCTGATCTCGGTGACCCTGGACCCGCACCGGGTCCGGTTCGCGGCCGCCCTGCTCGCCTCGGCGCACACCCCCGCGGACCTCGCCCAGGTCCTGGACGGCGCCGGGTCCGAGGAACTGCGCGCCTGCCTGGTGCACGAGCTGGTGGTGCGCGGCGCGCAGCTGCAGCACCGGCCGGCCGGCCAGCATCCGCTGTCCTGGCTGCCGCGGTCGCTGACGCCCCTCGAGGGCCGTCCCGAGCTGCCGTTCTACAGCATCACCGGCCGCAGCCACGGCACCGCCGGCATCAGCGTCTCACCCGCGCCCGGCGGCGGTCCGGCGGTCCCGGCCCGGGAGACCACCACGGACGCCGAGGCCGCCGCGCTCGGCGCCGCGGTCGCGAACTGGGCGGACTGGTCCAACGGGCGCGTCGAGGCGCGGACGTTCGCGCTCGACGGCGACCCGCACCCGGACGCGGTCGGCGCCACCCTGCTCGGCCTCGGCCTGGAAAGTGTCCCCGGCCTGCGGCAGCAACCCGGCCCGTGCACGGCACACCAGGCCTGGCGGCAGCTGTTCCTCGCGGCGTCCACCGGCGGCGCGTACAACGCCGGCGACTTCGGCGCGTACGGCAGGCTCTTCGCGTGGCGGTCGGTCGCCGCGCTCGCGGGCGCCCCGCCGGACGCGTCACCGGCCGACGTCGAGTCCGTGGCCCGGGCCGCGTCGTGGCACTCCTTCGCCGGCGCCACCGCGTGGTTCGACGAGGTCGCCTGGGACGTCGGCCTCGCGGTCGTGTCGCCGGACGGGCGCCGCCTCGCCGTCCTGGCCGCCAGCGACACCGACTGACCCGCTGCCCGCTCGGTAGGATCGCTTGATGTCGATCGAGATCGTGTACGAGACGCACGCGCTGACCGAGGACAACGAGCAGGGCTTCGCGACCGGGTGGTTGCCCGGCCGGCTCAGTGCACAGGGACGGCGGCTCGCGGCCGACATGGGACAGCGGCGGCGGGACGACGGCATCGCGGCGGTGTTCACCTCGGATCTGTGGCGGGCCGTGGAGACGGCGCAGATCGCGTTCGGCGACAGCGGCATCCCGGTCCTGCACGACTGGCGGCTGCGGGAGTGCGACTTCGGCACGCGCAACGGCTCGCCGGCGCCCGACGTGAAGGCCGACCGCCTCGACTACGTCGACCGGCCGTACCCCGGCGGGGAGAGCCACAGCCAGGCGCTCGACCGCGTCGCCGGGCTCCTCGCGGACCTGCCGAGCAGGTGGGACGGGCAGCGGGTGATGCTCATCGGGCACCTCGCCACGTATCGGGCCCTGGAGCGGATGCGCACCGGGCTCAACGTGCGCGACCTCGTCGCCGCGGACTTCGAGTGGCAGCCGGAGGGTTGGGAGTACCGGCTCGGGTGAGATCGGTGCGTTTGGCGGTGGGCGGGCGCGGGCACCTTGGCGGCAAAAGTCGAAGGAGGTGACTGCCGTGCCATCCGAACAAGCACCCGACGTGTCCACCGGTGAGCTGGTGAGCCGGGTCGCCGAGCAGCTCTCGACGCTGGTGCGGGACGAGCTCGCGCTCGCGAAGGTGGAGCTGGTCGAGAAGGGTAAGCACGCCGGCCTCGGCGGCGGCCTGTTCGGCGGCGCGGCGGCCCTCGGCCTGTATGGGCTCGGCCTGACGCTCGCCCTCGCGGTCGTGGCGCTGGACCTGGTCTGGCCGCTGTGGCTGGCGCTGCTGGCCGTCACGGTGGTCGTGTTCGCCGCGGCCGGTGTCGCGGCGCTGCTCGGCCGGCGGCAGTTCGCCGCCGCCACCCCGCTGGCGCCGAGCGCCACGCTCGCCAGCGTCAACCAGGACGTGGACGCGGTCAAGGCCGCCGTCCGGGAAGGACGGTCGTGATGCCGGCAGACACCCCGACGGACCCGGAGCTGTTGCGGGCCGAGATCGCCCGGACCCGCGCCGAGCTCGGCGAGACCGTCGAGGCCCTGGCCGCGAAGGCGGACGTGAAGGCGAGGGCGAAGGAGGCCGCCGGGCAGGCCGCCGACCAGGTGAAGGCGCAGGTCGGTGCGGCCCGGGACCAGGCGGTCCAGCTCGCCGGCACCGCTGCGGTGAAGGTCGGCGAGGCAGCCGGCACCGCCGCCGGCAAGGTCACGAAGGCCTCCTCGGCGGCGGCCGGCACGGTTTCCAGGGCTTCCTCGGCGGCGGCCGGGACGGTTTCCAGGGCTTCCTCGGCGGCGGCCGGGACGGTTTCCAGGGCTTCCTCGGCGGCGGCGGGGACGGCGCGACGGCGGCCGGTGCCGCTGGCCGCGATCGCCCTGGCGGCCGTGTTCATCGGGGTGGTCGTCGTCGTGGTGCGCAGGAGGCGGGCATGAGCCGCATCGTCGGGAAGCTCGCGTACAAGCCGGTCGGGCTGCTGCTCGGCGCCGGCGCCGGTCTTGCGGCCGGGCTGATCTTCAAGCAGGTGTGGAAGGTCATCGGCGACGACCGGGACGCACCGAACGCCACCGACGAGGACCGCGGCTGGACCGAGATCCTGATCGCGGCGGCGTTGCAGGGCGCGATCTTCGCCGTCGTGAAGGCGGCCGTGGACCGCGGCGGCGCCGTCGGGGTCCGCAAGGCCACCGGCCGCTGGCCGACCTGAGCACGTCCTCACCCCCGGGCGTCACCGTTCCGTGGCGCCCGCCCGCGGTCCGTGGCGCCCGCCCGCGGTCCGTGGCGCCCGCCCGCGGTCCGTGGCGCCCGCCCGCGGTCCGTGGCGCGAGC
>NZ_BONQ01000109.1 GCF_016862795.1 Dactylosporangium siamense | reverse complement strand
TCCGTGGCGCCCGCCCGCGGTCCGTGGCGCCCGCCCGCGGTCCGTGGCGCGAGCCGGCGGTCCGTGGCGCGAGCCGGTGCGAGAATCGGCCGGTGGACCCGCTGCGTGTTTCGACGAGTGATCACGCCCGCCGGGCCGGTGCACACCCGGTCACGCCTGGGTTGGTGCGGCGATGAGCGCGCCGAGGTTCCTGGACGCCGCCGCGGTCCGTGCCGCCTGCGATCCGGCCCGCGCCGTGGAGGCGGTCACCGCCGCGCTCGCGGGCGGGCTCGACCCGGCCGCCGACCCGCCCCGGCAGGCCGTGCCGTTGCGCTCCGGTCAGTTCCTGCTGATGCCGTCCGAGGGTGGCGCGCACGCCGGCATCAAGGTCGCCACCGTCGCGCCGGGCAACCCCGGGCGCGGGCTGCCGCGGGTGCAGGCGTCGTACCTGGTCTTCGACGCGACCACGCTGGGCCTGGTCGCCGTGCTGGACGGCACCGCCCTCACGACGCTGCGCACGCCCGCGGTGTCGGTCGCGGCCGTCGCCTCCCGGCTGCGCGCCGGCACCGGTCCGGTGGCGGTCGCGGTCTTCGGCGCGGGTCCCCAGGCGCACGGTCATGTCGCCACCCTCGCCGCGGCGCTAGCCCCGTTCCGACCGCTCGGCCCGGTCACGCAACTGGTCCGCGATCCGGCCCGGGCCGCCCCGATCGGCGGCGCCACGACGATCACCGTCGACGACCCGCGGATCGGTGACGTGCTGCGCGGGGCCGACGTCGTGGTGTGCGCGACGTCGGCGAGGACGCCGCTGTTCGACGCCGACCTGATCGCCGGCACCGCCGTCGTCGTCGCCGTCGGCTCGCACGAGCCGGACGCCCGGGAGCTGCCTGGCGCGCTGCTCGCCCGCGGCACCGTCGTGGTCGAGGAGGTGGCCACCGCCCTGCGCGAGGCCGGCGACGTGTGCCTGGCCGTGGATGAGCGGGCGCTGCGGGTCGCGGACCTGGTGCCGATGCGTGACCTCGTCACCGACCGCGTCCGGCCGGCCCCGGACCGGCCGTTGGTGTTCAAGAGCGTCGGCATGGCGTGGGAGGACCTGGTCGTCGCCGAGGCGGTCCTGCGATGACGCGACGCGGCTGTCCGGCCTCGCCGGACTCCCGCGAGATCGCCCGCGTCCGCCCCGTGGGGTGATGCCGGCATCCACGGTCCGCTACGTTTCCCGTTGGAGGGCGCCGTCAGCGATCGCGGCACCCGTACCAACACCGAAACGGGGAAACATCGATGTCCGACGAACCGGTCCGCGCCGTCACGCGGTATTTCGACATGTGGAACACCGGCGACACCACGGTCGCCGAGCAGATCCTGCATCCTGACTGGGTCGACCACGCGCACCCCGAGGTCACCGGACCCGCGGGCGTGCGGCAGTCCGTCCAGGCGATCCGGGCCGCCCGCCCGGGTCTGCGGTTCCAGCTGCACAGCGTCCTCGGCGACGAGAAGCTCGTCGCCGCGGTGGGCTCGGTCGGGCAACCGCAGGGCGACTCCCCCGGGCAGCTCGTCTGGCTGGTCCGCTTCACCGACGGCCTGATGGCCGAGATGTGGACCTACCACCAGCGCTGAGCTCGGCCGCTGATCAGTCTTCGTCGATCAGGGCGGTCAGGGCCGGCACCCAGTGCCCGCCGTAGCGGTGCCGGAGCTCGGGCCGGCGCCAGTCGTTGCCGGTCACCTCGCCGCGGCACAGCGGCGAGCCGCATCGGCACGGCATGACGAAGTCCGGGCTGGCCGTGCTGGTCCCGTAGTCGTTGGTGAGCTCCTCGCCCGCCCGGATGTCGCGGCGCGCGACGAGGGTGTAGGCGTCGACCCACCACAGGTTCGGGTCGCAGCCGTGATTGCCCTTGCCGTTCCGGTTGCCCGGCGGCAGGACCAGGTGCAGCGCGCCGGTGACCGTGATCGTGTCGACGTACGGCCGCCCCGGCCGTGTCGCGGCCTCGCGCAGCAGCTCCTGCAGCTGCGGCCAGGTGACGAGCTCGCCGCCGAGCCGCGACACGGCCGTGCCCGCCGCGATCGGCGCCCGGGCGAACAGACCCTCGCCGGCGATCGGCGACGGGCGCACCACCACGTCGTCGTGCAGCCAGCAGTCGGGCTCCGGGGCGGGTGGCATCAGCCGATCCTGCCCGTCAGGCCGAGCCGCCGTTGCTCTTCAGCAGCTGGCCGTTGATCCACAGGCCGCGCGGTGAGCACAGGAACTCCACGAGGTCGGCGGTGTCCTGCGGGGTGCCGAGCCGGCCGAGCGGGGTCTGCCGCAGGCAGGCGGTCCGGATCTCGTCGTCCATCCAGCCGGTGTCGATCGGGCCGGGGTTGATGACGTTGGCCGTGACGCCGAGGTGTGCCAGTTCGTGCGCGGCGGCCAGGGTGATGCGGTCCAGTGCGCCCTTGCTAGCCCCGTAGGGCAGGTTGCCGACGGTGTGGTCGCTGGTCAGCGCGATGATCCGGCCGGCGCCGTGCGGGCCCTGGAAGCGCCGTCCGAACTCGCGGATCAGCAGCCAGGACGCCCGGGCGTTGACGGCGAAGTGCCGGTCGAAGCTCTCCACGGTGGTGTCCAGCAGGCCGGAGTCGACCGACTCCGCGTGGCACATGATGAGCGCGGTCACCGGCCCCAGCCGTTCTTCGGCCGCGTCGAACACGGCGGCCGGGGTGGCGGCGTCGGCGAGGTCCGCCTCGATCGCCGCGCTGCGCCCGTCGAGCGTGGCGCTGATGGACTCGGTCGCGCCGGCCTCGGGGCCCCAGGTCATGCGCTCGTCGTACGGGTGCCAGTAGGAGAAGGCGATGTCCCAGCCGGACGCCGCCAGCCGGTGCGCGATCCCGGCGCCGATCCCGATCGAGCGACCGACCCCGGTCACGAGCGCTACCGGCCGGGCGGTCAAAGACGGATCTTGCACATCGACGGTCACGATCACCGAGCCTACCGCCGACCCGGATCATAAACAGGCCGGCGAACACCAGCCCGGTGTCGAACCGAATTTTCTCGCCGGGCCTGTCGATTGCGGCGGACGTCCGTTCGACCTTGCGGTGAGGGACCGGAACAAGGGCCGGTCCACACCGCATCGGAGGACATCATGACCACCACCGCCGTTCAGGTGCCCGCGACCCGTTCGCTGCTGCTGGCCGGTGTCGCGGCCACGGCCGTGGCCAGCGTCGCCACCGCCGCCGTCGCGGCCGCCGGGCACGCGGCCGGGATCAGCCTCGACATGTCCGGCGCGCCCATCCCGGTGCTCGGGTTCGCCATGCTGACCGCCGTCTTCTCGCTCGTTGGTCTGGGCATCGCCGCGCTGCTGCGCCGTTTCGCCCGGCGCCCGCGCGCCACCTTCGTCCGGGTCGCCGTGGCGCTGACGGTGCTGTCGCTCGTGCCGGACGCCATCGCCGACTCGGCTGCCTCCACCAAGGCGCTGCTGATGCTGACGCACCTGGTCGCCGCCGCGATCGTCATCCCCGCGGTCGCCCGGCGGCTGTCCGCCTGAGCACCACTCGCTGAACGCCTGAGCACCGCTCGCCGCTGCCTGAATTCAGGCGGCGGAGCGGTCGGTGGCCGGGCGGCGGCGCAGGGCCGGGTCGAGCAGCGGCGCGGGCAGGTAGGCCTGGTCGAGGGTGCCGACGTCGGTGCCCGGCGGGACGATCTCGTCGATGCGGTCCAGGACGTCGTCGTCGAGTGCGACGTTGAGGCCGCCGAGCAGGTCGTCGAGCTGCGCTTCGGTGCGGGCGCCCAGCAGGGCGCTGGTCACGCCGGGGTGGGCGATGGTGAACGCCATGGCCAGGTGGGTCATCGGCAGGCCGGCCTCGGCGGCCACGGGGATGAGCTGTTCGACGACGTCGAGGCGGCGCTCATCGTTGAGGTGCCGGAAGAAGCGGGCGCGGCTCAGGTCGTTCGGCCCGCCCTTGCGGACGCGGCCGGTGAGCAGGCCCTGGCCGAGGGGTCCCCAGACGACGGCGCCCATGCCGTAGCGCTGGATGTTCGGCAGCACCTCGCGTTCGATGCCGCGGTTCAGGATGGAGTACGGCGGCTGCTCGGTCCGGAACCGTTCCAGGCCGCGGCGTTGCGCGACCCACTGCGCCTCGACGATCTCGGACGCCGGGGTCTGCGACGAGCCGATCGCCCGGACCTTGCCGCTGTGGACGAGGTCGGAGAGCGCGGACAGGGTCTCCTCGATGTCGGTGTCCGGGTCGGGGCGGTGGATCTGGTACAGGTCGATGTAGTCGGTCTGCAGCCGGCGCAGCGAGTGCTCGACCGCGGTCATGATCCAGCGCCGGGAGGCGCCCTGCTGGTTGGGGTCCTGGCCCATCGGCCGGCTGAACTTGGTCGCGAGCACGACATCGTCGCGGCGTCCCTTCAGGGCCGCGCCGACGACCTCCTCCGAGTCGCCGTAGGCGTCGGCGGTGTCGATGAAGTTGATGCCGGCGTCGAGGGCCTTGTGCAGGACCCGGGCCGAGTCGGCCGGGTCGGTGTTGCCGACGGACGTGGCGAACATGAGCGTGCCGAGCGCGTACGGGCTGACCTTGATCCCGGTCCGGCCCAGTGTGCGGTACCGCATGGATTCCTCCTGCTGTAGCGTGACGGCTAAACGGAAAGCTCTTCCGTTAACCATACGGAAAGTCTTTCCGTTTCGGCAAGGACGCGGAGGACGCCTGTGAAGGAGACCCGACGCGCCGACGCGCAGCGCAACCTCGACGCGCTGCTCGAGGCGACGAAGACCGTGTTCGCCAGGTCCGGGGTGAACGCGCCGGCGAAGGAGATCACCGACCTCGCCGGGGTCGGGGTCGGGACGCTGTACCGGCACTTTCCGCAGCGCTCGGACCTCGTCATCGCCGTCCTGGGCCGCGAGATCGAGGCCTGCGCGGAGTCGGGCCCGCTGCTGAGCGCCGCCAACCCGCCGGCGATGGCGCTCGCGCTATGGATCCAACGGTACGCCGAGCTGGTCGCGACCAAGGTGGGCCTCGCCTCCGCCCTGCACGCCGCCGACGGTGCCCACGAGGCCCTGGCCCAGCACGTCTACCAGCGCGTGGGCCCCGTCCTCGACACCCTCCTGGAGGCCGCGGCGGCCGAGGGGATCCGCACCGACGTCAGCGCCCGCAACGTCCTGCACGCGGTCGGGCTGCTGTGCCAGCCCGTGCCGGGCGAGGGCCCCGAGTACAACCGCCGCCTGGTCGACATCTTCATCGACGGCCTGCGCACCGCCTGAACCGGCGGCGTACGCACCGCCTGAACCCGGCGGCCTGCGCACCGCCTGAACCGGCGGCCTGCGCACCGCCGAACCGGCGGCCGTCACGCGTCCCTGCGCCGGAACAGGACGGCGGCGACGGCAAGGGTGAGCGCGGCGTAGCCGCACAGCACCGCGAGCCCGGCCCACGGTGCCAGCGGGTAGTAGCCGAGCGCGGGCGTGTAGACGCCGTCGACGTGCGCGTACGGCGTGACGGTCTGCTGCACCGCGAAGGCGGCGGCGGGCGTCACCCGGGTCAGCCACAGCGCCAGCGGCGCCGGCGTGAACGGGGTCAGCGCGAGCAGGTACGGCAGCACGGTCACGGCGACGACGATGGTGACCGCGGTCGCGCCGCGGCGCACGATCGTGCCGACGCCCAGGGCGAACACGGCGGTGACGGCGAGGACCGCGGCGGTGCCGACCTCGGCGCGCAGCAGGACCCCGGACGGCACCGGGAACACGTAGACGCCGAGGCCGCGCACCAGCCGCAGCCACACCGGCACCGCGAGCACCGCGGCGGCCAGGGTGGCGGCGAACGTGACGGCGGCAAGCACCGTGGCCTTCGCCGCGAGCACCCTGCCCCGGCGCGGGCTGGCGCTGAGCGTGCCGCGGATCAGTCCGGTCCGGAACTCGGAGGTGATCATCAGGGTGCCGATGACGACGAGCACGACCAGCGCCGGGAAGGTGCCGATGAGCAGGTCGCCGGCGGCGGCGCCGATGGGGACGTCGGCGCGGGTCGCCGGGCCGATGTCGCCGGCACCGGTCACGGTGAACCCGTCACCGGCCGGGGTGTGCCCGCCGGAAGTGCCCGGTGCGTACCCGGCGAAGCCGGCGGTGTGCGCCCCGACCTGCTCGCCGGTCCAGTCGGCCGGGGACCAGTCGCCGGTCAGCCGCGGCGGGTCGAACGCGGCGGTGGCCACGTCGGCTGCCGTGCCGAGCCCCTCCACCCGGGGTGGGCACGCCACGAACAGGCCGGCCCGCACCGTGCCGGCCAGCCCCGGCAGCCGGACCGTGTCCAGCACGCTCCACGTGCTGCCGTCCGTGGACGCCTCCCCGGTGATCACCTCACCTTCGCGGGTCAACCGCAGCCAGCGCACCCCGCCCCCGGCCGGTCCGGCCCGGTCGGACAGGTAGTCGTGCTGCATCCGTACCCCATGCGCACCGGTCATCATGATCGCGGCGTAGCGGGCGCCCAGCTCCGGTCCCGCGCTGATGATCAGCCCGGCCTTCGCCCAGGGCGAGCCGCGCTCGGAGGTCAGGGTGGTGACCGCGACGGTGATGCTGCCGTCGCCGGAGAGGGCGCGGTGCACCAGGTAGTAGGCGGTGTTGACGGGGGTGCCGGCCGGGCCGGTCGGGACCTGCGACGTCTGGTCGGGCGGCGCGCCGCCCAGCCCGACGGCGGGGAACAACGCGATCATCAGGGCCGCGACCGCGACGCCGCGCCACCAGCCCGGCACCGACCGGAACTTGGTCCACTCCGACCGCAGCAGCAGTGCATCACTCATGTCCGGTGTTCTACGCCGCCGGCGGTGACAGCCCGGTGCGTCGCGCTGTCACCGTCCTGTCACCTGCCGCCTGGCACGGTGGCGGCATGAGAGTGCTCGTGGTTGAGGATCACCGGGCGTTGAACACCCTGATCACGGCCGGCCTGCGCCGCGAGGCGATGGCCGTGGACACCGCCCTCGACGGACACACCGCGCTGGAGCAGGTCGCGACGACCCGCTACGACGTCGTGGTCCTCGACCGTGACCTGCCCGGGGTGCACGGCGACGAGGTGTGCCGGCGGATCGTGGCCGGCGGGGCGGGCAGCCGCGTGCTGATGCTGACCGCCGCCGGCACCGTCCGCGACCGGGTCGAGGGCCTCGGCCTCGGCGCCGACGACTACCTGCCCAAACCGTTCGACTTCGCCGAGCTCGTCGCCCGCGTCCGGGCGCTGGGCCGCCGCAGCACCCCGGCCCTGCCGCCGGTGCTGGACAACGGCGACCTGACCCTGGACCCGAACCGCCGGGTGGCGTCGCGCGCCGGCCGGCGCCTCGACCTCGCGCCGAAGGAGTTCGCGGTCCTGGCGCACCTGCTCGCCGCCGGCGGCCGGGTCGTGTCCGCCGAGGAGCTCCTCGACCGGGTCTGGGACGAGGCGACCGACCCGTTCACCACCACGGTGAAGACCACCATCGGTCGGCTGCGCGCCAAGCTCGGCCAGCCACCGGCCATCCACACCGTCCGCGACGGCGGCTACCGGATCGGCGCGCCGTGACCCGCCCGCGGCTGCGGACCCGGCTGGCGCTGCTGCACGCCGCGCTCGTCTTCGCCTGCGGCGTGGTGCTGCTGGCCATGGTGGGGCTGCCGTTGCTCGACACCGGCCACACCACCCCGGTGGAGGGCGCCGGCGGCGCGAACGGCGCCGGCGGCAATCTCGGCGAGCTGCTGCGGTACTCCGCCATCGCGCTCGTCGTCCTCGCCGGCGTGTCGGCCGCGCTCGGCTGGCTGATCGCCGGACGGGCACTGCGCCCCCTGCACCTGCTGACCCTCTCCGCCCGCGGCCTGTCCGCCGACGACCTGGACCGCCGCCTGCGGGTGCCGGCCGCCTACCAGGAGTTCGCCGAACTCGCCGACACCCTCGACGGGCTGCTGCGCCGGCTGCACGAGTCGTTCACCGCGCAGCGGCAGTTCGTCGCCAACGCCTCCCACGAGCTGCGCACGCCCCTGACCGTGCAGCGGACCCTGCTCGAGCTGACCCTCACCGACCCCGACGCCACCGCCGGCACCCTCCGGGAGACCTGCCAGGAGCTGCTGGTCCTCGGCCGGCAACAGGAGCACCTGATCGGTGCGCTGCTCGCCCTCGCCGGCGGCTACCAGGGCGTCGACCGCACCGAACGGGTCGACCTCGCCGACCTCACCCGCCGGATCTTCCTGGACCACGGACCGGCGGCCGGGCGTCGCGGCGTCCACGTCCGCACCTCGCTCGCCCCGGCCGTCGTCGCCGGCGACCCGCGGCTGGCCGCGAGCCTCGTCACGAACCTCATCGACAACGCGCTGCGGCACAACGTCCCCGGCGGGACCGTCGAGGTCTCGACCACGGCCCCCGGCCGGCTCACTGTCAGCAACACCGGTGCCCCGGTCCCGCCGGGCGAGGTCGCCCGCCTGTTCCAGCCGTTCCAGCGCCTCGGCACCGACCGCACCGACCACACCGACGGCCACGGCCTGGGCCTGGCCATCGTCGCCGCCATCGCCCACGCCCACCGCGCCCAGCTCACCGCCCACCCCCACCCGGACGGTGGCCTGCACATCACCGTCGACTTCCCACCCGCGCCCGGTCATCGATCCGGCTCAGGATGACCGCATCCGGTCCGATGTGCAGGGGGTGACGAGGACCTGGCTGGTGTGGTTGCCGTGGGTGGTGTTCGCCGTGCTGGTCGGTTTGCGGCTGAGTGACCCGTTCAACACCACGGCCGCCGGGATGCAGCTGTGCGGGTTCGAGCTGCTCGCGCTCGGCTACCACGTGCGGGCGGCGACCCGGCGCGGGCTGACCCGGGCGCAGCGCCGGCCGTTCTGGCTGATCGCCGCGGCCCTCGCCATGCTCGTCGCCGGCGGGATCGGGTTCTCCATCGTGTTCACCACCGGTGACAAGTCGTGGGGTCCGCCGATGGTGGTGGCGATCGTGGCCCGCACGTCGATCGTGCCGATCCTGCTCGCGGCGCTGCTGTCCTTCGGTGCCGAGCCGATGAACCGGCGGGCCCGGTGGAAGCTCGTCATGGACGTCACCACGGTGCTCGGCGCCGGCCTGATGCTGATGTGGTACCTGGTGCTGGGCCCGGCGTTGTCCGGCGGGCACCTGTTCGACCCGCTGCGGCTCGGTTCGGTGCTGTTCAGCGTCGGCGACGTCGTGCTCCTCGTCGGCGTCGGCACGGTGATGCTGCGCGGTGCGGTCGCCGCGGCGCGGCGGCCGTTGACGCTGTTGCTGGCCGGGACGCTGGGTTACCTGGCGGTCGACACCGCGTTCCTGTACATGTCGATCCGCGACGTCGGCCCGGACGCGGTCATCCCGACGCTGCTGCTGGGCCCGGTCTTCCTCATCCTGCTCGCCTCGGTCCAGCGGCCCGCCGGCACCGCGACCGCCGCGGCCCGGCAGCTGCGCGGCCAGAGCCGGCTGCCGTACGTGGCCCTCGCCAGCGGATACGGGCTGCTGATCCTCGCCGCGGCCCGGGCCGGGCTGTACCCGTGGCTGGGGCTGGTCGCGGGTGCGCTGCTCATGACGCTCGGCGTGGCCGCCCGGCAGATCCTCGCCTCACGGGAGAACTACACGCTCGTCGTCACCGACAGCCTCACCGGCCTCGCCAACCGCCTGCAGCTGCGCACCGACCTCGCGGCCGCCGCCGACCGGCACCGGCGCACCGGCCGGCCCCTCGCGGTGCTGCTCATCGACCTCGACGGGTTCAAGGAGGTCAACGACACCTACGGGCACGAGGTCGGGGACCAGCTGCTGGTCGCGTTCGCCGACGTGCTGCGCCGGTGCGTCCGCGACACCGACGTGCCGGCCCGCCTCGGCGGCGACGAGTTCGCCGTTGTGCTGCCGTCGGTGTCCGGCGCGCAGGACGCGACCCACGTCGCCGAACGGATCCTCGCCGCGTGCCACGAGCCGCTCGTGCTGTCCGGGCACACCGTGCGGCTGCGGGCCAGCATCGGGGTGGCGGTCGCCGAGGACCCCGCCGACGGCGACCCGGCCGACCTGCTGCACCGTGCCGACCTGGCGATGTACGCCGCGAAACGGCACCCGACGCAGCACTGGGTGCGCTACTCCCCCGAGGTCGCCGACGCCCGCTCCGACACGTTCGCCGCGGAGCTGGCCGCGGCCGCGGAGCGGGGGCAGCTGCGGGTGCTGTACCAGCCGATCGTCGATCTGCTCACCGGTGACCTCGTCGCGGTCGAGGCCCTCGTGCGCTGGCAGCACCCGACCCGGGGGCTGCTCGGACCGGACGCGTTCATCCCCCTGGCGGAGCGCAGCGGCGACATCCACGGCATCGGCGCGTGGGTGCTGCGGGAGGCGTGCCGGCAGGTCGGCGCGTGGCAGGCGGACCTGCCCGCGGACCGGTCGCTGCACCTGAGCGTCAACCTGTCGCCGCTGCAGTTGGAGCGGCCCGAACTGGCCGGCTCGGTGCTGGAGATCCTGGACGCCACCGGTTTCGACCCGCACGGCCTGGTCGTCGAGATCACCGAGAGCGCGCTGGTCGACGACCGGTCCGCGGTGCCCCACCTCGAGGCGCTGCGGGCGCGTGGGGTGCGGGTCGCCCTGGACGACTTCGGCACCGGGTATTCGTCGCTGCGATACCTGACGCAGCTGCCGGTGGACATCCTGAAGCTTGACCGCTGTTTCGTCGCCGAGCTCAACGGTGACCCGGCGCGGGCCGCGGTCGCCGAGGCGGTGATCCGGCTCAGCCAGATCCTGCGGATGGACACGGTCGCGGAGGGCATCGAGGACGCGGCGCAGGCGACCGAGCTGACGCTGCTCGGATACCGCACGGCGCAGGGGTATCACTTCGCCCGCCCGCAGCCCGCGGCGGAGATCGAACGACTGCTGCACCAGCCGACCGCCGTGTGATCAGGGCCCGCGCCACCAGGGGCGGGACGCCGCCGCGGCGAGGGCGGCGCCGGCGGCGTTGAGCAGGACGTCGTCGACCGACGACACCCGGTCCAGCCGGAGGACGAACTGCGCGGTCTCGACCAGGACCGAGCAGGCCGCCCCGAGCGCCAGGACGCGTGGCACGGAGGCGAGGGCCGCGAACCGCACCGGCGCGAAGCAGCCCAGCGCCGCGAAGAGCAGCAGGTTGCCGCCGATGCCGATCGACCCCATCGTGACCACGTCCCGCAGCGGGACCAGGCTGACCCTGCCCGGGACGACGCCGGCCCCCGGCCCCGGCAGCAGGGTCAGCCACACCAGCGGCAGCGTCCCGTAGACCAGGCCCACCTCGGCCAGCGACAGCCGCCACGTCGTCCCACGGCGGCGCGACAGCGTCCACACCATCAGCGCGGCCAGCGGCAGACCGGCCAGCATCGTGAGCAGCACGCCGTTCTCCGTGTCGAGGCAGCCGTGCCACCGCCCGGCCAGGCAGGTCGGCGCGGACATCATGAGCGGCTGCCGCACGGTGTACACCGCACACGCGAGGCCGAGGACCACCAGACCGAGGAACAGGCGGCGCAGGGAAACGGAGTGGTTCATGCCCGCAGTGCAGCCGCCGGGCCGTTGCCGGGGCGTATGCGGTTTTGGATACGCCCGCGATACATGGTGTGCTGTGGCGTGGGCATCGATCTGCACAGCATCGCCGTGCCGCTCGGCGCCGATCCGGTGCGGGCGATCCGCGCCGACCCGCAGCTGTGGGAGTCCGCCTGCGACCAGCCGCCGTTCGCGGCGGCGTGGGGCGACGAGCCGCTGCCGGACATCAGCCGGGCGCTGCTCGCCGTCGTGCCGGCCGGCACCGGCTGGGTCGGGCACTTCGGCGACCGTTCCTTCCAGCAGGCCGAGTACCTGCTGGACCCGGCCGCCTACCGGGCGGGTCACGGCGCGCCTTCCGCGGAGTACCGCATCATCGGCGGCGACGAGGTGTTCGCCGGGCACGCCACCAGCGGGCAGGGTTTCCCGTGGCGGTGCTCGTCGGCGGCGTTCCTGGAGGTGGCGGTGCGGCGCGTCGACGCCCTCGACGTCGACGCGGCCCGCCGGGAGTTCTCCGCCGCCGAGATGGTCGAGCTCGGCGTGTACAAGGCGCACGGCGACGAGTCGTTCGACGACGTCCTCGCCCAGTTGCGGGCGTTCGCCGGGCACTGCCGCGCCGTGGCCGCCGCCGGACTCGATTTGATCATCACGCGATACTGAGCCGGATACTCACAGCGGATGAGTACGACGACGGGTTGCCCGCGCACGCCGGGCGCCGGAAGGCTGGCCACGTGAGCGATGTCGATGCCTCGAAGCGGCCCGCGGCCCTCGCCCTCGGCGCGATCGGGGTGTGCGGCGCGGTCGGGGTCGGGCTGGTCCTCGGCCTCACCCGCGTCGGCGCGCCCACGCCCGCGATCGGCGCGCTGGCGCTGCCGACGGTCCTCGTCGCGCTGCTGTGGCTGACCGTGTGGATGACGGCGGCCGGGTCGCCGCTGGCCGGCGCGACCGGCCGGAAGGTGGCGTGGGTGCTGCTCGGCGCCGGGTTCGCCGCCGCGCTCGGCGGGCTCGGGCTGGCGTCGACCGGCGGTCCGGGGCTGGTCCTGGCCGGTGGCGGTGCTGTCGTCGTCGTTGTGGCGGGGGTACTGCTGCGAGGGTGGCGGGCCCGCCTGACGGCGCTCGGGGCCGTGGTCGCGCTGGCCGCGACGGGACTCACCGTGTTCGCGCAGTCCGGGCCGTCGGAGCTGGCGGAGCGGCTCGCGCACGCCGACCCGCCGGTGCAGCGCGACCTGCTCTACGTGGTCAGCATCCCCGGCTACCGCCCGCTCGACACCAGGTACGGCGACGACGTCGGCATCCGCCAGTTCATGCCGGTGGACCCCGCGGCGGTCCCGGCCCAGCGCTGGATCAACATCCTCGAATACGCCCGCGAGTACGCGTACAAGGATCCCGGACCGTGCGGTGAGACGGCCCGCGACTCGGTCCTCCAGATCGCCGAGTGCACGGTCGAGCCCGACGGCTGGATCTACCGGCACGGGGTGGTGCACCACGGGTATGAGGTTATCGTCGGCCAGTCGATCGTCGTGGTCGCCGGCCCGCTCGACGTGGACCAGAAGGTCCTGCGGGCCGCGGCGGCGAAGGTCCGCCCGGCGACCGCGGCGGAGCTGGACGCGCTGGGCTTCCCGGGAGAGCAGCTGTTCACCGCCGAGTCCCCGGGCTACCTGCCGCGCGCCATCGGCATCCCGCACGGGGTCCAGCTGCAGCCGTCCGATCCGGCGGCGGCGCCGCAGAGCATGATGATCGACGTGTACGTCGACTTCTCGGAGCTGCCGTGCGGCGGGTTCGGGACCTGCACGCCGGACACCGACGGCCTGCAGTACCGCCGCTATGAGGACACCTACGGTTACGTGGTGCGCCGCGGCAACCTGAATCTTTACGCGATGGGTGGCGTCGGCGTCGACAAGGCGCTGCTGCGCCAGGCGGTGCTGACCGCCCGCCCGGTGACGGACGCGGAGCTGCTGCGTTCCCTGCCCCCGGTCCCGCACAAGGGCCTGCTGGACCGCCTGCGCGCCTGGCTGCGCACCTGAACCACCCGTGATCCGGAAGACCTTGGGTACCCAGGGGTGCGCAAGGTCTTCCGGATCATGAGCGATCAGCTACGCGCCCACTGCTGGTTGGCGCCGCCGTTGCAGGGCCAGATCACCAGTTTGGTGCCGTTGGTCGTACCGCCGCCGAAAGCGTCGAGGCACTTGCCTGAGCCGGTCCCGACGACCGTGCCGTTGCTGTTGATCGTCCACTGCTGGTTGGTCTGGCCGTTGCAGTCCCAGATCTGCACCGCCGCGCCGTCCGCGGTCGAGTTGCCGGCGACGTCGAGGCACTTGTTGCCGTAGACCTGCAGCTGCTTCGACGCGGTCGCGTTCCAGCGCTGGTTGGCGCCGCCGTTGCAGTCCCACAGCGCCACCGGGGTGCCGCTGACCGTGGTGTTGTTGGGCACGTCGGCGCAGCGCCCGGACTGCACGCCGCGCAGGGGCGAGCCGACCAGGGGCGCGCCGCAGGTGGTCAGGCCGGCGGTGTACGGGCACACCACGGACGCGAACCCGCCCCGCTCCAGCAGCGGCACCGACAGGGTGTCGGCGTTGGTGACGGTCCGGGTCTCGCGCAGCAGGTTGCCGCCGTTGTCCCGGACGGTCTCGAGCAGCCACTGGCCGGAGCCGAGGAAGCTCAGCGGCGTGGTGTAGGTCTTCGCGGGCAGGTTGGTGACGCCGGCGACGTACCACTTGCCGCCGTTGCGGCGGGCGAAGTACGCCTCCTGGCCGGGGCGCCCACCGAGCAGCCGGGTCTCGTCCCAGGTCGTCGGGATCTGGTTGAGGATGCGCATCGCCTCGGGCTGCGACTCGTAGCTCTCCGGGTTGTCGCCGAGGTGCTGCCAGCCGGACTCGAAGACGATCGAGGTGGCCAGCTCCTGCGCCCGGGTGGTGTCCCGGTTGTACGGGCTGAAGATGACCGGGGTGTAGTCCATGCTGCTGATGGCGTTGCGGGTGAAGGGCAGGATCGTGTTCTTCTCGGCCCGGAGGAACTGCTCGGCGCCGTGCACGGCCTCGGCGGTCATGACGTGCGGCCAGGTGCGCTGCATGCCGCGCGGGGTGGCCGAGCCGTGGAAATTGATCATCAGTTGGAGCTCGGCGGTGCGGGCGAGGATCGCGTCGTACCACTGCAGGGTCGGCTGGGTGAACTCGAAGGAGAAGTCGACCTTGACGCCGGCCACGCCCCAGCCCTTGATCAGCGGCAGCCACTGCTCACGCTGCGCGGAGGTCCACAGCTGGTTGGAGTTGAACCACAGGATCACCTGCACGTTGCGGTCCCTGGCGTACTGGACCACGCTCGGCGCCCAGCTCTGCTGCCAGCCCTCGTCGATGAGGACGTAACCCCAGCCGTTGCGCGCGGCGAAGTCGATGTACTGCCGCTGCCGGTTCTGGTCCGACGGGCTCGAGTGCTCGGTCAGCCAGGACCAGGTGACGGTGTCGGGCTTGACCCACGAGGTGTTGCTGACCCGCGACGGCGCGGACAGGTCGTCGACGATCGTCGAGGTGGTCACCGCGCTCAGCGAGCCGACCGCGGCGGTGCGCCACGGCGTGGAGAGCGGCCGGTTGGCGGTGATCGAGCCGCTGTCCAGCAGGGCGGTGAACGTGCCGGAGCCGTTCTGGTGCTGCAGGCTCATCGCCGCGTACCGGCCGTCGAGGTCGGCCTCGGCGACGAGCGCGAACTTCCCGGCGACGTCGAACAGCGCCGGGTTGCGGAAGGTGCCGGTGGCCGCGGCGCCGGCGGTCGCCTGCAGCGGGTAGCCCTGGTCCTCGCGGTGCGACGGGAGCAGCCAGCTGTTGGTGTTGGTCGGCACGGACCACGACGACGTCTCGCGCTGCACGGTCACCGAGCCGGTGCCGGGCAGCACGTAGCGGTAGGCGGCGCCGCCGTCCGAGGCGCGCACGACGACGTCGAGGCGGGCGCCACCGGTGCCGGTGAACGACAGCGTCGACTCGTTGTAGGTGGTCGAGCGGTTGCGCTGCTTGCCGGTGGTCATCGAGTACGCCTCGGTGACGGTCCGGTTGGTGCGCGCGGTGAAGGCCAGGCCCTTGCTGAGGTCGGCGGCGCTGGTCACGATGCCGATCGGGGACGGGGACAGCACGGTGCTGCCCTGGTTGGACACCGCGAAGCTCAATGTCCCGTTGTCGTTGAGGGTGACCTGGGCGGAGGTCGGCGAACCGGCGGACGGCCCGGTGACGGTCCAGGTGGTGGCGGCCGACGCCGGGGCGGCGGCGATCGTGATGGCGGTGCCGATCATGGCCGTGACCAGCACGGCCCGCAGCAACAAAGGTTTGCGGTGGCGCATCAACGTCCTCCGGGGTTTGGCGGAACCTGCGGACGGGGTGGGGCCGGCGCACGTCGCAGCGTTGTGACTGCGTTCGGATGTCAACGTTGTCAACACTCGTCGTTTGATTACGTTGGTACATGCGCGACTCTGAGCCATTGAACATCTTGATCATGTTGCTGTCAAGGTCGCTTGTGCAGGCGAAAGTTCTCCGAAACTGGCTCTTGACAACTGCGACACCTTGTCGATTGGCTGTGGTGACTTTTGAGCGCCCTAGTTGGTTCGTGTTGAAACGTGGTTTCAAGATTTCAACCTCACCCCTCCGCGCCTCCCACCTGGAGATACCCATGACAGATCCGCGACTGTCCCGCCGCTCCGCGCTGAAGGGCCTCGCCGGGGCGTCCGCCCTGTTCGGTGCCCCCGCCCTGCTCTCCGCCTGCGGCGACGACAGCGAAAAGCCGACCGCCAACACCGGATCCGCGACGGACCCGATCACGTTCGGCTCCAACTACTCCGACGACGCCACCAAGACCGCGTTCGCCGCCCTGACCTCGGCCGCGACGACGTCGACCAAGGTGCCGATCACCGTCAACACGGTCGACCACAACACGTTCCAGAACAACATCAGCACCTACCTGCAGGGCACCCCGGACTCGCTGGCGACCTGGTTCGCCGGCTACCGGCTGCAGTTCTTCGCCGCGCAGGGGCTGCTCACCCCGATCGACGACGTGTGGGAGAAGATCGGCGGCAACTTCAACGACGCCGCGAAGAGCCTCTCCAAGGGCATCGACGGCAAGTACTACCTGGTGCCGCTGTACAACTACCCGTGGGTCGTGTTCTACAACAAGAGCGTCTTCGCCGCGAAGGGCTACCAGGTGCCGAAGACCTGGGACGACTTCATCGCCCTGTGCAAGAAGATGAAGACCGACGGGCTGATCCCCATCGCGTTCGCGGAGAAGGACGGCTGGCCGGCGCTGGGCACGTTCGACATCATCAACCTGCGGGTCAACGGCTACGACTACCACATCAAGCTGATGAAGCACGAGGTGCCGTGGACCGACCCCGGCGTCACCGCGGTCTTCGACAAGTGGCGGGAGCTGATGCCGTATCTGCAGAACGGCGCCAACGGCCGCACCTGGCAGGACGCCGCGAAGGCCCTGGAGAACAAGCAGGCCGGGATGATGTTCCAGGGCTCCAACCAGGTCGCCGCGAACTACGCCCCGGCGAACCTGGCCGACCTGGACTTCTTCCCGTACCCCGTGATCAACCCGACCTACGGCCAGGACTACATGGACGCCCCGACCGACGGGTTCATGCTGCCGAAGAAGGGCAAGAACACGGCCGCGGCGAAGGCGGTCCTGGAGTACATCGGCACCGCGGCCGCCGAGACCAAGTTCCTGGAGACCGACCACTGGGACGTCGGCCTCGCCAACGGCCTCGTCGCGCCGACGTACAACGAGATCCAGAAGAAGTCCGTCGCGGAGATCGCCAAGTGCAAGAACGTCTCCCAGTTCATGGACCGCGACACCGTGCCCGACATGGCCACCGCAATGATCAAGGCGATCCAGACCTTCGTGGACAGCCCGACCGCCGAGACGGTCAGCTCGATCCAGAAGAGCGCGGAGGACCAGGCCAAGACGATCTTCACCAAGTGAGCGTCAGTCGCTTCAATCGCCGCGACGGCCTGGTCGTCGCGGCGATGCTCGGCGTTCCACTGATCATCGACGCGGCGTTCATCTGGCTGCCCGCCCTCGCCTCCGTCGGGCTGTCGTTCACGAAATGGACCGGCGTCGGCGGCGTCCAGCTGAAGTCCTGCGACTCGCTGCCGTCGGTGCCCGGCATCCCGCAACCCGGCTGCCTCAACGGCGTCGACAACTACAGCCAGGCGTTCACCACCTACCCGGACTTCTGGCCGGCCGTCCAGCACAACATCATCTGGCTGCTGGTCTTCGCCGGCTTCGCCACCCCGCTGGGCATGCTCTTCGCCGTGGTCATCGACCGCGGCATCCGCGGCTCACGGATCTACCAGAGCGTGCTCTTCCTGCCGGTGATGCTGTCCCTGGCCCTCATCGGCATCATCTGGGAGCTCATCTACTCCCCCAACTACGGCCTCATCAACTCCGTCATCGGCCGCACCGCCGACGACAACCTGATCGACTGGCTCGGCGACCCCTCGCTGAACCTGTGGGCGTTGCTGGTCGAGGCCTCGTGGCGACAGGCCGGCTACGTCATGATCCTGTACCTGGCCGGCCTCAAGGCCGTCGACCCGGCGCTGCGCGAGGCGGCCCAGATCGACGGCGCCACCGGCTGGCAGACCTTCTGGCGGGTCATCTTCCCCGCCATGCGACCCATCAACATCGTCGTCATGGTCGTCACCGTCATCGAGTCGCTCCGCGCCTTCGACCTGGTGTACATCACCTCCGGCGGCAACCCGCTCAAAGGTCTGGAACTGCTGTCCGTCGCCGTCACCCAGAACATCGTCGGCGAGACCCAACGCATCGGCTTCGGCTCCACCCTCGGCGTCATCCTGCTCGCCATCTCGCTCGTGCCGATCACGATCTTCCTGTACCAGGCGTTCCGGCGTGAGGAGTCTCCGAAATGAAGCCCTCCCGGCTCAGCAGCGCCGCGGCCCAGGTGTTCATGGTCGTGATGCTGGTGCTGTGGCTGACCCCGGTCGTGTTCGCCCTGTACGTGGCGCTCCGGCCGATCGCGGAGACCAACGAGCACGGCTACGTGTCCCTGCCGCGCAGCCTCACGCTCGACAACTTCCGCGCCGCGTGGACCCAGTCCGACATGTGGCACTTCTTCCTCAACTCGCTCTACATCACCGTCCCGGCGGTCCTGCTGACGCTGTTCCTGGCGTCGTCGTTCGCCTACGTGGTGTCCCGGCTGCGGTTCCGCTGGAACATCGCGCTGCTCATCCTGTTCACCGCCGGGAACCTGCTGCCGCAGCAGGTCATCATCACGCCGCTGTTCCGGTTGTACCTCGCGATCCCGCTGCCGCACTGGCTCAGCGAGAGCGGCCTGATGTACAACTCGTACCTCGGCCTGATCGTCATCAACGTCGCCTTCCAGCTCGGCTTCTGCGTCTTCGTCCTCAGCAACTACATGAAGACGCTGCCCGCGGAGCTCGACGAGGCGGCGATCGTCGACGGCGCCGGTGTCTGGACCCGCTACTGGCGGCTCACCCTGCCGCTGTGCCGGCCGGCGCTCGCGGCCCTCGCGACGCTGCTCACCACCTGGATCTACAACGACTTCTTCTGGGCCATCACGCTCATCTCCACCGGCGACAAACGTCCCGTCACGTCGGCCCTGGCCAACCTGCAGGGACAGTTCGTCGCCAACCAGAACATGATCGCCGCGGCCGCCCTGATCGCCGCGATCCCGACCCTCATCGTGTACGTCGCGCTGCAGAAGCAGTTCATCGCCGGGCTGTCCCTCGGATCCACCAAGGGCTGACTTCGTTGCCTTGCCGTCGGCCGTTTGTTTCCTGGAGGGACCGCGCATGATCGCATGTCTCCCTGCGAGCGGCCGACGGCGCGCTGGCATACTCTGCGCCATGACCGAGGACGCTCCAGGCCCTCACCGGCCCGGGCGTCCCGGTCTGGTGGAGGTCGCCGCGCGCGCCGGCGTGTCCATCAAGACCGCGTCCCGGGCGCTGAACGGCGAGGGCTACGTCGCCCACGAGACCCGCCAGCGCGTCCAGCAGGCCGCCGACGAGCTGGGGTACCGCGCCAACGGCATGGCTCGCGAGCTGCGCCTCGGCGGCAACACCTCGACGCTGATCGGCATGCTCGGCGGCGACCTCGGCAACCCGTTCTACTCCAAGCTGGCCAGCGGGCTGGAGCGCGAGGTGCGCTTCCGCGGCCTGCAGCTCGTCACCGTCAACACCGACGAGGACACCCGCTCCGAGCAGCGGCTCACCGACGCACTGCTGGAACGGCGGGTCCGCGCCCTGGTCGTCGCCTCCACCCTGCCCTCGCACGAGCACCTCGCCGCCGAGCACCGTCACGGCATCCCCTTCGTCTTCGTCGACCGCCCACCCGTCGGCCTGTCCGCGGACGCCGTGCTGCTGGACAACCGCGGCGGCGCGCACCAGGCGGCGGCGCACCTGCTGGAGCTGGGCCACACCCGCATCGGCATCGTCGGTGACCTGTCCCGGCTCAGCACGAACCAGGAACGCGTCACCAGCTTCGGCGCGACCCTGCGCGCCGCCGGCATCGCCGACTGGCGGGAGCACCTGATCGAGGACGCGCACGACGTGGACACCGCGCAGCGGGCAGTCTTGGATCTGCTGCGCCGGGACCCCGCACCCACCGCCATCTTCACGACCAACAACCGGATCACCACCGGCGCCCTGCGGGTCCTGCACCGGCTTCCGGCGCCGCCGGCGCTGATCGGCTTCGACGAGCTCGACATGGGCGACATCCTCGGCGTCACCGTGGTCACCCACGACCCGGAGAACATGGGCCGGCAGACCGCCCGCCTGCTGCTGGAACGCCTGGACGGATATGCCGGCACGGCCCGCTGGGTCATCCTGCCGACCCGCCTGATCCCGCGCGCCTCGAGCCGCCGCCCACCGGGGACCGGCTGACCTGACTTCTACTGCCCGCGGCACCCGCTTTTCGACCGGACAACAATCCTTTGCAGGCCGAGACCAACAATCGCGCCGGATCGGTGGACAACGTCAGCGTCGCCATGACAACGTTGCCATGCAGCGGCACGGGAAAGGACGGACCGATGCTGGCATCGGCACGGCAGGTCGCCATCCTCGAGATCGTCGACCGCGACGGCGGCGCGCAGCTCCGGCAGCTGGCCGACCTCTTCAGCGTCTCGCCCGGCACCATCCGCCGCGATCTGACGATGCTCGACGAGTCAGGCCTGGTGGCCCGGGTGCACGGCGGCGCCGTGCGGCGCCCCGGCACCGCCCGTGGCCGCAAACCGCTGCGTTCCGCCGTGCTGGTGCAGCAGACCGCCCGCGCCGCGGTCGCCGCCGACGCCGCGTGCGTGGTGGCGCCCGGCACCGTGGTCGCGCTGCCGGCCGGCCCGATCTCCGAGCTGCTCGCCGAGCATCTCACGACGGTGCCGGAGCTGACGGTCGTGACGTATTCCCTGCCGGTCGCCCAGGCGTTCCGGGCCCACCAGCGCGACGACCAGACCCTGATCCTCACCGGCGGCGTCTTCACCGGCACGCAGGGCCTGACCGGCCCGCTGGCGGCACGCACGATGCACTCGCTCCGCGTCGACACCGGGTTCGTCGAGTTCGACGGGATCGACCTGAACGGCCGGCCGGCAAACGTCGACGCGGGCACCGCCGAGCTCAACCGCGCCGTGCTGGCCACCGCGGCCCGCGTGGTCTGCTACACGGATCACACGGCGTGGCACCGGGTCGCCGCGCACGAGGTCATCACCGGCGCATCGGGCGTGGTGCTGCTCGTCGACGCGCACCTGCGGCAGGAAGCCCGGGGTGACCTCGCCTCAGCCGGCATCCGCGCCGTCGTCGCCAGGGGGACCGGCACCTTCCGGGCCCTGACGAGCTCCTCAATGCCGGCCGGTGGCTGACGACCGGAGCGCGACCGGTAGCGTGCATCGATGCGGTCAGCGGCGGACCTTCGGCAGCGATGGCTCGACGTCCTGCCGAGGATGATCACCAGGCCAGGCATGTGGGCCGCCGATGGGCCGGTCTTCGACGTCCTGGCCCGCGGACTGATCGAGGACCTGTGCTTCCTCGACGAACGCGATCAGGACCTGGACGATGTCCGCGCGGTGCTGCGCGGTTACGGCAAGTTGGGTGTCGTCGGACCCTTCCTCGCCCTGTTCGGGAAGGATCGAAACTGCGTGGCCGAGGTCGCCTCGGTCTTCGCCGAGCAGTTCCACCGGCTGGGCTACCTTCCCGCCGAGCGGCTGCTCGACGCAGGCGAGTGGGACCGCCTCACCGGCGGCATCCGCGAGCGGTTCGACGGCCACGACGTGCGCCGCAGCGAGGTCGAGGCCGACTTCGGATCGCCGAGCCTCATCATCGAGAAGCGTGTGCTCTGCTACGCCCCAGCTGACATGTCCGGCTGGGTCTTCATCGACTGCTTCGCCGAGCACCACGACGAGTACGTGCCGGGGGCTGGACGCTACGAGTGGCAACGAGATGCCGATCCCCTGGTGCGTGCGGTTCGCCGCCCGGCCGGGGACTTCGAGTCGGGCCTCACCCTGACGCTCTACGGCAAGGTGCTGCGCTGGGGTCCGGGCTGGTGGCTGCACCATCCGGAGGGTCTGCCCGACGAACACCAGGCGATGTAGGGGCCCAGCGGCGAGTCAGCTGTCCGTGGCGGTTCGGGGGGCGCTGACACGCAGGACGTTTCCGTCCGGGTCGTGGAGGCGCATCTCGTACATTCCCCATGGACGCCACGTGGGAGGCTCGGCAATCACCGCCCCGTGCTCTGTCCATTCCTGGAACAGCTGGTCCACCTGCGCCGATGTGTGAACGTCGAGGTGCAGCCGGGTGGTATGGACGCCCGTGGTCTGCGTCAGCATGATCTGCGCCCGGTCCCGTCCGACGAGTGCGGTCCCTGGTTCGCCTGGTTCGGCGAGCTCGCCGGCCTGGAGGAACCGGGACCGGCGGTCAGACCAGTGCCAACCGACATGAAAGCCCAGGCAGGAGCGGTAGAACTCCAGGCTGACCCGCAAATCGTCGACCAGGAGGTTCGGCCGGCAGTCGAAGATGGCTTCCGGATCACTCATCGGCGGCAACTCCCGTCCAAGGCCCGTTCCACAACGAACCCGGGCTGTCGTTCTAAAGTCTAGGGTTGTGCATGCGCCTGTCCCGCCGCGCGTTGTCGACACCGCGGGAAGCCCGCTCGAGCGGCTCTGTGCGCATCGAGGAGTGGCCGTGCCGCCGGACGGGCACCTGCTCGAGCTTGCGGTGACGCTCCAGATGCGGCCCGCCGACCTGCTT
>NZ_BONQ01000108.1 GCF_016862795.1 Dactylosporangium siamense | reverse complement strand
AACCGCGCGGACAGCCGCCCGGCGACTTCGATCACCGGAAGATCCACTTTCGGCGCCGCGGGGCCCGTGAATGGCGCGGGGCGGCGCGGGGCCCGTGAATGGCGCGGGGCGGCGCGGGGCCCGTGAATGGCGCGGGGCTGCGCGGTGTCCGTGATCGAAGTCGTGTGCTGGCTGCGTGGACGGCCCGACGGCGACTTCGATCATCGGGGAGATGCACCCCCGGTTCAGCGCACGCGGGCGACGAGGCCGGAACCTCGCTTTGATCACGGGGATGGTGGCGCCGGTGGGCTGTGGGGGTGCGAGGTTGGTGATCGAAGTCGTGGGCTGGTCGTCCGAGGCGATGTATGACCGAGGTGGAGCACGGTAGGCGTGGTGGACAACGTGGAGTGTGAAGTGCGGCGGGTGGGGGGTCACCCGGGTGAGGTGATGAACGGGCGGGGGAGGAGATCGACGCTGGAGATATGGAAGACTTTTCGTTCGGAGACGTGATTCTCTCGACGCTGTGGTTCATGCTGGTCTTCGCATGGATCTGGTTGATGATCAGCATCCTGACGGACGTGTTCCGCGACCACTCGATGAGTGGCTGGGGCAAGGCCGGCTGGACGGTGTTCCTCATCGTGTTGCCGTGGGTGGGCGCGCTGGTCTACCTCATCACCCGGGGGCCGTCGATGAACGCGCGGGCCCGCGAGCGGGCGCGTGCCCAGGACGCCGAGGTCCGTGAATACGTGCGCTCCGCCGCCGGCACCTCGAGCCCCGCCGATGAGCTGGGCAAGCTCGCGGATCTGCAACGCCGTGGCATCCTGACCGAGGCCGAATACGCACGGGCCAAGTCGGCGGTGCTGGAGCAGAGCCAGAACGGCGCCGGGGCGCGGCGCTGACCGGCACCGGGCTGAGTGATTTCGAGAAGGAACGTCTCCTGACGGACGCGCTGGTGTACGAGGGCCAGCAGCACTGGCTGCACTATCGGCACATCGAGCTGGAACGCAACCAGTTCCTGGGCTTCTTCTTCACGCTGCTCGTCGCGATCGTCGGGTTCTTCGTGGCGATCAGCGCCCGGGCCCAGGACTGGCCGGCCCTCGCGACCGGGCTCACCGCCATGGCGGCGGTGCTCGGGCTGATCAGCCTGCTGATCCTCGCGAGCGTGCGGAAGTTCGGCGCCGTGCTGGACGTGTACGACCGTGACATCGCCCGGATCCGCCAGGCGCTCTTCGAAAGGGTGCAGGACGGGCGGACCCATCTCGCGACGAACGGGGCCGGCAAGGCGGGCATGCAGCCGTTGATCCTGCACCGGGTGTTCGATCCGCAGTTCGCGGCCGAGGTCATCGTCGGCACGTTCGGTGTGGTGGCGTACTGCGTCCAGCTCGTCGTGGCCGCCGCCACGCTCCTCGGCGACGACTTCTCGACCGGCCAGCGGGTGCTGGCGTGCGCCCTCGCGGCGGCCAGCACGCTCGGTGTCGTCGCCGGGGGCGTGGTGTGGCTCAGGTACGGGCGGTCCGGCGGGGAAGGCGTAGCCGGATGAGGGCGGACAGGACCGCCGCGCCGAGGGCCGCCGCCGCGACGCCGCTGGTCAGGCCGATCGCTGAGGCAGTGACCAGGACCGGCAGGAACTTGACGGCGACGGCGCCGCCGAGGGCGCGGGTCGAGGCGCTCCAGGCGAGCACCGTGGTCACCGTGCCGGGGGTCGCGTCGCGGGCGATGCGGGCGTCCATCCCGCCCTCGAACGCGGTCATGCTCAGGCCGGACAGGAACTGGGCGAGGAACAGGCCGAGGAGGTGGGCGGGGGCGAGCAGCCAGCCGACGAGCATGCCGACGCCCCACAGCGGCCAGGTCACCTGGATCGGCAGGCGGAGCCGGTCGACGAGGGAGACCGCGGACGACGACAGCAGGCAGCCCGCGCTGAACGCGATCGCCGCGCCCGCCACCGCGTGGTGGCCGTGCAGCTCGCTGGCGAGGGCGACGGACAGCAGGGTCGGGCCGGCGGCGAGGAGGGTGATGACGCCGCCGCCGGCGAGGACGGGCCATGGCAGCCGGGGGCGGCCGGTGCGGGCCCGGTCGTGTTCGCGCCGCGCGGTCCGGGTGACCTGCCCGCCGGTCACCGGCGTGGGAGGACGAGCGGTGCCGGAGTCCTGCACCCTGGCCCGCCGGGCGGTCAGGATGGTCGGGACCAGGCTCAGGCCGTACACCAGGAAAACGGCGATCACATAGCCACCGCGCAGGGGCAGCAACGCCGCGACCCCTGCGCCGGCGGCCTCGACCGCGGCGATGGACAGCGCGTAGCGGGTCATGGCCTGCGGGCGGGCGTCCACGGCGGCGACCTCGGCGCGCATGGCGGCGAACCCCGCGTAGGCGGCGATGTGCATGAGCACGATCCCGGCCGCGATGAGCTTGCCGTCGTAGCCGGCGAGGAGCGCGGCCAGGGTCGCCACCCGCAGGGTGCCCTCGGTGCCGCCGGCGAGCAGCAGCAGCTTGCGACCGTGCAGGTGCCGGGCCAGCCGGCCGGTGACGGGCGCGGACAGCACGACGCCGAGGAGCATGGCGGCGTTGAACAGGCCGGCGAGGGCGAGTCCGCCGCGGTCCACGGCGACCAGGTTGAAGATCGTCCAGCCCAGGGACAGGCCGAACGAGTCGACCAGCCCGGACACCATGAGTTCGCGCAACCGCCCGGCGCGCCGACGCCCGCCGGGGGTCACACTGCGATGGCGGGACGGGCGTGCGGGCCGGTGCGTCCGCGGGGGCGCAACGGCCGTCGTCATCAGGCGCCGCCCACCCGGGCCGTGGGAAGGTGCACGGGCAGCGCGGACGGGGCGACGCCGCCGACGAAGACGGGCTCCGGCGGCGGGAAGCCGTTGAAGTGCGAGGCGTAGCTCAGCGTGTACGCGCCGGCCGAGCCGATGTACAGCTTGTCGCCGACGTCGATGGTCGAGGGCAGGTTGACGCCGTAGAACATCGTGTCGGAGCTGTCGCAGGAGGGGCCGGTGACGGTGAACGGCAGGTGCGGCACCAGCGCGTGGTCGGTGCGCGACGTCCACAGCGGGAAGCGCCACTGCTGGACGGTCTGCTGGGTCTCCATCATGCCGTGGTAGGCGCCGATGTCGAGGTAGAGCCAGTTCTCCCCGGCGCGGACCTCCCGGCCGAGCACGGAGGAGACCATGACGGAGCTCTCCGCGACCAGGTGCCGGCCCGGTTCGGCGGCGAGGACCTGCGGCCGGTAGGGCAGCAGCTCGTCCA
Organism: Dactylosporangium siamense; assembly: GCF_016862795.1. Taxonomy (GTDB): domain Bacteria; phylum Actinomycetota; class Actinomycetes; order Mycobacteriales; family Micromonosporaceae; genus Dactylosporangium; species Dactylosporangium siamense. Next base: position 97,018 of record NZ_BONQ01000108.1, on the reverse strand, counting down.
GGGCCGGCACGATCGCGTCGGCGATCTGGGCGAGGGAGGGGACGCGCTCCACGTAGCGGGCCGGGAAGCCGCCGCCGAGGTCGAGCATCTCCAGGTGGACGCCGTCGGTGGCGAGGGCGGCCATGAGCCGGCCGGCCGCCGCGATCGCCTGGCGCCACGCGCTCGTGGTCGCGCACTGCGAGCCGACGTGGAAGGTGACGCCGTACGGGCGCAGGCCCAGCTCCCGGGCGAGCAGCAGCAGCGCCCGCGCCTCGTGCGCCTCGGCGCCGAACTTGCGTGACAGCGGGAAGCTGCTGGTCGAGTCGTCGACGCGCAACCGGATGTACACGGCGGCGCCGGGCGCGAGCTGGGCGAGCTTGTGCAGCTCGCCCTCGGAGTCGAAGCTGAAGCGCCACAGGCCGGCCTTGCGGGCCTCGACGATCGCGGCGGGCGGCTTGATCGGGTTGCTGTACAGGACCTCGGCGGGGTCGACGCCGATCTCCTGGAGCATGCGCAGCTCGCCGATCGAGGCGACCTCGAAGCTGGAGCCGAGCGCCGCGAGGGTGCCGAGGATCTCGGTGCTCGGGTTGCACTTCATCGCGTAGAACGTCGACACGCCGGGGATCGCGGCGGCGAAGGCGGTGTACCGGTCGACGACGGTGTTCAGGTCGACTGCCAGAAACGGCGTGGGCACGTCGAAGCCGGCCAGGGCCCGCGGGCCGAGGGCGGCCGGCCAGTGGCCGGGGAGGTCGAGGCGCGCCTGGTCGGTGATGGCAGCCGTCATGTAATGCACTCCATTCTCGTGATAAATCCGGAATGTCCGTCGCGACTGCGGCGGACATTCCGAGCGGGTGGTGCAGTGCGGCGTGGTTCGCCGGGACGTGTTCGCGGTGTCGGAGTCGAGATCGGCACGCGGCGGCGGAACTTCGGCAGGACGGCGTTGCGGGTCGGGGGCGAGCGCAGCCGTGAGCGCACCCGGACGGCAACCGACGCGGCGGGCGGTGCGGTTCAGGCGACCAGGGCGGCCGGGTCGCGCAGCAGCGCGCCCGCCTCCTCGGCCGGGAGCGGCCGGGAGAAGTAGTAGCCCTGGGCGAGGTCGCAGCCCATCCGGCGCAGCGCGAGGAACTGCGCGTACTGCTCGATGCCCTCCGCGACCGTGGCCATCCCGAGGCTCTGCCCCAGCTGCACGATCGTGCGGGCGAGGGCCGCGTCGGGCGTGGCGCCGCCGATGCGTTCCACGAACGACCGGTCGATCTTCAGCGTGTCGACGGGGAAGCGGCGCAGGTAGGCCAGCGACGAGTACCCGGTGCCGAAGTCGTCGATCGCCAGCTTGACGCCGATCTCCTTGAGGCTGAGCAGGACGGCCAGGTTCTCCTCGGTGTCCGTCATCAGGACGCTCTCGGTCATCTCCAGGCACAGCCGTTCCGCCGGCAGCCCGGTGTCGGCGAGGACCCCGGCGACGATCGCCGGCAGGTCGGGCTGGTCGAACTGGCGGCCGGACACGTTGACGGCCATCGTCAGGACCCGGTCCGGGTCGTAGGCGCCCCATTCGACGCACTGCCGGCTGGCCTCGGCGAGGACCCACTGGCCGAGCGGGCGGATCAGGCCCGTGGACTCGGCGAGCGGGATGAAGTCGGCCGGAGAGATCATCCCGCGGACCGGGTGCCGCCACCGCACGAGCGCCTCGAAGCCGATGATGGTGCCGGAGCGCAGCTCGATCGTCGGCTGGTAGTGCAGCTCGAGCTCGTCCTTGTTGTCCAGGGCGCGGCGCAGGTCGGCGGCGAGCTGGAGCCGGTCGACGAGACCGGAGTGCATGGTGGGGTCGTAGCGGGCGAAGGTGCCCTCGCCCGCCGCCTTGGCGCGGTACATGGCCAGGTCGGCGTTGCGCATCAGCTGGTCGGCGTCGGCGGCGTCGGGGCCGGTCAGCGCGATGCCGATGGAGCCCTGGACGTGGATCTCGGTGTTGTCGATGTCGAACTGCAGGTCCAGGGCGTCGATGATCCGGGTGGCGAGCTCGTCGGCGTCCCCGGCCTCACCGACGATGTCGATGAGGACCGCGAACTCGTCACCGCCGAAGCGGGCCACGGTGTCGCCGGGGCGCACCGCGGCGGCGAGCCGGTCGGCGACCTGGACGAGGAGCTGGTCGCCGGCGGCGTGCCCGAGGCTGTCGTTGACCTCCTTGAACCCGTCGAGGTCCAGGAACAGCACGGCGATGTCGGCGTCGCCGCGGCGGCGCAGCGCGAGCTCGACCCGGTCCTTGAACAGGGCCCGGTTGGCGAGTTTCGTGAGGCCGTCGTGGAACGCCTCGTGGACGAGCTGGTCCTCCAGCTCCTTGCGTTCGGAGATGTCGCGGGAGTTGAGCACGAGACCCTGCACGTTGAGGTCGCCGAGCAGGTTGGTGACGGTGACCTCGGCCAGGCGGAAGTGCCCGTCGGCGTGCCGCATCGGGATCTCCACGACGCGGCTGGCGTACGGGGTGTCGGCGACCGCGCCGAACGCCTCCTCGAGGCGTTCGCGGGCCTCGTCGCCGAGGAAGTCCAGGATGCGCTGCCCGGTGACGTGCTCGCGGGCGAAGCCGAAGACCCGGGAGATCGACTCGGACTGGTAGGTGACGACGCCGTCGAGGGACACGACGGTGACGACGTCGGAGCTGTGCTGCACGAGGGCCTGGAACCGCTGCTCGCTGGCGCGCAGCTCGGCGGTGCGGGCCTCGACCCGGTCCTCCAGGTCGCGGGTCAGGTTCCGGTTCTCCAGCAGCGTGAGCAGCTGCCGGCCGACGATGAGCAGGATGATCGCGGAGCGGGTCCACGACACGACCTGGTCGTGGGCGCCGTGCCGGAGCACCTCGAAGGTGCTGGTGACGAGGGCGCCGAGGACCGCGAGGTAGGGCAGCATGACGCCGAGGGGGCGGGCCAGCGCGTCGACGCGTTCGGCCTTCTGGCGCCCGTCGGGTTTGCGGGCGGCGAGCAGGATCAGCACGAACCCGACGAACCAGCCGAGGTCGAGCACCGCTCCGGAGCCGTAGTTGTCGATGAGGGTGAGGTACGCGTATCCGCTGTCGGACACGGTGAACGCGGCCAGGCCGGTGCCGACGAGGGGCATCGACATGGGCCGTTGCCCGCCGCTGCGGAGCCGGGCCAGGGTGAACAGCACGACGGTGAGCACGACGACGTCGCCGCCGGGGTACCAGAGCGTGACGAGCAGCGCGAGGAAGCTGTCCGCGCCCTGCCGGGCGAGCGGGCCGAGGATCAGCACCCAGGTGATGAGCAGCAGCGAAGCGGCGATCATGAGACCGTCGAGGATGCTGCGGGCCTGCTGCGCGACGCTCTGCCGGCTCATCGGCAGCAGCAGCAGACCGGCGGCGGTGAACGGCATCATCCAGAAGTAGCCGGCGTCGGCGAGGGAGGGGAACGGCACCTCGGTGCCCAGGATCGTCTCGTACCAGATGCAGAACATCTGCCCGACGGCCCAGGAGAACGCGCCCAGCCCCGTCAGCGTCCACGACGAGCGGACCCGGCGACCGGCGGGGCGCAGCGCCTTGGCGAAGCAGCCCCAGGCGGCGGCCAGGGCCGCGACGAACAGCGCGACGTTTGACGTGTTCTGGGCGACGATCGGCCCGCCGGCGCCGGTGACGAGCGCGACGAACAGGACCGCGGTGCTGCCGGCGGCGGCCCCGCACAGGATCGCGTAGCCCCGGGTCGGGGCCACGACGTGCCGCAGCCTGCTCAACATGTCGCCTCCCCGTCGCCGTTCCCGTCCAGTGCCCGGCAAGATCGGGTGACAGGGCGGAGAACTGAGACGTCGGGCTGCCCGGCAACCTCACCGCACCCTGCCGAAATGTTTGGCAGGTGCACGACCAGCGCCCGGCCGCCGTGGGTGCCGGGGGCGCGGTGCGGGTCAGGCGAAGTCGAGCGGGTCGGCGAACAGCGGCTCGAAGGCGAGCTCCGCGGCGCCGAGCAGGGCGGCGTCCTCGCCCAGGACCGGGGTGCGGAGGCGGACGTGTTCGCGGCAGGCGGGCAGCGCGTTGCGGTTGAGGCGGCTGCGCACCTGTGCGGCGGAGGCCAGGTACACCTCCCGCAGCGTGCCGCCGAAGATCACCATCTCGGGGTTGAAGATGTTGACCAGGTTCGCCACGCCGAAGCCCAGCCAGTCGCCGACCTGCCGGACGGCCGCCTGCGCCGAGGCGTCGCCGCGCCCGGCGGCGTCCACGACGGTGAGGATGCCCTCGCGGCCGGAGGACGGGTTGCGGCCGGCGGCGGCGAGCAGGGCGTGCTCGCCGATCTCGGTCTCCCAGCAGCCGCGGGAGCCGCAGCTGCACGGCTTGCCGGCGGGGTTGACGACCATGTGGCCGACCTCGCCGCCGTAGCCGCCGTGGCCGGTGACGGGGCGGCCGGCGGCGATGATGCCGCCGCCGACGCCGGCGTCGCCGTACAGGTACACGACGTTGTCGCAGCCGACGGCGGCGCCGCGGGCGTGTTCGGCGAGCGCGGCGAGGTCGGCGTTGTTGCGCACCTGCACCAGTGGGCGCGTCGCGTCACTGCCGGTGCCGGGCTCCCCGGGCTCGGGGAGGTCGCCGTCGCCGTCGAGCAGGTCGTCGCCGGACCCGCCGCCGGAGCCTGCGGTGCCGGTCGCGCCGGTGGCGCTGCGGCGGGCGAGGGACGCGTCCACGAGGTCGTCGTCGGGTGCGTGCCGCTGCGCCGGCACGGCCGGCGCCCGCAGCCTGGTGGCGGGGAACAGGTCGACGCCGGTGCTGATGATGACGTCGGCGAGGGCCTCGCCGAGGGGCTGGTCGACCCAGCCGAGCTCCGGGCCGAGCCGGACGAACCCGTCCTCCCGGCGCACCATGGCGGAGACCGCCGCGGCGCTGCCGACGAGCCGGGCGCCGGGCGGGGCCGCCTTCTGCATCTGCCGGACGAAGTCGGCGATCGGCGCGACCACCTGCGCGGCGCTGCGGTCGCCGCGTTCCCGCACCGCGGCGTGCCGGTCGAGCACGACCCCGCCGAGGCCGACGCGGGCGGCGACGATCCGGTCGACCTCCACGGCGAACGCGAAGACGTACACGTGCTCGGACTCGGGGTGCACGACAAGGGATGGGCGACCGGCCCGCCCCCGCTGCTCGCGGGGCACGCCCTCGCTGACGAGGCCGGCGGCGGCGAGGTCTGCGGTCAACGCGCCGATCGTGCTGCGGTTGAGCCCCAGGCTGGTGGTGAGGTCGGCGCGGGACATCGCACCGTGGAGGTGCACGGAACGCAGGAGAGCACCGAGGTTGCTCCTGCGGATCTCCTCCTGGCTGGGGCCGACGCGCATGCTCGACTTTCTCGTTGGTGGTGCCTGGCGCTTACCGTACGACCGTCCCGACGGCCGGAACAGGGCCGTTCTGGCAGCTGTTCCGACCGGCGGGAGGGCGCGGCTATCTCAGCCCGGCGGCGGCGGCCCGGCGGCGGGACAGGGCGTCGATGCCGGCGGCGGCGAGGAGGACCACGCCGGTGACGATGAACTTCTGGCCGGCGCTGTACTGCATCAGGCCCATGCCGTTTTCGATGACGGCGACGACCGCGCCGCCGAGGACCGCGTCCAGGACCCGGCCCTTGCCGCCGAACAGGCTGGTGCCGCCGATGACGGCCGCGCCGACGGCGTAGAGCAGCACGGTGCTGCCGCCGGTGTTCGGGTCGACGGAGGCCTGCCGCGACGCGGTGATGATGCCGCCGACCGCCGCCATCCCGGAGCAGATGACGAACACGGAGATGCGGATCGCGTCGACGTTGATGCCGGCCCGGCGGGCCGCCTCCTTGTTGCCGCCGACGGCGTAGAGGTGCCGGCCGTAGCCGGTGCGGCCCAGCACGAACGTCCAGATCACCAGCAGGATGCCGATGAGCAGGACGACCATCGGGACGCCCTTCTGCGAGAACAGGATGTTGCGGCCGCGCTCGAGGTTGAGCACGTAGACGCCGACGCCCATGAGCGCGGCGATCGAGCCGACCCGCAGCGCGACGACGGAGACCGGCTCGACGGCCAGGCCGCGGCGGGAGCGGCTGGTGCGCTTCCACAGCTGCAACGCGGCCAGGGCGGCGATGGTGACGCCGTACAGGATCCAGCCCTGCAGCGGGGTGAACCGGCCGTCGAAGTTGATCTTCTTGATCGTCGGGTCGTCGACGGAGATGATCGTGCCGCCCTTGATGAGCAGCAGCACCGCGCCCTGGAAGGCCAGGAACGCGGCGAGCGTCACCACGAACGACGGGATGCCGATCTTCGCCACCAGCAGGCCGATGACGACGCCGATCGCGACGCCGGTGACGACCGCGCCGAGGATCGCCACGTACCAGGGGAAGCCGTGGGTGGTCAGCAGCGTCGCCAGGACCGCGGCGCAGACCCCGCTGGCGTAGCCGGCGGAGAGGTCGATCTCGCCGAGCAGCAGCACGAACACCAGGCCCATGGCGATGACCGTGACGGCCGCGCCCTGGGAGAGCAGGTTGGCGAAGTTGGCCGCGCTGAAGAACACCGGCCGGGCGACGGAGAAGATGATCGTGAGCGTGATCAGGCCCAGGATGGCGGGCAGCGCGCCCATGTCACCGCCGCGCACCTTCGCGACGTAGTTCGTGACGTATCGGCCGAGGGTGGCCTGCTCCCCGGAGGGCCCCTTCTTCTCCAGACCCACCGTGGACGCGGTCATGCTGTGGCTCCGTTCTGGCGCAACCCCAGGTCGCCGCTGCGACCGGAGGTGATGAGCTCCACGATCTGCGAGTGGGTCACGTCGGTGGCGCTCACCTGGGCACACATCTGGCCGAGGAACAGCGCCGCGATCCGGTCGGCGACCGCGAACACGTCGTTCATGTTGTGCGAGATGAGCACCACGGCGAGGCCGTTGTCGGCGAGGCGGCGGACCAGCTCGAGGACCTGGGCGGTCTGGGCGACGCCGAGGGCCGCGGTCGGCTCGTCGAGCACGACCAGGCGGTTGTTCCACAGCACGGCCTTGGCGATCGCCACCGTCTGGCGCTGCCCACCGGACAGGCTCGACACGTGCTGGCGGACCGACTGGACGGTGCGCACCGACAGGCTGGCGAGGGTCTCCGCGGCCTTCTGCTCCATCGTGATGTCGTCCAGGACGATGCCGCTCTTGATCTCGCGGCCGAGGAACATGTTCTGGACGATGTCGAGGTTGTCGCAGAGCGCGAGGTCCTGGTAGACGATGTCGACCCCGAGCGCGGCGGCGTCGCGCGGCCCGTGGACGCTGACCGGCTTGCCGTCGAACAGGTACTCGCCGGAGTCGATCGAGTAGATCCCGCCGAGGCATTTGACCAGGGTGGACTTGCCGGCGCCGTTGTCGCCGACGAGCGCGGTGACCTGGCCGGCGTACGCGGAGAAGTCCACGTCACGCAGGACCTGGACCGGCCCGAAGCTCTTGTTGAGCCCACGGACCTCCAGCAGAGGTGTGTCGGTCACGATGCTCCTTCTTGCATGTCCGACGGGTGGCGTTCGATCACAGCCACGGCCCGGTGCCCGCGGCGGGGGGAACCGCGGGCACCGGGCGCGTTCATTGGCTGTTTCTTACTTGATGCCCGCCGCCGCGCACTTGGCGGCGAAGTCGCCGGTGCACAGTTCGGCGACCGTGACATAGCCGTCGTCGATGACGTCCTTCACGTTGTCCTTGGTGATCGACTTCGGGGTCAGCAGCACCGCGTCAACCTCGCGCTTGCCCTCGGGGTCGGTCACCTTCTGGGAGGTGGCGCCCTTCTCACCCTTGGCCAGGCCGATGGCGAGCTTGGCGGCCGCGTCGGCCTCCTGCTTGACGGCCTTGTAGACGGTCATGCACTGGTCACCGTTGAGGATGTTCTGCAGGCCCTGGACGGTCGCGTCCTGACCCGTCACCGGGACCCTGCCGTTGAGCTTCTGCTTCTTGAGCACGTTGATCGCGGCGTTGCCGAGACCGTCGTTGGCGGCCAGGACGCCCGCGATCGTCGGGGTCGAGGTCAGCATCTGCTCGAAGGTGGTGCCGGCGGTGGTGTTGTCCCACTCGGCGACCCACTGGTCCGGGCCCTTGACGTATTCGTTGCTGTCGTACTTGGCCTTGAGCACCCCGTCGTAGCCCTGCTTGAACAGGGTCGCGTTGTTGTCGGTCTGCGAGCCGTTGAGCTCAGCGATGACCGGCTTGGTGACCTTGGCGTCGGTGAGGCACTTGACCAGGCCCTCGCCCTGCAGCTTGCCGACCGCGACGTTGTCGAAGCTGACGTAGTACGCCGCCGAGCCGCCGAGGGTCAGCCGGTCGTAGTCGATGGTCGCGACGCCGGCGGCCTTGGCCTTGTCCAGCACGGCCTTGCCGGTGCCGGAGTCGAGGTTGACGATCATGAGGACGTTGACGCCGCCCGTGATCATCTGCTCGGCGATGGTCTGGAAGGCGGCCTTGTCGTTCTGCGCGTTCTGGATCTCGTAGTCGACGCCGGCGGTCTTGAACGCCTGCTCGAGGTACTTGCGGTCCGCCGTCTCCCAGCGGGCTGAGGACTTGCTGTCGGGCAGGATGACGCCGATCTTTGCCTTCTTGGCGTTGCCGCTGCTGCCCGGGTCGTCGGCCTTGTCGTCGCCGCAGGCGGTGAGCCCGCCGGTGGCGAGGACGCCTACCGCCATCAGGGAGAGGATCCCTTTGCGCATTTGCATGGGTCCTTTCAAAATCTGCGCCTCACGGCGCGCGGGGGGTTCGGGGCGGGGGATTCCACCGTCGGGGGTGTGGGGACGACGGTGATTGTTGTGCCCGGCAACGTATTCCCCTGCGGCCGGTGGGCACAAGGCCACCGCGTTTTCGAAATTGTTGTTGCCGGTAACAATTGCGCAACGCGCCCGCAACCGCCTCCGGCGCCATGATCATCGCGTGGTTCGGTTGCTGGCTGGTTGCGGAGAACGAGAAACCTGCGTGATCTTTCCCCTTTGCAACTTTCGCCATGGCTATTCTCGGGTTCATGATCACTCCGCCGTTCGCGCCGGAGATCCTCGCCGAGTTCCCGGAGCTCACCGCGCTCGGCAGGACCGCGACCCGGCTGCACCCACGGCGCGGCACGCCGGGCGTCGGCGACAGCCACGCCGGCGGGCCCCTCGCCTGGCCGGCCGACGAGCCGTGGCCGGTGTGCACCCGCGAACTGCGCGACGGCCGCCGCCACGCCACCGCCAACCCACTGGTGCCGCTGGCGCAGCTGTGGGCCTCGGACGTGCCCGACCTGCCGCGCACCGGCCCCGGTGGACACGAGTCCGACCTGCTGCAGGTGCTGTGGTGCCCGGTCGAGCACCTCCGCGAGCGTCGCGGTCCCGCCGTGCAGGTGTTCCGCCGTCGCGCCGCGGACCTGCCGCCCGACCTGCTCACCGACCCGCCGCAGGGCGACATCGAGCGGGCCGGCTGGGTCCCCACGCCCTGCGTCCTGCACCCGGAGCGGATCACCGACCACCCGTGCGCCGACGCGCTGCCCGCGCCCGTCCGCGACCGCATGCCGCCGGGCGTGGCGGCCGGGTTCGTCGCCCCGGGCTGGAAGGTCGGCGGCTACCCCCGCCGCGCCGGCGAGATCCCGTGCCCCCGCTGCGGCACCCCGGCCGACCTGCTGCTGGTCGTCGCCGAGTGCGAGTACGACGCAGTCTCGTACCACTGGATCCCCCTGGAGGAGCAGGACCTGGACTGGTCCGCCCCGCACGGCGACGCCTACGAGCGCCCGACCGGCCTGCGCCTCGACGGCGACCTGCACGTCTTCACCTGCCCCGCCTGCGCCACCGTCCACGTCGTCTGAACCGCGGGGTCAGTAGCGCGATAGCTGCGACGTCGGGGACAGCACGATCCTCGGGTTGGCGGCCGGGTTCAGCCAGCGCAGCAGCGCCACCAGGTCGGCCTGCGGCAGGCTCACGCAGCCGAGCGTGGCGTTGCCGGTGGCCTGGTGCAGGAAGATGCCCGACCCGCGGCCCGGCGTGGCCGGCATGTTGTACCGGATCACCGCGAAGTACGTGTACTGCGGGCTGATCTGCCACAGCGGCTCGCTCGGCCCGCCCGGGTTCGCGCCGTGGTGGAACGTGTTGTAGCCGGGCGAGGAGCTGTTCTCGTCCCACCAGTCGTCCTGCACGATCCGGTGGTAGGTGTACCGGACACCGGGGTTGGCGCCGATGCCGTACATGGTCGCGTCGAAGGCGTAGACGCCGGTCGGGGTCGTCTTGTCGCCCTCGTGCTTGTCGCCGCTGAAACCGTTGCCACCGATCCGGGCGGTCATCGCCGACAGGGCCGGCTGCCAGACCCCGCCCGTCTTCGCGTAGGCGCGCAGGCTCGTCGTGGTCGCCGACGCGCTCGCCGCCTGCACGATGACGACCTGGGTGGTGCCGGCCGGCAGGGTCTTGAGCCGGGAGGCGTCGTTGGCCACCACGGCGGCGGCCGCGGTCTTCGACGCCGACGGCGACACCGACGGCTTCTTCGACGCGGATGCGGACGGTGACGGCTCCGCCGACGGCGACACCTCGGGGGAGGGCGGCGGCGACGGCTCGCCGCTGCCGGTGGCCGACGGCGTCGAGACAGGCTGCGCGGAGCCGGACGGCTTCCCGCTACACGCCGTCAGCACGGTCACCAGCGTGGCGATGGCGAACAGGGCCTGTGGGGCGCGTCGTCTGCGCTGGTCAACCGGCACGACACATAGTATCGAGCCCATGCCGATCCGCAGCCGCACCCGCCGTGTTCCGGCATTGACGCTGGTCCTGCTCGTGCTGGCGGGCTGCGGTGGGGGGACCGGAGGCACCGCGGCGAGCGGCTCGGCACCGTCACCGACCGTGGCGGTGCAGCCGTCCCCGTCGTCCTCACCGCCGGCCTCGGCGGGTGCCTTCGTGGGCACGGTCGAGGCGTTGCCCGCCGCGGCCCGGCAGCGCATGACCGGCGTGTCGTGGCGGCCGGGGTGCCCGGTCGGCCTGGACGACCTGCGCCTGCTGCGGCTGTCCTATGTCGACTTCGACGGCACCGCGAAGGTCGGCGAGCTCGTCGTGCACCGGGCGATCGCCGACGCGACCGTGCGGGTCTTCGCGAAGCTCTACGCGGCCCGCTTCCCGATCCGCGGCATGCAGGCCATCGAGGCCTACGACGGCAGCGACGACGCGTCGATGGCGGCCGACAACACCTCGGCCTTCAACTGCCGCAACGTGCCGAACACCAAGCACTGGTCCAACCACGCCTACGGCCGGGCGATCGACATCAACACGGTGGAGAACCCCTACCTGCCGGGCAAGCAGATCATGCCGCCGGCCGGCAAGGACTACCTGGACCGGCGCACCGTCAGACCGGGGATGATCGTCGCCGGCGACGCGGTCGTGACCGCGTTCAAGGCCGAGGGCTTCACCTGGGGCGGTTCGTGGCGCACCGGCGTGGACTACCAGCACTTCGAGAAGACCGGGTGAACTGATGTGAGCGCAGTGGCACAGATCCCTTAACGCCGTTCGGGGGAGCCACAGTATGGCGATGGATCGACATACTGTCGCCATGTCACGTACGGGGACGTTCCGTCTCATGCTCGCCGCTGCCCTGGTCCTTGTCCTGGGCGGGATCGCCACCACCGCTTATGCGCTGCGCAAGACCGCCTCGGAGCGCACCGCCGCCTCCGCGAGCGGTGCACCCGCCGCCTCGACGTCCCCGTCACCGGCGAAACCGGCGTTCACCGGCTGGTCCGATCCGGAACTGGTCGGCAAGCCGTACGGCACGAAGGTGCAGGGCCTGCTGACGTTCCGCGGCAACCCGACCCGCACCTACTACGGGCAGGGCCCGGTGCCGCGCAGCATGCCGGTGCACAAGTGGCAGTTCCCGAAGACCGGCGGCCTGTGCCGGATGTCGGAGGACAAGGGCAAGACGACGCAGTGGTGCGGCAACGGCTGGACCGGCCAGCCCGCCGTGTTCGAGAAGGACGGCCGGACCTGGGTGGTCTTCGGCGCCTACGACGGTGCCATCCACTTCCTCGACGCCGCCACCGGCGACCGCATCCTCCCCGACTTCCCGACCGGCGACATCATCAAGGGCACCGTGACGATGGACCCGGACGGCTTCCCGCTGCTGTACTCCGGCTCCCGCGACAACTACTACCGGGTCATCGCCCTGGACCGGGACAAGCCGACGGAGCTGTGGAAGCTGTCGGCGAACGCGGTGTCGCCGGTCATGTGGAACGACGACTGGGACGGCTCCGGCCTGATCATCGACGACTACCTGTTCGAGGGCGGCGAGAACAGCCAGTTCCACATCGTGAAGCTCAACCGCGGCTACGACGCCAACGGCAAGGTCACGGTGAACCCGAAGCTGGTGTTCAACACCCCGGGCTGGGACGCGCAGCTGCTCAAGGACTTCGGCGACAGCAACGTCTCGATCGAGAACTCCGTGGCGATCTACAAGGACACCGTCTACTTCGCCAACTCCGGCGGTCTCGTGCAGGGCTGGGACATCAGCGGCCTGAAGGCCGGCAAGACCCCGACCCGGGTGTTCCGCTTCTGGACGGGCGACGACACCGACGCCACCATCGTCATCGACGAGGCCGGCTTCCTCTACGTCGGCTCCGAGTACGAGAAGGGCAACGCCCGCTCCAAGCAGGTCGGGCAGATGATGAAGCTCGACCCGTCCAAGCCCGACAACCCGGTCGTGTGGGCGGTGAAGGACCAGGGCACCAAGCCCGCCGGCATCTGGGGCACGCCGGCGCTGTTCAAGGACATCGCGATCTTCGACACGACCGGCGGGGACGTCATGGGCCTGGACCGCGCCACCGGCGCCGTGCGCTGGAAGTTCCACGTGCCGGGCAACGAGACCTGGCAGTCCCCGGTCGTCGTCGACGACACCCTGTTCATCGGCGACTGCTCCGGCATCATGCACGCCTACGACGTCAAGGACACCAACGCCCAACCGAAGCTGCTGTGGGAGCTGAAGATCGGCGGCTGCATCGAGTCGACCCCGGCGGTGTGGAAGGGCGCCATGTACTTCGGCACCCGCGCCGGCGCGATCCACTCGCTGTCGGTGTCCTGAACTAGTGTCCTAGGATGCCTTACGCGGTGTCGGCCGCGTCATACCGGTTGAAGAGGCCGGCAGGGATCGCCCCTGCCGGCCTCTTCACCTGCGCTTACGGCAGGTGGATCGCCGACGTGAAGATGCAGGTGCTGGGTGCGCACCGGCCAGGCTTGGCCTGCTTGACGGCCTGCAGCTTCTGCAGCGCCTCGAGCTTCGTGATCATGTGGTTCACCTCCGTTCGGTCCGTGCTCCCGCCGCGGCGGTTCCGCGGCGGAGACTGTGGGCTCATCCGGTCATCCACCAGCGGTCGCCGCCGTGGGTCAGGCGGTGCAGGAATGCCGCGGTGCCGGCGGTGCCGGTGGCGAAGCCGGGTGTGACGGCCTTCCTGGTGTCGTCGGCGATGACGAATCTCCCGTTCTGCCGCACCGCGGTCGCCGCGATGAGGTCGGCCAGTTCGCCGGCCCAGGTGCGGTACCGGTCGTCGTCCAGGCGCTCGGCCAGGTCGAGCAGGAAGTCGCCGTTGCCGGCGAGCCCGTGGCAGTAGCAGGCGGACGCGTCGCGGGCCTCCATGCGCACGGTCACGGCGGCGCGCCGGGCGAGCGCGGTCCACGTGGGGTCGTCCGTCGCGCATCCGAGCCGGAGCAGGAAGGTGCCGATGCCGGAGGCGCCGTTGCACCAGTGGGCGGCGGCGACCGGATGGCCGCCCTCCTGCTGCTCCTGCGGGTCGGCGTACCACCAGGCCGCCGTGTCGTCGCCCTGGACGTTGCCGGCGAGGGTCCGGCCCGCTCGGACCGCGAGGTTGAGGTGCCGGTGGTCGCCGGTGACCGCGGCCGCGGTCAACAGGAAGGTCCCGATGCCGGCGACGCCGTGGGCGAAGCCGTAGGTGGACTGGCCGGCGAGCGGGGTGTCGGCGTCGGGCGGAAACGGCCACAGGAGCCCATGCTCGGTGTCGTCCGCCATTCGGGTCAGGCTGTCGGCGCAGTCCGCGACCCGTGCGCGGAACTCGTCGCCGGCGCCGTGGCGCCACAGGTGCGCGAACGCCAGGCCGGCGCCGGCGAGGCCGTGGCACACGTCCGGCACGTGCCAGCTGGTGGGGATCCGCCGGGCGAGGTCCAGGGCGTGGCCGGGATCTTCGCCGCGGAGTCTGGCGGCGTCGAAACCCGCCCAGGCGACGCCGGCGACGCCGCTGTACAGGCCGGGCAGGACCGGACCGGCCGGCGGGTCGGCGCTGATCCGGTCGATGAGGGCGTCGACGGCCGTTGACCGGGGATCGATCCGGGTCAGCACGGCGAGGAGTCCGGCGGCGCCGCGGTACACCGTCCGCGGGTCGGACCTGGGCGCCGTGCCGGGGTCGTCGGTGGCCGCTTCGGCGAGCTGCTCGGCGAGGTCGGTGAGCAGCTCGCGCGGCGACGGGCCGCCGCCACGGCGCCGGGGCAGGGTCGCCACGGGCGCGGCGGGTGTGGCGGGTGTGGCGGCTTCCAGGAGATGGATCCGGACGCGGTCGAGGGACCACCGGGCGGCCGGGTCGTCGGCCATCAGCCCGAGGACGGCCGGGCCGAGGGCCCGGGCCGCGTCCCCGTCGGCGCCGAGCAGCGCGAACAGTCCCGCGAGCCGGTGCTCGCGGGTGCCGGCGTCGTCGTCGAGCAGGACCGGATGCGCCCCGGTGACCAGGAAGAACAGCACGGCGCCGAGGGCATACAGGTCGTTGGCGACGCCGGAGGCGGTCGGCTCGGTCGGCTCAGTCGTCGAGGTCGTGAACTCGGGTGGAATGTAACCGTGCGTGCCGATCGGAGCGATCGGGGTGCCGAAGCGTCCGGCTCCCTCGAGGTCGATGCACCGGACGGAACCGTCCTGGCAGATCATCAGGTTGGTCGGGGTCAGGTCGCCGAGTCGCAGCCCGGCGTCGTGGACCGTGCGGAGCACGTCGACGACCTGCGCGGCCACGGGAAGCAGGTCCTGGATCGGCAGGCCGTCATTCAAGCGGCTGCCCGGCACGAGCCGGTGGATCACCCAGTCCGCGAGGGTCGTTCCGGTCAGGGCCTCTTCCACCAGGAACAGGCTGTCCCCGTAGGTGAACAGGTCGATCCTCCGGGGGCACACGCCGTGCGGGTGCAGGATGTCCAGGGCGTCGGCCTCGGCGCGGAGCAGCGTCTGCGAGTCCTGGCCGGTGAGGGTCGCCCCGGTGTGGGCGCGGGCCTGCTTGACAATGACCTCGCACTGCTGCTGCTCGTCGAGGGCCTGGTAGACGCCGCCCTTGTTGGCGTGCTGGATGGCAGTGTGGACGCGGTACCTGCCGGCGAGCCTCGGATCGGCGTCGGCGTCGGCGGTGGCCCGGATCGGATACTCGGCCCAGTCGGGCATCGTGAACCAGGCCTGCCGCCGGTCGGGGACGCGCGTGCCGTCGGGTGCGGTGAGGCGGGTGTGCAGCTCGCCGTCGTCGGTGAGCGTCGGGTGCTCCGTGTGGACGCCGTAGCGCAGGTGCACGAGACTCCCCGGCCGGTACTGGCGATCGGAGAGGATCTGTGGCCCTGGCAGGCCGGCGGTCTCCCGGTGCAGCGCGCCGGCCAGTCCGGCGATGTCCGCGTCCCGGGTGGGGTAGACGGTGATGAACTTGCCGGCGCTGCCGCGGTCGGACTCGCGGTCGAGGAGGTCGAGGAGCCGGGAGAGGTCCGGCGCGAACTTGAAGGCGTGGCCGTGCCCCACCAGCACGCGTGCGCATCGGCTGAGGACCAGCAGCGCCGACAGCGGCGTCGCGGACACGTGCAGCTTCCAGCCCTGGCGCTGGAACGGGTAGCCGGTGGGGCCGGCGTGGCACCAGCCGGCGCCGGTCGTGAGCGTCCAGCCGTGGTCCGGGAGGACGGCACGGACCTGCTCCTGCAACGGGTACGCAGCTCCAGCGCTCACTCGGCACGCTCCGATCGCCTCGAGGTTCTGCCCTTCCGGCGTTCCAAGCCGTTCCAGGCCGTTCCAGGCGGCGCGGGGCCGTGCCCTCGGCGTCCCAGGACGCCGAGGGCGTGCGCCGTTACGGCGCTCCCATCCATCGCGTCAGCGCTTCGTGCAGCCCGTCGGGGGAGTCGCCCGCCCAGGCCAGGTAGCCGTCGGGGCGGATGAACGCGGACGGGCCGGCGCCCGGCAGCGCGACCACGTCGAGCCGCTGCCGCCACGGGTCCGCCGCCGTGGCGATCTTCCCGCCGTCGGCGGCGTCGATGACCAGCGGCCGGCCGGTGCTCAGCTGGTTGATCGCCGCCGTCGCCGCCGGGCCGTCCAGGACGTCGGGGGCCCAGCCGCCGGTCAGCGGTCCGGGCCCGTACGTCACGTCCGAGCCCTCCATGAGCGCGGCCAGGTGCGCCAGCGGGCCCGGGTGCCGCAGGACGTCGGTGAGGATCTCGCGCAGGGCCTCGGCGTTCTCGCCCGACGCGGACAGGGCCGCCTGGGCGCGCGTGTGCAGGATCGCGCGACGTGCGGCGGGGTGGCGCTCGGCCTGATACGTGTCGAGCAGGCCGGCCGGAGCGGTGCCGCGTGCGGTGGCGGCCAGTTTCCAGCCGAGGTTGACCGCGTCGAGCAGGCCGGCGTTGAGGGCGGTGCCGCCGGCGGCGAACACGTGCGCGGCGTCGCCGGCGAGCAGGACCCGGCCGGACCGGTACGTCTCGGCCTGCCTGCTGTTGGCGACCGTGCTGCGGGCCCAGTGCGCTGCGGTGATCGGCAGGTCGGTGCCGATTACCCGGTGGACGCTGGCGCGCAGTTCGTCGAGGGTGAGGGGCTGGTCGGGCCGGTTCGGGGGGAGTGGCTCGGAGGTGGCCAGGATGTAGACGTCCGGGTCGGCGGCCGGGTCGAGCATCCGCTGGGGGGCGACGGTGATCGTGCCGGTCGCGGTGCGGTTCGGTCGCAGCAGCGCCAGCCGGACACCGCGCACCGTCAGGGTGCCGCCGTCGACGGTGACCTCGCCGGCCGGCATGGTCACGCGGGCCATCCGGGAGATCTCGTCGCTGGTGATGCCGGGGAAGGCGATGCCGGCGTGCTTGCGGACGAAGCTGCGCCCGCCGTCGCAGCCGACGAGGTGTCCCGCGGTGAGCGTGGTGTCGCCGTCCGGCCCCCGGACGTCCAGCGTGACTCCGTCGTCGGTCTGCGCGAAGCCGGTGACTTCGTGGCCGCGCCGGACGGTCGCGCCGGCTGCGGTCGCGGCGCTGTGCAGGAGGTCCTCGAGGGCGCGTTGCGGCACGGGGAGCACGTGCAGCGGGCTGGCCTCGAGCCGGTCGAGCTCCAGGGTCAGTGGCCCGAACGGGAACCTGGGCACGGCGACGGGGTGCAGGGGTGTGCCGTGGAGCAGGCCGCGGTAGGCGAGCACGCGGGTGATCTGGCCGACGAGCCCGTTCGCGCGGGGCTGCTCGTCGGGGTGTGGGGACCTGTCCAGCACGAGGGCGGGCACGCCCGCCCGGCCCAGTTCGTAGGCGAGCAGCAGGCCGGTGGGGCCGGCTCCGGCGATGACGACTTCGGCGTCCACGGTCTCTCCTCCAGGTTTGTCAGTCTGGACTGACATCGTTCGGTGGCGTCAGTCTGCGTTGACAAATCCCGTCCTGTCAACCCAGACTGACAACCATGAGCGATGCAGATCTGTCCGCCCGGATCCGGTCCGCCGATCCCGCCGTGGGCCTGCGCGCCGTCGGCGCCCTGCACCGCCTCGCCGAGCAGGTCGAGGCCGTGCACGTCGAGCTCGCCCGCGCCGAGGGCTGGTCGTGGGAGCAGATCGGCGACGCGCTCGGGGTGTCGCGGCAGTCGATCCACGCCAAGTACGGGAAGGGACGCTGAGATGTTCGAGAGATTCGCCGCGACGGCGCGTTCGGCCGTGCAGGGCGCCGTTGAGGAGGCCCGCCGGCGGGGCGACCGGCGGGTGGGCACCGAGCACCTGCTGCTGGCCGTGCTCAGCGAGCCGACCGGCGCCGGCCTGCTCGGTGTCACGGTTGCCGCGGCCCGGACGGCGGCGGACGAGCTCGACCGGCAGGCTCTGGCGGCGATCGGTGTCGACATCGGCGACTTCCGGCCCACCGGCGCCGCGGGCGCCGGCAAGCGCCCGCCCTTCAGCTCCGGGGCCCGCGAGGTCCTGTCGCGCACCCTCGCACTGGCCGCGGCGGCGAGATCCCGCCGGATCGAGACCCGGCACCTGCTGCTGGCGCTGCTGGAGCGGGGCCGGCCCGATCCGGTCGCCGCCCTGCTGTCGGAGCTGGCCGTGGATGCCCCGGCGGCCCGGACCCGCCTGCTGACCTGAGACCTTCGTCCTAGGATGCTTGACGCGACGTGCGCCGCGTCACCCTGGAGCCGGCGACCGCGGCGCTCCTAGGCTCGGGGCATGAGCGCTGAGGAGGACCTACGGGCGTGGTTGCGGCAGCACGGCGCGGAGACGGTCGAGCATCCCGGCGGCACGCTGTATGCGCACCTGTCGCGCGTCCATGACCGGCTGGGCGCGCTGGGGCTGGGCGTCGACGTGCAGCTGGCCGGGCTGGCGCACGCGGTATACGGCACGGACGGCTTCGACCTGGTCCTGCTCGACCCGGCCGACCATGACACGCTGCGGGACCTTATCGGGGCGCCCGCGCAACGGCTGGTCTACCTCTACGGCGCCTGCGACCGGGACCGCACCTGGCGGCGTCTGGCCGACACCGGGGAGGTCTGGAACCGCTTCACGGACACGGTCGAGTCCCTGGACCCCGACGTGCTGCGGTCGTTCGCCGACCTGACCGTCGTCAACGAGCTGGACGTCGTCGAGCAGGATCCGGCCGTGGCGGCGCGGCACGGCGACTCCTTCCGCTCGCTGTTCGCCTCGTGGGCCCGGATCGCGTCCGCCCAGGTCATTGCCGATGCCGGGCGCACACTGTCCATCGTCATATCCTAGCGTCCTAGGATGCCTTAGGCGACGTGGCTGACGCCACGCCAGTACAAAAGAAGCCGCTGCGCGGCAGATTTCCGTTTTTGTCGGTCAGGGACCGCTGGTCGGGGCCGTCGGGCGTTCCAGATCGGATTCCTGGCAGGCGACGACGGCGTCCAGGTGCCAGCCGAGCGGGTCGTGCGAGCGGAACGTCAGCACGGCGACGGTGTGGGCCTTGGCGTCGAAGGCGATGTCGACGCGTGCGGGCTCGGAGTAGACCTGGTGCATGCCTTTGATCAGGGTGCTGGGGCGCAGCTGCGCCCAGGCGGTGGCGAGTTGCTGCGGGGAGCGGGTCTCGCGGCTGGTGGGCGACGCGGTGGCGTAGGCGGCGGCGATCTCGCCGTTCTCCGCGCACTGCAGCCGGCGGGCCGGATCCGAGGCGGTCTCATCGCCGGTGTCGCCGATCGAGTTGATGTACAGGACGACGGCGACACCGGCGATGCTCAGTCCGAGAAGGCGCAGAAGGTTACGTCGCACTTACCCAGCGTAGGCGACCAGGGGCAGCTGTGCCTCGGCTCGCCACTTGGCGATGCCGGCGGCGGGCAGCGTGTCGATGGGGTCGTAGTACGGGTAGGTGCGGTCGAGGTCCATGGACGAGTCCTCGATGGAGGTGCGGTAGTTCTTCGTCCAGTAGGTGATGCCGCGCTCCCGGTCGTAGTCGGTGACCATGTGGACCCAGCGCTTGCCGACGAAGGGCACGTCGCAGACGATCCGTGGGGTGGCGTAGCCGGGCAGGTAGCCCATGATGTCGTGCTGGAGCTGCTGGGCCTGCCAGACGGCGACGCGCCAGTGTTCGGCGTTGGGGATCATGTCGCACATGTAGAAGTAGTAGGGCAGGATGCCGGCCTCGCCCTGCAGTGCGAAGCAGAGGTCGAGCAGGTCGGCGGCGGTGGCGTTGACGCCGCGCATGAGGACGCCCTGGTTGCGCACGTCGCGGACGCCGACCTCGAGGGCGGTCTGGGCGGCGCGGGCGACGAGTGGGGTGAGGGACTGGGCGTGGTTGACGTGGGTGTGGATGGCGAGGTTGACGCCGCGGCGGGCGGCGGTGCGGGCGACGCGTTCGAGGCCTTCGACGACGGCGGGTTGGAGCCAGTGCTGGGGGAGGCCGGCGAGGGCTTTGGTGGCGAGGCGGATGTCGCGAATGGTGTCGATGGCGAGCAGTCGCATGAGGAACGTTTCGAGCTGGGGCCAGGGGACGTTGGCGACGTCGCCGCCGGAGACCACGACGTCGCGGACGCCGGGCTGGCCTTTCAGGTAGTTGATCATTGCGTCGTAGCGGTCGACGGGTTTGAGCGACAGTTTGAGTTTCGCGACGGTGGGGGTGCTGTTGCCGACGAGGTCCATGCGGGTGCAGTGGCCGCAGTACTGGGGGCAGGTGGACAGCAGTTCGGCGAGGACTTTGGTGGGGTAGCGGTGGGTGAGGCCTTCGGCGACCCACATGTCGTGTTCGTGGAGTGAGTCGCGGCTGGCGTGGGGGTGTGAGGCGAAGTCGGTGAGCCGGTCGGAGGCGACGGGCAGCATGTAGCGGCGGACGGGGTCGGCGAGGAGGGTTTTGTCGGTGATCTCGCCGGTGGGGACCATGGTGTTGATCATGTGGGGTGGGACGAGCATCGACATGGTGGCCTGGGTGGCCTGGTCGAGGGCGAGGTCGTCGTAGAAGTCGGCGGTGATGAGGTCGCCGTAGACGGTGCGCAGCTGGGCGATGTTCTTGACGCAGTGGGCCCGCTGCCATTGGGCGGATTCCCATTCGTCGCGGGTCACGTGGCGCCAGCCGGGGAGGCGTCGCCAGTCCGGCTCGATGAGCTCGTGGCGTTCATACGCGTACGGCTGCACGACACACCTCCAGAAATTCTGCGCTAGAACCGTCACAGTAGCGAAGATTCTCCGGTCTTTCGAGTCCTGGCGGGAGATCCTACTGTCTGTCATCCGGCTGGTCGGAAAAGCGCGGCCGCGGACATGACGGTCGGTCACCGTCGGGCCCGCTTACGGTGGCGGTCCGCAACCGAACCGCACCCGAGCGATGCCCGAGGTCTCATGAACAACCGTTGGTCCATCCGCGCGAAGATCACGGCGATGCTGGCGATCCCGATCGTCATGCTCATCGCGATCTGGCTGTTCGCGGTGAGTTTCACTCTCCAGCCGGCGCTGGACCTGCGGAACTCGAAGCTGGTCAGCGACAAGGTCACCGAACCGGCCGAGGCGATGGTCGAGCAGCTGCAGATCGAGCGGCAGTTGACGACCGTGTACGTCGCCGGCGGCCGGAGGAACGCCACGGCGGTGCAGGAGCAGCGGGCGAAGACGGACCTGGAGGTGACGGAGTTCCGGGATCTCGCGGCGTCCAAGGACTTCCAGGACGTGGCGAGCGCGGAGACGAAGCAGGCGATCGCGACGTCGACGAAGGCCCTCGACGCGCTGCCGCAGCTGCGGCAGCTCGCGGACGGTGGTGGTTCGGCGGACGCGGTGCGGCAGGCGTATTCGGGGATCATCACCGGCACCTACGGCATCGGTGAGTCGGTGACGAACCACCAGGACTCCGAGGTGACGAAGGAGGCGACCGGCGTGTTCGTCCTGGGTCTGTCCCGGGACCTGTTCTCGCAGGAGGACGCGCTGATCACGCAGGCGGCGGCGAGCAACCAGTTCACGGCGTCGGTGCACACGGAGCTGGTGGCGCTAATCGGGCAGAAGCGGCTGATCCTGCCGTACGGTGTGTCGCTGCTGTCGGGGGACACGCAGGCGCGGTTCGGTGGGATCGCTGGTGGTGACCCGATGCAGAAGCTGACGCAGCTGGAGAACCAGTTGCTGGCGACGCCGCCGGGGACGGCGGAGGCGGCGGGGATCAACCTGCAGGCGTGGCGGGGTGCGTTCGACCCGGTGAACGAGGACCTGAAGCGTTTCCGGACCGAGGTGCAGGCGCACAACGTGCAGGCGGCGCAGGACGCGTCGAACGCGATCTTCCTGCGGCTGGGTATCGCCGGTGTGCTGGGTCTGCTCGCGGTGGTCCTGTCGCTGGTGCTGTCGGTGCGGATCGGCCGGTCCCTCGCGCGGCGGCTGGACGGGCTGCGGGCGGCGGCGCTGGAGCTCGCCGATGAGCGGCTGCCGTCGGTGGTGTCGCGGTTGCGGCGTGGTGTGCAGGTGGATGTGGCGGCGGAGGCGCCGCCGCTGCGGCTGGGCACAGACGAGATCGGTCAGGTGGGTGAGGCGTTCAACTCGGTGCAGCGCACCGCGGTCGCGTCGGCGGTGGAGGAGTCGTCGGTGCGGCAGGGGATGAACGAGGTGTTCCTGAACATCGCGCGCAGGTCGCAGACGCTGCTGCACCGGCAGTTGTCGCTGCTGGACGGGATGGAGCGGCGCACGTCGGAGCCGGATGACCTGGCGGACCTGTTCCGGGTGGATCATCTGGCGACGCGGATGCGGCGGCACGCGGAGGACCTGGTGATCCTGGCGGGTGCGGCGCCGGGCCGGGGTTGGCGTAACCCGGTGTCGGTGATCGACGTGGTGCGTGGCGCGGTGTCGGAGGTCGAGGACTACGCGCGGGTGCAGGTGCAGCAGATCGGTGAGGGTGCGGTGGTCGGTCGGGCCGTCGGCGACATCATCCACCTGCTGGCGGAGCTGATCGAGAACGCGACGGCGTATTCGCCGCCGCACACGCGGGTGAACGTGACGGGTCAGCTGGTGCCGAACGGTTTCGTGATCGAGATCGAGGACCGTGGGCTGGGGATGTCGGAGCAGGCGATCGTGGAGGCGAACCGGCGTCTGGTGGAGCCGCCGGAGTTCGATCCGGCGAACAGCGCCCGGCTGGGGTTGTTCGTGGTGGCGCAGCTGGGGGCGCGGCACGGGGTGCGGGTGGTGCTGCGGTCCTCGCCGTTCGGTGGGGTGACGGCGGTGGCGTTGCTGCCGACGGACCTGGTGGTGGCGCAGCCTTCGGCGGTGCCGTCGCCGCTGCCGCCGGGGGCGCCGGCGGATCTGTCGAACACGCATGAGATGCAGGTGGTGGCGCGGGAGCCGTTCTCGTGGTTGCCGGGTGAGGGTGAGGTGCCTGAGCACACGCAGGTGTTGCCGTCGTCGTCGATCGGTGCGCGGCCGGCGTTGTCGGTGGTGCCGGACGGGCGCCGTAGCGGGCCGGGTCCGTTGCCGCGGCAGCGGCCGGCGGCAGCGCCGGCGGGTGTGGCGAGCGCGGCCGGTGGAGCTGGCGGGGCCGGCGGGGCGTCGGGGAGCGCTGGTGGTGCGAAGCCGGCGGGTTCGCGGGGTCTGCCGAAGCGGGTGCGGCAGCAGAGCCTGGCGCCGCAGCTGCAGCAGGACACGGCCGCGGTCGACGATCTGGATGAGGTGGAGGTGCCGCAGCCGAACCGGTCGCCGGAGCAGCTGCGGAAGATGATGTCGTCGTTCCAGGCGGGCACGGCGCGGGGCCGGCATGCCAGCGGCTCCGAGGACAGCGGCGACAGCAACGGCAGCAATGGCAGCACGGGTCGTGACGGGGTGGCGGGATGACGGCGGCGCAGGGTAGCAACATCGGGCTGAACTGGCTTCTGGACGACCTGGTGGATCGGGTGCCGTCGGTGCAGCGGTCGGTGGTGCTGTCGGTGGACGGGCTGATGATGGGCGCGTCGAAGGGGTTGTCGCAGGAGGACGCGGAGCATCTGTCGGCGGTTGCGGCGGGTTTCCAGAGTCTGGCGCGGGGTGCGGGGCGGCACTTCGGCGGTGGGCCGGTCCGGCAGACGATCATCGAGATGGAGTCGGCGTTTCTGTTCGTGACGGCGGCGGGGCGTGGGGCGTGTCTGGCGGTCCTCGCCGAGTCCGACGCTGACATCGGGTTGATCGCGTATGAGATGGCGATGCTGGTGCAGCGGGTGGGGCAGAACCTGTCGACGTCGGCGCGTCCGGCGGCCGGCGGATGACGACGCCGCCGGGCCGGCACGCCGCCGGGCACCCGGACCGTGGCGATCCGCGGGAGGCGGGTGCGGCCGAGGAGTGGGTCGAGCAGCAGTGGGCTGAGCAGCAGCGGGCGGATGCGTACCGGGCTGAGCAGTATGTGGTGCTGCGGGGTGAGCAGCCGTGGCCGGAGCGGCCGCGGGGTGATCTGGCTGCGGAGCCGTGGGTGGATCACACGTGGGTGGACCGGGATGCGGGTCCGGTGGTGCGGCCGTATGCGATGACGGGTGGCCGGGTCCATCCGGCGTCGGGGTCGTTCGATGTGGTCGCGATGGTGGTGACGAACCGGGCGGCGATGTCGGATCTCGGGTACGGGTTGCAGCCGGAGCACCGGGCGATCCTCGCGTATGCGCGGGAGCCCCTGGCCGTGGCGGAGCTGGCGTCGCATCTGGATCTTGCGCTGGGTGTGGTGCGGGTGCTGCTGGGTGACCTGCTGGGGCAGGGGTTGATCGAGATGTACCACCCTCCGGCGGCGGGCGAGCTGCCGAGCGAGAGCATCCTCAAGGCGGTGATCAATGGACTACGGGCGCTCTAGTCGTCCGGTCCCGACGGCGATCAAGATTCTGGTCGCGGGCGGGTTCGGCGCGGGGAAGACGACGCTTGTCGGTGCGGTGAGTGAGATCCGGCCGTTGCAGACGGAGGAGTCGCTGACGGCGGCGGGGATCGGCACGGATGATCTGACCGGGGTGGAGCGGAAGTCGACCACGACGGTGGCGATGGATTTCGGGCGGATCACGATCGGGCAGGATGTGGTGTTGTACCTGTTCGGTACGCCTGGTCAGGACCGGTTCTGGTTCCTGTGGGACGAGTTGGCGTTGGGTGCGCTGGGTGCGGTCGTGTTGGCGGACACGCGCCGGTTGGCGGACTGTTTCCCGTCGATCGACTACTTCGAGCGGCGCAATACGCCGTTCGTGGTGGCGGTGAACTGTTTCGATGACGCGTCGTCGTATACGGAGGCGGAGGTCCGGGAGGCCCTTGATCTGGACGGTCATGTGCCGTTGTTGTTGTGTGATGCGCGGGACCGGGAGTCGAGCAAGGCGGTGCTGATCGGCCTGGTTGAGCATGTGTTGTCGCTGTCGACCGCACGGGCACGGTAGTTCTTCCCGCGTTGTGGCTGGTGTGCCGGAAAATCTTCGGCTAACTTGTGGCAGTGCGGGAAATGACATCGCCGATCGGGTTGCATCGGGTCGTGGAACCGGCCGGGGTGCTGCCCCAGGCCGCTGACCGTCTCGACCCGGACCCGGTCATCGGCGCGGACGAGGTCCGGATCCGCGTCGAGCGGCTCAACCTCGACGCCGCGTCGTTTCATCAGCTGCGGACCGAACACGGCGGCGACGGTGGCCTCGTCCGGGCGGCGGTGCTGGACATCGTCGGCCGCCGCGGCAAGATGCACAACCCGGTGACCGGCTCCGGTGGCATGCTCATCGGCACCGTCGAGGCGGTCGGGCCGGCGTCGCCGCTGGGCCTGCGGGCCGGTGACCGGGTCGCGACGCTGGTGTCGCTGACCCTGACCCCGCTGCGGATCGCCGATGACCTGCGGGACTGGGACGGGCTGTCGGAGCAGGTGCCGTGCGACGGTCACGCGATCCTGTTCGCCCGGTCGATCGCCGCGGTCCTGCCCGGCGACCTGGACCCGCAGCTGGCCCTCGCCGTCCTGGACGTGTGCGGCGCCCCGGCCCTGGTGGCCCGGGTCGTGCGGCAGTCGCTGCGGGACCGGGCGGCCGCGACGGGGCCGCTGACGGTGGCGGTGCTCGGCGCGGCGGGCAAGAGCGGCTCCCTCGCCCTCGCCGCCGCCAGAGACGCCGCCGGAGACGCCCGGGATGTCGCACGGGATGTCGCACGGGACGCCGGCGCCGTTGTCGACGACGCAGGTGTGACGGTCCGGGCGGTCGGAGTGGTACGGGATGACACCGAACGGGCCAGGCTCACCGCCGCCGGGCTCGCTGACACCGTGACCGTCGCCGACGCCCGCGACGCCGTCGGTCTCGCCGCCGCCCTCGACCGCACCGGCGGCCCCGCGGACGTCACCGTCGTCTGCGTCGACGTCCCCGGCTGTGAACACGCCGCGGTCCTGGCCACCGCGCCGGGCGGCACCGTGATCTTCTTCTCGATGGCCACGTCGTTCCCCGCCGCCGCGCTCGGCGCCGAAGGGCTCGCCGCGGATGTGACGATGCTCATCGGCAACGGTTACGTCCCGGGACACGCCGACTACGCGCTGCGGCTGCTGCGGACCGACGCGGGCGTCCGGGACCTTTTCCAGGCGCGGCTGCGGACCGAAGCACCGCCCGGGTTGGCAGACTGAGCCGCATGCGAACCCTCTTCCGTGACGGCCGCGTCCACACCCCCGCCGACCCGTCCGCGACGGCGATGCTCGTCGACGGCGACACGATCGCCTGGCTCGGCCCGACCGGCGACGCGCCGACCGGCGGCGTCGACCGGGTCGTGGACCTCGACGGGGCGCTCGTCACGCCCGCGTTCGTCGACGCGCACGTGCACACCACGGCGACCGGGTTCACCCTGCGCGGGCTCAACCTCGCCGGGACCACCTCCAAACTCCAGGTCCTCGACGCCGTCGCCGCGCACGCCGCGACCCTGCCCGCCGACGCGATCGTCATCGGGCACGGCTGGGACGAGTCCGGGTGGCGGGACCAGCGGACCCCGACCGCGGCCGAGCTCGACCGGGCCGGCGGCGGCCGCGCCGTGTACCTGTCCAGGGCCTGCGTCCACGCGGCGCTGGTGTCCAGCGCGCTGCTCACCGGCGCCGTGCGGGCCGCCGCTGGATACGACGAGTCGGGCTGGCTGCGCCGCGACGCGCACCACCTGGTGCGGGAGGTCGCGTTCGGGTCGGTGACGCACCCGCAGATCCTCGACGCGCAACGCGCCGCGCTGACCCACGCCGCGTCGCTGGGGATCGCGTCGATCCACGAGTGCGGGGGTCCGGGCACGTCCGGGGAGGCGGACTTCGTCGCCGCGCTCGGTCACGGCGGCGGATACCCGCAGGTGTACGGGCTGTGGGGTGAGGTGAACGCCGCCGGGAAGGCGAAGCAGCTCGGTGCGGTCGGCGCGGCCGGTGACCTGTACGCCGACGGTGCGCTCGGTGCCCGCACCGCGCACCTGCGCGGCGCGTACCTGGACGGCGCCGCCGCGGATGAGCACGGGCACGGGTACCTGAGCGTCGAGCAGGTCACCGAGCACGTCGTGGACTGTGTGCGGCACGGGATGCAGGGCGGGTTCCACGCCATCGGCGACCAGGCGATCAGCACCGTCGTAGACGGGTTCAAGGGTGCGGCGAAACGGGTCGGGATCGACCGGATCCGCGACGGGCGGCACCGGATCGAACACGTCGAGCTGCTGGACAAGACGCTGATCGCGGGGCTCGTCGACTTCGGGCTCGTCGCGTCGGTGCAGCCGGCGTTCGACCGGCTGTGGGGCGGCGAGCACGGCATGTACGCGCAGCGCCTCGGCCGGGCGAGGTCCCTGGCGTCGAACCCGATCGGGGCCCTGGCCGGGGTCGGGGTGCTGCTGGCGTTCGGGTCGGACTCGCCGGTCACGGACCTCGACCCGTGGGGGACGTGCCGGGCGGCGATGCGGCACCACAACCCGGTGCAGCGGATCGGGGCGAAGGCCGCGTTCGCGGCGCACACCCGCGGCGGGTGGCGGGCCGTCGGCGTCGACGACGAGGGTGTCCTGAACCCGGGCTGGTCGGCGACGTTCACCGTGTGGGACACGACCGAGGACATCAGTGAGGTGCTGCACACCGAGACGAACCCGCAGGCGCGGGTGACGGTGCTGCGGGGCCGCCCGATCCACAACAGGCAGGAACCCCTGTGAACAAGCTGAAGCTGGACCGGCGGACCGTCGCGACCGCGCGGCGGCTGGCGGCGGCCGCCGGCCGGCCGGTCGTGGACCTGGCGCGCAGCCACACGACGGTGTCGGTGGAACGGGCCACGTTGCGTCTCGCCGGGATCACCGGCGCGGACCCGGACGGGATCCCGTGGGTGAACCGCCTCGTCGACACCGTCGTGGAGCAGGTCGGGCTCGGCGGTGGCGTCGCCGGGCCGGTGTTCGACGCGCTGCAGCGCGACGGGCACCAGGACCTGACCCTGCTGGCGCAGAAGGCGGCGGCGGGCAGCGTCACGTTCCGCGCCGAGACCCCGGCCGCGGCGAAACGGGCGGCGGCACGAGCGGTCAAAACCGGTCTCGCCCAGGTCGATCGGCGCCGGAGAGAACGGGACCGGCTGATCAAACGGTACGGCGACCCGAAGCAGCGGCCGTGGATCTACCTGATCGTCGCGACCGGCGACATCCATGAGGACATCCCGCAGGCGCAGGCGGCGGCGCGGGCCGGCGCCGACGTGATCGCGGTGATCCGGTCGACGGGGCAGTCGCTGCTGGACTACGTGCCGGAGGGCGCGACCCGGGAGGGGTTCGCCGGGACGTACGCGACGCAGGAGAACTTCCGGCTCATGCGCGCCGCCCTGGACGACACGTCGAAGGAGGTCGGCCGGTACGTGCGGCTGACGAACTACGCGTCGGGGCTGTGCATGCCGGAGATCGCGGCCCTCGCCGGGCTCGAACGGCTCGACATGATGCTCAACGACTCGATGTACGGGATCCTGTTCCGCGACATCAACCCGATCCGCACGTTCGTCGACCAGCGGTTCTCCCGGCAGGTCCACGCCCGCGCCGGGATCATCATCAACACCGGTGAGGACAACTACCTCACGACCGCGGACGCGGTCGACGCGGCGCACACGGTGACGGTGTCGCAGCTGCTCAACGAGTACTTCGCGCACGAGGCCGGACTTGAGGACTGGCAGCTGGGGCTCGGGCACGCGTTCGAGATCAACCCGGAGCTGCCGGAGTCGTTCCGGCTCGAGCTCGCCCACGCGCTGCTGGCGCGGGAACTGTTCCCGGACGCGCCGTTGAAGTGGATGCCGCCGACGAAACACATGACCGGCGACGTGTTCCGCGGGAACCTCCTCGACGGGTTCTTCAACCTCGCCGGTGCGCTCACCGGGCAGGGGATCCTCCTCGTGGGGATGATGACGGAGGCGGTGGTGACGCCGTGGCTGTCGGACCGGGACATCGCGCTGCAGAACGTGCGGTACGTGCTGTCCGCGGCCGGGAACCTGCACGAGGACTTCACCCCCGGCGCGTTCATCCGGGACCGGGCCCACACTGTCCTCGGTGAGGCCGTGACCCTGCTGCGGCAGATCGGCCGGCAGGGGCTCCTCGACGCGATCGGCGAGGGCACGTTCGGGATCATGCGCCGGCCCGCGGACCGCGGCAAGGGCCTCGACGGGGTCGCGGCGCGGGAACCCGGCTACTTCAACCCGGCGATCGAGATCCTGGACGGGCCGTCATGGACACAGTCATGAGCGCAGCGGTGATCCGCCCCTACGGGGACACGACCGGCGACGGCATGGTCCAGGTCAGTTTCACGCTGCCCCTCGCGGCGGACAAGCGTGGTGAGGGCGCGGCGCTGCAACTGGCGGGGAAGATGGGCATCGACCCGGCGATGGTCGTGCACGCCCGGCCGATCGGTGCGCAGCACACGTTCTTCGTCGTGTACGGCCGGGTCAACCACCTCGTGGAACCGGGGAAGGTCGTCGTCGCGGAGCGGGACTACCCGCTGCTGTCGGCGAAGGAGGTCAACGCGGCGATCCGGGCCAGGTTGCGGCGCAAACTCGTCGTGGTCGGTGCGTGCATCGGCACCGACGCGCACACCGTCGGCATCGACGCCATCCTCAACGTGAAAGGGATCGCCGGTGAGAAGGGTCTGGAGTACTACCGGGAGTGCCGGGTGGTGAACCTCGGCGCGCAGGTCGCCGTCGCCGCGCTCGTCGAGCACGCCCGGGCGGAGAAGGCCGACGCGGTCCTGGTCAGTCAGGTCGTCACGCAACGCGACGCGCACCTGACGAACACGCGGGAGATGTCGGCGGCGTTCCGGGAGGCGTTCCCGGCCGCGAAACGGCCGTTGCTGGTCGTCGGCGGCCCGCGGTTCGACGAGCTGCAGACCGCGGACCTCGGCGTCGACCGGATCTTCGGGCGGGGCACCACCCCGCGGGAGGTCGCGTCGTACCTCATCCATGCGGTGGGTGCGCGGTGAGCGGCGCGGAGGTCGGGGTGCGGGTGGTGCACCGCCGGTACGTGCCGTACTCGCACGCGCACTACGCCGGGAACCTCGTCGACGGTGCGTACAGCCTGGCGTTGTTCGGTGACGTCGCCACGGAACTGTGCATCCGGACCGACGGTGACGAGGGCCTGTTCGCCGGGTACGCGAGCGTGGCGTTCCAGGCGCCGGTGCGGGCCGGTGACGTCCTGGAGGTGACGGCGACGATCGTCAAGGTCGGGACCCGTTCCCGGACCGTCGAGTTCACCTGCCACGTCGTGTGCCGGGGTACGCCGGAGGCGGGCGCTTCGGCCGCCGCCGTGCTGGACCCGCCGCTGCTGGCGGTGTCGGCGACCGGCACCGTCGTCGTCCCCTGAATCCGGTGCCTTCCCGCGGGACGCTGGTCGCGTGCCTGGACGTCGGGTCGACGGACACGAAACTCGCCGTCGTCGACACCACCGACGGCACGCTGGTGCGGACCGGCACCCATCCGACCACCGCCGGTGACGTCCTGGACGGTGTCGACGCGCTGCTGCGCGACGCCGGGCCGGTCGGTGCCGTGTACTGCTGCTCGTCGGCCGGGGGTGGGCTGCGGCTCGCCGTCATCGGCTACGAGGCTCTCGTCTCCGCCGACGCCGCGCACCGCGTCGCGTTGTCGGCGGGCGCGCGGGTCGTCCACGTCGCCGCCGGCATGCAGGACCCGGCCGGGGTCCGGGCGGTGCGGGCCGCGGCACCCGACGTGGTGCTGCTCGTCGGCGGCACCGACGGCGGTGACGGCGACACCCTGCTGCACAACGCGCGGCGCCTCGCCGCCGCCAGGTGGCGGGTCCCGGTCGTCGTCGCCGGCAACACCGACGTCCGCGACACCGCCGTGGAACTGCTCACCGCGCGGGGTGTGCCGGCGGTCGGCGCCGGCAACGTCCTGCCCCGCATCGGGGTCACCGAACCCGGGCCGGCGCGCGCCGCGATCCGCGACGTGTTCCTGCGGCACGTCATCGGCGGCAAACACCTGTCCAAGGGGCCCCGGTTCGGTCGGCTGGTGCGGATGGCGACCCCCGACGCGGTCCTGACCGGCGTGTCGCTGCTCGCCGACACGACCGCCGGTGACCTGCTGGTCGTCGACGTCGGCGGCGCCACCACCGACGTGTACTCCGCGCTCGTCCCCGACGGCGGCACCTCCGGGGTCGCCGGGACGCTGTGGCGGGCCCGGACCGTCGAGGGGGACCTGGGGGTCCGGTGGAACGTCGACGGGGTCCACACCGCCGCCGGACGTGAACATGTCACCGTCGGCGACGGGCCGCTCGGCGTCGCCGCCGCCGCGACCGTGATCGCGGCCCGCCGGCACGCCCGCAGCGGCCGGGACCTGCGCAACGTCGTGACGGTCGTCGCGTCCGGCGGGGTGTTCCGGCACGCCGAGCGCCGCGACGCGGTCGCCGCGCTCGGCCCGGTCCTGCACGATCACGCCGGCGGGTGGGCGTTGCCCCGCGACCCGCACGTCACCGTCGACGACCGGTACGTCCTGGCCGCCGCGGGCCTGCTCGCCGACGAGCATCCCGCCGCCGCGGCGGCGCTGCTCCGGGCGCACCTGCACAGTGGGTGACGGACGGAGCATCCGGCGGCCCGTGAGCGCTTGTCACTCGCCGCGGGTGAACCAGGCCCGACACACCGCACCCGACGCACCCGACACGCCGAACCAGGTGAATTACATCGCGTGCGACGGTTGACAGGGCCCCCCGGCGAGCGCGTAACGTCTTTGCGTCCTACTTCGGCGCGGATGACCACGGTTCGCTACTCCCCAACGCCCACTGATCGGACGTCCTCGTCAACCGACGGGACACCACCGGATCCAGTGTGCGGGGGTCGGCGGGGGCCGCGGGCCGGGCATCCACCGGTGTCAGGGCAGGGGGGTCACGCGACCAGTAGACAACGGCACGCCCCGGGCAGCCAGCCCGAGCCGCGCCGGAACGAAGGCCGCGCCCAGACACCCCTGCCGCACCGGCCGGACCAAGGGCCTGGGAGCGCGGGGCGCGACTTCGGTCGCGCCCCGATTTCAGCCCCGAAGCGCACCGCCGCCAGGGTCGCACCCGCGGGTCGCCGCCCCGGCGGTCACCGGCAACGGTCGCGAGGGTGTGGTGACGGCCGGCCCGGTCGCGGTCGCGCGTCGGGGACAGTCCAGCCACATCCCAGCACATTCACAGCGGCGGACACCACCGCCGATTCCCTGTCCCGGGTGACCTGGCCGCATAATTGGCGCCGCGGGCCGGTACCGGCCCGCGGGTCCGACGCTGCACACGCCGCGGTCGGGCGGACCGCACGACACGGCAGGGGATGGCGCAGGTGACCTTGGTCGACACCGGGAGCGCGGCGGACGGCACCGACGGCACCGACGGCCGGGACGGCGCCGACCGTCCCCCGCAGCCATCACACGGCGCCGCGGACGGCGAAACCCCCGGACCCGTCTCAGGGACCGCGGCCGGGTCTGTGGCGGGGTCTGTGGCGGGCTCTGCGGGGCGGGCGGTGCCGCCGCTGTGGGTTGCCGTGGTGCTCGCCGCCACGGCCGGTGCGGTGATGCTCGTCGCGTTCCCGCCGTACGGATGGTGGTGGGCCGCGCCGATCGCGGTGGCGCTCGCCGCCGCCGCCGTGCACGGGCGGCGGCTGCGGGCCGGGTTCGGGCTCGGCACCCTCACCGGTGCGGTGTTCTTCACGCCGCTGCTGTCGTGGACGAACCTGCACACGGGCATGGTCCCGTGGCTGCTGCTGTCGGCGTTGCAGGCGCTGTTCATCGGGCTCCTCGGCGTCGCCACCGCCTGGATCAGCCCACTCCGGACCCGGACCGGGGCCCGGACGCCGGTCCGGTCGTGGGCCCGGTCGTGGGCGTGGACGTGGGTGCCGGCGCTGGCCGCGCTGTGGACCGCGCAGGAGGCGCTGCGGGACCGGGCGCCGTTCGGTGGGTTCCCGTGGGGCCGGCTCGCGTTCAGCCAGGACACGTCGCCGCTGCTGCGGCTCGCCGCCGTCGGCGGGGCGCCCCTCGTGACGTTCGCGGTCGCGTTCACCGGTGCCCTCCTCGCCGTGCCGTTGCTGCGGATCAGCACACCCCGACCGGCCGCGGCGGGCGCTGTCACCCCCGGGTGGAATCCGGGGGTGAGATCCGCCGCCGCCGTCGCCGGGGCGTTCGTGGTCGTCGCCGGGGCGCTGCTGATCCCGTTGCAGCAGCCGGCCGGCAAGGGCGTGTACGTCGCCGTCGTGCAGGGCAACGTGCCGCGGCTCGGGCTGGACTTCAACGAACAGCGCCGCGCCGTCCTGGACAACCACGTGCGGGCCACCGTCGAACTCGGCCGCAAGGTCACCCAGGAGGGCGCGCGCCGGCCGGACCTGGTGGTGTGGCCGGAGAACTCCTCCGACATCGACCCGCTGCGCAACGCCGACGCGGCCGCGGCGATCGCGACCGCCGCCCGCGCCGTCGGTGTGCCGATCCTCGTCGGTGCGGTCCTCACCGACCCCGCCGTCGGGGTCGAGAACGCCGGGCTCGTCTGGGAACCCGACGTCGACGCCGACGGCAACGCCCGGCAGGGCGGGGTGTCGGCGCGGTACACGAAACGGCACCCGGTGCCGTTCGCGGAGACGATGCCGCTGCGGGACATCGCCCGGATCGTGTCGAAAGAGGTCGACCGGGTCTCCGACATGACCCCCGGTGACACGCCCGGGGTGCTGCGGGTCGGGCCGGCAACCGTCGGTGACGTCATCTGCTTCGAGGTCGCCTACGACGGGCTCGTCCGCGACACCGTCACCGGCGGCGCGCAGCTGCTCGCGGTGCAGACGAACAACGCGACGTTCGACGAGGCCGAGGCGCGGCAGCAGCTGGCGATGGTGCGGCTGCGGGCCGTCGAACACGGCCGGGACGCGTTGATGGCCTCGACCGTCGGGATCTCCGCGTTCGCCGACGCCGCCGGCCGGACCCGGCAGGAGACGAAGTTCAACGAGGCCGCCGTCATCGTCGCCGAACTGCACCTCGGGTCGGCCCGTACGCTGGCGACGAGGGTCGGCGCCGGTCCCGAGTATGTGATCGTGATGCTGGGTATTGCCGCTGTGGTGGCCGCCGCCGCGGTCCGCCGGCGCAACCGGCAGCACCCAACCGAGGAGGACGTGTGAGCGCAACCGACCGAGGCGTGAACCAGTACCCCGGGGTCGGCAGGGTCCTCGTCATCATCCCCACCTACAACGAGGCCGACAACCTGCGGCCGATCGTGGCCCGGGTCCGCGCCGCGACCCCGGCCGTCGACGTGCTCATCGCCGACGACAACAGCCCCGACGGCACCGGGCGGATCGCCGACGAGCTCGCCGCCGACGACCCGGCCGTGCACGTGCTGCACCGGCCCGGGAAACAGGGGCTCGGCGCGGCGTACCTGGCCGGGTTCGCGTGGGGCACCGAACACGACTACGACGCGGTCGTGGAGATGGACGCCGACGGGTCCCACGCGCCCGAGGAGCTGCCGCGGCTGCTGGACGCGCTCGGCGAGGCCGACGTCGTGCTCGGCTCCCGCTACGTCAAGGGCGGCAAGACCGTCGGGTGGCCGTTGCACCGGCACCTGATCTCCCGCAGCGGCAACCTGTACGTGCGGATCGCGTTGGGGATGCCGTTCCGCGACGCGACCGGCGGCTACCGGGCGTACCGGATCCCGGTCCTCAGCAAGATTGACATCGAGTCGATCGCGTCGCAGGGGTACTGCTTCCAGGTCGACCTCGCGTGGCGGTCGTTCCGCAACGGGTTCCGGGTCCAGGAGGTCCCGATCACGTTCGCCGAACGGCAACGCGGGCATTCGAAGATGAGCTCGTCGATCGTGCGGGAAGCGTTGTGGCGGGTCACCGTGTGGGGTGCGTCGGCGCGGTGGGAGGCGCTGCGCCGCGGCGTCGCCGGCGGCGGACCCAGGGATTCCCGGGACGCCCGAGCCGACGCCCGGCAGAGCGGCTGAGGAGCAACTGTCATGCGGACCCTGGGATTCGCCGCCGCCGGCGCGCTGCTGCTGGTGATCGTCGAGATCACCGTGTTCGTGCTGGTCGCGCACGCGATCGGCTGGTGGTGGGCGGTCCTGGCCGGGATCGGCACCACGATCCTCGGCGGGATCCTCGCCAAACGCGAGGGGATCCGGGCGTGGCAGCGGCTGCGGGCCGCGGTCAGCGAAGGCCGCCCACCCGGCGGTGACGCCGGCACCGGCGTCGCCGGGCTCACCGGGGCGCTGCTGCTGCTCGCCCCCGGGTTCGTCACCGACGCGGCCGGGCTGCTGCTGCTCATCCCGCCGGTGCGGGCGTTCGCGGGGCGGCAGGTCCGCCGGGCCACCGAGGCGCGGATCTCCGCCGCCGCGGCCGGGGACCTGTTCGGTCCCAGGGTCGTCAAGGCGACCCGCGCCGACCCGCACACCGACTCCCGCACCGACCCGGGCCAGGTCCCGCACCAGCCCGGCAGCGGCGAGGTCCTGCAGGGTGAGGTCATCGAAGGCGACGTGATCGACCCGCAGCACCGGCACCACAACGCGTGAAGGCCCGTCCCGTGACCGTCGGCGGGCTCGCCGCCGACATCGCCGCCCGGGTCGGGAAGGTCCACGCGACCCGGGTCGCCGTCGACGGTGCACCGACCGCCGGCGGTGACGTCCTCGCCGCCCGGGTCGTCGAGCAGGTCCACGCCGACGGTGGGCACGCCGTGCACATCCCCGCCGGCGGGTTCCTGCGGCAGGCGTCGCTGCGGCTGGAGCGTGGCCGCACCAACCCTGACGCGTACTACGAGGACTGGCTGGACCTGCGGGCGATCACCCGGGAGGTCCTGCGACCGGCGGCGACCGGCGGCACCGGACGGGTCCTGCCGTCGCTGCGGGACCCGGTCACCGACCGGGCCACCCGCGCCGCCTACCTGGACCTGCCGGCCGGTGCCGTGGTCGTCGTGTCCGGCACGATGCTGCTCGGCGCCGGTCTCGACTTCGACGTCACCGTCCACCTCACGCAGTCCCCGGCGGCGCTCGCCCGCCGCACCCCGGCCGAAATGCAGTGGACGTTGCCGGCGTTCCAGCGGTACGACAATGAGGTGCTGCCCCAGGACATCGCCGACGTCGTCGTGCGCGCCGACGACCCCCGCCACCCAGCGGTCGTACTGTGACCCCCGATCCGGCCCCGGTCTTCGTGCCGGGGCTTGAGCTGTGCGGGGTGTTCTACCGCGACGCGGTCCGGCCGCTGCTGGACGACGTGTACCCGGGGCTGCCGCACGCCGCCGCCCGCATCGGCGCCGGGTCGGAGGTCCTCGGCTACGACGGTCCCCGCTCCACCGACCACGACTGGGGGCCGCGGCTCACCCTGTTCCTCGACCCCGCCGATCACGCCCGGCACGCCGCCGGGATCGACGCGCTGCTGCGGGCGAGGCTACCGAAACACGTGCTGGGCTGGCCGACGCACTTCACACCCGAGGACGCGCGGGTCCGGGTGATGACCGCGACCGACGGGCCGGTCGCGCACCGCGTCGACGTCACCACCGTCGCCGACTGGACCGTCGGGCAGTTCGGGGCGCCGTTCACCGGGTCGCTGCTGGACTGGCTCGCCACCCCGACGCAGACGTTCGCGGAGACGGCCGGCGGCGCCGTGTACCACGACGACACCGGGGACCTGACGGCGTTGCGGGCGGCGGTCGCCTGGTACCCGCCCGACCTGTGGCGGTACGTGCTGGCCGCGCAGTGGACCCACATCGCGCAGGAGGAGGCGTTCCCCGGCCGGGCGGCCGAGGCCGGCGACACGCTCGGCGGGCGGGTCGTCGCGGCGCGGCTCGCCCGGCACGTGATGCGGCTGCGGCTGCTGCAGGAGCGGCGGTGGCCGCCGTACAGCAAATGGCTCGGCACCGCGTTCAGCTCGCTGCCGGGGCCGCTGGACGTGGACGACCTGTGCGGCGCGTACGAGGACGCGGGACGCCGGCAGAACAGCCTCGGGCTGTCCGCGGCCGTGGACGCGACCCGCCGGCCGTACTTCGACCGGCCCTACCCGGTGATCGACGCCGGGCGGTTCGCCGCCGCGCTGAGCGCCGCCGTCACCGACCCGGCCGTCGCGGCGCTGCCTCCGGTCGGCGGCGTCGACCAGTACGTCGACAACACCGACCTGCTCGGCCGCGCCGACCTGCGCCGGGCCGTCACCGCCGCGGTCCTGCGGACGGGTTGACCTTTCACGGGCTACCGTCGCAAGGTGTGAAGACGTTCTGGGTGGACCGTGACCGGGACCGGTACCTCAGCGCCGTCCAGCGCCACGCGGCGGAGTTCGCCGGCACCGTCGGCGACATCGCCCCCGTCGGGTTCGCGTGCGTCGCCTGGGCCGCCGCGACGCCGCCGCTGCTGGACCCCGGCTACGTGCGCTGGCACCGGCGGGTGCTGACCGCGGTGTGCCAGCGCAACCCGTTCGACGGTGGCCTCACCGCCCGGGTGGAGCTGGTGTCGCCGCTGCCGGCGCCGCTGACCGTGTCCCGCACCTGGTGGCGTGACCGCGGCTGGCGTGGCTGGCCGGAACTGTTCGGGCAGTTCATCCAACCGACCGAGCAGGACCTCAGCCGGCACCCGCACCTGCGCGGGACGCTGCTGCTGGAGACGCCGCTGCCCCTGGACGGGCTGCCGACCCCGACCGAGGACCGGCACGTCGACGCCGCCGCCGAACGCGCCGTCACCGTCCTCGTGCGGCACCTCGACGACGTGGTCCGGCCGGTCCTGGAGCAGCTGGACACCGACCACGCCGCCCGGTGAACCGCCACCCGTGCGCACCCGGCCCCTCACCTGCGACGAATGGCAGCTCAAACGGCACCTGAGGCTCGCCGCGCTGCTGGACAGCCCGGCCGCGTTCGCCAGCAGCCACGCCCGTGAGGCCGGCCGGTCCGAGGCCGAGTGGCGGGACTGGCCGCGGCACGGCGCCTGCTTCGCCGTGTTCGACGGCGCCGACCCGGTCGGGATCGCCGGCACCTGGATCATCCCCACGGACCCCGACGTCACCCACCTGATCGGCATGTGGGTCAGCCCCACCGCCCGCGGCCGCGGCGCCGGCGGGCGGCTCGTCGCCGCCGTCACCGGCTGGGCCCGGCGCCGGCACGCGAGCCGGGTCGAGCTCGAGGTCGCCGCCGGCAACGACGCGGCGCTGCGGACCTACGTCCGGGCCGGGTTCACGGCCGCCCGGCGGGCGCCGTTCACGACCGGCGGGACCGTCCTGGAACTGCGCCTCGCATAAATCTCGCACCGGTCTCGCACCGGTCTCGCACCGGGCGGTCAATGTTCAACGAGCTGGCCCGAAAGCGGTCGTCGGCTGCCCTAAAGTCGTCCAGCCTTTGGCTGAAAGGATGACGCGTTTTGCGAGAAATGCCGCTTTCCGCTACATAGTGTAATCACGTCATCACGACACGAGGGGGAGTCAAAGATGCGTAACACACAACGGTTCCTGACCCTGGCGGGCATGACGCTCGCTGCGGGCGCGATTCTCGGCATGGGCGCCACCGCCGCGTCGGCCGCGCCCAGCGCCGACAGCGGCACCACCGCCGTCCAGGCCCCGCCGCCCGGCGGTGGCGGCGGTGGCGGTCAGCCCGGTGGGGGCGGCGGCCAGCCGGGCGGTGGCGGCGGCCAGCCCGGCGGCGGTCCCGCCTGGCCGGGTGGCATGGGCAACAACAACGGCGGCGGCCGCTGGCACGGCAACTTCGACGGCCACCGCCGCAACAACCAGTGGGTCCAGTCCTGGGTGGTGGACACCTTCCGCAACAAGAAGGCGTGCAACTTCGCCGGCTGGATCGGCGAGCAGCGCAACTGGTGGGACGACTCGGACTGCTACCGCATCGGCAGCCGCAACCACGTCCGGTACGTCCTGGTCGCGCACGAGTACGGCGGCCGCCGCCACCGCTAGCACCCATCGCATCGCACACGGCGGGCGGCACCCTTCCCGGGTGCCGCCCGCCGGCGTTCGTCCGCGGTCCCGGCCCGTCAGCGGGTCCGCCGGCGCAGCAGGGCCGCGCCGACGGCGGCGGCGAGCAGGTGACTCGCGGACAACACCCCGACCAGGACCGCCGGCGGAGCGGCCGCCAGAACCGTGAACGTCGCCGCGCCGACCGCCGCCGCGGTCAGCTTGATCCCCGCGCCGAGCGTGAACACCTGCGTACGGGTCCCCGGCGGCGCCTCCCGCGAGCGGACCAGCAGCACCGAGGACAGCAACGGGCCGTCCAGGACCCCGGCCACCGCGAACACCGCGACCAGCACCGGCCACGACACGCCGCCGAGGACCGCACCGGACAGCCCGGCGAACGCCGCACCCACCCCCAGCAGGCACGCCACCACGACCAGCTGCGGCGCCGGCCGCACCGGGAACCGCGCGACGAGCAGCGACCCGCACAACGCACCCACGCCCAACGCCGTCACCAGCAGGCCACCACCGGCCGGATGCCCGGCGGCGACGCCGAGGACGACGGCGACCGGGGTGATCATGCCGGCGCCGTACGAGGCCAGGGCGGTCGCCGCGGTCACCGCCAGCAGCGGGCGGCTGCGCACGATCGCGGCGAGGCCGTCCCGGACCCCGACCCGCGCCCCGCCCGCCCCACCGTCCCGCGCCCCCGCGTCGTCCTGAACCCCCGCGCTGTCCTGAGCGCTGGCCGCGTTCTGCGCCCCGGCGCTGTTCTGAGCTCCGGCGGCGTTCTTGGCCGCCACGGCGGGTGCCGGCTCCACGGCGGGAGCCGGCTCCGGGTCGAGAGCCGGCTCCGGGTCGAGAGTGTCGGCGACGGTGAGCAGCGTGCCCGCCGCGAGCAGACACGCGCCGGACAGCACCAGCGCCGCGACCGGCACCCCGAACGCCGCCACCAGCAGCGCCCCAGCCGCCGGACCCGCGATCTCCGCCACGTTGTACGTCGCCGCGTCCAGCCCCCGCGCCCGCGGCCGCCGCGGTGGCGGTACCACATCATCCAGCAGACTCGACAGACCACCGAAAATCATCGGACCGCAGCTGCCGGCCACCAGCGCCAACCCGACAACCACCGGCAGCGGCGCCACCCCCGTCAGCAGCAGCACCCCACCGAGCGCGAGCCCGAACAGCGCCGCGAACCCCGCGTGGACGAGCCGCGGCCGGCGGGCCCGGTCGGTGACCAGACCGACGAACGGCCCGGCGAGCACGTGCGGGACCAGCAACGCGGCCAGGACCGTCGCGCCCTGCGCCGGGTCGCCGGTCTGCCGCACCGCGGCGAGCAGCAGCACCACCGCGGCGGCCGCCTCCGCGGTCCGGGCCAGGGTCGCGGCCGTGAGGAGACGGGCGAGCATCGCAGCAACGTACCCGCTGTCCTGCGGACCGCGCCGAACCGGTGCAGGATCGGATGATGGACGTTGCAGTGACAGACTGTGCCGACGGTGTCGTGCTCGTGGCGGTGCGCGGCGCCCTCGACATCGACTCGGCCCCACAGTTACGTGAGGCGATGCACGGCGCGCTGGACCGTGGCCGTTCCCGGATCGTGGTGGACCTCGGCGACGTCGACTTCTGCGACTCGGTGGGGCTCGGGACGTTCGCGTACAGCCACAACCGGTGCGTCGCCCACGGAGGCTACCTACGGCTCGCGGCGCCGTCACCGTTTCTGGCCGGGCTGCTGGACACGGTCGGGCTCACCGGTCGGATCCCGGTCCACGCCACGGTCAGCGACGCCCTGACCGGCGCCCCGCCCGCCCCCCGGCCTCGCGACCCGATCGAGGATGCCCCGCCCTCGTAGGGTCCGTCCCGGGGTGCGTCCGCTGAACGGTCCAGTGCGCCGGGTGGCTGAACCCGGCCGGCAGGCGGGTTACCGCGTCACCACGGGCGGCGTCCAGCTGCGACTGGATCAGGAACAGCACGCCGCGCAGGTCCGCACCCCGCAGATCCGCGCCACGCAGATCCGCGCCGGTGACGTCGGCGCCCGTCAGGTCCGCACCCCGCAGATCGGCGCCGACGGCTGACGCGCCCCGCAGGTCAGCACCACGCAGATCGACACGCCGAAGGTCCTTCCCGACGACGCTGCGGCTCTGGTACGGCGTCCGCCTCCCCACCACCTTCGCCCGCGCGAGCTCGCTGGCCTGCCGCAGCAACGGCACCACCGAGCCGCGGTGCGCGTCAACGTCGACGCCGGCGAGTTCCCCGGCGGGCAGGTCACTGAGGCGCTGCGTCTCGGCGACGGCCGCGTCGAGGCGGTCGTGCAGCGGCGCCGCGGCCGGCAGGTCACGGGCCTGCGTCAGGTACCACAGCAGCTCGTGCAGGTGGCGCATGGTCGCGAACGCGGCGAACATCAGCGGCGCCTGGCCCGGTGCCTGCCGCCAGTCCCGGCCCCCGAACGTCACCTGGGCGACCTTCTGCCCGGCGCCGAAACAGTCGTAGACGGTGCACCCGACGAACCCGCGCTGCCGCAGCTGGGTGTGGATGCCGCACCCGAACCCGCCGCCGGTCGGGGTGCCGCTGCCGGCCGGGGTGCCGGTCGGGCTGGCGGTCGGGGTGGTGCCGAGGTTCGGGCAGGGGTGCCCGGCGGGCTTGTCGATGGCGAAGTCCACGGACCTCGCGAACGCCGGCGCTACGCAGCACAACCCGAAGCAGCTGCCACAGTCGGCGCGAAGCCCGGCCCGGGGGTCGGCGCTCTTGGTGCTCTCGGCGTCTGGTGCTGCCGGCTGCGCTGCGGCCGGCCTGGCGGGCGGGCCGGCACGCAGAGCGCCCCGACGGTCATCGACCGTCGGGGCGTCCTTGCCGTCCTGTGTGCTTATGCGGTGGTCCCGCTTATGCCGAGCGACCGCGACGGTGGCGGACCTCTTCGAGGCGCTCGTTGAGGATGTCCTCGAGCTCCGCGATCGAGCGCCGCTCGAGCAGCATGTCCCAGTGGGTGCGCGGCGGCTTCGCCTTCTTCGCCTCCGGCTCGTTGCCGTCGACAAGCCGGGCGACGCTGCCGTCGAACTTGCACTCCCAGGTCATGGGAACCTCGGCGTCAACGGCGAACGGCACCTCGAACTGGTGCCCCTTGGCGCACAGGTATTCTCGGGTCTGACGCGGGGCCAGCTCGGTGTTGCGGTCGGACTCGTAGCTGACGGCTCCGAGACGGCTGCCGCGCAGCATGCGCTCGCCCATGGTCGGTCTTCCCCTTCGAATCGTGTTGCGCTTCGTTGTAACCAACGACACCACGTGGTCTGACGATTCCCACTGCGGGCGGGCAGATTACACGACCTTCCGGGACCTGCGGTAGTCCAGTCGCCGGGTCGGTACGGTTATTTTACGTTGGGTTTCAATGATCGACCAGTTAGGCAGCGCCGTGGCGCGCCTCACCACCCGTAGTTTCGGCAGGTGACACACCCGGTTGACGGGAACCGGTCAGTTGCGCGAGCGCCCCGCTCAGCGTCGTGAGCTGCTGTTGCAGCTGCGCCTGCGCCGTCACCTCCCGCTCCACCGCCCGCGCCAGCTGCGTGCGGAGGTCCTCCGCCCGGTCCCGGGCCCGGTCAAGTTCACCCTCCAGCCGGCGGATATCACCCTGCAGTCGTGTGTTGTCCTCGTGCAACCGCTCCGCGGTCGCCTGGGACTGCTCGAAGCGCCGCCGGAGCCGGGTCGCTTCGTCCGCCCGCCCGGCCAGGTCCCGTTCCACCCGCTGCCGTTCCCGCGCCTCGGTGTCGGCGGCGGCCCGGGCGGTGTCGCGTTCCCGGTACGCCTCCGCCCGCAACGCCGCCTCCGTCGCCGCCTCCCGCCGGGCCGTGTCCCGTTCAACGGTCGCGACCGCGAGGGCGGCGTCGGCGTCGCGGGCCGCGCCCTGCGCCGCGTCGACCCGCAGCGCCGCGTCGCGTTGCGCCTCGGCAACCACCTGAGCGGCGCTGTGGTGCGCCTCGGCGACCTGCACCGCCGCCTCCTCCGCCGCCTGCCGGACGCTGTGCCGTGCCTGCTCGGCGGCGTGTTCGGCGGCCTGCCGGGCGTCGCCGGCGGCGGCGTGCGCGGCCGCGGCGTCCTCCCGCGCGGTGGCTGCCTCCTCCCGGGCGAAGGCCGCCACCGCCTCAGCGGCGCGGGTCGCGGCCTCGGCGGCCTTCGCCGTCGCCTGGGCGTGCTGGACGGCGGCGCGGGCGTCGTCCCGTTCGGCGTGCGCGGTCAGGACCCCGGCGGCGGCCTCGGCCCTGGCATGCGCGATCTGCCGTTCGACGCCGGCGGGGGACAGCTCCGCGTGCAGCGCCTCGACGAGCGTGTCCACGACCTGGTCGAGCCGCTCGGCGACCTCGAACGCCCGGGCCACCTGCCCACTCAACCCGGGGGAGGCCCGGTGCCGCAGCCGGGCATTGCGCGCGGCCCGCTGGCACTCACCGTCGTTGTCGCGGCAGTACCGGAACGGCCGCCCGGCGGCGTTGCGCTGCGGCACCGGCCGGCCGCAGTGCGCACACGGCCGCTCGTCCCCGTCCTGATCCACGGACCGCTCCAGGGACCGCTCCGCCGACCAGTTCCCAGCCCGTTCCTCCTGGGCCTGGTCCGAGAACTGGTCCCGGGGTCGGTTCTGAGCCCTTCCGTCGTGGGTCCGATCCGAGGCCTGGTCCCACGTCTCGCCCTGCGCTCGATCCGGGAGTCGGTCCTGAGCCCGATTCCCGGTCCGGTTGCCGATCGCATCCCGGGTCTGGTCCGGGTCGACGGCGTCGATCCGCGCGTCGACCCGGATCCCGCGCGCCGGCGTCGCCGCACCGCGTTCCTTCTTGTCTCCCACGGCCGTGAGCGTAGGCGCCCGCGAACATTCCAGCCGCACGACACGCCGCATTGCCGGATTGCGATTACCGATAATCCAGTAAAGCCATCCGGACGGCGTACACCATAATCACTGTTATGCGCGCGAATCCCGGAACTCCGGAGCGCCCGACCATGTCACGCTTGTTCCGCCTCGCGACTGGAAGCGCAGGTCGGTGGCATCGCGATCGACGGAGGTGACGGATGGCGCGGCTCATCCATCTGAACGGCCCGCCGGGCATCGGCAAGTCCACCCTGTCGGCGCTGTACGCGGACCGGAATCCCGGCACGTTGAACCTTGACGTCGACGCCCTGCACCGCCTGGTCGGCGGCTGGCAGGACGAGGACATCGACACCTGGCCGGTCGTGTGGTCCCTGGTCCGGGCCATGACGAAAACCCATCTGGAGGGCGGACGCGATGTCGTCCTGCCCCAGTACCACGCCAAGGTCGACGAGGTCATCGAGCTCGAGAAGCTCGCACACCGGCACGGGGCCGGCTTCCGCGAAGTCGTCCTGCTCGACGACCGGGAAGCGGCGATCGCACGGTTCGACCACCGCGCCCAGCACAGCGACGACCCGTGGATCCGCCACCACCACCGTCTCATCGAGCTGGGCGGCGGGCACGTCGTGCTCGCAGCCATGTACGACAACCTGATGGACCTCGTCCGTCAACGCCCAGCGACGGTGGTGGTGCCGAGCGCGGTCGGGGCGGTGCAGGAGACCTACGAACTGTTGGCGGACGCCTTGGACCGGGCGCCCGAAACACGGCTGCTGCGCCACGAACACTGACCTACGGTGCTCCAATG
This sequence comes from Dactylosporangium siamense, assembly GCF_016862795.1. GTDB lineage: Bacteria > Actinomycetota > Actinomycetes > Mycobacteriales > Micromonosporaceae > Dactylosporangium > Dactylosporangium siamense. Next base: position 52,565 of record NZ_BONQ01000108.1, on the reverse strand, counting down.
CAGGAACATGAAACCCAGCGGGCAACACGGGCAGCGATGTCCAGCGCCGCACGGCTCGGCCTGACCGCCCACGACGCCGCCGTCCTGCACAACTCGAACACGCTCACCCTGCGGCTGCAGCCCTGCGACGTGCTCGCCCGGGTAGCGCCGGCCGCTCACCAGTGCGCCCAGCTCGAAGTGGATGTCGCCGGGCGGTTGGCCGAGGTCGGGAGCCCGGTGGCCGCGCTGGCATCGCCCGAGGTCTTTGACGAGGGCGACTACGTCGTCACCCTCTGGACCTACTACGAACCGGTGGCTGCCCGATCGCCGTCAAGCGTGGAATACGCCGGCGCGCTCGAACGCCTGCACACCGGAATGCGCAAGGTCGACCTGCCGGCACCGCATTTCACGGACCGGGTCTCCGCGGCCCAGGCGCTCGTGGCCGACAAGGCCAGAACACCGGAACTGGCGCACCTGGACCGGGCCTTCCTCGCCGGCACGTTGGACCGCCTGCGACGCGCGGTCAGCGTCAGCGGCCGCCCGGAGCAGCTCCTGCACGGCGAACCCCACCCGGGCAACCTGCTCGTGACCCGGAACGGCCCGCTGTTCATCGACTTCGAGACCTGCTGCCGGGGGCCGGTCGAGTTCGACGTCGCTCACGCGCCCGACGAGGTCGCAGACCACTACCCGGACATCGACCACCAGCTGCTCCGAGACTGCCGGACCCTCGTGCTGGCGGTGATCACGACGTGGCGCTGGGACCGAGCCGACCAATTCCCCGACGGCCGCCGCCTCGGCGTCGAGTGGCTGAGCCAACTCCGGAAAACAACGGCCGATCTGGATGGGTAAGCCGTTACATGCGCCGCACCCACCAAGGGTCACGGGGATCGGCGGGCGCTGGCGCTGTGGCGTGGACCGGTGCTGGCCGGCCTGGACAGCCGGCTCCAGCAGCTGCCGGCCGTCGTCGCCCTCCACACGGCGCGGGTGACGGCCGTGCTCGACCTGGCCGACCTGCGCGAGGCGCACCGGCAGGTGCTGCGCGGTGCCGGCTCCCGGCGGACCCGACCGGGTCTGCCGCCGCCGGCCGCACCGGCCCAGCTGCCGCCCGACCCCGTCGGGTTCACCGGCCGGGCTGCTGATGTCCTACTCGGCGGGCAGGATGGGCGCGGGAGGTACAGATGAGCGACATCGCGGACGTTCCACCCGCCGTTGTGGGCCGGCTCCGGGTGATCTGCGGGGAGCTGCCCGAGGCATACGAGGAGCCGGCGTGGATCGGCCTGCGGTGGCGGATTCGCCGGCGGACGTTCCTGCACGTCTACACCACCGACGGGAGGCGGTCGGCGTACATCGATACGGACGATCCGGCCATCCTGATGACCTTCCGGGCGCCGCCCGGGGAGTTGGCCGCGCTGGCGCATGCCGGCCCTCCGTTCTTCCGGGCCGACTGGGGTGTGAATGTCGTGGGAATGGTGCTGGACGACGAGACGGACTGGGTCGAGGTTGCCGAGCTGGTGACGGACAGCTATCGCGTGCAGGCGCCCCGCCGCCTCGCGTCCCGGCTGAAGGCAGGTGGATGAACCGCCGGCTACCTCCCCACGTTGCCGCTCATCCAGGTTCGGCGCTGAGAACATTCCTATTTCACGGTGGGATAGGTCGGGTTGCCGCACTGGCAAGAGATACTTCAGGAGACGATTCCGATGACGACACCACCCAGTGCCGCATGCTCCGGCCGTCTGGGCCGGACTTGCGGGTGCAGTTCATTCCGGGCGTGATCGGCTCCACGAACTGGTAGATGGCTTCGCAGGTCCACCGCGGCGTGACATCGAGGAAGACCTCGCGTCGTTCGTTGGGGAAGCCCGCGTTGCTGGTCGTTCCGTAGCCAGTCGTGACTACCTCGCCGGTCGGCACCGCGCCCTGGCTGGGCAGTGCGGGTGCGATGAGGGGCTCCGGCAAGCGCAGGATCGCGAGATCGCCGTCCATTGCCGGGACGCGCCTTCACTCGGTTCGGGCACCGGCCTCGAGCACGGTGAGGTCGCGGACCGCGTACCGGTGATGCTCGGCCTCTTCCTTGCACACCACAGTGAGGCAGCGGCGCACGACGTAGTCCTTGTCCGGGTAGGGGTCGGCCGGCTTGCGACCACATACCCGGTCGAGCTCGGCCTCGGTGAGCCCGTCGACGGCTCGGCGCACCGTGGCCATGCGGGCCAGCCGCGGCGCGAGTACCTCGTCGAGCGTCGGGGTGGCATCGAGGGTGAGCCCGAGCTTCGCCGATGCTTCGGCCGGCATCCCGCCGCCAGGAAGGCCCAACGGGTGGTACGGCGCGTCCTCCTCGAGCACGGCGTTGCCGATCCAGGCATCGGCGGCCATCAGCAGATGCCGCTGCGTCTCGACGAACGACCACTCGCCGTCGACCTGCTCGTGCAGCTTCGCCTCGGGTAGGCGCCTGGCGCGGTCGAGCGTCTCCTCCCATTGCTTCTCGATGGCATCCCAAGCGGCCCGGTATTCGGCGGCGGACGTGGCCTCACGGGCCAGCACCCGGTTGGGATGCAGCCGGTCGAGCTCGGCCTCGACGTAGGCGGTCACGTCGACGTCGTTGACAACGACACGCTCGAAGCCGCCACCGAGGGAGACGTTGCCCCCATAGCAGTCCACGATCTTCAGGCCGGTGACGTCGCAATCGCGAATCTCGAGGCCGGAGAGGTCGCACATGTGGATGCGGGCATCACGGAACTGGTCACTTTGGGTGTACTCAGCAGACATCGGGACAGTTTCCCGTATCCTGCTCCTGCCCGCCGCCCCGCCCACCGACCACGACCACGACCACTGAACCCGGCAACCGGGCCACCCGGACCATCCGGCCCGCGCCCAGATCGCCCAGATCGCCGCGACCGTCGTGTGCTGGGTCGGGCCGATCGCCCTGTCCCCGAGCCACGCCGAAACGATCGGCCTCGGTGGCCGCTGAGCCCGCCAACCGACACGGACCCGGGAGCGTGCGTGCGGGTCGACCGGACCGAGCACGCCGATCGCGGCGCGCTCGTCTTCCACGTCGCCGACCTCGGGAAACAGGAAAGGCAAGGAGAACCATCTCCTTGCCACATTTAACGTATATCGCACCCCGGGGCTTGCGGCAAGACCCGGGTGAGGGCGCAGAATCTCCAGCCGTGGCCAGAACCTGACGAAATCAGGGATTCGCGGCAAATCTGGGGGTTCTCGTGGTCGAGATGTTTGACGTGATCGTCGCCGGTGGGGGGCCGACCGGCATGATGCTGGCCGGGGAGCTGCGGCTGCACGGCGTGAGTGTGCTCGTGCTGGAGAAGGAGACCGAACCGACGAAGGTGGTCCGCGCGCTCGGCATCCACGCCCGCACCATCGAGATCATGGATCAGCGGGGGCTGCTGGACCGGTTCCTCGCGCTCGGCCGCAAACATCCGCTCGGCGGGTTCTTCGCCGGCATCACCAGGCCGCAGCCGGACCGGTTGGACACCGCACACGCGTACGTGCTGAGCATCCCGCAAACCATCACCTCCCGGCTGCTCACCGAACACGCCACCGAGGCCGGGGCCGAGATCCGCGCCGGCGCCGAACTCGTGGCGTTCAACCAGACCGTCGAAGGCCAGGACAGCGAAGGCCAGGACGGCGACGGGGTGGACGTCGAGCTCGCCGACGGCACGGTGCTGCGGGCGCGGTACCTCGTCGGCTGCGACGGCGGCCGCAGCACCGTGCGCAAGCTCGCCGGGGTCGGGTTCCCCGGCGAGGCGTCCACGGTCGACACGCTGCTGGGCGAGATGGAGCTGACCGCGCCGGCGGAGGAGCTGGCCGCGGTGATGGCCGAGGTCCGCCGGACCCAGCTGCGGTTCGGGGCGATGCCGCTCGGCGACGGCGTGTTCCGGGTCGTCGTGCCCGCCGCCGGGGTGGCCGAGGACCGGGTCACGCCGCCGTCGTTCGAGGAGTTCCGGCAGCAGCTGCGGGCGACCGCCGGGACCGACCTCGGGGTGCACTCGCCGCGCTGGCTGTCCCGGTTCGGCAACGCCACCCGCCTCGCCGAGCGGTACCGGACCGGCCGGGTCCTGCTCGCCGGCGACGCGGCGCACGTGCACCCGCCGGTCGGTGGGCAGGGGCTCAACCTCGGCCTCCAGGACGCGTTCAACCTGGGCTGGAAGCTGGCCGCGGCGGTGCGCGGGTGGGCGCCGGAGGGGCTGCTCGACACGTACCACACCGAGCGGCACCCGGTCGCCGCCGAGGTGCTGGACAACACCCGCGCGCAGATGCAGCTGATGTCACTGGACCCGGGCGCGCAGGCGGTGCGCCGTCTGGTGACGCGGCTGATGGACTTCGAGGAGGTGAACAGCTACCTCATCGAGAAGATCATCGCGATCGGGATCCGGTACGACCTGGGCGACGGTCACCCGCTCCTCGGCCGGCGGCTGCGGGACGCGCCGATGCACAACGGCCGTCTGTATGAGCTGCTGCGCTCCGGCCGTGGGCTGCTGCTGGACCGGACCGGCGGGCTGTCGGTGGCGGGCTGGACGGACCGGGTCGACCACGTGGTCGACGCCGCCAAAGGCGTGGCCGAAAGCGTGCCGGCGGTGCTGCTGCGGCCCGACGGGCACGTCGCCTGGGTCGGCGCCGACCAGGAGGACCTCGGCAAGCACCTGCCCACCTGGTTCGGCGCGGCGAAGGCCTAGATCTGGGCGCCGTACACGTGCTCGACCGTCATCACCATCAGGACCCGCCGGTCGGACACCATCACCGACCGGTACTCGTCCCAGTCGGGGTGTTCGCCGGCGGCCCGGCGGTAGTAGTCGACGAGGGTGTTCACCTCGGGGCCGTGCGGGTCGGTGCCCGGCCCCGTGAGCGTCGCGATGCCCTCGGCGGTCGCCCACGCCGTGCCGTCGGGGCTGGTGACCTCCAGGGTCGCGCGTGGGTCGCGGCGCAGGTTCGCGGTCTTCGCGCGGCCCTGCGTCATCGACACGTAGATGACGCCGGCGGCCCGGTCGTAGAACGGCAGGACGGGTGACATCTGCGGACGGCCGTCGGCCTTGATCGTGGCGAGGACACCGAGCCGGCTCGCGACGAGCAGGTCGCGCGGGTCGTACGTCATGAGGGCATCATCAACTTTCCGGGTAGTGGTTCGGAGCACAGCCGTCGGTGACGCTGGCCGTCGCGGCGGCGATCACGGCGTCGAGGCGGTCGCGGGTGGCGGCGAGGCCGGTGATCTGCGCGTCGATGCGGTCCCGTTCGGAGGCGAGCAGCGCCAGGGTCTGCGGGGTGGCGTAGCTGGTGTACACGCACGGCAGCAGCTCCAGGATGCGGCGGCTGGACAGGCCCGCCGCGTACAGCTGCTGCACCAGCACCACCCGGTCGACGGCGCCGTCGGGGTAGGTGCGCTGCCCGCTGGGGGTGCGGGCGGCGCCGAGCAGGCCCTGCTCCTCGTAGTAGCGCAACGCCCGCACGCTGACGCCGGCCTTGACGGCCAGCTCACCGATCCGCATGTGGCGCGCCCCTCACTTGCCTCTGACGTCAGCGTCAGGTTTTAGCGTAGCCGACATGGAGATCAACGGATCGGTTGCGCTCGTCACGGGCGCGAACCGTGGCCTCGGCCGGCACTTCGCCCTGGAACTGCTCAACCGTGGCGCGGCGGCGGTGTATGCGACGGCCCGCGACCCGCGCGGCGTCGACCTGCCCGGGGCGCGGGTGCTGCGCCTGGACATCACCGACCCCGGCAGCGTCGCGGCCGCCGCCGACGCCGCGCAGGACGTCAACCTGCTCGTCAACAACGCGGGCGTGGCCACGTACACCAACCTCCTCGACGGCGATCTGCGCCAGATCCGGCTCGAGATGGAGACGCACTACTTCGGCACACTGCAGGTCGTGCGGGCGTTCGCGCCGGTGCTGGCCCGCAACGGCGGCGGCGCGATCCTCAACGTCCTGTCGCTGCTGTCGTGGGCGAACTACGACGGCGCCAACGCCTACAGCGCCGCGAAGGCCGCCCAGTGGAGCCTGACCAACGGTATCCGGCTCGAGCTGGCCCGGCAGGGCACCGCCGTCACCGGCGTGCACCTGGGCGCCGCCGACACCGACATGATGGCCGGGTTCGACGTGCCGAAACTGGACCCGGCGTCCGTGGCCGCGACCGCCCTCGACGGGGTCGCCGCCGGACAACGAGAGGTCCTCGTCGACGACGCCAGCCGCGCCGCGAAGGCGGCCCTCGTCTAGGTTCTGGGGGTGCCGTCGCTCGTGACACCCGCGCTGCCCGCCGGGACCCTCGCCGCGCTCACCCAGCCGTCCCTGGACGGTGCCGATGGGTTGCGGCTGCGGCCCTGGCGGGCGGCGGACGCGGACACCGTCGTCGCCGCGTACACCGACCCCGACATCCAGCGCTGGCACTGCCGGACGATGACGCCCGGCGAGGCCCGGGACTGGATCGACCGGTGGCCGGTGCGGTGGCGGACCGAGTCCGGCGCCGGCTGGGCGGTCACCGACGGCGGCCGCGTCGCCGGGCAGATCAGCCTGCGCCGGATCGACCTCGTCGAGGCCCTGGCGGAGGTGTCGTACTGGGTGCTGCCGCACGCCCGCGGCCGCCGGGTCGCGGGCCGGGCCCTGGCGGCGCTGACCGGCTGGGCGTTCGGCGAGCTGGGCCTGCACCGGGTCGAGGTCTGCCACTCCACCGCGAACCTCGCGTCGTGCCGGGTCGCGGACCGCGCCGGATACGTGCTGGAGGGCACGAAACGCGGCGAGGCCCGCCACATCGACGGCTGGCACGACATGCACCTGCACGCCCGGATCTCCTGAGCCGGTATCGTGCGGTTCGTGACGGGGCGGATGCTGGTGACGGGTTCGACCGGTTCGTTGGGTCGGCGGGTGTACGAACGTGCCCGCGCCGCCGGCTGGACCGCGACCGGCACGTGTTTCACGACCCCCGGGGCCGCGGACCTGCGCCTCGACATCCGCGACCGGGCCGCGGTCGACGCCGCCGTGCGTGACCTGCGACCCGACGTCGTGATCCACACGGCGGGCGGCCGGGACCGCGGCGACTGGCGGTCCCTCGCCGACGGCGCCGCCCACGTCGCGCTCGCCGCCGCCGCGACCGGTGCGCGGCTGGTCCACATCTCCAGCGACGCCGTGTTCTCCGGCCGGGAGGTCCACTACACCGAGGACGCCCTGCCGGACCCGACGTACCGGTACGGTGCCGCGAAGGCCGCCGCCGAGACCGCCGTGCAGGCGATCGCCCCCGCGGCGGTCCTGGTGCGGACCTCGACGATCCTCGGCGACGGCCGCGGCGCCCACGAGGTCCTCACCCACGCCCTGTCCTCGGGCGCGGTGACCGGCGCCCTGTTCACCGACGAGATCCGGATGCCGGTCCACGTCGACGACCTCGCCGACGCCCTCATCGAGCTCGCCGGCACCGACGTGGCCGGCCCGCTGCACGTCACCGGCCCGGAGCCGGTCAGCCGCTACGACCTGGGCCTGATGGTCGCCGCCCGGGACGGCCTCGACCCGGCGTCGATCCCGGCCGCCCGCAGCGCCGACGTCCTGCCCGGCCGCCCCCTCGACGTCCGTCTCGACTGCACCCTGGCCCGGTCGCTGCTGCGCACCCCGCTGCGCCCGGTGAGCGTTTTCATGACGTCGTGATCACCGGCTGAGGGCTCCCAGCAGGGCCGACGCGACGAGGGCGACCACCCGGTCGGCGTCGTGTTCCAGCTGCCGCAGCACGACCTGCGCACGGTCTGCCGGCAACTCGGCGAGCGCCTGCGTCAGCCGGATCCGCGCCGCGACGTCGGCTCCGGCGATCTCGTCGGTCAGGGCCCGCATGATCTGGTCCGCGACATCCGTGCTCTCCGGCTCGCTGGCGAGGGTGCCCAGGACCTCGGCCGCCTCGACGTCGTTGGTGCCGTCGACGATCATCCCGATGAGCGCCGGCACCGCGGCGGTCACACCGCGGGCGCCGAGGGCAAGGGCGGCGGGCCCGCGTACCGCCGGGTCCGGGTCGCCGAGGGCGCCGGCGAGGGCCGCGGTCGCGTCGTCGCCGGGCAGCTCGGCCAGCGCCATCACCGCGCGCCGGCGGACCCCGGCGTCCGGGGACCGCACGCCGGGCGCGAGGCCCGCCACGCCGTCGCCGCCGGCCCTTGCCAGGGCCCACCGCAGGGCACCGGCGACGTTCGGGTCGGACTCGGCGAGGACCGCCCGGGCGAGGACCTCGGTGGGGATCGGCGCGTCCTCGGCCGGCGCGAGGACCGCCTGCTGCCGGCGGGCGGCGCTGGGCGAGGTGAGCCCGTGCAGGAGCTCGACGATGCGCAGGACGCCCTGCCAGCCGCCGGGCGCGGACGCGTCGACGGCCCGGAGCCGCTCCAGCAGCTCCTGCTCCCGCCGCAACCGGTCCTCGGTGCGCCGGATGAGGTCACCGACCAGCGCGGCCGGTTCGAATCCGGGGTCCTGCAGGGCGCGGGCGACCTGCCGCAGCGACAGGCCCAGCGTCCGCAGGCTCTCCACGTGGAAGATCCGGCGGATGTCGTCGGCCTCGTACTCGCGGTAGTTGCCGACGGTGCGGCCCGACGGCCGGACCAGGCCGAGGGACTCGTAGTGGCGCAGCATCCGGGTGCTCACCCCGGAGCGGCGGGCCACCTCACCGATCAGCACGCCGCCTCCTCGCCGGTCAGCACGCGGCCGTCTCGACCCATGCTGGGCCGAGCGCGACGATGCGCCGGGCCGCCTCGACGTCCGGCTCGAACGCGGCGTCCGGGTCCTGCAGGAGCTGGTGCGTGGCCCTGGCATGCGCGCGTACGGCCGGGTCGGCGCTCGCCAGCGCCGGCCCCAGCGCCGCCTCCGCCGCGTCTGCCAGCGCGACGAGGGCCCGGCTGAGGCTCAGCTGGACGGTGCGGCCGCCGCGGCCGAGCTGCGTGACGAGTTCCGCGGCCAGCCCGGCCTGCTCCCCGTCGGGCACGAGGACGACGGCGGCCCGCCAGGCACTGCGGGCGACCTCGTCGTCGGCGTCGCGCAGCAGCTCCCGGGTGATCGCCGGCCACGCGCCCCGGTCCCCGATCTTGGACAGGGTGTGCAGCGCCTGGCTGCGGGCCTGCGCGTGCTCCGAGGCGAGTTCCGGGAGCAGCCTGGGCACGGTGACCTGTGCCGGCAAGCGGGTCAGCGCCCAGGTGAGCATGTCCCGGACGTAGAAGTCCGGTTCGAGGGCGCACCGGGCCACGAGCGCGTCGACAAGCCCGGGGTCCGGGTGGGTACCGGCGGCGAGGGCCGCCTGCAACCGGGTCGACGCGTTCCCGGCGCTCAGCGCGTCACGGTGCTGTGTGCGGTTGACGGGAACCACCTCCTGCACCCCAGTGAAGACCTTGTCACGGTGTCAGGGTCAAGGTGGCGGCCTAGCCTTTTACGGAATCCTGGTAGATGTCCGCGTACGTGCGGGAGTCCTTGATCAGGTCGTCGCAGAACGCAGCGACGTCGGTGCCGATGAGGTCCAGGACCCCCCGGCCGGACGCGGCTCCCTCCTCGAAGAAGTCGACGATCCCGGTGAGCAGACGCCCGTCGAGCAGGTCGACCGGCCCGACCTTGAACAGGTACTTCTGCATCTCCTGGTAGACGATGCGGTAGTCCGGTGGGAGCGCCTTGACCCTGGCCAGTTGCGCCCGCCACTGCCGCTTGCCTTCGATGATGTCCCGGATGCTCACATCAGCCTCCCAACCTGGCCAGTTTCCGTGCGACGGTGCTGTTCAGTTGTTCCCGCCACCGGTCCCGGTAGGTCCGGGCGCCCGCGCCGCCGGCCAGCGCCCTGGCGAAGCCCGGGATGTCGTCGCCGAGGATCTCGTCGATGTCGAGCCCGTCCGCCGCTCCTTCTTCGAGCAACGCGAGAGCGGCGTCGACGATCGGCATCAGGTTGCGGCCGGTGAAGTCCCCGTACGGGAACAGGTGGTCCTGGACCTGTGCCCACGCGGCCCGGTGGTCCTCGGGCAGCGCCGCGGCCCGGGCCTCGAAGGCCTGCCATTCCCTGGTGAGATCGTTGCCGGTGATGGTGTCCCAGAAGCTCATCTCCCGCCCTCCTTGAGCCTGTCGATGCGTGATGAGACGTACTGCCATTTCGCCCAGAACGTGGCGAGCTGCTCGCGTCCGGCGTCGTTGAGGGCGTAGAACTTGCGCGGCGGCCCGACCTCGGACGGCCGTTTCGTCACCTGGACGAGCCCGTTGCGCTCCAGCCGCAGCAGGATCGTGTAGACGGTTCCCTCGACGACGTCGGCGAAGCCGAGTTCGTTCAGCCGGCGCGTGATGGCGTAGCCGTAGGTCTCCTCACCGCCGATGATCTCCAGGACACAGCCCTCAAGGGTGCCCTTCAACATCTCCGTCAGGTCGTCCACCGCACCTCCTCGCCTGCTCCGCCTGGTACCTCGTACCACTTGGTACCGCTACACGGTATCACTACATAGTGGCCGTCCACCAATTTGCGGCATGGCGGGCAAGGTGGGTCAGCATGAGTTGGCGAGCCTGATATTTCGGTTGCCGGGCCTTCAGGCTGGATCTAGCGTGGCGCGGAAACCTGTCCAGAGAGTGGGTGCATTTGATGCCGCTGCGTTGCGATTCCTTGACGACCTTCGCATTCGCAACGACCTCAGACAGGACACTCCGGCATGGACCTTCCCCGTCATCACGTCATCCGCGAGGGTGACCTTCGCATTCTCAACCCGTTCTCGCCCGCGAAGCTGGCCACACTCGGCCAGGCGATCAAGCTGCGGGCCGGCGATCGCCTCGTCGACCTGTGCTGCGGCAAGGGCGAACTGCTCCGCAGCTGGCACCTGGCGCACGGCATCCGGGGCATCGGCGTGGACATCAGCACCGCGTTCATCACTGAGGCGCGCGAGCACGCGGCCGGCCTTCCGGTGGAGTTCGTCCACGGCGACGCGGCCGGCTTCGTCGCGCCGGAACCGGCCGACGTGGTCGCCTGCATCGGTGCCACCTGGATCGGCGACGGCGTCGCCGGCACCATCGAGATCCTGGAGCGCAGCTTGCGTCCCGGCGGCATGCTGCTGATCGGCGAGCCGTACTGGCGGCTGGACCCGCCCGACCAGCAGACCGTCGAGGGGTGCCACGCGCAGACCCGCGACGACTTCCGGTCGCTGCCGGAGCTGGTCGCCCACTTCGGTGACGACCTCGGCTGGGACCTGGTCGAGATGGTGCTGGCCAGCCAGGACTCCTGGGATCGGTACGCGGCCGCGCATTGGCTGAACATCCGGACCTGGCTGGACGCCAACCCGGACGATGAGCTCGCCCCACAGCTGCGCGCCGAACTTGACACCGACCCGGTGCGGCACGTGCGCTATCAGCGCGAGTACCTCGGCTGGGGCGTCTTCGCCCTGCGCAAACGCGGATAGCCCGAACGGTGGCTGCCACCGATCGATCACCCAGTCAGTACCGGAGGAGGCCGCCGGGTTGGATCGGGTCCACGTGGCCGTTCGGTGGCAGCCGACGGTGCAGTTCGAGCCCGACGTCGACGATAACGGCACGTGGCAGGGTGGGGACCTCGGTCATCGGGACCCATCGGGTCAGGTCGGTGGAGCCGCCGGTCTCGTGCCGCAGCTCGCCGCCGGTGATCCGGACCCGGTAGAAGATGCCCACGTGGTGCAGCTCGGCACCCCACTTCACCTGCCTCGCCCGGGAGTCCACGCCGAGCAGCGCGTCGACACCCACCTCGTAGCCCGTCTCCTCGGCGACCTCGCGGACGACCGCGTCGAACGGGTCCTCGGCGTGTTCGACCTTGCCGCCGGGCAGGGTCCAGTGCCGGCGGGAGCCGTCCGGCGAGACCCACCGGGCCAGGAGGAGGTGCTCGTCCCGCTGGCACACGCCGTACGCGGCGACCCGGAGCCGTTGTGTGATCACACTTCACAGTGTGCGGGAGGGGGCGAAGAGGACTCGCACCACGGCGCGTAACAAGTGCGGTATTGGGGTGTAACGGCGGCTGGACACCATCAGGGGCAGTCAGGGCCGCCCGTGCCGGTCCTGCGGAGAGGACGGCAGAGGTGCAGACGACGCCACGTTTCCTGCAGGGTGTGTTCCCGTTCGTCGGCAAGGGGATCGAGTCGCCGGTGCCCCTCGACGCGGCGCTCGTCTACACGGTGCCGGCCGGGGTGATCGCGCAGACGGTGTACTTCCGCGGCGGCAACACCACCGGTGAGCTCGTCTACGTGGTGCTGACCCGGGACGGGCGGCCGATGCGGTACTTCCCGATCGGCGCGAAGAGCGACGTGCACGTGCCGCTCCGGGTCGTCGAGGACCTCGACGGTGGGACGGTCGTGGAGCTGCTCGTCGGCGCGCCGGAGGGCGTCGCGGGGTCGATCGTCGTGGACCTCGGCCTGGTGGAGGTGTAGTCGTGCCAGAGAAGCAGCGGCTCGTGGTCGTCGGCAACGGGATGGCCGGGGCGCGGGCGGTGGAGGAGATCCTCGAACGCGGAGGGCGCGACACATTCAACATCACGATGTTCGGTGAGGAGCCGTACGGCAACTACAACCGGATCATGTTGAGCAACGTGCTGTCCGGAGTCGAGGAGGAGGACGGGATCTTCCTCAACAGCCTGCCCTGGTACGCCACGAACGGCATCGACCTGCGGGCCGGGGTGAAAGTCCAGCGCATCGACCGGTTCGGCAAGGTCGTGCTGGACGACGCCGGCAACGAGCTGCGCTACGACAAGCTGATCGTCGCCACCGGCAGCCGGCCGTTCATCCCGCCGATCGAGAACATGCACCACCCGCGGCGCGGCTACCACCAGGGCGTGTTCACGTTCCGGACGATCGACGACACCCGCGGCATGATCCGCTACGCGCGGGACCACGAGCGGGCCGTCGTCATCGGCGGTGGGCTGCTCGGTCTGGAGGCCGCCCGCGGGTTGCAGCAGTACGGCGTCCACGTGACCCTCGTGCACGCCGCCGGGCATTTGATGAACGCGCAGTTGGACGCCCAGGGCGGGGCGATCCTGAAGGCGAGCGTCGAGCGGCTCGGGATCACCGTCGAGCTTGCCGCCCGTACCGCCGCGATCGAAGGAAAGGCAAAGGTGGAGGGGGTCCGGTTCGCCGACGGGCGCGTGATCCCGTGCGACATGGTCGTCGTCGCCGCCGGGATCCGGCCCAACACCGGTCTCGCCGAGGTCAGCGGCCTCACCGTCGAGCGTGGCATCGTCGTGGACGACCAGCTGCGCTGCCTCGACGAGCCCGACATCTACGCGGTGGGGGAGTGCGTGCAGCACCGCGGCGAGACGTACGGCCTGGTCGCGCCGCTGTGGGAGCAGGCCCGGGTGCTCGCCGACCACCTCACCGGCGTCAACCCGCAGGCGGCCTACCACGGGTCGCGGACCGCGACGAAACTCAAGGTCGCCGGCGTCGACGTGGCCGCGATGGGGATCACCAGCCCGGCGCCCGGCGACGAGTTCGTGGTGTTCTCCGAGCCTGGCCGCGGGGTGTACAAGAGCGTCATCATCCGCGACGGCCGGCTCGTCGGTGCGACGCTGCTCGGTGACGTCGGCAAGGTCGGCTACCTGATGCAGGCGTTCGACCAGGGGCTGCCGCTGCCGGAGGAACGGGTCCGGCTGCTGTTCGACCTCGGCGGGCCGACCGCATCGGAAAGCGCCGAAGAACTCGCCGGTGACGCCCAGGTCTGCAACTGCAACGGCGTGAGCAAGACAGCGATCACCGAGGCGGTCAAGGCCACCAAGACGCTGTCCGGGGTCATGGAACGCACCCGGGCCGGGAAGGGCTGCGGCTCCTGCAAGTCCCTGGTCAAGCAGATCGTGGACTGGGCCGCCGGCGGCGCCGCGGACGAGGACCCGGCCGCCAACTGGTACGTGCCGGGTGTGCCGCTGCCGAAACCGGAACTCATCGCGGCGATCCGGGCCCAGAACCTGCGCAGTGTCTCCGCCGTCTTCGACGCGCTCGCCGGCGGTGAGGAGGACGCGAAGAGCAAGATGGGGCTCGTGTCGCTGCTGCGGATGCTGTGGGGCGACGACTACGTCGACGAACGCGGCGCCAGGTTCATCAACGACCGGGTCCACGCCAACATCCAGCGGGACGGGACGTTCTCGGTGGTGCCGCAGATGAAGGGCGGCGTCACCACCCCGGCGCAGCTGCGGCGCATCGCCGATGTCGCCGACAAGTACGCGGTGCCCCTCGTCAAGCTCACCGGCGGGCAGCGCATCGACCTGCTCGGCATCCGCAAGGAGGACCTGCCGGCCGTCTGGGCGGACCTGGACATGCCGTCGGGCTACGCGTACGGCAAGAGCATGCGCACCGTGAAGACGTGCGTCGGCTCCGACTACTGCCGGTTCGGCGTCGGCGACTCCACCGCGCTCGGCATCGCGATCGAGACCCGGTTCCAGGGCCTGGAGAGCCCCGGGAAGATGAAGCTCGCCGTCACCGGCTGCCCGCGCAACTGCGCCGAGGCGTACGTGAAGGACCTCGGCGTCGTGGCCATCGACGGCGGCCGGTGGGAGATCTACGTCGGCGGCGCGGCCGGCGCCCACATCCGCAAGGGTGACCTGCTCGCCACCGTCGACACCCCGGCCGAGGTGATGACGTTGACGGGACGGTTCCTGCAGTACTACCGGGAGAACGCGAACTGGCTCGAACGCACCTACGCGTTCGTGCCGCGCCTGGGGATCGAGCGGCTCCGGTCGCTGATCGTGGACGACTGTGAGGGGCTCGGGGCGGGCCTGGACGAACGGATGGAGGCCGCCGTGGCCGCGTACCGCGACCCGTGGAAGGAAGGCCTCGACCCGACGGTGCCGGGCCAGTTCCGCACGTCGCTGCCGCTGGTCGTGCTGCCGCAGGTGCCGGTCCGATGAGCGTGGACGCGGTGCGCACCCACCGGCTCGGGCCGGTCGAGGAGATCCCCGTCGGTGAGGGCCGCGCCTACGCCGTCGACGGCCACCAGGTCGCGGTGTTCCGGCTGCGGTCCGGTGCGCTGCGGGCGGTGTCCGCGGTGTGCCCGCACGCCGGCGGACCCCTCGCCGACGGGCTGATCGACGCGAAGGTCGTGATCTGCCCGCTGCACCAGCACGTGTACGACCTGGCAACCGGCTGCTCGAGCACCGGCCAGCCGCCGCTGCGGGTCTACGACGTGCACACCGACGACGACGGTGTGCTGATACTGACTACATGACGCGTTCCGTGGTCCCGGTGGTGCTCGCCGCGCTGGTGCTGGCCGGTTGCGGTGGCGGCCCGGGCGGGCCGCCCGGGACGGTTCACGGCACGATCGTCGTCTCCGGCGGCCCACCGGGCTCGACGGCGCACAGCGAGGCGGGGACGGTGATCGTGCGGCGCGGCGGCGCCGAGGTCGGCCGGCAGGACGTGCCGGCGGGCCAGGGGTTCACGTTCACCCTCGACCCCGGCAGCTACCGGTTGTCGGTGCGGGGTCTCGGCGACGGCTGCATCGACACGACCGTGACCGTGGCCGCCTCGTCGGACCGGTCCGTCGACCTGCTGTGCCAGCGGAAATGACCGTCACCTGGGCCGGCGCCCTGGCCTGGCGGATGCGCCGGCAGCTGCTCGTCGGCGGGGACGCCTCCGCCGTCGAGGTGGTGCGTCGGGTCGGCGCGGTGACCGTGGGCTCTGCGCCGCTCGCCGTCGAGGTGCGGGGATCTTCCCGCGACTCCCTCGACCGGGCCCAGGCCGCGGGCGCGATCATCAAGACCTGGACCTTCCGGGGCGCGGTGCACCTGATGACCGTCCAGGACGCGGCGGCCTACCTGACGTTGCGTGCCGCCGGGCGCCAGTGGGAGCGGCCGAGCTGGCAGGACTTCTACCAGCTGCGACTGGCTGACTGGCCCGACCTGCGCGCTCGGCTGCGTGCGGGGCTGGCCGGCGGGCCGCTGGCCGGGCCGGACCTGTGGCAGTTCGTCACGGCGACGCCGCGCTTCCGGCACCTGCGCGAGGTGCCGACCGACACGCTGTTCAAGGCCTTCGCCTGGCAGGGCGACCTGAGCATGACGGCCGACAACCGCCTCCAGCTGGTCGACCTGCCCGCCATCGACCTCGACGCGGCCGGCCTGCACGCGGTGGAGCACTACTACCGCAACTACGGTCCGGCCACACTCGACCACGTCCACTACTGGCTCGGTGGAGGGCTCAGCGCCGGCCGCAAACGGATCGACTCCTGGATCGCCGCGCTCGGCGACCGGCTCGTTCCGGTCCTGCCGGGCGGCTTCTGCGTGCTGAGCGACGATCTGGCCGCCCTGGAGCGGAGCGAGCCCAGTGACGCGGTCCGGCTGCTGCCGGGTCACGACCCGTGGGTGCTCGGGCCGGGCACCAAGGACACCCACGTCGTGCCACCGGAACATCGGACCGCTGTCACCAGACAGGCGAACCTCGTCATCACCGGCGGCGTCGTCTCAGGCACCTGGAAGGTGACCAACGGCAGCGTGATCGTCGATCCGCCGCGGCGGTGAACGCCTGAGACCGGGCTCAGGTCGGCTCAGAGGACTCACAGCCGCCGATGGTGAGACTGTCGGTATGCAACGGGGGCGGACGGCAGCGGGTTGGACGGCGGTCGGCGCGGCGGCGGTGTACGTCGCGCTGAACGACAACCCGGTCGGTGGCGTGACCCGCGGCGAATGGCCCGTGGACGGCCTCGTCGCGGCCGGGCTCGCGGTCGCCGGGGGCGCGGTCGCCCTGATCGTGGTGCACCCCTGGCTGACCCGGGTGCTGGCGCGTGGTGGGCGGCCGGCGCCGCTCGGCAGTCCCGGATACGTCATCGTGGCGCGGTGTCCGACCTGCGTGCAGTGTCTGCCGTGGTCGCGGTGCTCGACGCTGATGACGGCGACGGTGTGCTCGCCGCCCTACCCGGCGCCGCCGAGGCTGATGACCTGTGAGCGGGGACCGGGGCGGCGCTGCGTCGACAGCTGCGCCGCGACGGTCACCTCGGCGTTGCCGCCGGGTCGACGGCCCGGGACAGCAGGAACCGCTGCTCGGACCGGTTCGTGGTGAGCCGCGCGGCGGCCCGGAACCAGCGCGCGGCCTCGACGTGCGCGCCGGACATCGCCAGGAGGTGCGCGCGGACCGCGGCCGGCCGGTGGCTGCGGGCCAGCCGCGGGTCGCCGGCGACGGTGTCCAGAACGGCGAGGCCGGCCGCCGGGCCGTGGACCATCGCCTCGGCGACGGCCCGGTTCAGGGTGACGACCGGGCTGTCGGTGACGGCGCCGAGCAGCCGGTACAGGGCCAGGATCTGCGGCCAGTCGGTGTCCCGCGCGCGGGGCGCCTCGGCGTGCACGGCCGCGATCGCCGCCTGCAGCTGGTAGAAGCCGGGCGGGCCGGCCCGCAGCGCCGCGGTGACCAGCGTGACGCCCTCGGCGATCGCGGCGCGGTCCCAGCGGGTGCGGTCCTGCTCGTCGAGCGGGACGAGGGCACCGCCGGGGCCGGTGCGGGCGTCCCGGCGGGCGTGGGTGAGCAGCATCAGCGCCAGGAGGCCGCCGACGTCGCCGCGGCCGGGGAGCCGGGCGTGCAGCAGCCGGGTCAGGCGGATCGCCTCGGCGGACAGCTCCACCCGGTCCAGGGTGTCGCCGGTGGTGCCGACGTAGCCCTCGGTGAAGATGAGGTACAGCACGGCGAGGACCACGTCGAGGCGCTCGTCGAACTCCTCCGGTGCGGGCAGCCGGAACGTCGCGCCTGCCTCGCGGACCTTCGCTTTGGCGCGGCTGATGCGTTGGGCGACGGTCGGCTCCGGGGTGAGCAGGGCCCGGCCGATCTCGGCGGTGCTGAGGCCGCCGACGGCGCGCAGGGTCAGCGCCAGCTGCGCGGGCGCGCTCAGCGCCGGGTGGCAGCACAGGAACAGCAGGGTCAGCGAGTCGTCCTGATCCCGGGACCAGCCCGACACCGCCGGCGGGACCGGCGGCTGCCAGGCGGCCTCGCGGCGGGTCCGGGCCTGCTCGCTGCGCAGCAGGTCGACGAGGCGCCGCGACGCGACCCGGATCAGCCAGGTGCGCGGCTCCTCCGGCACGCCCTGCGCCGGCCACTGGGTCGCCGCGGCGAGCAGCGCCTCCTGCACGGCGTCCTCGCACGTGTCGAAGTGCCCGTAGCGGCGCACGAGCGCGCCGAGCACCTGCGGGACCAGGTCGCGCAGGTGCTCGGCGGTGACCGGCGGATCAGCCATGCATGATCGGGCGGACCTCGACGGTGTCGCCGACGGCGTCGGCGATCCGGGCCGCGACGGCCAGGGCCCGGTCCTGCCCGTCGCAGTCGAGGACGGCGAAGCTCGCGAGGACCTCGCCGGTCTCCGCGAACGGGCCCTCGCTGACCAGGGAGCCGCGGCGCACGGTGTGCGACAGGGCCGGGTGGCCGAGGCCCTCGGTGCCCAGCAGCTCACCGGAGTCGGTCAGTTCCTTGATCAGGTCCGCGTAGAACGCGCACGAGGCCAGGAACTCCTCCGACGTCACGTCGACGGTGTCCCACTCGGCGAGGCTGGTGTACGCCAGCAGCAGGTACTTCACGCGATCCGCTCCATTTCGGCGTGGTAGCCGCCACCCGGCCACACCCAGTCTCCGATGAGGACGTCGCCGGTGGCGTCGAACGTGCCGCGGAAGTAGCCGGGTGAGCCCTTGAACCCGCCCCAGATGGTGAGGGTGTCACCGTCGAGGTCGTAGACGTAGTCCAGGGTGTTGCCGTCGGCGTCGTACGCCCGGGCCTTGATCTCGGTGCCGGGTTCCTCCCCGAACCTGTGTTCGCGGCCGATGATCTCGGTCATCGACACGCGGTGCCCGTCGTGGTCCAGGACGCCGCGCTGGATCAGGAAGTGCCCGCCGTCGAGCCACTCGTAGGTGGTGGTGCCGGTGGCGCCGCCGGTGACCTTCCAGGTGCCGGCGAGCCGGCCGAGGCGCTGCAGTTCGTCGTCCATCGGTGCTCCTTGTCGAGATGTCAGGTGCTGTCGCCTGATACCTCGGAGCGGCCCGGCGCGTCTCGACACACGAAGACGCCCCAGCCGAGAAATTCCCGCCGGTACTGCAGATGGCTGCGGCGGCTGTCGTCGAGGTACCGGCGCATGGCGTCGGCGTCGGGGTGGGCGGGGTGCTCGCGGAGCCAGGTGTCGACGGTCCACCACTGCGACGCCTTGTACCGGTCCCATGAGTCGCGGTCGGCGAGGACCATCTCGACCAGGCTCAGCCCGGCCGCCTCGAGCCGGTCCAGGGTGCCCAGCAGCGACGTGAACTCGGCGAACTTGGCGGGGATGCCGGTCGGTGGGGTCGCGGTCCAGTACGGCTCCCCGATGAGCAGCAGCCCGCCGGGGCGCAGCGCGGGCCGCAGCAGCTCGACGGTGCCGGCCAGGCCACCGCCGATCCAGGTGGCGCCGATGCACGACACCACGTCGTAGGACGCGTCGGCGGGGACGTCCTTGCCGGCGTCGCCGCGCCGGAACGTGACGCGGTCGCTGACGCCGAGCTCCCTGGCCCGTTCGTGCGCGGCGGACAGGAACACCTCGCTGATGTCGACGCCCTCGCCGACGGTGCCGTAGACGTCGGCCCACCGGGCCAGCATCTCGCCCTTGCCGCAGGCGAGGTCGAGGTGGCGCTGTCCCGGTCCGAGCCGGCAGACCTCGCCGAGCAGCATGAGTTTGTCGTCGGTGAACGGGTTGAGGATCCGGTGGCCGGCCTCGGCGATCTCATGCTGGCGAAGGATGTCCATGTTGCACCTTCGCCGCGGCGGGTGCCGGTTGTCCACCGTTTTGCGGCACTGCGGCGCCGTTGAGGAACAGGTCGACGAGGTCGGTGGCGTCTCCGCCGGCCAGGACGAGGGTGTGGAACACGCGGGCGAGGTATTCCGGGTCGCGGCGCAGCCGGTCCTGTTCGGGTTCGAACAGGACGGCGAGGGCGTCGACGGTCGCGGTCATCGCGCGGGTGCGGCGGCCCGGGTCGGGGCGTTCGGCGGGGTCGCGGCGGTGCAGGTGGCCGAGGGCGCCGGCGACCGCGCCCATCCGGGTCATGTACGCCCGCAGCGTCTCCACCGCCTCGACGAGACGGTCGGCGAGGGGCTGGTCGAGGTCGATGGCGCGGACGTGGGCGAGGGTGTCGTCGGCGCGCAGCGCCTCGGCCATGCACGCGAGCAGCAGCGCGTCCTTGTCCGCGAACGCGCGGAAGACGGTGCCCTCGCCGATCCCGGCGGCGCGGGCGACCTGGGCGGTGGTGACGGAGGCGCCGTGCTCGACGACGAGGGGCAGCGCGGCCGCGACGATCATCGCGCGGCGCTGGTCGGGGCTCATGGGTGAGGCCCTCCTGCGGGGTTCGGTCATGCCCCCGATTCTGCGGAGTGAGTGCTCACTCCGTCAAGGGTGGCTTATCGTGATCGTTCGTGAACGGTGTCCAGCTCCTTCTGATCATCTTCGGCGGGATCACGGTCTCCGCCGTCGCGCACCGCCGCGGTGCCCAGCCCGGCCTGGTCGTGGTCATCCTCGCCGCGGCCGCGTCGTTCATCCCCGGCGTGCCCCGGCTCGAGCTGGACAGCGAACTCATCCTCGCCGTCGTCGTGCCGCCGCTGCTGTACTCCGCGACCCGTGGCGCGTCCGGGTCCAGCTTCGCGGCGAACCTGCGCCCGATCCTGACCCTCGGCGTCACGCTCGTCGTGATCACCACCGGCGTCACCGGATGGGTCGCGTCGCTGCTGCTGCCCGCGATCGGGCTGCAGGCCGCGCTCGTCCTCGGCGCCGTGCTCGCCCCGCCGGACACCATCACCACCGTCTCGCACGGCGAGGCGCTCGGCCTGCCCCGCCGGGTCACCGCGATCCTCACCGGCGAGAGCCTGGTCAACGACGCGACCGCCCTCACCCTGTTCAGCCTCGCCGTCGCGGCGACCGGCGCCGGGCACACCCTGTTCGACAACGGCTTCGTGCTCTTCCTGTACAACGCCGTGACCGGCATCGTCATCGGTGGCCTGCTCGCGATCGCGACCCTGTGGCTGCGCAAACGCCTGCACGACCCGGTCCTGGAGACGTCGGTGTCGCTGCTGCTGCCGTTCACCGCGTTCCTGCTGGCCGAGCAGGTGCACGCCTCCGGCATCCTCGCCGTCGTCGTCGCCGCGTTCTCCGTGTCCATCAACACCGCCCTGGACAAGCGCCACCAGTACCCGGGCGCCTACCGCTCCCGGCTGCAGGAGGACACCGTCTGGCCGGTCGTGGACTTCCTGCTGGAGACGTTCGTGTTCGCCTACATCGGGCTCCAACTGCGGTTCGTGGTGCAGAGCCTCGCCTCGTCGGACACGCTGCTGCGCACCGTGGTCGCCGCCGCCGTCATCCTGGCCACGGTCATCGTCTTCCGGCTCGGCGCGGTGTCCGCCGCGTTCGCCTGGTGGGGGCTGCGCCGGCGGCGGCGCGAGCAGCGGGTGGAGACCGACCCGCGGGCCCGCGCCCACTGGGAGCGCCGGCTGCGGTGGCGGGCCCGCCGCGGCCGCAAGCGTCCCGTCCTCGGCGAGCCCACCCCGAAGGAGGCGCTCATCGTCGGCTGGACCGGCATGCGCGGCATCCTCACCCTCGCCGCCGCGGCCGCCGTCCCCGAACACCTCCACGACGGCGCCCCGTTCCCCGGCCGCGACGAGATCCAGGCGATCGCGCTGCTCGTCACCCTCGGCACCCTGCTCATCCAGGGCACCACGATCCCGATGCTGGTGCGCCGCCTGCGCATCGACATCGCCGCGGAACGCGAGCAGGAGGCCGCGCTGCTCGCCACGGGCGTCGCCATCGTCGCGGCGGCCGGGCCGGACTTCGACGCCCAGCGCGACGCCCTGGCCCGGGCCGTCTACGAGGAAACCCTCGACGACGCCACCGCCCGCAGCCTCATCCACGACGTCGACCTGCGCCAGGCCGCCGACGGCACGCGCGTCTAAGCGCTCGCGGTCAACGCGGCGGCGAGGTCGGCGGTCCGGCCGAGGAGCCGCGCGGTGGCGATCGGGTCCATGTAGTCCTGGTAGGACACGATCTCGCCGGCGCGGACCCGCATGATGCCGAGCGCACGGAACCGGTACGGCTCGCCGGTCACCGCGGAGCGCCCGTGATGCTCGATCTGGGCGACGACCACCTCGGGGTCGTCGGTGTCGCGGACGACCGCGTCGACGCCGTCCATCTCGAACAGCTGCCGCGAGCCGGCCGCCGCGCCGTGGTAGGCCTGGATCGCGGCCCGGCCGCGCAGCTCCCGGGGCTGGCCGGGCAGGGCGAACGGGTATTCCAGGACGCCGTCCTCGGCGAACAGGTCGGCGAAGCGGATCCCCTCGCCGGCCACCATCCGCCGGACCTGCTCGGCGACCTCGCGTGGACTGTGCACCATGATGCCTCCCGTACAATCGGAACGATGACCCCGCTTATCTCGACCCGACGATACGGAACGGTGGCCCCGGTTAGCAATGGCTCCCGCTGAACAACCGCTGCGCGCCGACGCCCGGCGCAACCGCGACCGGATCCTCGCGGCCGCCCGCGACGCGTTCGCCGAGTCCGGGTTCGCGGTGCCGCTCGACGACATCGCGGCCCGCGCCGGCGTCGGCCCCGGCACCGTCTACCGCCACTTCCCGACCAAGGAAGCCCTGTTCCAGGCCGTGATCACGGCCCGGGTCACCGACCTCGTCACCACCGCCCGGCAGCACGCCGACGCCCCCGACCCCGGTGCGGCGTTCTTCGCGTTCCTGGCCCACCTCGGCGCCGAGGGCGCCGCCAAGCGCGACACGTCCGACGCGATGTCCGTGCCCGGTCCGCTGATCGCCGACCTGCACGCCGCGGTCGCGGTCCTGCTCGCCCGCGCCCAGGCCGCCGGCGCCGTCCGCGCCGAGATCACGGTGGACGACCTGTTCACACTGTTCAAGAGCCTGTTCCTGGCCGCGCACGAGAGCACCGACCCGGGCCGGGCGGCCCGGCTGCTCACCGTGCTGTCCGACGGCCTGCGCCCACCACGCTGAGCGGACGGTCCAAGATGGGCGCATGACGACTGGGCCTTTGCGGGGCGTGCGGGTGGTGGAACTGGCCGGGATCGGGCCGGGACCGTTCGCCGGGATGATGCTGGCGGACCTCGGCGCGGACGTGGTCCGGGTCGACCGGATCGGGCCGGGTTCGCCGATCGCCCCACCCGCCGCCACCGACCTGCTCAACCGCGGCAAACGCTCCGTCGCCGTGGACCTCAAGGACCCCACCGGCGTCGCGACCGTGCTCGCGCTGGTGCGCAAGGCGCACGTGCTGATCGAGGGGTACCGGCCGGGCGTCGCCGAACGGCTCGGCGTCGGACCCGAGCAGGCGCACGCGGCCAACCCGGCACTCGTGTACGGGCGGATGACCGGCTGGGGGCAGGACGGGCCGCGGGCCACCACCGCCGGGCACGACATCACGTATCTGGCGCTGTCCGGCGCGCTGCACCCGATCGGCCGGGCCGGCGGGCCGCCGCAGGTGCCGGTGAACCTGCTCGGCGACTTCGGCGCCGGCGCCATGTACCTCGTCGTCGGGGTCATCGCGGCGCTGCGGGAGGCCGAGCGGACCGGCCGCGGGCAGGTCGTCGACGCCGCGATCGTCGACGGCGCCGCGCACATCAGCACGATGCTGCACAGCATGCTGGCCGTCGGGCTGTGGCAGGACCGGCGCGGCGTCAACATGATCGACACCGGGGCGCCGTTCTACGACGTGTACGAGACCTCCGACGGTAAGCACGTCGCCGTCGGCGCGTTCGAGCCGCAGTTCTACGCCACCCTCGTGACCACCCTGGGCCTGAGCGACCTACCGGACCAGCTGGACGTGGCGCAGTGGCCGGTGCTGCGCGAACGGCTCGCCGCGGCCTTCCTGACCCGCACCAGGGACGAGTGGTCGGCGCTGTTCCACGACAGCGACGGGTGCGTCACGCCGGTGCTGTCGCTGCACGAGGCACCCCGCGACGCGCACCTGGCGGCGCGGGGCACGTTCGCCGACCACCTCGGGGTCGTGCAACCCGTGCCGGCGCCGCGGTTCTCCGCGACCCCGGCGACGCTCGGCGGCCCGCCGCCGCTGCCGGGCCAGCACACCGAGGAGGTCCTGCGGGAATGGCAGGTGCCCTGAGGCGGCAGGGACTGTCGGCGCAGCGGTCGACCTTATGGGTCCCGGTTCAGCCGGGGTAGCCGGGCGCGGCGGTGCAGCGGTCGATCGCCGGGGTGGTCGGCCGCAGCGTCGCCGGGTCGAACGTCACCCTCCACTCCTGGCCGTCGGCGGTCCGCGCGACCAGCAGGTCGCCGGTGACGGTGGCGGAGGCGAACGTCCAGTCCGGGTAGGCGCCGCCGACCTTGTCGAGGAAGCACGCCACGTCGGTGGTGCCGTCGCGGCTGAGCAGGCCGTCGCGGCTGCGCAGCCGCAGCAGCAGCAGCTGCCGCGACATGTCGTCCTGCCGCCACGAGACGACCTGGACGTCGGTGCCGGCGGCGACGACCTCGGGCTGCCGCGGCGAGAACTCTCCCGCTGAGTGCAGCACCGCCCCGACCACGGCGACGATGACGGCGAACAGGCCGGTGCAGGCCTGCGCGACCAGCCGCTCGGTGCTCTCCGGCAGGACGCCGCGCAGCGCGATGATCACCATGACCGCCGCGATGAGGATCGCCAGGAACGGGTGGGAGATCGGGGTGAGCGCCGGATACCGCAGCGTCGTGGTGATGCCGGCCAGGACGGTGACGGCGACGGCCGACCCGGCGAACCAGAACATGATCAGAGCGGTCCCCCGGCGCATGTGGATATTCTCGCAGGGCGATGGCGGGCGGTGGGGTACCGCGCCCGGGGAGGGCAAGTTACTCTCGGGTAGGTGAGCACTGAGGCTTTCGTTTACGACGCTGTCCGCACACCGCGCGGGCGGGGCAAGCAGAACGGGTCGCTGCACGGGGTGAAGCCCGTGTCGCTGGTCGTCGGGCTGATCGACGAGCTGCGCCGCCGCTATCCCGGGCTCGACCCGGCCGACATCGACGACGTCGTGCTCGGCGTCGTGTCCCCGATCGCGGACCAGGGGTCCGACATCGCCAAGACCGCCGCGATCGCCGCCGGGCTGCCCGACACGGTCGCCGGGGTGCAGCTCAACCGGTTCTGCGCGTCCGGCCTCGAAGCGGTCAACGTCGCCGCGCAGAAGGTCCGCGCCGGCTGGGAGGACCTCGTCCTCGCCGGCGGCGTGGAATCGATGTCGCGGGTGCCGATGGGCTCCGACGGCGGCGCCTGGGCAATGGACCCCGAGACGAACTACACCACCCGGTTCGTGCCGCAGGGCATCGGCGCCGACCTCATCGCCACCATCGAGGGCTTCAGCCGCGAGGACGTCGACACCTACGCCCTGGAGTCGCAGACCCGCGCCGCGAAGGCCTGGGCCGGCGGCTACTTCAACCGGTCCGTCGTGCCGGTCCGCGACCGCAACGGCCTCGTCGTGCTCGACCGCGACGAGCACCTGCGCGCCTCCACGCTCGACGGGCTCGGGGCGCTGCCGGCGTCGTTCGCGACGATCGGCGACCTCGGCGGTTTCGACGCGGTGGCGTTGCAGCGGTACCACTGGGTCGAGCGGATCGAGCACGTGCACACCGCCGGGAACTCCTCCGGCATCGTCGACGGCGCGTCGCTCGTGCTCGTCGGCAGCGCGGCCGCCGGGACGAAGGCCGGGCTCACCCCGCGGGCCAGGATCGTCGCGGCCGCCGTCAGCGGCGCCGACCCGACGATCATGCTGACCGGGCCGGCGCCCGCGACCCGCAAGGCCCTCGCCAAGGCCGGGCTCACCGCCGCCGACATCGACCTGGTGGAGATGAACGAGGCGTTCGCCGCCGTCGTGCTGCGCTTCGCCAAGGACATGGACTTCGACCTGGACAAGGTCAACGTCAACGGCGGTGCCATCGCGATGGGGCACCCGCTCGGCGCGACCGGCGGGATGCTCATCGGCACCCTCGTCGACGAGCTCGAACGCCGCGGCCTGCGCTACGGCCTCGCCACGCTGTGCATCGGCGGCGGCATGGGCATCGCCACCATCGTCGAACGAATCTGAAGTCCAGCGAATCCGAAGGGCACCGAAACCATGACCGACACGATCCGCTGGGACCGTGGCGACGACGCCGTCGTGGTCCTCACCATCGACGATCCGGCCCGCTCGGCCAACACGATGAACGCCGCGTTCGTCGCCGACCTCGAAACCGTCGTCGACCGCCTGGAAGCCGAGAAGGACACCATCACCGGCGTCGTGGTCACGTCGGCGAAGAAGACGTTCTTCGCCGGTGGCGACCTCGACCGGCTCGGCGGCATCGGCCCCGACCAGGCCGCCGACGTGTACGCGTCCTCGATGCACCTCAAGAGCCTGCTGCGCCGCCTGGAGACGCTCGGCCGGCCGGTCGTCGCCGCGGTCAACGGCTCCGCGCTCGGCGGCGGCCTCGAACTCGCCCTCGCCTGCCACCACCGCGTCGTCGCCGACGACCCGCGCGTCGAGATCGGCTTCCCCGAGGTGACGCTCGGGCTGCTGCCCGGCGCCGGCGGGGTGGTGCGGACCGTCCGGCTGCTCGGCATCGCCCAGGCGCTGCTCACCGTGCTCCTGCGCGGGCAGCGGCTCCGTCCGGCGAAGGCCCTCGAAGCCGGGCTCGTCCACCAGGTCGCGCCGCGCGACGAACTCCTCGACCGAGCGAAGGCGTGGATCGCGGAGAACCCGAACGCGGTGCAGCCCTACGACGTGAAGGGGTACCGGATCCCCGGCGGCACCCCGGCGCAGGCGTCGTTCGCGGCGAACCTGCCCGCGTTCCCGGCGACGCTGCGCAAGGAGCTCAAGGGCGCGCCCTACCCGGCGCCGCGCAACATCCTCGCCGCCGCCGTCGAGGGCGCCCAGGTCGACCTCGCGACCGCGTTCACGATCGAGGGCCGGTACTTCACCGAGCTCGTCACCGGCCAGATCGCCAAGAACATGATCAAGGCGTTCTTCTTCGACCTGCAGGCCGCGAACGCCCGCGGCACGAATGCAACACCCTTCGCCAAGGTCGCCGTCCTCGGCGCGGGCATGATGGGCGCCGCGATCGCGTACGTGTGCGCGAAGGCCGGCATGCAGGTGCTGCTCAAGGACGTCACCGTCGAGGCCGCCGAACGCGGCAAGCAGTACTCGGCGAAGATCCTGGCGAAGAAGCCGTTCCTGCCCGGCGAGGAGATCCTGGCCCGGATCACCCCGACCGCCGACCCGGCCGACCTCGCCGGCTGCGACCTCGTCATCGAGGCCGTCTTCGAGGACCCGGCCCTCAAGCACAAGGTGTTCGCCGAGGTCCAGGACGTCGTCGCGCCCGACGCGCTGCTGTGCTCCAACACCTCGACGCTGCCGATCTCGCTGCTCGCCGACGGTGTGACCCGCCAGCAGGACTTCGTCGGGCTGCACTTCTTCTCGCCCGTGGACAAGATGCCCCTCGTCGAGGTCATCAAGGGCGCCGCCACCTCCGACGCCGCCCTGGACCGGGCCCTCGGCGTGGTGCGGCAGCTGAAGAAGACGCCGATCGTCGTCAACGACAGCCGCGGGTTCTTCACCAGCCGGGTCATCGGCACGTTCACCGGCGAGGGGCTGCTCATGCTCGCCGAGGGCGTCGCCGCGCCGTCGATCGAGCAGGCCAGCCTGCAGGCCGGATACCCGGCCGCGGTCCTCGCGCTGATGGACGAGCTCACGCTGACGCTGCCGCGCAAGATCCGGCTCGCGTACGGCGACGCGTGGACCCCGACCCCCGCCGACGCGCTCATCGACCGCATGATCGACGAGTTCGGCCGGCCGGGGCGCTCCGGCGGAGCCGGCTTCTACGAGTACCCCGGCGGCAAACGCGACCGGTTGTGGCCCGGACTGCGGGAGCACTTCGCGAAGCCCGGCGTCGACGTGCCGTTCGTCGACATGCAGGAGCGGATGCTGTTCGCCGAGGCCCTCGAGTCGGTCAAGTGTCTCGACGAGGGGGTCCTCACCAGCGTGGCGGACGCCAACGTCGGCTCGATCCTCGGCATCGGGTTCCCCGGCTGGACCGGCGGCGTGCTGCAGTACATCAACCAGTACGACGGCGGCCTGCCGGGCTTCATCGCCCGCAGCCGCGAGCTCGCCGCCCGCTACGGCGCCCGGTTCGAACCGCCGGCGCTGCTGCTGCGCAAAGCGGAGCAGGGCGAACAGTTCGTCTGATCCGCCGTAAGGTCGGGTCATGGGGACCGGACACATCGAAGTATCTGACGGATCGCTCTACTACGAGGCCGTCGGGGACGGGCCCGCCGTGGTGCTGTTGCACGGCGGGCTGCTCGACTGCCGGATGTGGGACGACCAGTTCGAGCTGCTCGCCGCCACGCACCGGGTGATCCGCCTCGACGTGCGCTCGCACGGGCGGTCCAGCACCGCCACCGGCGACTTCCGCCATGACGACGACCTCGCCGCCGTCCTGGACACCCTCGGCGTCGACCGGGTCGCGCTGGTCGGGCTGTCCATGGGCGGGCGGATCGCGTTCGACTTCGCCGTCAGCCGGCCGCAGCGGGTGTGGGCGCTGTGCGCGGCGGCGACCGGGATCAGCGGGATGACGTTCACCGACCCGTACGTCCTCGACCGCTACCAGGAGATGGGCCGCGCCGCGCAGGAGCGGGACACGGCCGCGTTCGTCGAGGCGTTCCTGCGCGCCTGGGTCGACGGGCCGCACCGCAGGCCGGAGGACGTGGCCGCGTCGGTGCGGGTGCGGTGCGCGGACATGGCCGCCAACAACGCGACCCGGCACGCCACCGCGCAGGGCCGGATGCTGGAACGCGACGCCCTCCACCGGCTCGGCGAGGTCACGGCGCCGACGCTGCTGGTCATCGGCGACACCGACTCCAGCGACATCGTCGACGTCACGCAGCGCGCGGTGCGGGACGTTCCGGGCGCGCGGCGGGTCGAGATCCCCGGCGCCGGCCACATGATCAACCTGGAACAGCCCGACGCGTTCAACACGGTGCTGCTGCCGTTCCTTCAGGAGCAGTCCCCCTGATTCCGCGTATCCGTGCGATGACTCTCCGTTACGGTCTTCGACTGCGGGGCGGCGGGTAGTCGAGCCGCCGCCCTCTGACCGGAGATCGGACGGGGGAGACCGCGATGGCGGCGTTCGGCGTGCGGCTGAGACGTGGGCCGGTGAGCACTGTTTCGGCGGCGGCTGCGGCGGTGCTGGCAGCGATCGGCGGGACGGTCTCCATGCCGCTCTCCGCGGCGGCTGAGCCGGCGCTCGCCCAGCAGCACATCACCTGGACCGACACGCCCGACACGCCGTTGACCGCCGGCACCGTGTCCGTCGCCGCGGTCGCCACGTCCGGCCTGCCCGTGCAGTACACCAGCACCAGCGGCGACGTGTGCACCGTCGACGGCGACACGGTCACCCTGCACCGGCACGGCCGCTGCACGGTCCGCGCCACCCAGCCGGGCAACGGGTCCTTCGCCGCCGCCGACCCGGCCAGCGACACGTTCGCCGTCCTCGGCCGGGCCCAGACGATCGCCTGGCAGCCGACCCCGGACACGCCGGTCACCGCCGGGACCGTCCAGGTGACCGCGGCCGCCACGTCCGGCCTGCCCGTCACCTGGACCAGCGGCACCCCCCGCGTCTGCAAGGTCAAGGGCCGCACGGTCACCCTCGTCGCCGGCGGCACCTGCACCCTGCACGCCGACCAGCACGGCGACGAGACGTTCGAGGCCGCGCCCCGCGCCGACGACTCCTTCCAGGTCGCCAGGTCCCCGCAGACGATCACGTTCGCCCGACCGGGCGACACGACGATGACCACCGGCACCGTCCGCATCGAGGCGAGGGCCACCTCCGGGCTGGCGGTCACGGTCACCAGCGCCGACCGCCACGTGTGCACCGTCGCGAAACGGCGGGTCACCCTCGTCGGCGCCGGCACCTGCCGGCTACGCGCCGACCAGCGCGGCAACGGCCGATACGCGGCCGCACCCCGCGTCGAGCGGGCGTTCGCCGTCGGCCGCGGCCGGCAGACGATCACGTTCCCCGCACCGGGGCCCGTGCCGCTCGCCGCCGGGACCGTGGCGATCGCGCCGAGCGCCGACAGCGGGCTGCCGGTCGCGGTCACCAGCACCGACCCTGCGGTGTGCACCGTCACCGGTGGCTCCGTGACCCTGCACGCCACCGGCACCTGCGTGCTGGTCGCACGGCGGCCCGGCACCGCTTCGTGGGCCGCGGCACCCGACGTCGAGGTCCGCTTCACCGTCGGGCGGGGCGCGCAGCACATCGCGTTCACGCCGCCACCGGCGACGGCGGCCGGCGCCCGCACGGTCACCCTCACCGCCACCGCGACCTCCGGGCTGCCGGTCACGTTCACCGCCGCGACCCCCGCCGTGTGCGCGGTCGCCGGTGCCGCCGTCACCCTGGTGCGGACCGGCACCTGCACCGTGCACGCCGACCAGTCCGGGTCCGCCGGCTGGGAACCCGCGGCCCGGGTCGACGGCACGTTCACCGTCACCGGCGACGCCGCCACGATCACGTTCGCCGCGGTCCCGGACACGGCGCTGACCGACGGGCCGGTGCGGCTGGCCGCGACCGCGACGGCCGGGCCGCGGGTGGCATTCGCCGGCAGCACCCCACAGGTGTGCACGGTCGCCGGGTCCGTCGTCACGCTGCGGACCCCGGGGCGGTGCACGGTCACCGCGTCCCAGCCCGCCGCCACCGCTGCGCCGCCGGTCACGCAGACATTCACGGTCACGCGGGGCTGGCAGCGCATCGCGTTCCCGCCGCCGGCCGGCCGTTCCTACACCGACGGGCCGCTCACCGTCGCGCCGGCCGCGTCGTCGTTCCTGCCCGTGGTCCTCAGCAGCGGCAGCCGGCGGGTGTGCACCGTCGACGGGTCCGTCATCACCCCGATCGCCGCGGGCACCTGCATCGTCCGCGCCGACCAGCCGGGCAACCCGCAGTGGGCGCCGGCACCGCGGGTCACCCGCACGGTCCGGATCGCCCCGGCGGTGCAGACGGTCACACTCGCCGTGCCGCCGCCGGCCGCGGTGTCCGACGGGCCGGTCACCCTCACCGCGACCGCCACGTCCGGGCTGCCGGTCACCGTCACGACCGCCTCGGCCGGGATCTGCGCCGTCGACGGCGCGACCGTGACGCTCCTGGCCGCCGGCGCGTGCGCGCTGGTCGCCCGGCAGGACGGCGACCGCCGGTTCGCGGCCGCGCCCGACGTCACCGCCACGCTGACCGTGCTGCGGGACCCGGTGCCCGTCACCGTCCCGGCCACCGCGCCCACGGCCGGCGGCCTGCACAACACCGCCGGCGGGGCCACCGTCTCCGGGGCGGCGATCACCCTGCACGGCGGCGGCTACAAGCCGGGCACGTCCGTGGAGGTGGTGGTGTACTCGACGCCGCGGCCGCTCGGCACCGCGTTCACCGGCGCCGACGGCAGGTTCAGCCTGCTGGTCGTGGTCCCCGGGGACCTCGACGGGGGCGGGCACACGCTGCTCGCGGCGGGACTGGCCGCCGACAACACGGTGCGGTTCCTGAGCGTGCCGGTCGCCGTGTCGCAGGCGGCGGCGATGCTGCCGGTGACCGGCGGGCCGGTCGGCCCGGTCGCGGCGCTGGGCACCTGGGCGGTCGTGATCGGCACCGTCCTGGCGCTGCTCGGCCGGCGCGGCTGGCAGCCCCGGCGGGGCCGGTGGGTGTACCGGTGGACGTACCGGGCGCGGCACGCCACGGCGTGAGGCTCACCAGTCGAACAGGCCGGTGCCGACGCGGGACACGGCGACGAGCGCGCCGAGGAGCAGGGCGACGGCGGCGATGCGGGGCAGCCAGCGGGTGACGGCCGGGGCGGTCAGCGCGGCGAGCCGGCCCGTCGCGGCGCCGAGTGCGGCGATGGCGAACGTCACCGACGGCCCGAACACGAACCAGTGCAGCGCCGGCACCTCGGTGATCTTCAGGGCGTCGGCGAGGCCGATGTCGCCGGCGCGCATGCTCTCGATCGCGTACCGGTACTCGGGCGCGTCGGCGAGGATCGCGATGAGCACCGCGAGCAGCAGCCCGCCGGCGTCGGCGCGGCCGAACACCGGCTGCACCTCGCTGCCGTCGAGCCGGCGCCGGGCCGCGAGCAGGATCACCGCGACGATCAACGCGATGACGAGCAGGACGTAGACGCCGACGTTTCCGCTGACGTACGCGACGACGATGCCGACCTCCTGCGCGATGATGATCGCGGGAATGAGCACCACGGCCCAGGTGACGGTGCGGGCGACGGTCTTGCCGGCCGGCGCGGCGAACAGGTATGCCAGCCACAGCGCGAAACCCGGGTACAGGTAGGTGCGGGCCTCGCCGACCCAGCTGTGCCAGTAGGTGAATTCGGAGGGCAGGGACCATGCGCCCTCATAGGCCTTGCGGCCGAGGAACCCGAACAGCAGCAGCGCGCCGAGCGCGATCGCGCCGGTGACCAGGGCCCTGCGGACCGCACCCGGCGGCGCCGGCGTCGGACCCGGCTGCGCTGCCGGGGCAGGTGTCGTGGCCGGCGGGGTGGCGGTCGCGGGCGGTGGCCCGGCGCCGAACGCGGCGACCTGCTCCGGTCTGGCCGCCGCGGGGCTGGTCGGGCCGGCGGCGCCGGCGGCGGGGGAGACCGGCCAGTTCGGTGCGTTGTCGGGCCAGTTCGACGCGGGCGGCGACGACGTGGACCAGGCGGCGTCGGGCGGGCCGGAGACCGGCAGCCCGGCGGCGCCCCAGCCGGTGCCGGGCGGTGGCGGGCCCGCGGCGGGGCGGCCGGACACCGGCGGGATCGAGAACGACGGCGCCCCGGCCGGCGGCGTCGCCGCGGGCGGCCCTGAGGCGGGCGTGCCGTAGACGCCACCGCCGGACACCGGCGGGTGGGCCGGCAGCCGCGCCGGCGGCTGCTCCGGTGGCAGGGAGGGTGGCAGGGAGGACGGTGCGGAGGACCGGACCGATGCGACGCCGCGGACCCCGGGGTCGTTGCCGACCGCGGCCGGGGACACGGGCGTGACGCCCGGCGCCGGCGAGGCGGGTGCGGTGGCGGGCCAGAGGGGGGTGCCGGCGGGTTGGCGTACACCTGCCGCATCGGCTGCCGGCTGAGCTCCGGTCGTCGCCAGGGGCCGCGCGCTGCCCTCCGCGACGACCAGCTCGGGCTGCTCGAGGACCGTCGGGGCGACCCCGGTCGCCTGGTGCAGCAGGGTCGCGACGAGCGGCATCCGGCTGGACCCGCCGACCAGGAACAGCCCCGCCAGGGGGCGGGTCGGCTCGGCGGAGGTGAGCACGGTGCGGGTCAGGGCGACGGTACGGTCGACGACCGGCCGGGCCAGGCGCTCCAGCTGCTCCCGGCCCAGCGGCGCGTCCTGCTCGATGAGCGGCACGTGGATGTAGGTCGACGTGGACCGGGACAGGATCTCCTTCGCGGTGCGGACGTCCTCCCACAGGTTGCGGTTGGCGCGCCGGTCGGCGACGGTCTGCGGCTGGACGAGGCGCCGCATCTCCTGCGGGTGGGTGGCGGTGTGGACGGTGCCGAGGTAGTCGACGATCGCGGTGTCGACGTCCAGGCCGCCGGCGTCGTCGAGGCCTTCGCTGGCGATGACGTCCCAGCCGGTGGCGGTGCGGGTGACGACCGACGCGTCGAACGTGCCGGCGCCGAAGTCGTAGACGACGACCCGGCTGCCGACGGGCACCGCGGCGCCGGTCGCGGCGACGAAGAACCCGGCGGCGGCGACCGGCTCGGGGACCAGCTGCGGCGTGCCGAGGCCGGCGAGGCGGGCCGCGTCGAGCAGCACGGCCCGGCGGCGGGGACCCCACGCGGCCGGATACGTGAGCACCACCGTCTCCGGGTCGCCGCCCATGGTCCGCACCGTCTCCGCCCTGACCTGGGTGAGGACGGCCGCGATGAGCTCGCTGACGGGGACCTCGGCCGCGCCGAGCAGGACGGTGCCGTCGTCGATGCGCCGCTTCGGGTGCGGTTCGAACAGCTCGGGCCGGACCCTGGCGGCGTGCATCGCCTCCCGCCCGACGAGCAGCTTCTCGGCGGCCGCGCACACGCAGGACGGCAGCAGGGGGAAACCGTCGAACAGCACCGGCCGGGTGCGCCCGTCGCCCTCGTGGATGACGGCGACGGTGTTCGAGGTGCCGAAATCGATGCCGAGGCGGTACCGCACAGCGATCACTCGCGCACCCTACGCCCACCGCCGGCGTCCGGAACGTCGCCGACGGTTTGCTGACAGATCATCCGCTCCCAGGTGCATTGATACCCTCGAAGGCATGACCGCACCGACGCGGGTCGAGCCTGACCTCTCGTTCCTGCTCGACCACACCAGCCACGTCCTGCGCACGCAGATGGCCGCGGCGCTCGCGGAGATCGGCCTGACCACGCGGATGCACTGCGTGCTCGTGCACGCGGTCGGCGCCGAGCGCACCCAGATCCAGCTGGCCGAGATCGGCGGCATGGACAAGACCACGATGGTCGTCACCGTCGACGCCCTGGAGAAGGCCGGCTACGCGCAGCGCCGCCCGTCCAGCACCGACCGGCGGGCCCGGATCATCGCGGTGACCCCGTTGGGTGCGGAGATGGCGGCCCGCAGTCAGGAGATCGCCGACGGGGTGCACGCGGCCGCCCTGGACTCGCTGCCTTCGGATGAGCGTGACGTGCTCGTGCGGGCGCTGACCGCCCTCACTGCGGGACATCTCGCCGCGCCTGTTGAGGCGCCGGGCGTGCGCCGGGCCAGGGCCACCGCGTTGTAGATCACTACTAGATGGTTCCGTAACAGACGATCTGCTACGGTCGGACCATGGACACCAACCGTGGGGCGGCCCTCGCCGTCCTCGCCACCGGCATGCTGATGACCATCCTGGACGGCAGCATCGTCACCGTCGCCATGCCCGTCATGCAGTCCGACCTCGGCTTCACCCCGTCCGGCCTGACCTGGGTCGTCAACGCGTACCTCATCGCGTTCGGCAGCCTGCTCCTGCTCGCCGGGCGCCTCGGTGACCTGCTCGGCCGGCGCCGGCTGCTTATCGCCGGCACCGTCGTCTTCGTCGCCGCGTCCGTCCTCGCCGGCCTCGCGACCAGCCCGGCCATGCTGATCGCGGCCCGCTTCCTGCAGGGCGCCGGCAGCGCCATGTCCAGCGCCGTCAGCCTCGGCATCATCGTCACCCTCTTCCCCGCCCCGGCCGAACGGGCCAGGGCGTTCGGGGTGTTCGCGTTCACCGGCGCCGCCGGCGCCTCCATCGGCCAGGTCCTCGGCGGTGTCCTCACCGACCTGCTCAGCTGGCACTGGATCTTCCTGATCAACCTGCCGATCGGCGTCGCGGCCCTGCTCGCCATGCGGTTCGTCCCCACCGACCAGGGCCTCGGCGCGCGCGCCGGCGCCGACGTGCTCGGCGCGTTCCTGGTCACCGCCGGACTGATGACCGGCATCGCCGCCGTCGTCCAGCCCGCCGGCCGGGTGCTGTTCGCGTCCGCCGCGGTCCTGCTCCTCGCCGGGTTCTTCGCCCGGCAGGCGACCGCCCGCACCCCGCTCATGCCGCTGCGCATCCTGCGCTCCCGCCAGGTCGCCGGCGCCAACGTCCTGCAGATCCTGATGATCGGCGCGATGTTCTCCTTCCAGATCCTGGTCGCCCTGTACATGCAGCGCGTCCTGCACTACACCGCCCTGCAGACCGGCCTGGCGATGCTGCCCGCCGCCCTGTCGATCGCGGTGGTGTCCCTGTTCGGGTCGGCCCGGGTGATCGCCCGCTTCGGCGAGCGGATCACACTGATCGCGGGTCTGGCACTGCTGGTCCTCGCCATGGCGTGGCTGACCCGGCTGCCGGCGGACGCCCGGTTCGTGCCGGACCTGCTGCCGGTGATGCTGCTCATCGCGGGCGGCGGGCTGGCGCTGCCGGCGATCACCGGGCTGGGCATGTCCGGCGCCCGGGCCGACGACGCTGGGCTGGCGTCGGGCCTGTTCAACACGACGCAGCAGCTGGGGATGGCGCTGGGGGTGGCGGCGCTGTCGACGGTCGCGGCGTCACGGACCGCGGGGCGGCTCGCGTCGGGCGCGTCGGAGGCGGTGGCGCTGACGGCCGGATACCGGCTGGCGTTCACGGTGAGCGCGGTGCTGCTGGCCGTGTCGATCGGAGTGGCCGCCCTGGTCCTGCGCTCCCCGGCCGCGCTGGCCGCCGCCGCCGACCGCGAACCGGCGGGCGCCCCGGCCTGACCACCACTGCCTGACCACCACTGCCTGGTGAATCACGGTTCACCAGGCAACGGCGTCGCCTTCGGCGACCGTGAGCCAGGCGTCGACCTCGTCGGGGGTGTGGTGGCGGATCGACCAGTCGACCTGGCGCAGCGCCATGTGGGCCCAGCAGGCGGCGAGGACCTCCGGCGGGGCCAGCTCGGCCGCGGCGGCGCGCACCTGGTCGGTCAGGTGCGGGGCGTGCCGGGTCAGCACGAACAGCAGCGTGACCAGGTCGAAGGCGCGGTTGCCGCGGCCGGCGCCGTCCCAGTCCACGACGCCGGTCACGGTGCCGGTGTCGCTGACCAGGACGTTGCCGGGGTGGTAGTCGAAGTGGACCAGGTCGTCGCCGGGCAGGGTCCGCAGGGGGACGGCCCGGACTCTGGCCAGGAGCGCGGCGGTGCGGGCCGAGTGTCCGGCCAGGGAGCCGTGCTGGCAGAAGCCGGGGCCGTCGCGGTGCAGGTACAACTGCCGCTGCGGCAGGCCGGAGTCGCACAGCAGGCCGTTGCACCGGGCGCTGACGGCCAGCATCGAGTCCAGCACCGCCTGGTCGAGGGGGCCCGGAGGCCGGCCGGGGAGCAGCTCCTGCACCACGACCGTCGCGCCGGCGAACTCGGCGACGAGCTCGTAGCGGGGTGCGGGCACGCCGGCGGCCCGGGCCACGTCGATGAGCGGGACGGAGTCGCGGTGGCCGCCGGTCAGCACCGCCCGGCGGCCGTCGGGCAGCAGGACATGGCCGGCGCCGACCTCGCCGCCGGAGATCGGGCCGGCGTAGGTGAGGCCGAGCGCGGCGGCGCAGGCGGGAACATCGAGTCGCAACTTCCGTCCTAACTCTATACACTGTATAACGTGATTGACGTCCGGGACATCCGCAAACGCTACGACGACCACACCGCCCTCGACGGCCTCGACCTCACCGTCGCCGCCGGGACCGTGCACGGGCTGCTCGGCCCCAACGGCGCCGGCAAGACCACCCTCGTGCGCATCCTCGCCACCCTGGTCCGGCCCGACGGGGGCACGGCCACCGTCGCCGGGCACGACGTCGTGCGGCACCCCGGCCGGGTCCGCGCCGCGATCGGGCTCGTCGGCCAGCACGCCGCCGTCGACGAGCTGCTCAGCGCCCGGCAGAACCTGGTCATGTTCGGCCGGCTCAGCCACCTCGGGACGGCCGCCGCCCGCCGCCGCGCCGACGAGCTCCTCGAACGGTTCGGGCTCACCGACGTGGGGGAGAAGCCCGCGACCCGGTTCTCCGGCGGGATGCGCCGCCGCCTCGACCTCGCCGCCGGGATGATCCTCACCCCGAAGGTGCTGTTCCTCGACGAACCGACCACCGGCCTGGACCCGCACGGCCGCGCCGAGGTCTGGGCGGCCGTGCGCCGGCTCGTCGAGGACGGCACCACGGTCCTGCTCACCACCCAGTACCTGGACGAGGCCGACCAGCTCGCCGACCGGATCAGCGTCATCGACCACGGCCGGGTCATCGCCGACGGCACCCCCGCCGCACTGAAGGGCGCCGACCGCCTCGAAGTGCTCACCGTCGCTCCGGACGCCGCCGCGGCCCGGCTCGCCGGACTCGGCCCGGTCACCGTCGACGGCGACCGCGTCACCGTCACCGTCCACGACCGCGTCGCCGCCCTCGCGCTCGCCGCGAGCCTGCCCGACGTGCACGACATCACGATCCGCCGCCCCACCCTCGACGAGGCATTCCTGAAACTGGTGAGCGCATGAGCGGCCAGCGAAGCGGCTCGGGCCGCTCATCCCGTGACAGCTTCGGCTCAGGCCGGCGCTGGAGCGCAGCGGAGGCGACGGCATGAAATGGGCGCTGCACGACGGCTGGGTCATGACGCGACGGGAACTGGCGCACCTCGCCCGCCAACCCGCCCAGATCGTCCTCACCCTGCTGTTCCCGGTCCTGCTCGTGCTCATGTTCGGGTTCGTCCTCGGCGGCGGCATGAGCGTCGCCGGCGGCGGCGACTACCGCGAATACCTCCTACCCGGCATGTACGCGATGACGATGCTGTTCGGCATCGAGACGACCTTCGCCGCGATCGCCACCGACACCGGCCGCGGCGTCACCGACCGGTTCCGGTCCCTGCCGATGGCACCCTCCGCACAGGTCACCGGCCGGGCCGTCGCCGACCTGCTCACCTCCGCGCTGGGACTGCTCGTCATGCTCGGCTGCGGCCTCGCCGTCGGCTGGCGCTGGCATTCCTCCGCAGCCGCCGCCCTGACCGCCGTCGCGCTGCTGCTGTGGCTGCGCTTCGCCGTGCTGTGGATCGGCATCTACCTGGGCCTGCTGTCCGGCAACCCGCAACTGCTCGTCGCCGTGCAGATCCTCGTGTGGCCGGTCGCGTTCCTGTCCAGCGCGCTCGCCTCACCCCAGGACATGCCCACCTGGCTCGGCACGCTGTCACACTGGAACCCGCTGTCCGCCACCGCGGACGCGACCCGCGCCCTCTTCGGCAACCCCGGCGGCGGCACCACCTGGCCGGCACTGCTGTGGCCGGCGGCTCTCACGGCCGTCTTCGTGCCACTGTCCATCCGCCAGTACCGGAGACTGTCGCGGTAGCAGGTAGAGTAGAGCGTTCGAGCAACAAAATAGGCGCCCACAGGCGCCTGACTGATCCAAATGTTAGCCGACTGGAGACGGGTTGTCAAACGCATCCGAGCTCGCATCTGAGCAAGCGCATCTCACGATGCTGTACGGGCACCTCGACACGCTGCGGGAGGAAGCGTCGGAGCAACTCCAACGGGCGTTGCTGCAAAGCGGTGGCACACCCGCCGACCGCTCCCACCGGGACTCAGCGACGGCGCTGTACACCGACCGCATCGCCCAATACAGCGCCGTGGAGAACGGCCTGTGCTTCGGCCGCCTCGACTTCGAGGAGTCGGGGGAGGTGCGCTACATCGGCCGGATCGGCATCTTCGACGAGGACAACGACTACGAGCCGCTGCTCATCGACTGGCGGGCCCCCGCGTCCCGACCGTTCTACCTGGCCACCGCCGCCGCACCCGAGGGGGTGCGGCGCCGCCGCCACATCCGCACCGAACGGCGCACCGTCACCGGCGTCGACGACGAGGTCCTCGACCTCGCCGAGGCGCACCACACCGGCCGCGGCGCCCACGACGGCGTGGCCGGCGAAGCCGCGCTGCTGTCCGCGCTGAACGCGTCCCGCACCGGCCGCATGAAGGACATCGTCGAGACCATCCAGGCCGAACAGGACCGCGTCATCCGCGGCGACCTCAACGGTGTCCTGGTGGTGCAGGGCGGCCCCGGCACCGGCAAGACGGCCGTCGCGCTGCACCGGGCCGCGTACCTGCTGTACACGCACCGGCAGATGCTGTCCTCGCGGGTCGTGCTCATCGTCGGGCCGAACCCGACGTTCCTGCGCTACATCGGCCAGGTCCTGCCGTCCCTCGCCGAGACCGGGGTCCTGCTCGGCACGATGGGCGACCTGTTCCCCGGCGTCGTCGCGCACACCGACGAACCCGCCACGATCGCCGAGATCAAGGGCCGCGCCGAGATGGCCGAGGTCCTCGCCACCGCCGTCCAGGACCGCCAGCGCGTCCCCGACGAGGCCGTCGCGATCCGCCTCGACATCCTCGACGGCGCCGCCGTCATGCTCGACCCAGAGGTCATCGCCGACGCCCGCGACCGGGCCCGCCGCTCCGGGAAACTGCACAACCTCGCCCGGCCCGTCTTCGACACCGAGATCATCCACGCGCTGTCGCTGCTGGTCGCGGACACCATCGGCATCGACCCCTACGCCGACGACCCCCTCGGCGGCGGCGACGCCCCCGGCGACCCGCAGATCCTCGACGAGGCCGACCTCGCCGAGATCCGCCGCGAACTGCGCGGCGAGGCCGAGGTCCTCGGCGCCCTGGACTGGCTGTGGCCGATCCTCACCCCGCAGCAACTGGTCGCCGGCCTGTTCGCCTCCACCGCACGACTGCTCAGCGCCGGCGCGC
Organism: Dactylosporangium siamense; assembly: GCF_016862795.1. Classification (GTDB taxonomy): domain Bacteria; phylum Actinomycetota; class Actinomycetes; order Mycobacteriales; family Micromonosporaceae; genus Dactylosporangium; species Dactylosporangium siamense. Next base: position 12,499 of record NZ_BONQ01000108.1, on the reverse strand, counting down.
CCCTCGCCCTGCAACGCTCCGCCCGGTCCGGCTGGACCCCGGCCGACGTGCCGCTGCTCGACGAGGCCGCGGAACTGCTCGGCGAGGACGACACCATCCGCGAGATCATCGCCGAACGGCAACGCAAACGGCAGATCGCCTACGCCGAAGGCGCCCTCGAGATCGCGTTCGGATCCCGGTCCATCGACGTCGAGGACGAGGACGACCCCGAACTGCTGTCCGTCACCGACCTGCTCGAAGCCGACCGGCTCGCCGACCGCCAGGACGAGGCCTCCGGCCTCACCCCCGCCGAACGCGCCGCCGCCGACCGCAAATGGGCGTTCGGTCACGTCATCGTCGACGAGGCCCAGGAGCTGTCACCGATGGCGTGGCGGCTGCTCATGCGCCGCTGCCCGTCCCGGTCCATGACCGTCGTCGGCGACGTCGCCCAGACCGGCGACCTCGGCGGCGCCGCGTCCTGGGCGTCCGCGCTGGACCCCTACGTCCCCGGCCGCTGGCGGCTGCGGGAACTCACCGTCAACTACCGCACCCCGACGGAGATCATGGCCGTCGCCGCCGGAGTCCTCGCCGGCATCGACCCCGACCTGGAGCCACCCCGCTCCGTCCGCGCGGCCGGCGTCGACCCGTGGGTCCGCGGCGCCGCACCGGCCCGCCTGCCCGACGCGCTCGCCGAGGCCGCCGTGGCCGAGGCGGCACTCGCCGGGGACGGACGGCTCGGCGTCATCCTCCCCGCCTCGTCGTTCGCGGATCTTGTACCGGCAGTGCTCAAGGTCCTGCCCGACGCCGCCGTGGGCGACGAACCGGAACTCGCCGCGAAGGTCGTCGTCCTCACCGTCAAACAGGCCAAGGGCCTCGAATTCGACGGGGTCATCGTCGTGGACCCGAACCAGATCGTGGAGGAGTCACCGCGCGGGGCGAACGACCTCTACGTCGCGCTGACCCGGGCCACCCAGCGCCTCGGCGTCCTGCACCCCGGCACCCTGCCCGACTCGCTGCACGCGGTGGTCGGGATGTAGACGCTGCCGGGTTTTGGTGGGAGCGTGTTGGGTCGGACTCCAGCACGCTCACCGAACCGGCGCCGACCCGGGATGCCTAGTCCCGTGCCGACCTGTCCGTGAGCCTAGCAACCCCTCTGATGAACCCTCCGTCGGCGGGGTCCACCTGTGCGGTCCACCCCAGTTTCGCCAGGTCGGCGGCGAGCACCGCAGCGTCATGGAAGAGTTTTACGACCTCGTGCTCGCTGCCGTCCTTCAACCTGCGCAACACCGTGGCCCGGTCACCGGGCGCCGCCCGCTCCGTCAACCGCTCCGCCGCGTCGGTGTCGACGAACACGACCCGCCCACCGGGCCGCACCGCACCGGCCACCGCCGCCCAGAACGCCGCGAACCGCTGCGGCGGCACATGGGACAACCAGAACGCGAAGAACACCGTGTCGTACCGTGCCTGCGGCCGCCACGAGAACAGGTCCCGCTGCTCGAACGTCGCCGTCAGCCCCGCCGCCTCGACCCGCCGCCGCGCGATGTCGAGCATCTCCGGCGCCCCGTCGACCGCGGTCAGGTGGTCTGCCCGTCCGGCCAGCCGCACCGTCCACTGCCCGGTCCCGCACGCCAGCTCCAGCACGTCACCACCGACCGGCAACTCGTCCACCAGGTCGGTCAGGGACCGGAACGCCCGCTCGCCGTACACCTCGTCGTACTCCGGCGCCCTCGCCCGGTAGTACGCCAACTGCCCGTCCAGCAACGACTCCAGCCCATCCGACATACCCGGCAGTCTATGCGTTACCGGTCGCCCCACCGTCCCGTTCAGCATTCCCGGACGAAGGCGATCCCGTCCGCCCGGTCCACGTGCGCCGGGTCCAGCGGCGCGTAACCGAACCAGGGGGAGTGGCGGGCGGTGAGCTCCAGACCCGCGAACCGCCGCGCGTCCACGACACGACGCTGCCGCGGCGACGCGTACAGCATCCCCTCGACGGTGTCCGGCGCCGGCACGTCCACACCCCGGTGCCGGATCGTGCCGACCGCCGTGGCCACGAACCCGTACTGCTCACCCAGGTGCGCACTGACGATCGCACCCGCACCCCACCACCGCAGGAGCGCGCCACCCATCCGCATCTCGCTCCTGACCCGCTGCAGATGCCCGTTGTGGCCGTGCGCCAGTGCGGGGCCCTCGATGGCCAGGAGGTTGGCGGCCATCATCGAGTCCCGCGCCGCGCACAGCCGCGCGAGACGGTCCGGTGAGGTGTCGGCCATCCAGTGGTGGTACCGCAGCAGTCCGGTGACCGTCCGCGCGTACAGCCGCGCCCGGTTCCAGCCCTCCCGGTCTCCGCTTTCCCGGCTTTCCGGGATCAGCTGCGGGGTCTGCTCGTCAAGCGCCGCCACCAGCTCATCGGCGAGCAGCCGCAGCCGCACCGCGTCCGGGGACCGCCCGACGGACTTCGCCGGGTCCCACATCACGGCCGGATCCGTCCACTGGCCGTCCTCGCCGATCAGCTCGTCCAGCGTCGCCGCCGTGCACGGCAGGAGACCCGCGTCGACCCGGGCGGCAAGGTACCCGTGCAGCGCGGCGAACACCTCCCGAGGGCTCGCTGCGGCGGCCATCTCGAGCGGACCGTCGAACCCGGCGAAGCGCACCTGCTCCGGCCCCGGCCGGCCGTCGTTGTACCCGCGCATCCACCGCACCAGGTCACGGTTCCCCTGATACGCGCCCCAGCCGTGGCTGAAGCCGCGTTCCATGACGTCGTCGAGTCCTCCGGCACCCGAGGTGACGTACCCGTCGACGACCAGACCCATCAGGCAGTCGCTCTCGATCGTTAACGTCCGGTACCCCTCGTCCTCGACGAGCTGCCGGAACAGGTCGTTGCGCAGTTGCAGCAGCGCATCCTCACCGTGGGTGGGCTCACCGAGCGCGAGCAGGCGCGGCCGCCCAGGAAGCAGGTCCATGACGGTCGCGGCGTATCCAGCTGTCATTCCTTCAACCGTATCGTTGAACGAACGGTTGAAACTTCCAGCCGTTCTGCAATGCTCGAGCCAGTCCAAACCTTCAAACCCTCGATGAACCTGTCCAGAACGCGCCGCCGGCGCCGTCCCTGGGGTACACGTACACCAGTGGCCACGACAGATCAGGAGCACTACCGTGACGATCCCGCAGCTGCACCACGTCAGCGTCGTCGTCGACGACCTCGAGGCCGCCATCGGGTTCTTCGCCGAACTCGGCATGGAACTGGAGGGCCAGGCACCGATCGAGGGCCCCTGGGTGGACCGCGTCAACGGACTCGACGGCGTCCGCGTCGACATCGCGATGATGCGGACCCCGGACGGTCACGGCCGGCTCGAGCTCACGAAGTTCCACCACCCGGCGGTGATCAACCCCGAGCCGAAGGACGCCCTGGGCAACACGCTGGGCCTGCGCAGCATCATGTTCAACGTGGCCGACGTCGACGCCGCCGTCGCCGGCCTGCGCGCCCACGGCGGGGAACTCATCGGCACGGTCGAGCAGTACCAGGACGTCTACCGGCTCTGCTACGTCCGCGGCCCCGCGGGCATCATCGTCTCGCTGGCCCAGGAGCTCGGCTGACGCCCGTGTCGCGCGGCGTCACCGATCAGAAATCCTCCGCCACGCCGTCAGTTCTGTCAGCCTCTCGCACCGGGTGGAAGGATTGCTGACCATGACCGACGCCAAACCGCTGGGCGCCGACGAGGCCGCGTTCATCGCGGCGGTCCGCTCGGACGACACGGCGCCGTTCGCGCTCATGACCGAGCGCCACCGGCGCGAGCTTCAGGTGCACTGCTACCGGATGCTCGCGAACTACGACGACGCCCAGGACCTGACGCAGGAGACGTTCCTGCGAGCGTGGAACAAGCGGGCGTCGTTCAAGGGACACGCGGCCCTGCGGACCTGGCTGTACCGGATCGCGACGAACGCCTGCCTCGACTTCCTGAAGAAGCGCAACGACCGCACACCCGTGCCGGCCGAGCTGGCGGACGTCTCCGAGGTGCTGTACCTGCAGCCGTTCCCCGACGGGATGCTCCCCGAGGACCCGCAGGAATCGGCGGTGGCGCGGGAAACGATCGAGCTGGCGTTCATCGTCGCCGTCCAGCACCTGCCGCCGCGGCAGCGGGCGGTGTTCATCCTGCGCGACGTCCTCGGCTGGCCGGCGCCGAAGGCCGCCGACGCCCTCGAGCTGACCGTCGCATCGGTGACCAGCGCACTGCAGCGGGCCAGGGTGACGATGCGCGAGCAGCTGCCCGACCGCCGCCTCGACTGGCGGAGACCCGCCTCCCACGAGCTGTCCGACGACGAGCGCGGCGTGGTGAAGTTGTACATCGACGCCCACGAGCGCAACGACCTCGACGGGCTGATGTCCCTGCTGCGCGACGACCTGCGCTTCGTGATGCTGCCCGAGGCGGGCACCTCGGCCGTCACGGCCAAGGACGCGGTGGACGGCTGGGTCTCCGGTGGGCTCTTCCAGCCCGGCTACGATGACTGGCGCTGCATCACCACGACGGTCAACCGCATGCCCGCGGCCGTGCTGTACCTGCGCACCCCCGACGACCCGGAGTACCGGTTGTTCACCATGGCGGTCCTGCACATCGTCGACGGGAAGATCGCCGAGCTCACCGGATTCGACGCCACCGACAAACCCTGGCTGGACCTGCCCCTGACACTGTGATCGGACAGGTCGCTGAAGTCACCGCGTCATGAGCCCCGCCGGCGTGCTTCTTCATGCCAGGGATGACTTCGACCCGTCGCCCCCACCCGGTGACGAGTCCGGTCCACCACTCCAGCTGAGGTCGTCGCCGGGCGCGGCGACGTAACCGTCCGGGGTCACGTTCATGGCTGGCGAAGGTCAGTTTCCGCATCGTGCCAGCCTCTCGTGCGTCGCTCTTGTACATACAGACGGGCGCGGCGCGGAAACCTCATCGGTGCGCGATCTGCGTCCGCAGGGTGGCCCGTGCCGCTCCGGACTCGGCACGGCGTCCTCGGCTGGGTTCGAGCAGCGCCCACCGGATCCCGATTTCACCCTGGCACGGGCAGCGGCACACCCGTGGCCGGCTCTCCTCGACCGCGTGCTGAAGGCGATCTGCGAGGACGAGGACGCCGTTCGAAGCCTTGGTAAGAACGCTGCTGCCCTCTACCAGAGGACGGGACGGCCTGCCGCAGCCCAGCAGGTTGATGTACATGTACCCGGAGCGGGGGAGAGGCGGGCGGCGTCTTCGTCGTGCACGGGGTGGCCCTGGGCGCGCAGCCGGTTGACCGTCAGGTCGATGTGGCGGGTGTCCACCGCACGATCGCGTCGAGCGCGAAGCCAAGCGCGCCGAGCTGGTCTTCACGATCGCGTCGAGCGCGAAGCCGAGTGGGCCGAGCTGGCCTACTCGGCCGGCCCGGTCGCCCTTTCCGTCGCGGCGGCCCGGCACGCCCTTCGGTCGGGACAGAGTCACCCGCGACCCCGGCCGCTTCCGTCGGCCCGGCCTGCTTCCGCGCTTGGCCCGGGTCTTGTCGGCGTCAGCGCAGCAGCGCCTCCGGCACCTTCAGGTCCGGCTCCGAATACAGGCCGGTGACGTCCGCCGGGTCGTCGCCGGCAGCCACCTTGGCGATGCGGTCCATCAGCTCGTCATAGTCGGCGCCGGTCTCACCCTTGTACGCGGCGTCCATGCGTCCCCACTCGTCCCACGGCAGCATCTCCACCTTGTTGAGCGCGGCCAGGTCGCGGACCGCGTTGCCCTGGATCTCCGCCGGCCCGAAGTTCTCGGTGCCGGGCACCCCGAACCGCGCCGCGTCGATGCGGCCTTCCCGCCACGCCGCCCACGCCTCACCGCCGGTCAGGAACAGCCCGTCGGCGAGGTCCTCCGGGTGCGGCACCAGCGTCGCGGCGACGAACTGCACCTCGCTGCGGACCCACCGGCCGTCGCGGTGGTGCTCCACGACCCAGTGGTCCAGGCCCTGACCCGGCTGGAAATACGTGCCGAACCCGCACCTGGCCCGGGCCGGGATGCCCCGCCACCGCAGCAGCGCACACGCGAGCACCGTGAAGTTCCGGCAGGTGCCGACGGCCCGCCGCGGCGCCGGGCGTGGCACGTGCAGCGGGTCGTCCTCCAGGCGCAGGACCGCCGCGACGATCCGGTCGGCGTGCCGCAGCTGGTTGTCCGCGAACCGTTCCTCGGGCAGATCGAGGCCGGACGTCTCGCTGGGGTGCACGATGAGCGTGTGCGCGAGCCGGATGATGCCCTCCGCGTCCGCCGGCACCCCGGTGAGCGCGGCAGGCGGCACCGCGGACAGGTCGGTGAGCGGTCCCGGCGTGGTGTAGTCGATCCCCGTCATGCCCAGCAACCTACCGCCGGCGTACGACACTTTCCCGCCGCTTCGGTTGACATAATGTGCATTATCGACCATCTACCGGGAGCGGAACGCTACGCGTGTCCGTGCGCCGGCCATCCGGGCCAAAGCCAACTGTCGACCGCGGGCCAGGCCGCCGCGAGCCCGGCGGACAGTACGCCGCCGAACGCCACGGTTCCCTCGTGGGACGCGTAGGCAATCCAATCGTGGTGCTCGTCGGTCCACAGACCCTCCGGCCCGGTGTACCTCGGTGCGACGATCTCGACATCCAGCAGATAATCGGCCCCGTACTCGCGCAGCTCGACCACACGCGACCGGCCCAGCTCCCGCAGCACCCGGCGAACCCGCTCAACGGCGTCGTCCTCCCACATCGACTCCCCGGTCAGCACCAGCACGTCGCGTGGAACCGAACTGCCCAGCATCGGGTGCCAACAGCCGTCCCGCGCCCCCCATCGCCGCTGCGACGACGTCCGCCAGGCTGATGATTCCTCGGGCGTGAGCACGCGCCGGTACGGGACGGCGTCGACGCGGAGATCGGGCTGCTCCGTCCAATGCCGCACCTGTACCGCGAAGAGCCGACGCTCATCGGCCATGACCTGCGCTTCGACCTCGCCGTGCGGAGGCTCGGTGAACGGGGACCTTGCACGCTCGGCGGCCGCGAGCATCATGCCGGCCACGACATCGACGCCGGGAAGCCGGTCCGGATCGAGTCGCTCAACCTCCACGAGCATGGCGTCCACGACGTTGTACCGGGGGAAGATCCGCTTGCCATCGGTTCGGCGGGCGTCGTCGGGCAGCCGGCCGTACTCCCTGCTGAGTTCGTCGTATCGTGTCATCAGATACCGGCGTGACGCCCAGTGCAGCGTTGTGGGATCCACGAACACATTCTCCCCGGGATTGGCAACGGACAGTGCGGTACGTCGTGGCGGAGCAGTTCGACGCCCGCGCCTACCTCACCGCCCTACCGCAGCTCGCCGGTGACCTCCCGCCGGGCGCGGCCCGGTTCGCGACCGACCCCGACCATTACGACCTCGCCGGGCTGCGCTGCGTCAAGGACCTCAGCATCGGCGAGCTGGACGGCTCCCGGATCCGGTTCACCGGCAACCCGTGGAAACACGACGAGGACCTGGTCATCCAGTACACCGGCGTCACCAGCCTCGACGTCGAACCCGGCGAGCCCTCGCCCGTCAGCGGCCAGGACCCGATCGGCAGCGTGCAGCTGGACGAGATCTTGCCCGCGCCGGAAGGCTGCCGGCACGAGATCGCTGGGCATCACGGCCGGATCGTCGTCGTCTGCGCCGACCTGACCGCGACCTGGTTGCGGGTGCCGCGCCCCGACGACCCGCCGCCGGGCTGGTGGACACCGGTGCGACGCCTCGACCGGTTCAACTGGCTCGGCGAGCAGCGCGACGGCGCCTGGGTCGTCGGCGTGCCGCACCGCCGTGCCGTCCCGGCGCGCGAACGCCTCGACGTCCTCGTGTCCGTCGTCCGAGGTCCGTGGCGGGCGGCGGCGCGGCAGTGGCAGGCGGAGCCGGGTCTCGACGACGTCGTCGCGTATGCCATTACCGACCCTTCGTGCCAGGGGTACGACGCCCTGGACTGGCTCGAGGACGGGTATCCCCTGCGCCCGGTCCTGCTGGCCGCGCTGGAGGCGATGCACCTGGACAAGCGGCACGGGCAGCACCGGCGGCACCGTGCGGGGCGGCTCCTGCGGCAGGCTGCGAAAGGTGGAGACGCCAACCACGGACGGTGACGGAATACCGGACGGGTATGCCATATCGGCGCAGGTGGGCTCGAATGTCCCCCGTCCGGGTGATGCGACGCTAGGTGATCAGCGTATGCGGCCGCTACCCTGTGCGTATGCGTGAAGTGCGCAAGGAGCGGGTCACGGTGACGATGCCCGCCGATGAGGCCGCTGCGGTGCGGCGGTTCGTGGACGCGGGTGGCGCGGAGTCGGTGTCGGCGTATGTCGCCGAGGCGGTGCGTGGCAGGTTGGCCCGGGACCGGGCGCTGCTGGCGTTGAACGAACTGTATGCGCGGCGTGGGGTGCGCATGGACCCGGAGCACCACGCGTGGGCGCGTGAGGTGCTGGGGGTGGCACCCGCCGGGCCGATGTCGTGACCGCCGTGGGCGGCCGCATCCTGGACAGTTCGGCGATTCTGGGGTTCGTGGCCGGGACGCCGTACAGCTCGGCGATCGTGTGGCACGCGGTGGATCAGGGTGTGGTCCTTGCGGTGCCGGCGGCGGCACTGGCGGAGGCGTGGGCGCAGACGTCCCCGAAGGACTACGTCGTGCTCAAGGTGTTGCTGAGCCTGCCGGTGGTGGTTGTGGACGACCTGACCGCGGCGGATGCCGTGGACAGTGGCACGCTGCTGTCCGGAGAGGGCGGTCCCGCTCTGGTCGCGGCCGCTCATGTGGTGCGTCGTGCGCAGGCCCGACCCGGATGGGCCATCGTCACGGATCGTCCGGAAGTGCTGCGCACCCTCGACCCGCACGCGGAGATCGACGAGCTGCCCTGACCCCGAGATCATGTCGTACGGTGTGTCGCGTTCGGAAAATGTCGTACCCGACTGGTAGAACGTTTCCGACACATGTTCGATTGAGGAGGGTGCGATGGTAGCCGCGCGGACCGCGGCCGGGGGCTTGTCGACGGTGGAGCTGGAGCAGATCCGGGACACCCTCGCGGCCGGCCGGAAGCCGAAGGTCGTGTTCACGGAGGCTGCCGGCCAGATCGCCGGGCAGCTGGGGCAGGTCGTGCAGCTGACCGACCCCGAACTGTCCGAGGAGTGGGTGGTCGTCCGGTTCGGCCGGGACGAGCTGCCGTTCTCCCCCGCTGATCTGAAGATCGCTCCGAAGGCGGCGCCGGCGCGTCGCACCCCCGCCGTTCCAGCACCTCGTGAGGAGACCTCCGTGCCCGCGCCGTCCACTGTCGAGCCGTCCACCGACCCTGCCCCGGTCGACGCTGCCGCCGAGCCCGTCCCGGCCGCCCCGCCGGCGGAGCCGGTGACCGCCCCGGCGGAGACGAAGGAGAAGGAGCCGGTGAAGGAGTCCGCGGGCATCCCCGCGCCGCGGGCGACACCGGCGAAGAAGGCGGCGCCGAAGCCGAAGGCACCGGCGGGGTTGACGGTGACCCTGGCGTATGCGGACGGCGAGTGGACGGTCGCGGCCAACCAGGGCGCGAAGTCCCTGGCGAAGCCGTATGTCATCAAGGCCAGCGAGGCGTTGAAGATGGTCGGGATGCTCGACGTCCCCGGGGTGCACGAGGCGGTCGAGGAGATCGTGTCGGCGGCCCGGGCGGAGGCCGAGTCGCAGGCGGAGCGGTTGCGGGCGGAGCTGGCCGAGATCGAGGCCCGGCTCGCCGAGCTCCGCGAAGCCGAGTAGTCCGGCGCCCGTGCTCCACGCCCGGAGCACGGGCTCGGACGAAGTCCACGTCGTCTCGACGTAGCACTTGCGGAAGTCGTGCCCTGGGCGTGGAGCACGGGCGCCCGGACCACTGGCTTAGATGCAGTCCATGTGGTCTCGACGTGGCACTTGCGGACGTCGTGGTCCGGGCGCGGAGCACGGGCTCAGATGCAGTCCACATCGCCTCGGCGTGGCACTTGCGGAAGTCGCGGTCCAGGCGTGGAGCACGGGGCGCCCGGACCACGACCACCCGAGACCTGAGCGTCTCCCCCGCCGCGCCGGCCGGCGCCGGGGTCCGATGGCCGGCGGCATCTGTCGGCGGCGCTGCCGGGACGGGCTGGTGCGGAAGTCGGCGGCCAGACCGATGTGGTCTGGCGGATCTGCGCTGAGGTTCGACCGTGGTGAACGCGGATCGGTGCGGCTGGACGTTTCGCCGGTGGCCGTGCGCCCGGGAGCGCACCGGCGCCGGCGGAACGCCGCGACGATCCAGGTGACTGGCCCATCACGGGGCCGTAGCGGATCGGGGCGGCTGAGCCGTGCGTCTGAGGGAGCGCCCCGCCGCCGGTTGGACGCCGCGACGATCCAGGTGACTGCCCGATCCCGGGCCGTCCGGATGGATGTCGCCGGCGGTCCGGGATGCGGTTCCGCCGGCTGTTGCGCCTGTGCTCCGGCCGTGCTGGCGGGCGCCTGCCAGGCCGTTTTCGTGCCGCTTCCCTGCCCCTGGACTGCCCCGATGCCCGTGCGGACGGCCTGCGCACCCCGGGTTCCAGCTTGGGGTGCGGGTGGCCCTTGTTCGTCCCGCTCCCCCACACTCCGGAACGTCCCGATGTCGCGTCGTTGCGACTTCGGACTGCTTGTCAGGGCGGGCTGGAACGCGGCGGCGGGGGCGTTCGATCCGGCGGCCCGATGTCCGGAATAGGGCTATTTGCGCGCTTTGCCTGCCCTCGGAGTCGATTCTTCCCGTGATCGACGGACGACTTCTGGTCGTCTGCACCGCCCCTGACGGCCGGCCCGTTGCGCCGACGACGCGGTATCTGGACGTCCCGACGGCTGGGGATCATGTGCGGGGCGTGGATGCGCTATGAAGGTGCATATGGCTGAAGGACCTTCCGTCGGGCGTGCGGGGCGGGGCATGGCGCTGGCGACGTTGGCGGCGCGGGCCGCCGGGTTCGTGCGGCTGGTCGTGCTGGCGTCGGCGCTGGGGCTGGGCAGCCGGGTCCTGGACAGCTACAACGTGGCGAACACGCTGCCCAACGCCGTGTTCGAGCTTGTCGTCGGCGGCGCGATGGCCAGCGTGGTGGTGCCGCTGCTGGCCCGGGCGGCGCTGACGGAGCCCGACGACGGGGTCGTCTACGCGCAGCGGCTGCTGACGTTGATGCTCTACGGTCTCGGGGCGGTCACCGTGGTGGCGATGGTGTCGGCGCCGTGGCTGGTGGAGGTGTACACGCCGGGGTTCACCGGGCCGCAGCGGGACCTGGTGGTGGTGTTCAGCTGGTTCTTCCTGCCGCAGATCCTGTTCTACGGCGTCAGCGCCACCGCCGGTGCCGTGCTCAACGTCCGGGGCCGGTTCGCCGCGCCGATGTGGGCGCCGCTGGTGTACAGCGTGATCGTGATCGCGGTGAGCGTGGTGTACCTGGTCATCGGTGGTGCCACGGAGATCGGGTCGTTGACGCGGACGCACCTGCTGGTGCTGGCGGTCGGCACCACGGCGGGTGTCGCCGGGCAGATGGCGTTGGTGGTGTGGGCGCTGGCCCGCAGTGGCTTCGCGTTGCGGCCCCGGCTGAACCCGCGGGGCATCGGCATCCGCCGGATCGCCCGGCTCGGTGGCTGGGTGCTGCTGTCGGTGGCCGCCGCGCAGGTGTTGCTGACGGCCGCGACGCGGGTCGCGTCGGTGAGCGGGCCTGGTGGGGTCAGCGCGTACCAGACGGGGTTGGCGGTGTTTCAGATGCCGTTCGCGGTGATTGCCCTGTCGGTGATGACGGCGATCCTGCCGAGGCTCAGCCTTCATGCGGTGCGCCGGGACCACGCGCGGATCGCCGAGGACCTGTCGCGGGCGGTCCGGCTCGCCGTCGTGGCGCTCGCGCCGGTCGCGGCGGCGATGCTGGTGCTCGGGCCGCAGATCGTCGTGGTGCTGTTCGCGCACGGGCGCAGTTCGGCGCCGGCGATCGGTCTGCTGGGCGCGGTGGTGGCGGCGTTCGGGGTGGCGTTGGTGCCGTTCGCCGGGTACATGATCCTGCAGCGCGGGTTCTACGCCCTGCAGGACACCAGGACGCCCGCGTTGATCACGACGGGGGTGACGGTCGTCGGGGTGGCCGGCTGCGGCGCCGCGACGTGGTTGCTGCCGAGCGCTGACATCGTCGTGGGGATCCCGTTGGCGTACGCGGCCGCGTACACGGTGGGTCTGGTCGCGGCGGCCGCTGCCCTGCGGCGCCGGTTGGGGCGTATCGACGGCCGGCGGCTGGTGTGGACCCACGCGCGGGTGGCGGTGGCGGCCGCGCTCGCGGGTGCTGTCGGCGCGATGACGGCCGCGGTGCTCGCGCCGCTGGTCGCGTCCGGGTTCAGCGGGGCCCTGGTCTCGCTCGCCGCCGCCGGTGTCGTGGGGGCCGGTGTGTACGTCGTGGCGGTCCGCTTGCTGCGTCTCACCGAACTGCGGCAACTCGTGGCCACGGCATTCGCCGGCACCAGGAGCGGCTGACGAGAGCGGCTGACGAGAGCGGCTGACGAGAGCGGCTGACGAGAGCGGCTGACGAGAGCGGCTGACGAG
>NZ_BONQ01000107.1 GCF_016862795.1 Dactylosporangium siamense | reverse complement strand
GCGGCTGACGAGAGCGGCTGACGAGAGCGGCTGACGAGAGCGGCTGACGAGAGCGGCTGACGAGAGCGGCTGACGAGAGCGGCTGACAGGAGCCGGGCCCGGGCGTGGTGCCGGCCGGTTCGGTGAAGGCGCCGGCGGACCGGGGCCGCGGTGGGATTTGCGTGGCAGCGCTGCGGCGTTACCGTTCCATGGTCCAGTTCGGAGCTGACGGTGGCGAGGTTGACGTGGAGCAGGGTGCGGCGGACCCAGTGGCGGAGTTCGGCGCCCGCAGCGTGACCGCCGGTGACCTGAGCGTCTCCCCCGCCGAGCCGGCCCGCGCCGTGGGCCCGGTGACCGGCGTCACGTGGCGGGCGCCGCGGACGTGGCGGTTCCTGCTGTTCCTGGCCAGGGTCGTGGTGCTGCCGGTGGCCCGGTTGAAGGTGACCGGGGACGTGCCGGCGGCGTTGCGGGACGGGCCGGTGATCTTCGCGGCGAACCACATCGGGCCGTTCGACCCGGTGGCGATCACCGCGGCGTGCCGGGTGGCGCGGTTGGCGCCGCGGCTGATGGCGACGGGTGGGTTGTTCCGGGCGCCGGTGGTCGGGTCGGTGATGCGGGCCGCCGGCCACATCAGGATCAACCGGCGGCAGGCGGACGTCGGCACGGCCGTCGACGCGGTCGCCGACGCCCTCGCGGTCCGGTCGCACGTGCTCGGCTATCCGGAGGGGCGGATCACGCTCGATCCGGGGATGTGGCCGGAGCGGGGGAAGACGGGAATGGCGCGGATCGCGTTGCGGACCGGGGTGCCGGTGGTGCCGGTCGCGCAGTGGGGTGCGCACGAGGTCGCGGCGTGGGGTGGGTTCGGGCCGACGGTGCGGACGTTGGGGCGTTCGTTGCTGCGGCGGCCGGTGGTGCGGGTGCATTTCGGGGCGCCGGTGAACCTGTCGGACCTGGACCCGGCGTCGCCGGGTGCGGCGCAGCGGGCGACGGACCGGATCATCGACGCGATCACGGCCGAGCTCGCGGCGTTGCGGGTGGCGGAGCCGCGGCTGCCGCGGTACGTCGATCCGGTCCGGCCGTTGTCAACACAGCGACGGCACCGCCCGGCCCGCTGACGCCAAACGCCAACGCCAACGAGCGACACCACAAGCAGCAGGACCACGCAAAGCGAGGAGTTCAGCGCGGCGGGCGGAGCATGAACACGTCGACCGGGTCCTCGGATTCGACGGTGAAGCCGTGCCGTTCGTACAGGCGCCGCGCCGCGCTGCCCTGCAGGACGTTGAGCCGCACCGGCGCCCGGTCGGCGTCGGCGCGGGTCAGGACGTTCCGCAGCACCGCCGAGCCGATCCCCTGACCGTGCAGGGCGGCGGTGAGGTAGAAGTGCTCCAGCCACCGGCAGTCCCCCGCGGGCCGCACGGCGACGCTGCCGGCCACGGCGCCGCCGGTGACGATGATCGTGGTGTGGTCCGGGGTGAACGAGTCCCGGAGGCGTTGCCGGACCCGGTGCTCGTCGTAGCGGCCGAGGCGTTCCAGGTCGGGGCGTAGCACCTCGGCGCGGATCTCGGCGATCGGTTCGACGTCCGTCGGGGTGGCCGGACGTACCGTCCACAGCGCGGTCACGGCCGAAGTATCGCAGGGGACCCGAAGGGCACCCGAACCGATCCTGGCGAACCGCTCCCCCGCGGCGTTGTCCTGCCGACGTGGACACGACAGGTCGGTCACCAGGTCGTCACGCGGCGGAGGGGGTTCCCGGGGGTGAAGGAATCCCGTATCCGCAGGCGGTGGCGGCTGGCCATCGGCGGGGTCATCGTCGTGCTGTTGTCGGTCGCCGGGCTGGGTGTCGTCGGGGTCGCCAGGACCCGGCACGCGGCGGAGACGGTCGCGCGGTCCACGGCCCTCGCCGACGCGTACGCGCGGGCCAACAAGGCGATCGCCGAGGAGGAGTCCCTCGAGCGCAAGTATCGCCTGGACCGTGGGGACGAGGTGCGGGCGCGGCACGCGATGGCGGGGGCGGCGTTGCACAAGGCCCTCGCCGACGTCGAGTCCCGCGGCGGGGCGACGGACCGGGACCTGGCGTTGCGGTTGCGGCACGTCCACGACGAGTACGGGTATGCGGTGCTGCGGGTGTTCGCGGCCGTCGACAACGGCGACCAGATCGAGGCGACGCGGATCAACAACAACGACGTGGACCGGATCTTCTACCAGCTCAGTGCGGAGATCCAGGCGGCGGCGGACCTGCACGCGGGGCGGGCGAACGCGGCGATCGAGGAGTTGCGGCGGGTCGAGGCGCTGGTGTTCGGCAGTCTGCTGGGGGCGGTCGGGCTGGGGGCGGTGCTGCTGGTCTGGCTGGGTCTGCTGGTGGTGCGGTACCAGAACACGATGATGGCGCAGGCGGACCGGCATGAGCACGCGGCGCGGCACGACGCGTTGACGGGGCTGCCGAACCGGACGCTGTACACGGAGCGGCTCGAGCAGCAGCTGCTGGTGCGGGACGCCGTGCTGACGGTGATGCTGCTGGACCTGGACCGGTTCAAGGAGGTCAACGACACCCTCGGGCATCAGTACGGTGATGAGCTGCTGGTGCAGGTGGCGGCGCGGCTGACCGGTGAGGTGCGGGCCGGGGACACGGTGGCGCGGTTGTCCGGGGACGAGTTCGCGGTGCTGCTGCCGGGTGCGGACGTGGACCGGGCGCGGGGCCTGGCGGGTCGGTTGCAGGAGCGGCTGCATCAGAGTTTCGTGCTGCGGGACGTGACGGTGGACGTGGAGGCGAGCATCGGCATCGCGATCCACGGCCCGGTGAAGGAGACGGTCACCGCGGATGAGCTGCTGCGCGCCGCGGACGTCGCCATGTATGAGGCGAAGGACACGAAGAACGGTGCGGTGGTGTACGAGCCGGCGACGACCGCCGCGCCACCGAGCCGGCTGCTGCTGCTCGGTGACCTGCGCCGGGCCCTCGCGGAGCGCGACGAGCTGGTGCTGTACTACCAGCCGAAGGTCGCCCTGGTCAGCGGCGAGCTGTGCGGGGTGGAGGCGCTCGTGCGGTGGCATCATCCGTCGCGGGGCATGGTCGCGCCGGGCGAGTTCGTGCCGATGGCGGAGAACACCGGGTTGATCAACCTGTTGACGACGCATGTGCTGGCGCGGGCGGTGGAGCAGGCGGCGGCGTGGCGGGCGGCCGGGGTGGAGGTGCCGGTGGCGGTGAACCTGTCGCCGCGGTGCCTGACGGACCCGTCGTTGCGGGACCGGGTCGAGGGGCTGCTGGTGCAGCACCGGTTGCCGGCGCGGTTGTTGCGGCTGGAGGTGACGGAGAGCGCGGTGATGGCGAACCCGGCCCTGGCCACGGCGACGCTGCGGGGTCTGCACCGGCTCGGGGTCCGGTTGTCGATCGACGACTACGGCACCGGGTACTCGTCGATGGCGTACCTGCGGCAGCTCCCGGTCGACGAGCTGAAGATCGACCGGTCGTTCGTGGTGAACCTGACCGGCGCGGACGACGACGACGCGGTGCTGGTCCGTTCGGCGGTCGACCTGGGGCACAACCTGGGGATGACGGTGGTGGCGGAGGGGGTGGAGCACGCGGGGCAGGTCACGGCGTTGCGGCGGCTCGGCTGTGACATCGCGCAGGGGTTCCATTACGCCCGGCCGGAGCCGGCGGACCGGCTGCAACGCTGGTTGCAGCCGGCCGGGGTCGGCTGAAAGGCCGGTGAGAAGTCCGGTGAGAAGTCCGCTGAAGGGCGGTCAGCCGCCTTCGCGGCGGATCCGCAGGTACGCCAGGACCGCCTCGCGGGTGGTGCGCACGCCGAGGACCTCGCGGGCCTCGGCGATGCGCCGGTTCGCGGTGCGCAGCGACAGGAACTCCGCGGCGGCCGCGGCGGCGATCGTCTCACCACCGGCGAGCCGCTCCAGCAGGGCGCGTTGCTCGGGGGCGAGCTGGGGGCCGCCGCTGTCGGGTTCGGGGGTGGTGCCGAGGTCGGCGTCGGGGTCGGTGCTGACGGGACCGATGCGGGCGAGGTCGGCGAGCAGGGCCCGGCCGATGTCGCCGCCGGCGTCGCAGATCGCGACGATCCCGGCGCCGCGGGCGGCGGCGAGCAGGGCGAGTTCGGCGGTGTCGCCCTCCGCGACGCGTCCGTAGAGGGCGAGCCGCGCGTCGGAGACGTCCCACGCCTGGTCGGTGAGCGCGAACCCTTCCCGGGTCGTCCAGCCGGCGCGGGCGAGCCGGCGCAGCACGCTGGTGGCGTCGCCTCCGGACGCGACCACGTAGCGGGGTGCGTGTGCGGGGTCGCCCGCCATCAGCGGCCCTGACCGGTGACGCAGCCGGTCGGTCGGGGCGGTCCAGCGGGTGTCATCCGCCAACGATGCGGTGCGGAGGCGCCCACGCACAAGAGCACACCATTACTCATCCAAGTTCCTCGATCGCAAGGGCGGCGGCCTCGGTGCGGGTGCGGGCGCCGAGCTTGCGCATCCCGGAGCGGATGTGGGTTTCGACGGTCTCCCGGGAGATGCCGAGCTGCCCGGCGATGCGGCGGGTCGGTTCGCCGTTGGCGACGAGGCGCAGCACGTCGCGTTCCCGGTCGGTGAGGTCGTCGCCGGCGCGCCGGCCGCGGGTGTCGCGGCGGATCGAGTGCCGGCGCAGGGCGCGGCGGGTCCGGCCGAGCAGCACGACGAGGCCGGCCTCCTCGGCGAGGCGTTCGGCTTCCAGCAGCGCCGGCACCGCCCGTTCGGCGTCCTCCTCGAGGATGCCCTGGGCGAGCAGGCAGCGGACCTCCTCGCGGCGGGCGAGGTCGTGCCAGGCGGTCGCGGCGGCGGCGAACAGGTCGGGGGCCTTCCACGCGTCGAGGGTCGCGGCGACCGCGGCGAGGGGCCGGTCGCCGAGGTCCGTGCCGGCGGCGGCGAAGTCGCCGGCGTCGTACGCGGCCCACCGGGCGGTGATGCGGCGCAGCCCGTCGACGAGCGGCGGCGCCGGCAGGTCGGTGGCGCGGGACGTGGCGTGGTCGGGTTGCCCGTCCAGCCACGCCGCCTCCCGGGTGACCCAGTCCAGGACGGGTCCGGTCGACGACGGCCGGCCGGTGAGCGCGTCGAGGCGGGCGCGGGCCGGGGCGAGCAGGCCGCCGTCGGCCTCGGCGAGGCTGGCGGCGGCGACGGCGTAGCCGCGGGCGACGGCGGGCAGCGTCCGGTCGGTGAGGTCACCGGCGCGGCGGACGACCTCGTCGATCTCCTCGCCGCGCAGCGCGTCGCACCACAGTTGCGCGGCGATGAACCGGGTCTGCCACGAGTAGGCGAGGTCACCGGCGCACGCGGCGGCCGCGGCGGCGGCGGCGTTGGACGCCTCGGCGAGGCGGGCGTCGGCGGTGAGGGTCTCCACCAGCAGCCACGCCGACCAGCGGGCGGCGAGGACGTCACCGGCCTGCCCGGCCGCGGACGCGGCGGACGCGAGCCCGTACTCCCAGCCGGGGCGGCGGGTGCCGGCCCGGACGGCGGCGATCGCGGCCCGAAGCCCCGGGTGGGCGGGGGCCTCGCCGTGGACGCGCAGGAGCTCCTCGGCGCGGGTGAGGGCCGCGTCGGCGTCGCCGGCGAGGGTGGCCAGGAGCCGGACCCGGTCGCGGGCGCCGAGGACGTCGGCGGGGGCGTCGTCACCGACGGTGGTGACGGCGTGCGCGGCGGCGACCGGGTTGCCCTGCTGCAGCAGCGCCTCCCCGCGCAGGACCGCGCCGACGGCGCCGATCCCGGGGTCGGCGACGGCTTCGGCGGGCAGCACCCGCAGGCAGGAGCCGGGCCGGCCGGCGGCGAGCGCGGCACGGGCCGCTTCCAGGCGCACGTCGGCAGCGGCGGTGACGCCGGGCAGGTCGCATGCGAGGAGCAGCAGCTCGGCGCGTTCGCCGCTGGACGCGGCGGTCCCGGCGGCGCGGACCGCCACCTGGTAGGCGTCGCCGGACGCGCCGGCGGCGGCGAGGTGCCGGGCCGCCTCGCGGGGCGGGACGAGCCCGGCGAGGCGCCGGTGCAACGCGACCCGTTCGGCGGCCTCCAGGAGACCGGCGGCGACCTCGGCGGTGTACGGCGACACGGGCGCGGCGATCCCGGCGTCGTCGACCTCGACGAGGCCGGTCGCGGTGAGCTCGGCGATGCCCTCACCGAGGACGGTCGCGGTCACGGGCCGGCCGAGCAGGCCGAGGGCGGCCATGGCGGTGCGGGCGGGACGGTTGAGGTCGGCGAGGGCCCCGGCGACGGTGTACGCGAGGCCCTTGTCGGCGTCCAGGGGGGTGCCGCCCTGCGCGACGTGTTTCGCCAGGGCGGTCACGGCGAGGGGTACCCCACCGGCGCGGCGGACGAGGTCGGTGACGACGGTCGTCGACGCGCCCGGCGCGATCTGCCGCACGAGCGCCGCGGCGGCGTCGGCGGGCATCGCGGGCACGTTCAGCCAGGCGGTCGCGGCGGCGCGGAGGACCTGCTCGGCGTCGCCGGGCAGCCGGTGCGGCGTACGTAACGTGACGGCTATCCGACAGTGTTCGGCGATGGCCGGCAACGCGGCGATCGTCAGCGGATCCGCCCACTGCAGGTCGTCGAGGAGCAGCAGACCGTGACGAACCCGGGAACGGACGGCCTCGGCGAGCAGCGGCGCCTCATGTGACGGCAGTCGCACCCGCACCGCCCGCGACAGCGGCAACGCGGGCACGCCACGCAGCATCGCCAGGGCACCACCGGCGAACACGGTGCCGCGGAACGTCTCGCCGAGCCGTTTCAGCACCGTCGACCGGCCGGTGCCGGGCGCTCCCGCGATGACCACCAGACCGGGGTTACGCAGGGCGTCGACCGCCGCGGCGACCAGGTCGGCGGGTGGCCACGCGGTGGCACCCACCGTCGCCCGGCCGACCGTCACGGCCGCGGCGCCTGGCTCGTCAGTCGGTGCCTCAGGCACTTCTCGCCTCCATTCGTGGCACGAACATGGGATCCTGCGCGCGCAGGATATTCGTAATGTGTGTGCCGTACGTGCGTGACATGACGGTCTGATTCCACCCGGGAGCGAGTAATGAGCGAGGACCACCCCTTGGAACCCCGAGGGTACGTCGGCATTCTGGCTGAAAACACCGGCCTCGCGCAGTCGGTGATCAGTCTCCCCGGGGACGTATCAGCAGCCGCAGCGGTCCGGGGCTGAGGACGTGGCTCCAGGACCACTCAGCTCCCGGGTCGCGGACCTGTGCGCGGAGGTCGGCAACCGGCTCGGCGGCGGCGCCCAGGCGCAGGTCGTCGACGTGCGGCGGCGGCTCGGCGAGCCGCTGCGGGTCGCGATCGCGGGCCGGCTCAAGTCCGGCAAGTCGACGCTCGTCAACGCGCTCATCGGCCGGCGGGTCGCGCCGACGGAGGTCGGTGAGTGCACCCGCATCGTGACCCAGTTCCGGTACGGCACGTCCGACCGGGTCGACGTCGTCAAACGCAACGGCGCCCGGGTCAGCCTCCCCCTCGACGAGGCCGGGATGATCCCGCAGCGGCTCGGCGTCGCCCGCCACGACGTCGCCTACGTCGACGTCACCCTGACCAGTGACCACCTGCGGGACCTGACCGTCGTCGACACGCCCGGCCTGTCCAGCGCGAACACGTCCGTGTCGGACCAGGCCCGCCGGTTCCTGTTCTCCGAGGCGCCGATCGACGACGACCTGGACTCCGACTCCGCCGGTGCCCTGTCCGGCGCCGAGGCGATCATCTACGTGTTCACGCAGTCGGTCCGTGAGGACGACGTGCAGGCCCTGGAGGCGTTCCGGTCGATCTCGGCCAGGTTGTCGTCCAACCCGATCAACTCCCTCGGCCTGTTCAACAAGGTCGACAAGCTCGCCGGCGGCGGCCAGGACCCGTGGCCGATCGTCGCCCCGCTCGCCGGTGACCAGTCCAAGGTCCTGCGCCGCGTCGTTTCGGATGTGGTGCCGGTCGTGGGGCTGCTCGCCGAGACGACCGAGGCGGGCCGGCTCACCGCCGCGGACTGTGAGGCGCTGCGGCAGCTCGCCGCGCTCCCCCAGGGCGAACGCACCGTCCTGCTCGCCTCCGTGGACCTGTTCACGACCCGTGAGTGCGGGATCACCCGCGAGTCCCGGGAGCGGCTGCTGCGGCTGCTGGACCTGTACGGGATCAGCTTCGCCATCGCCCAGCTGGTCAACAAGCCGACCCTGGCGACCGGTGAGCTCGTCCGGATGCTGTTCCAGGCGTCCGGGTTCCCCCGCCTGCGGCAGACCCTGGACCACGCGTTCCGGTGGCGGACCGACGCGATCAAGGCCGGGTGGGCGCTGTCGAGCCTGGAGAAGATCGCCAGCCACGCCGAACGGCCGCACGACCGGGAGCTGCTCCGCGACGCGATCGAGCGGGTCCTGCAGCAGCCGGAGTCGCACCGGCTGCGGCTGCTCGAGGTCGCGCAGCTCGTCACGACCGGCGCCGTGGACCTGCCCGACCAGATGGAGGGCGAACTGACCCGTCTCGCGCTGTCCAACGACC
This sequence comes from Dactylosporangium siamense, assembly GCF_016862795.1. GTDB lineage: Bacteria > Actinomycetota > Actinomycetes > Mycobacteriales > Micromonosporaceae > Dactylosporangium > Dactylosporangium siamense. Next base: position 137,115 of record NZ_BONQ01000107.1, on the reverse strand, counting down.
CCGGCTGGATCCTGAACCTGCAGGGATCCGACCGTGACCAGATGGTCCGGGCCGCGTTGGACGCCGCGACCCGGTGGCGGGCCTACGCCGTCGCCGGTGCCAGCCCGTCCCAGTCGCGGGTCGCGCTCGTCGCGCACCGCGGTTTCTACCTGCTGTCCCAACGTATCCGTGGCCAAGCCCGTGTCAACTGAAGGCACCTACCCCCAGGAGCCGACGATGTTTTCGTCCTCCAACAGCCTGCGTCTCGTCGCCGTGGCTGTTGCCCTGATCGTCGCCGTGCTCACCGGCGCCGCGACCGGCCTGATCAGCGGCGCCCCCGACTGCCCGGCGGTGCCGGCGTCGACGGCGAGCACCGCTCCGGCGGCCCCGACGACCGCTGCCGGCGGCGCCGGGATCGGTGACTCCGTCGGTGGCGGCGGCGCCCCCGAGGCGCCGCCGAAGCAGCAGCCGACCGCCGCGGCCGGCGTGGTCCAGGCCGCGCAGCCGGCGTGCACCGCACGGGAGCCGTTCGGGGTGACCGCGGCGCTGACCGGGTTCGTCGGTGCGCTGCTCGTCGGTGCGGCGCTGCTGCTGTTGCTGCTGCTGTCCTCCCGCGGCGGTCCCCGCCAGGTGCAGGTGCCCGTCGCCGCGGCCCGCGGCAACGGGACCGGCCCGGCCGACGCCGACCGGCGGGCCCTCGTCCAGGCGTGCATCTACGTCCGGGACCGGGTCACGTCCAAGGCGCTCGGCGACCGGCTCGGCGCCGCCCTGGCCGAGGCCGGGGTGAAGACCCTGGAACCGACCGGGGTCCGGTTCGACCCGGCGCACCACGAGGCCGGCGGCGCGGCACCGGCCGCCGACCCGAAGCTGATCGGGTCGATCGCCGCCGTGGAGGTCCCCGGCTACCTCGACCGCGACGGGCGGGTGCTGCGTGCCCCGATCGTCACCGTCTACCAGGCCGCCCGGAACCCGGGCGGGCCCACCGGCGCGCACCCGACGGTCCAACAGCCCGCCCAACAGCCCGCCCAGCACACGACCAGCCCGCAACCACGCAGGGAGCAGCCCCGATGACCTCGACGGAGAACGCGGCGCCCCCCGCGAACGGCAAGCCGAAGCCGCCGAGCCCGGAGGCGGCCCTCGGCAAGCTGCTCAAGGCCGGCGTCGACGGGTCCCTGGCGTACCTGCGCAAGATCGACCCGGACGCGGCCGCGGACGTGGACACCGAACGCCGCCGCGACGTGCAACGTCCCCGCATCGTCGTGGTCGGTGAGACGAAACGTGGCAAGAGCAGCCTCACGAACATGCTGATGGGGGTGCCGAACCTGTCGCCGGTCGACGCGGCGGTGGCGACCGCGTCGTACCTGGAGTTCACCCACAACCCGCAGCACGGCGCCCGCGCGTACGTGCCGGGCCGGGAGGACCCGATCCCGATCAACCTGACCGACCTGCGGGACTGGGGCACCGTCCTGGGTCGGCTCCCCGACGGGATGCGCCCGCCACGGCGGATCGAGGTGCACCACTCGGCGCCGCTGCTGCAGTACCTGACGCTGACCGACACCCCCGGCACCGGTGGCCTGGACTCGATGCACGTCGAGGTCGCGATGGACGCCGTGGAGCGGGCCACCGCCCTGCTGTTCGTCGTGGACGCGTCCTCGCCGTTCTCCAAGCCGGAGATGAACTTCCTCATCGAGGCCAGCAAGAAGGTCAACTTCGTGTTGTTCGCGTTGACGAAGGTCGACGCGTACCCGGGCTGGCGCACGATCCTCGCCGACAACAAGGGGCAGCTGCAGACGCACGCGCCCCGGTTCGGTTCGGCGCCGTGGTTCCCGGTGTCGGCGCGCCTGGCGGAGCTGGCGATGACCCTGCCGAAGGAGGCCGCCGGGGAGCTGATCCGCGAGTCCCGCATCGCGGAGCTGCAGCACGCCCTGATCGACCTGGCGAAGAAGGGTCACCTGCTGCAGCAGGCCAACGTGCTGCGTTCGGTGCGCTCGGAGTACATCCGCATCGACCAGGAGTACGGCGACCGGATGAAGGCCACCGACCCCGACCCGAAGGACGCCGAACGCGCCAAGGAGGAACGGGCCCAGGTCGCGACCCGCAAACGCACCGAGGCCCGGCAGTGGTCGCTGGCGCTGTCGACGGAGACGCAACGGGCCCGCGTCGAGGCGACGACCCGGCTGCGGTCGTACATGACGCAGCTGCAGGAACAGTTCATGGAGAAGATCGACAAGGGCGGCCGCAGCGACATCAGTGAGCTGCCCGCCGAGGTCGACAAGGCCCTCTACGCGCTGTCGGTGCGGCTGTCACACGACCTGGAGTTCCGGTTCCGCAAGGTCGGTGAGCGGGTCCTCGCGCAGGTGTTCCACCCCAACGAGCTGCAGCACGTGCTGCGGCAGCTCAACGCGAAGCTCCGCCACGCGCTGGGCACGAAACCCCGCCGGGACAGCGGCGGCGGTGACGGCGCGATGGTCGTCATGTCCTCGGCCGGTATGGCGATGATGGCCGGGCGGGGCGCGATGGCCGGGGCCGGCGCGATCGGCCTGGCCGGTGTCGCCGGTGCGGGCCTCGTCATCCCCGTCATCGGTATCGGGCTCGGCCTCGCCGCCGGCGCGTACATGATCTTCAAGCGGAAGAGCATGACGGACAAGGTGGCGACCCGGGCGTGGCTGCGGGAGGTCCTCGGTGAGGCCCGCGCCGCCCTCGCCGACGAGATCATGCACCGGTTCACCGACCTGCAGTACGCGTTGACCCTCGCCCTGGACGAGGCGATCGAGCGGCGCCTCAAGCAGCTCGACGCGCACATCGCCAACATCGACAAGTCCCTGACGGAGGACAAGGCCGAACGGGGCAAGCGCAAGGCCGCGCTGAACACCGAACGGGAAGGTCTGCGGGCCCGCATCAAACAGGTTGACGAGGTCCTCGTGCGGGTACGGGCACTGGCACCGAACGCACCCGCGGACGCGGCCGACGCGCCGGCCGAAGCGTAAGGGGGTTGGATCATGGACGGGCACTGGGAATGGTCGGAGTCGGGAGACGAACCCGACACCGGTGACACCGCCGACCTCGGCGGTGACATCGGCGGCGACCCCGGCTACGGGCAGGGGTTCGAGCACGGGTTCGAGCCCGGACACACGTTCGACGGTCACGACGACTTCGGCGGCGGTGACGCGCTGGGCGGCGACCCGCACAGCGGCGGCGGCGACGACCTGGAGGAGCCGCTCGGCACCGAACACGCCGCGGAGGCCTACGACCAGTCCGTCCATGACGGCAACGACGTCCATGACGTCCAGGAGATCCACGACGGCCAGGACGGTCACGACGGTGACGGGTTCACCACCGAGGACGGCGACCCGGCGCAGCACGCCGAGTTCGAACCCGTCACCGACCACACCGACCACGCGGACCACACCGACACCACGGAGCACACCACCGACAGCACGGACGACGTGGCCGCCGGTGGCACGGACGTGGACGCCGAGACGTTCGGCACCGACCCGGACCTGCGCGGCGACGACGGCTGGCCCGAGCACACGTTTCCCGAGGAGCTCCACCTGGACGGCCAGCCCGAACCCGTCGACGGGTTCCCCTGGAGCGACGCCGACGTCCTCGGCGGCCCCGATCACTCGCTGTCCGCGGCGTACGACCCGGCCGTGCACGTCGACCCGCCGAACCCGGCGGATCTGGCCGGTTACGACGGTGTCGACGTCCCGGCGGGCGCGGACCCGTGGAGCCTGCTGCTGGGCTCCGACGACCCGGCGACGAGCTCCCTCGCCGGGTTCTGGGCCCCGCAGAACTGACTGACCGGCGAACGGCCCCTGGGACGCGTCCCAGGGGCCGTTCGCCGCTACATGGGGGCTACATAGGGGCTACATGGCCCGTTCGAACGTGGTGGACGCGGTCGCGTCGGACAGTGACGTCGCCGTCCAGCTGTTGCCGGCGCACTGGTACGGCATCGGGTTGTTCTGCGGGTTGACCTTCTGCGACTCGGCCCGGAAGGCGTCGACCAGGACCGAGATCTCCAGGTTCGTGGACACCAGCTCGAACAGGATCCGCCCGTTGGACGTCTTGATCTTCCACTCGTGGCCGCCGGTGAACGTCAACGTGACCAGGCGCCCGTCGGTGGCCGTCCCCTTGTATTCGGCGTCGTCGAACGTCTCGGTCGCCGCGCCCGTCGCCGTGATCTTCCAGCGGCGGCCGTCGCCGGTGGTCTTGATCTGACCGACGGGTTTCCCGGCCCGGTCCAGGGTGCCGCTCAGGTCGAACCCGGCGCTGTACTTCGTCTGCCGCCAGTTGCCGATCAGGCACTCGTCGAGCGCGCCGGCGCCGGTCGCGGACGGTGACGCGGCGCCGGTGCTCGCCGGCGGGTCGGCGACGGTGTCGTCGCCCTGCTGCCGCACGACCAGCACGACGATGATCGCGGCGATCAGGACCACGACCAGGGTCACGCCCGCGACGAGCACGACCGGCAGGATCCCGCGCCGCCGCCGCGGCGGCTGGTAGGGCGGTTGATACTGCTGCTGGTACGGCGGTGGCGGGTTCCAGTTCGCCATCGGGCCTCCCCGTCCAACACGCGGACAGCCCGCGCACGAGGGCACAGAATGGCACATTCGGACGCGGCCCGCTGACCCGCGAACGGCCCGTCACGCAGTGCGTGCCGGGCCGTCCGGAACGTGCCAGGTCAGCCGTTGAACGCGGTCAGCAGCAGGATCACGAACAGCACCGCGACCAGGACGAGCACGACGATGATGACGGCGACCCAGTTGCGCTCGCCCTCATCCGTCGTCTGCTGCGGCTGCGGCGCCGGCTGCGGCCGGGCGACCTGCGGCGGGAACGGTCCCGGCCGGGCCGGCTGCGCGACCGGCGCCGGCGACACCGGCGGACGGTACGGCTGCTGCACCGGCTGCTGCACCGGTGGCGGCTGCCGGACGAGCTGGACCGGCGGCTGCGGCCGCACCATGTTGACCGGCTGCTGCACCGGCGGCTGCTGGATGGGGGGCTGCTGCACCGGTGGCGGCTGCCGGACCATGTTGACCGGCTGCTGTGGCCGGACCATGTTGACCGGCTGCTGCACCGGGGGCCGCTGCTGCATCGGCGGCTGCACCGGGCCGGGCCGGTTCATCGCCGGGGACACCGGCACCGCCGACACCGGCCGCTGCTGCTGCGGCGGCGGCGGCGGGGTGACGGTCCGCGGCATCCCGGACGCGCGGACCGGCGCCGACGGCGCACCGATGCACAGCGCGCCCTCCACGACGACCGTCTCCGGCTGCTCCAGGGTCGTCGGCGCCACCCCGAGCTCGGTGTGGATCAGGTGCGCCGCCAGAGGGATCCGCGACGAGCCACCGACGAGGAAGATCCCGACGAGGTCCTTCGGCTGCAGCCGGGCGGAGTCGATCGCCCGGCGCAGGCACGACACGGTCCGCTCCAGGTACGGCTTGACGAGCCCCTCGAGCTCCTCCCGGGTCAGGTGCGCGTCGACCTCGAGGGACGGCAGGTGGATGTCGGTCGACGCGGTCCGCGACAGCATCTCCTTCGCGCCGCGGACGTCCTCGTACAGCAGCCGCCGCTGCCGGCGGGCGTTCGCGTCCGACGGGTTCGCGATCGACGTCCACTTGTCGGCGTGGCTCTCGGAGTACACCTTGCCGAGGTGCTCGACGATCGCGTGGTCGAAGTCCAGACCGCCGACGTCGGCGAGGCCGTCCTCGGCGAGGACCTCGAACCCGGACTGGGTCCGCCGGACCACGGTCGCGTCGAACGTGCCGCCGCCGAGGTCGTAGATGGCGAGGCTGCGCCCGACCGGGACGGCGGAGCCGAGCACGGCGGTGAAGTACGACGCGGCGCCGACCGGCTCCGCGATCAGCCTGGGGGTGCCGAGCCCGGAGATGCGGGTCGCCTCGACCAGCAGCGACCGGCGCCGCTCACCCCACCGCGCCGGGTGGGTGAGCCGCACCTCGTCGGGTGCCGCGCCGAGCTGCCGGCGGGCCTCGGTGTTGACCAGCGACAGCACGTGCGCGAACAGCCGCGGCACCGGCATCGGGTGGTCACCGATGAACACCTCACCGTCGTCGATGCGACGTTTCGGGTTCGGTTCGAACCGGGCCGGGTCCAGCCGCGCGTTGCGCTCGGCGTCCCGCCCGACGAGAACCTTGCCGTCGGTGTTGAAGTACAAAGCAGAGGGCAGCAAAGGAGAACCGTCGAACAGCAGCGGCCGCATCCGTGAGTCCGGGGTCCGGATCATCGCGACCGTGTTCGACGTGCCGAAGTCGATGCCGAGCACGCGCATGTGCGTCACCCTACCTTTGCCGTTCCACACGCTGCGTCGCCCGGCAAGCCTTCCGGAGGCTCCTGGACAGCCGCCGGTAACCCGCCGTTACGCAAACTCCACCTAAGATCACTACATACTGTCGGCGTGGCCTATCTTGACCTGCCAGGACCGTTGGGTTTCGCCCACCGTGGCGGCGCGGCGGCCGGTGACGAGAACACGACAGCGGCGTTCGCGCGTGCGGTCGAACTCGGCTACCGGTACATCGAGACCGACACGCACGCCACCGCCGACGGTGTCGCGGTCGTCTTCCACGATGACACGCTGCAGCGGATGCTGGGGCGCCCGGGTCGGATGATCGACGTTCGGTACGCGGACCTGCAGACCGTCCGGGTCGGCGGCGCCGCCGCCGTGCCCCGCCTCGACGAGGTCCTCGACGCGTGGCCGGACGTCCGGTTCAACATCGACTGCAAGACCGACGCGGCCGTCGACCCGACCCTGGACGTGATCGACCGGGCCGGCGCCCACGACCGGGTCCTGCTCGCGTCGTTCTCGTCCCGCCGGCTGGCCCGTATCCGCGCCCGGACCGGACCCGCCGTCGCGACGTCGCTGGGCACGCGGGAGGTCGCCGCCCTCTACGCCGGGTCGCTGACCGGCCGGCCGGTGAAGGTCCCCGCCGGGGTCGTCGCGGCGCAGATCCCGCCCCGGTACGGACGGCTCACCCTCGCCGGGCCCCGGTTCATCCGCTACGCGCACCGGCTGGGCCTGCACGTGCACCTGTGGACGATCGACGACGCCACCCAGATCGGGCACTTCCTGGACCTCGGCGTTGATGGCATCATGACCGATCACATCGAGGTGCTCCGCGACGTGTACGCCGGTCGCGGCATCTGGAACCGTGACTGACCCAGCCTAGGAAGGCCGCGCCCGTGTCCGCCGTCGAGGTGCCCGAAACACCGCAGCTCAGCACGAAACAGGAACGTGTCGGCTGGTACTTCTACGACTGGGCGAACTCGGCGTTCTCCACGACCGTCGTCACGGTGTTCCTCGGCCCCTACCTGACCTCGATCGCGGAGAAGGCCGCCGGCTGCGTCGAGGACGCCTGCGACGACGCCGTCATCCACCCGCTCGGCATCGCGATCGCGCCCGGCGCCCTGTTCCCGTACACGGTGAGCCTGTCGGTGTTCCTGACCGTGTTCGTGCTGCCGGTCGTCGGCGCGATCGCGGACCGCTCGCCCCGCAAGAAGCAGCTCCTGGCCCTGTTCGCGTATATCGGGGCGGCCGCGACCGCCGGGATGCTGTTCCTCACCGGCGACCGGTACCTGCTCGGCGCGGCGCTGTTCCTGGTCGCGAACATCGCCTTCGGCGCGTCCGTCGTCGTCTACAACTCGTTCCTGCCGCAGATCTCCTCCGAGGAGGACCGCGACCGCGTCTCCAGCTTCGGCTGGGCGTTCGGGTACCTCGGCGGTGGCCTGCTGCTGCTGCTCAACGTCGTCGCCGTCCTCATGAAGGACAGCCTCGGCATGAGCACCGGCGAGGTCGCCCGCTACAGCATCGTGTCCGCGGGCCTGTGGTGGGCCGGGTTCACCACGATCCCGCTCATCCGGCTGCGCAACCGGCCCCTGCTGGAAGCCGCCCCGGCCGGCGTGAACATCCTCACCGACGGGTTCCGGCAGCTGTGGCACACGCTGCGCTCGTTGAAGGCGTACCCGCTGACGCTGTTCTTCCTCGTCGCGTACCTCGTCTACAACGACGGTATCCAGACCGTGATCGCCCTGGCCAGCCAGTACGGCACGAAAGAGCTCCTGCTGTCCGACGACGTGCTGGTCCCGACGATCCTCATGGTGCAGTTCCTCGCGTTCGCCGGGGCGCTGCTGCTCGGCTGGCTCGCGAAACGGTACGGGGCGTGGAAGACGCTGCTGGGCAGCCTCGTGCTGTGGACCGTGATCATCGTCATCGCGTACTTCCTGCCGGCGAAGGAGCCGCTGCTGTTCGTCGCGCTCGGCGGCGGCATCGGCCTGGTCCTCGGCGGCAGCCAGGCGCTGTCCCGGTCGCTGTTCTCGCAGCTGATCCCGAAGGGCCGCGAAGGCGAGTACTTCGGCATCTACGAGATCTCCGACAAGGGCACCAGCTGGCTCGGGCCGCTGCTGTTCGGCCTCGCCTACGACACCACCCGCAGCTACCGCGTCGCGATCATCTCGCTGCTGGTGTTCTTCGTCGTCGGGTTCGTCGCGCTGCTCGCGGTGCCGATCCGCAAGGCGATCGAACAGGCCGGCAACACCCCACCGGCCCGCCTGTAGCGGCCGCCTTCCGCAACCGGTTGTAGCCACCGCCACCGCCCGCCGACTAGATTCGGCACCGTGCGTTACCGGCTGCTCGGTCCTCTCGCGGTCGACGTCGCCGGGCGGCCGGTCAAGATCGCCGCGGCCCGGGACCGGGTGCTGCTGGCGATGCTGCTGCTGCAACCGAACCGGGTCGTCACCGTCGCCCGGCTCGTCGACGCCGTCTGGGGTGACCAGGCCCCGGCGACCGCCCGCGCGCAGCTGCACACGTGCGTGTCGCGGCTGCGCCGGCTGCTGCCGGACACGATCCGCACCGACACCGCCGGATACCGCGCCGCCGTCGCCGACGACGAGCTCGACACGCTCACGTTCGCCGAGCTCGTCACCGCCGGCCGGGCCGCGGCCGCCGGCGGGGACCTGCGCGGCGCCCGCGCGCAGCTGCGCACCGCCCTGGACCTGTGGCGCGGCCCGGCGCTCGCCGGCGTCGACAGTCCCGCCGCGCAGGCCCACGCCGTCGCTCTGGAGGAACGCCGCGACGCGGCCCTGGAGGACTGCGTCGACGTGGAGCTGCGCCTCGGCCTGCACGCGGAGCTGATCGGGCAGCTGACCGCCCTCGTCGAGCAGTACCCGCTGCGGGAACGGCTCACCGGGCAGCTGATGACGGCGCTGACCCGGGCCGGGCGGACCGCCGACGCGCTCGCCGTGTATCGGCGGCTGCGGGACGCCCTCGACGACGAGCTCGGCCTGCCCCCCGGCGAGCAGCTGCAACGCCTGCACCACGACCTGCTGCAACCACCGCCCGAACCGGCCGCCGCGGCACCGCCGGGCCCCGGCCCGGGCGGTCCGGGCGGTTCGGGAGGTTCGGGGGGTTCGGCGCGGCTGTGGACGCTGCCGAGGGACGTCGCGGACTACTCCGGCCGCGACGACCTCGTCGCGGACCTGATCGCCCAGGGCCGCCCCGACGACCCCGACGACCCGGACGCCGCTGGGGTGCCGGCGGTGCTGAGCATCGACGGGATGGCCGGCGTCGGCAAGACCAGCCTCGCCGTCCACGTCGCGCACCGCGTCGCCGGCCGCTACCCCGACGGGCGGCTGTTCCTGGACCTGCGCGCGCACGGCGACCAGCCGCCGCTGCCGCCGCACGACGCCCTCGGTGTCCTCCTCGCGCACCTCGGTGTGCCACCCGCCCGGGTCCCCGCCGACCCCGACGAACGCGTCGCCCGGTGGCGCAGCGAGCTCGCCGGCCGCCGGGTCCTGCTCGTGCTCGACAACGCCGCCGACGCCGCGCAGGTCCTGCCGCTGCTGCCGGGGTCCTCGGCGTGTCTGGTCATCGTCACCAGCCGCCGCCGCATCGCCGGCCTCGACGGGGTCCGTCCGGTGTCGCTGGACGTGCTGTCCGCGGTCGAGTCCCGCCGGTTGATCACCGCGGTCGTCGGGGCCCGCGCCGCCGCCGACCCGACCGCGACCGCCGAGGTCGCCCGCCTGTGCGGGCACCTGCCGCTGGCGTTGCGGCTCGCCGCGGCGCGGCTCGCGCACCGCCCGTCGTGGAGCGTCGCGGACCTCGCCGACCGGCTCCGCCGCGCCCACCCCGCCGCCGTCGACCTCGCAGTGGACGGCCGGTCCCCGCAGGCCGCGTTCGAACTGTCCTACCGGCAGCTGCCACCCGCCGCGCAGCGACTGTTCCGGCTCCTGGGCGTGCACCCCGCCGGGGAACTGTCGATGCGGGTCGTCGCGGCCCTCGCGGACCTGCCCGCCGGTGACACCGACGCGCTGCTCGCGCAGCTCGTCGACGCGCACCTGCTCAACGAACCCGTCGCCGGCCGGTTCCGGCTGCACGACCTGCTCCGCGAGTACGCCACCCACCTCGCCGGCACCGACCCGGAACACGACCCGGCGACCCGGCGGATGCTCGACTACTACCTGCACGCGACGGCGGCGGCGACGAAGGTGTGGGAGAGCAACCACGACCGTGAACCGGTCGACTTCACCGACGTCGGCCCGCACGTGCCCACGTTCACCGACATGATCGACACCCGGCGGTGGCTGGACCTGGAATGGGCCAACGTCGTCGCCGCCGCGCACCTCGCCGACCGGCTCGGCTGGCACCGGCACACCGTCCTGCTGCCCCGCGCCCTGTGGGGGTACCTGTTCCGCAACTCGATGAACGACGTGTCCCTGGACCTGCACCGCCGCGCCCTCGCCGCCGCCGGGGCCCTCCACGACCCGGACCTGGTCGCGATGGCCCACAACTACCTCGCGTCCGCGCACGCCCGCGGCGGTGACCTGAACTCCGCCGCCGCGCACCTCGCCCTGCTCGTCGCGCACCCCACCTGGGGGGTCCGGGCCCGGTCGAACCTCGCCTACGTGTACTTCAACGTCGGCCGGTTCGACGAGGCCCTGCACCTGCTGGAACAGTCCCTCATCGGGGTCGGCGACGGCTGGCACGTCAGCGTCCAGTGGGGCGCCCTCGCCGGGATGCTCCGCGCCGTCGGCCGCGTCCACGAGTCGACGCTCGTCGCGCAACGCATCATCGGCTACGGCCGCGCCGCCGGCCTGGCCTGGCCCGCCGCGCTCGGCGCCGTCGAGCTCGGCGCGTCCCGGGCCCGCCTCGGCCGGCACCGGCAGGCGGTGCTGCTGCTGTCGTGGGCGCGCCGGCAGCTCGGCGGGGACGTCGGACCCGCCGCCGAGCTCGAGGCCCGCTGCTACCTCGGCGCCAGCCTCGTCGCGCTCGCCGCGAACGAGGCCAGCACCGAACGGGGCCTGGACCTGCTGCGCACCGCCTACGAGGACGGGCAGCAGCTGGACCCGACCGTCGCCTGCCAGGCCGGCAACACCTACGGTGAGGCCCTGGCCGCGCTCGGCCGGCCCGCGGAGGGCAAGCTCGTCCACGCGCAGGTCCTGGACCGGGCGATGCGCATCGGTCACCGCTACGAGCAGGCCCGCGCCTACCACGGGCTCGGGGTCTGCACCGACGACCCGCGCCTGGCCCGCAGACGGCTGCGCACGGCGCTGGAACTGTTCGAGGCGATGGGCACCCCGGAACGCCACGACGTCCGCGCCCGCCTGGAACGGCTGGAGCGCCTGGAGCGCCTGGAGCGCCTGGACCGGTCGCACGACCAGTAGGCTGCCTCGTCGTGACGTCCTCCACCTCCTCCCTCGACGAAGACCCGAACGCCTGCGTCGCCGCCGGTGACAGCCGGCTACGACGCGGTGGCTCGCTGAAGTTCTTCTACGGTCCGATGGACTGCGGCAAGTCGACCCTCGCCCTGCAGATGGACTACAACCACGCCCGGCAGGGCCGCCGCGGTCTGGTCCTCACCACCATCGACCGGGCCGGGCCGGGCCGCCTGTCGACCAGGATCGGCCTGGGCAAGGAGGCCGTCGACGTCAGCGCCGACCTCGACATCCGCGGCCTCGTCCGGCAACGCTGGCAGCAGGGGATCCGGGTCGACTACCTCATCTGCGACGAGGCGAGCTTCTACACGGTCGCGCAGATCGAGCAGCTCGCCGACCTCGTCGACACCTCCGACGTCGACGTGTACGCGTTCGGTCTGGCCACCGACTTCCGCACCAGCCTGTTCCCGGCGGCGCAGCGGCTGTTCGAGCTCGCCGACGAGGTCACCCGCGTCCAGGTCGAGGTGCTGTGCTGGTGCGGCCGGCCGGGGCTGCTCAACGCCCGCGTCGTCAACGGCGGCATCGCCCGCGAAGGCGACCAGGTCGTCATCGGCGACACCTCCTCCTCCGACTCCGCTGACTCCGCTGACTCCTCAGGGCAGGACCTCACCGAACAGGACGTCCGTTACCAGGTGCTGTGCCGCCGCCACCACCGCGTCGGTGACCTCGGCCCGACCGCCCGGCAGGAGGGGCAGCTGCGGCTCGTCTAACCCCATTACCGGACGGTAACCTGCTGGGTATGAGCCGTTTCGTGCAGGACAGCCCGGCGTTGCGGGACCCGTACACCAGCGACTGGCTGCTGCAGGGCTGGCTGGACCGGATCCTCGGCCCGGACGGGCACGCCGCCGCCAAAGGCCGCCTCGCCGCGCTGTCCGCCGACGTCCTCGGCCCGCTACGGGCCGCGCACCACGACGCGGAGACCCACCCGCCGACCCTGACCCGGTTCGACCCGTGGGGCGCCCGCGTCGAACGCGTCGACGTGTCCGCCGGCTGGGACACCCAACGCGCCGCCGCCGCCCGCCACGCCGTCGTCGCGCTGCCCTACCAGCGCGACGCCCGCGACACGTGGGGACCCGGCACCCGCGTCGTCCAGCACGCCCTGCTGCACCTGTGGGGGCCGGAGTCCGCGACGTTCTCCTGCCCGGTCGCGATGGCCGACGGCGCCGCCGCGCTGCTGGCCGCGGCCGACCCCACCTCGCCGTGGCTGGCCCGGCTCACCTCCACCGACCCCGCCGTCGCCGTCACCAGCGGCCAGTGGATGACCGAGTCGCAGGGCGGCTCCGACATCGCCGGGTCCACCACCGCCGCCCGGCCCGGCCCCGACGGCACCTGGCTGCTCACCGGCGACAAGTGGTTCTGCTCCGCGATCGACTCCGCGATGGCCGTCGCCCTGGCCCGCCCCGCCGGCGCCGGCCCCGGCAGCCGCAACCTCGCCCCGTTCCTCGTGCCCCGCTACGCGGCCGACGGCGTCACCCCCGCCCCCGGCCTGCAGGTGCTGCGTCTCAAGGACAAGCTCGGCACCCGCGCCGTCCCCACCGGCGAGGTCCGCCTCGACGACACCCCCGCCATCCCCATCGGCGACGCAGGCGTCCCCGGCCTGGCCCGCATGATGACCCTCGTCGTCGTCACCCGCCTGCACAACGCGGCCGCCGCCGCCGGCGGGATGCGCCGCGGCCTGGAATACGCGCTCAGCCACGCCGCGAACCGCCGCGTCGCCGGCGGGGTCCTCGCCGACAACCCACTGCACCGCGCCACCCTCGGCGGGCTCGCCGTCGACGCCGCCGGCGCCCACGCCCTCGCCGCGCACGCGTTCACCCTCCTCGGCGAGGACCCCACCGGCGACGAGCTGCGCCTCGTCGCGCCCCTGGCGAAACTCACCACCGGCCGGCTCGCCGTCGCCTCCGCCAGCGAATACCTCGAAGCGTTCGGCGGCGCCGGCTACGTCGAGGACACCGGCATCCCGCGCCTGCTCCGCGACGCGCAGGTCCTGCCGATCTGGGAAGGCACCACCAACGTCCTGTCCGTCGACGTGCTCCGCGCCCTCACCACCGGCGCCGGCGCCCGCCCGCTGCTGCACCGCGCCGAGATCGCCGCCGACGCCGCCGTCACCCGCCTGCCGTCCCACCTCAGCGGCGGCGCCCTCAGCGGTGCCGGCCTCACCGGCGTCGCCGAAGCCGTCATCGCCGCCACCCGCCGGCTCGCCGCCGACGTCGAGACCGCCGCCGCCGACCCCCGCGACAGCCGCGTCGTGGCCGGTGCCCGCGAGCTCGCGCTGCGCCTCGGCAACACCCTCACCGCCGCGCTGCTGCTCGAGCACGCGGCGTGGGCCGCGGACCGCGGCGACGACCGGCCGGCGCTGCTCGCGTCGCTGTGGACGCTGCGCCGCCTCGGCGGCGCCGACGTGTCCGCGGACCTGCACACCCACTTCGATCAGCTCATCTGAGCCGCTCCCACACCATCCGCCACTTGTTGGGGGCACCGGCGAGCCGCGCCGGGTCCCCACCGACCCGGACCGTCTCCACGTACACGCCGCCGCGGGACCGGTAGAACCGTTGCGCCGCCGCGTTCTGCTCCAGGACCCACAGGTACAGCCGCTGGTCCCGGGCCCGTTCCACGACGGCGTCGACGGCGGCGGCGTGCAGGGCGGTGCCGATCCCGGCGTGCCGGCGGCCGCTGGTCACGTGCAGGTTGTCCACCAGGCTGCCCCACCGCTCGTCGTCGTCGAGGACCACGTGGACGAACCCGACGACGGCGCCGCCGTCCTCGGCGACGATCGTCGCGGTCGCGGCACGCTCCGCGAACCGGGCCTTCCACACCGTGCGCCGGTCCTGTTCGAGGTCACCGTCGAGGTACGCGTCGGCGTACGCGCCGCGGTAGTGCCGCCGCCAACTGTCGGCGTGCAACGCCGCGATCGCGTCGACGTCGCCGTCCCCAGCCAAACGGATGATCATGTCGGGCTCCCCCTCCGGGCCCGGGCCGCCGCGATCGTGTACGCGGGGTCCCGGTCCAGGTTGTGCCGGTCCCGGTCATACCGGCGGGTCGTGCGCGGGTCGGCGTGGCCCATCGCGTCCTGCACGTCCTCCAGGGGGACCCCTTCGTCCCGCGCCGACGTCGCGAACGCGTGCCGCAGCGAATGCGGCGACAACCGCGCCCACGCCGGCACCCCCGCGTCCTTCGCCAGCCGCCGCACCAGCCGGAACACCGCGTGCCGGTCGACCCGGCCACCCGACGCCGTCGCGAACAACGGCCCCGGCACGTCGCCGCGGACCGCCAGGTACACCTCCAGGGCCGCGACCACGTTCGGGGTCAACGCCCGCCGCCGCGGCTTGCCGCCCTTGCCGACGAACCGGACCGTGCGGTGCCCACGTTCGGTGCCGATGTCGGCGTGGTCGAGGGCGACGACCTCCCCGACCCGCAACCCCAGATCCGCCAGCAACGCCAGGATCGTCAGGTCCCGGGCCGCGGTCGGCCCCTCCTGCCGGGCCGCCGCGGCGAGGATCGCGTCGACCTCCGCACCGCTCAACCCGACCGTCGCCGACGTGTCCCGGTCCACCCGCGGCCGGTCCGCGCCGCCGACCGGGTTCGCCGCGACCGCCTGCAACCGCAGCAGGAACGCATACCAGCTCGACAACGCCGACAGCTTCCGCGCCACGCTCGCCGGCGCCAGGACCTTCCCCGTCCGCACGTCCACTGTGGACTCCAGGTCCCGCGCGTACGCGTTCACGTGCAGGAACGACGCCCGCAACGGGTCCAGGTCCCGGCCGGCGCACCAGCCGAGGAACTGGTGCACGTCGCGCCGGTACGCCGCGCGGGTGTGCGCCGACAACCGCCGGTTCGCCAGCCACGCGTCGGTGAAGTCACCGGACGCCGGCGTCAGGGCGTGCTGGACGGGCTGCAAGGGGTGCATCGGTGCGACAGTTTAGAGAACCGGCCGCCACACGGTGGTCCGCTTCACCGGCGTGTCCTCCAGGGTCTGCGGCACCGGCACGTCATACACCGCGACCAGCCGCAGGTGCTCCTTCGGCAGGTACGCCCGCCCCGGGTCCCCGACCAGGCAGTCCGCGCCCCGCGCGGTGACCCGCCGCAGGAAGTCCAGCACCTGCCCCGTCATGTCCCGGCTGTAGAACACGTCACCGGCCAGGACCACCTCGGCGTCGCCGCCGTCGCCGGGCAGCACGTCCTCCAGCCGCGCGTCGAGGGTCACGTCGTTCGCGGCCGCGTTCACCGCCATCGCCGTCACCGCGAGGGGGTCGATCTCCACCGCCGTGACCCGCGCCGCGCCGGCCTTCATCGCCGCGATCGCGACCAGCCCCGACCCGGCCGCCACATCGAGGACCCGCCGGCCACGCACCAGGTCCGGATTGTCCAAAATGTACCTCGCGAGGGCCTGCCCACCCGCCCACGCAAACGCCCAGAACGGCGGCGGCAACTGCACCCCACCAGCGAACTTCTCCGTGTACTGCCACAACTCGATCGCCTCATCAGCCAACCGCAACCGCACCTCAGGCACGAGCGGGACCGGAGACAGACTGGTGTGCGCGAGCACGAATGCGGTGGACATCGGCTCGGACCCTATGTCACTCGTGCAGGCGACGCCCCGCGGGGGCTGCCATCGGTACCGTCGAATCCATGGGGGTCGGGCTCGTCTGGATCATCCTCGGCACGGCAGTCGTCGTGCTGGTCCTCATCACGCTCTACGTCGACTCGCTGCGCCGGTGACCATATCGTTGCACCGGTGATCAGCCCGCATATCAGCGACGCGCAACGCCGCGCCAGACTCGCCTGGCGACACGGCCTCGCCGCACCCTGCGCACCCGGCCCCGACGCCGTCGCCGCCGACCTCGTCGCCCTGCACGCCACCGACGCCGCCACCGTCTACCTGTCCACCGCCGCCCGCCTCGCCGCCCCCACCGTCACCGACGTCGAAGACGCCCTCTACACCCGCCGCAGCCTGCTCCGGATGCTCGGGATGCGCCGCACCATGTTCGTCGTCCCCACCACCACCGCCCCCACCGTCCACGCCGCCGCCACCCTCGCCGTCGCCGCCGAACAACGCCGGCTCCTCATCAAACACCTCCAGCAATGCGGCGCCGGCACCGCCGACTGGCTCGACACGCTGCTCACCGACACCCTCACCGCCCTGCACCACCGCGGCGGCGCAGCCACCGCCACGCAACTGTCCACCGACGTGCCCCGCCTGCGCACCTCACTCGACTTCCCACAGGGCAGCCAGTACGTCACCAGCCGCGCCCTGCTCCTGCTCGCCGCCGAGGGACGCATCGTCCGCGGCCGCCCCAACGGCACCTGGACCAGCACCCAATACACCTGGCACCTCCTCGACGAATGGCTCCCCGGACCACTGCCCGACCTGGACCCTGCGGTTGCCCGCGCCGCCCTCGCACACGCGTGGCTCGCCCGCTACGGCCCCGGAACCGTCGCCGACCTCAAATGGTGGACCGGGTGGACCCTCACCCACACCCGCGCCGCCCTCGCCGCCCTCGACACCGCCACCGTCACCCTCGACGGCGGCGGCACCGGCATCGTCCTCGCCGACGACATCGACGACGTCCCCACCCCACCGCCGTGGGTAGCACTGCTCCCCGCCCTCGACCCCACCGTCATGGGCTGGGCCGGCCGCGACTGGTACCTCGGACCACACGCACCGGCCCTGTTCGACCGCACCGGCAACCCCGGCCCGACCATCTGGGCCGACGGCCGCATCATCGGCGGCTGGGCACACACCGACCGCGTCGTCGCCGAGCTGCTCACGCCGGATGCTTCGGCCGCCGTACGGGCAACCGTCGACCGGCACGCCGACCGGCTCACCCACTGGATCGGCGACATCCGGGTGACCCCACGATTCCGCACCCCCCTGGAACGGCGCCTGACCGAAACTGTCACACCGGCCAGGTAGGTTCAGCCGCATGGTGCTGTGGGGGGTCGCGGCGGTCCTGGCAGGGTTCACCCTGGTCAGACTGACCGGTTCGGAGCGGGGCACACCGCTGGTGCAGATCATGGCGTTCACGCCCTACACGGCGCCGATCGCGCTGCTCGCCGCGGTCGCCGCCGCCATCACGGACGCCGTGGGGCCGTGGCTGGTGTGCATCCTCGCCTGGGCGGCCCTGTCGGCGGTGGTGGTGCCGCGGCTCCTCGCCAGCCGGCCGCAAGGTCGTCCCGGGGCGACACTGCGGGTGATGACCGCCAACATCCTCTACGACCGCGGCGACATGGCAGCACTCGCCAAACAGGTGAAGATCGACGACGTCGACGTCCTCGCCGTGCAGGAACTCACCACCGGCGCCCTCGACGCCCTCGACGCCGCCGGCATCGACGGACTCCTGCCGTTCCGCGTCACCCACCCCGCCCGCCACGGCCACGGCTCCGCCCTGTTCAGCCGGCACCCGCTGACCCCCGCCGACGGCGTCCAACCCGGCCTCGCCCGCCAGCACCCGTGCGGGATGCTGCAGGCCGGAGCGACCGTCCACGTGCCCGGCGCCGGGCCGGTCCACGTCGAATCCGCGCACCCGTGCGCACCCCGCCCCGGACACACCCGCTGCTGGGCCCGCAACCTCGCCGCGCAACCACCCGCCGGCGGACCCGTGCCACAGATCCTCCTCGGCGACTTCAACGCCACCCTCGACCACGGCCCGCTCCGCCGCCTCCTGCGCACCGGCTACCGCGACGCCGCCGCCGCCCGCGGCCGCGGCCTCGCCCCGACCTGGCCGTTCCAGCGGATACGGGGCCAACGAACCGTCCCATGGGTCACCCTCGACCACGTCCTCGCCGACCGACGCATCGGCATCGGCGACGTCGGCACCCGCACCGTGCCCGGCAGCGACCACCGCGCCGTCATCGCCGAACTCCACCTCGCCGCCGACACCGCACCACCCACCCAGGGCACCCAGGAGTGACCGTGTTCGAACCAGCCCCGACCCACATCACCATCACCGGCGCCAGGGAGAACAACCTCAAGAACATCACCGTCCAGATCCCCAAACACGCCATCACCGTCTTCACCGGCGTCTCCGGATCCGGCAAAACGTCACTCGTCTTCGACACCATCGCCGCCGAAGCCCAACGCCAACTCAACGACACCTTCACCACCTACGCCCGCACCCGCCTACCCCACGCCGCCCAACCCGACCTCGACCACATCGACAACCTCTCCGCCGCCGTCATCGTCGACCAGCACCGCCTCGCCGGCGGCCCCCGCTCCACCGTCGGCACCGCCACCGACATCAACGCCATCCTCCGCATCCTCTACAGCCACGCCGCCCAACCCCACATCGGCCCCGCCAACACCTACTCCTTCAACCACCCCCACGGCATGTGCCCCGACTGCCACGGCACCGGCCACACCACCCAACCAACCGAAACCTGCCCCACCTGCCGCGGCACCCGCCTCAACACCGCCGCCCGCAACAGCCGCATCGACGGCTACGCCATCACCGACCTCACCGCCATGGAAACCGCCGAACTCCTCGCCGTCCTGCGCCTCTTCACCGACGAAACCACCGCACCCATCATCGAAACCCTCCGCCACCGCATCACCCACCTCATCGACATCGGCCTCGGCTACCTCACCCTCGACCGCCCCACCAACACCCTGTCCGGCGGCGAATCCCAACGCGTCAAAACCGTCCGCCACCTCAGCAGCGCCCTCGTCGAAATGCTGTACATCTTCGACGAACCCAGCATCGGCCTCCACGCCCGCGACGTCGCCCGCCTCACCACCCTGCTCCGCAAACTCCGCGACAAAGGCAACACCGTCCTCGTCGTCGAACACGACCGCGACGTCATCACCATCGCCGACCACATCATCGACCTCGGCCCCGACGCCGGCCCCCACGGCGGCGAAATCGTCTACGAAGGCACCCTCGAAGCCCTCCCCTACGCCCGCACCCACACCGGCCGGCACCTGCGCCACCGACTCCCCCTCAAAACCGACGTCCGCACCCCCACCGGCACCCTCACCATCACCGACGCCCACACCAACAACCTCAAAAAACTCACCGTCGACATCCCCACCGGCATCCTCACCGTCATCACCGGCGTCGCCGGCTCCGGCAAAAGCACCCTCATCAACGACGCGTTCCTCACCCAACACCCCACCGCCGTCGTCATCGACCAAACCCCCCTCAGCACCTCCACCCGCGCCAACCCAGCCACCCACACCGGCATCATGACCAGCATCCGCACCCTCCTCGCCAAAGCCAACAACGTCAGCCCCGGCCTCTTCAGCGCCAACTCCACCGGCGCCTGCCCCACCTGCCACGGCCTCGGCACCACCCACACCGACCTCACCTTCATCGCAGGCCACCCAACCACCTGCGACGACTGCCACGGCCGGCGCTTCCGCCCCGAAGTCCTCCAACACCAACTCCGCGGCAACACCATCGCCGACATCCTCGACATGACCACCGAAACCGCCGCCACCTTCTTCACCGAACCCACCATCCAACCCGTCCTGCACGCCCTCAACGACGTCGGCCTGCACTACCTCACCCTCGGCCAACCACTGAGCACCCTCTCCGGCGGCGAATGCCAACGCCTCAAACTCGCCACCCAACTCCACAAGACCGGCACCGTCTACGTCATGGACGAACCCACCACCGGCCTGCACATGGCCGACATCCAACACCTACTCGACATCATCGAACGCCTCGTCACCCGCACCAACACCGTCATCGTCATCGAACACAACCTCGACATCATCAAAAACGCCGACTGGATCATCGACCTCGGCCCCGAAGCCGGCACCGCTGGCGGCACCATCGTCTTCGAAGGCACCCCCGAACAACTCACCCACGCCACCGGCTCCCACACCGCCGACGCCCTCCGCCACGACCTGACCCACGGATAACCGCGCTCAGAACCGCTCAACGGCCCGGGCGAACCGCCCCGCGAGCCGCACGAACGCGTCGCAGAGCTCCGCCGGACCGACAACCTCGATATCGGCGTCAAACCGGGCCGCAGCGGCAGCCAGACTCGGCCAGGACCACGAGCCGAAGGTCAACCGGCAACGATCCGGGCCGACCTCCTCAACAAGGCCATCACGGGTATAGACCGCCACAGCCGCCGCCGGCAGATCCAGGATCACCGTGCCCCGGCACGGCCAACCACCCGACGCGTCACCAGAGCCACGAAACGCCCCAATGACATACGCCGCGACATCCCCTCCCGGCACCACCCGGGGAACGAAACGGGGACCGCCAGGGGTCCGCAACGCGATCCGGTCGACCCGGAACGTGCGCCAGCCGTCCCGGTCCAGATCCCACCCGACCAGATACCAGCGACCACCCCACGTGATCACATGATGCGGCTCGACCCGGCGCACAGACCCATCCACACCACCGGAGCCATAACCGAACCGCAGCACCTCACACGCCCGCACCGCGGCGCTCACCGCCAGCAGCACGCCACCGTCAACCGGATCAACCGGCCAGGGCTCAACAGCCGTGACCCGCAGCGCGTCGACACGGTGCCGCAGCCGCGACGGCATCACCTGCCGGATCGTGTGCAAGGCCCGCACGGCAGCCTCCGCGAACCCGTTGCCGGGACTGGTGGCAACGACCTGCAGAGCGACCGTCAACGCAACAGCCTGCTCGTCGTCGAACAACAACGGCGGCAGCTCCGCGCCCGCGCCGAGCCGATAACCACCATCCGGACCCTTCACCGCGACGATCGGATACCCGAGCTCCCGAAGCCGATCGACGTCCCGGCGCACCGTCCGCAGACTCACGTCCAGGCGCTCGGCCAACACCGTGCCGGACCAGTCCCGGCGAGCCTGCAACAACGACAGCAGGGCCAACAGTCGCGCAGACGTCTTCGGCATACACCCGATCCTGCCCGCAGAAGGTGCCACACCCTGTCACCCACCACTGCGAACCTTTGCCGCGAGCCGGTCCTGCCTCAACAAGGAGCCCACCATGCCCATCACCACCACCACCCACCTGAACTTCCGCGGCACCGCCCGCACGGCGCTGGAGTTCTACCAGTCAGTGTTCGGCGGCCACCTCACCACCATCACCTACAGCGACTTCGGCCTGCCCAAACACCTCCCCGACGCCGACAACCTCGTCTTCGGCCAGGTCACCGCCGACAACGGCTTCAGCATCATGGCCTACGACGTGCCCAGCCACGCCCCAGCCGCGACCACACCAACCACCACCACCACCCGCGACAACGGCACAACCCTCACCAACCAGGAATGCTTCGTATCCGTCCGCGGCGACACCACCGAAGAAGTCAGCGCACTGTGGACCAAACTCGCCGACGGCGCCGACCTCATCGAGCAGTACGGCCCCTCACCATGGACACCGGGCTTCGGAATGCTCACCGACCGGTTCGGCGTCACCTGGATCCTCGACGTCGCCGTCCCACACGCCGGCTGACTCCAGACCCGGACGGCCGTCCCCGCCGCCCGCGGGCCGGCCGTCCGGTCAGCGTGCCGCGGGGACGGCCGCCGCCAGCTCGTGAAACGCGGCCCGCACCCCGTCCGGACGCTCAACCCACGGGAAGTGCGCCGCCCCCTCGATCCGGCGGTGCAGCACATGACCACCCCGATACCGCGGCTCATCCCACAACGACTGCGCGACGACCCGGTCCTGCACCCCACCGACGACCAGCGTCGGCAGCCGCGCCGGCCACCACCGCGACACATACGTGCTGTCGAAATTCTGCGCCGACCACTCGACCGCAGCCGCGTTGAACGGCATCCGAGCCATCAACTCCGCACCGGCCGCCACACCCGCCGGCGTGAAACTCCACGGCACCGCCGCCACCGTCAGCCGCCGCAGATGCTCATCCGTCGGATCAGCCCCATACACCGCACCCGCCGCCTCAGCCGCCGGCAACGGACACTCCTGCGTCATCCCCACGAACTGCTGCATCCACCCGGCATGCGGCGCCGAACTGACCAGCACCAGCCCCGCCAGCAACGGCTCCAGCTCCGGCACCGACAGCAGATACATCCCACCCGTCGAATGCCCGACGAACACCACCCGCGGCAACGCCTCCGCCGCCTCGACCAGCACCCCCGGCCACCCCGCGAACGGATCACCACCGACGACGAGATTCGAGCCGTCACCCGGCAGGTCAACCAGCCACGTCACACCCGCGACACCGACCGCGTCCGCCAGGCCCCGCAAACTCTCCGACCCGATCCCCGGCCCACCCGGCAACAACAACCAGTTCAGGTCACCGGGCCGCTCCGCCACCGGCCGCAGCCGCACCCCGGACGCCGTCCGAAACTCATGCACCGTCACGCCGAGGCATCCTCCACCCCACCGCCCCGGCACGCCACGCGATTTCCGGACCGCTCCTCAGATCGCCGGGCGGTAGAAGAACGTCCGGCGCCGCGCCACCCGACCGTCACGAACCTCGAACCAGTCCGCGAAGATCTCGTTCAACGGCACCCCCGAATGCGACATCCCCTCGAACCGGCCCCACACGAACCCCTGCCCGCCGGCCTCCACACACCGGTCCACCGCATGCCGCCCCGACGCCACGATGCACCGCTTCCGGTAGAACGCCACGAACGCGTCCACCCCCTCGATCGGCGGACAACCCGGACGGTGATACACCACGTCATCCGTGACCAGATCCACCAGATCACCCCAGTCGCGCCGATCGATCACCGCCAACATCGACGAGATCAACCCCGACCGCTCCGCCACCAGCGCGTCGTCACCCATACACCCATGGAAATCCGCCGACCACCCCCGGTCAACACACCGCGACGGCTTCTTACACCCCGAAACCGGACCGTAACCCGGTCACCCCATCCGCGCCGCCGTCGACGTCCCGAACCGCTCCGCAACCAGACGCTTCAACCCATGCGGAAACCCCGTCCTCGCCGCCACATGCGGACCCACCAACCGCAACTGCGCCGCCGGATCCCCCTCCCACGCCGCCACACAATCCTCCGCCGCCACGTTCGCCACCGCCAGGATCGCCCCCGCCGCACCCAGCATCCCCGCCGTCGACACCAGCGCCGAAGAACCCACGTACACCGCGCCGTCCCACTCCGTCAGCAACCGCAACAACCGCTCCACATCACCCGTCGAGTCCTTCACCCCCACCACCGGCAACGACGGCAACACCTCCACCGGCACCGCACCACCCGCCACCACCGGAAAGTGATACGCCAGCACCGGCCGCCCATCCGCCGCCGACACCACCCGCTCGTAGAACACCCGCAGATCCCCCGCCCGCCGCGGCGGCGCCACCAGCACCGCATCCGCACCCACCGCCACCGACGCCGCCGTCAACTCCGCCGCAGGACCCGCCCACGCACCACCCGCACCCGCGATCACCGGCACCCCGGGACACGCCTGCCGCACCGCCGCCACCAACGCCACCCGCTCACCATCACCCAACGCGTCCGCCTCACCCGTCGACCCCGCCACCAGGACCGCCCGCACACCGGAAGCGACAAGGCGCTCAGCGTGCCGGGCCGTGCCCGCGACATCCACCGACCCGTCCGCCTCGAACAGCGTCACCAGCGCCACCGCGACACCCCGCCACAACGGATTCCGCTCCACAGTCATACCCGAACCCTAAGCTGGGACCCGGGTGCGCAGGCCGTCGGCGTGCCAGCGCACCCACCCACACATGAAGGCGCCGCCGACCGGACCGGTCGGCGGCGCACGTCTCATGAGGGGCGAGCACCCCACCAGCAGGGACCGCCATCGGCCACCCACCACATCCTGACCCGCTCACGGCCGGCCGTCTCACGCGCCACCCACTGCGCCCTCAACAGCACCGTCCTCGCGAACGCGGCACCTCGAACACCGGCCGTCGTCGTCTCCAACCGTCGCCGCCAGGTCACCTACACCCGGCACCACGGCGCGCCCAACACCCGGCGGGCCCCGCTACACGGTGACGTCGACGTGCTCCACCGCGGTCGCGTCCGTCGCCTTCTCCGTGTCCTCCACCGGCTGCGCGGCGGTCCGCGACGCGGCGAACGCCATGATGAACGACCACGGCGGCATCCCGCCGACGTTCGTCACCGCCCCCGTCGGGGACAGGTGATAGCCGGTCAGCCCCGAGATGGCCGCCCGGTCTCCCGGTGTCAGCTGGCTGAGCACCTGCTGCGACCCGGGCAGCCCACCTTTCGGGGGCGGCGCGACCGGCTCGACGGCCGGCGGGTTCGTCGTCTTGTTCTGCGCTGCGGCGTGCGTCGCCGGCGACAGCTGTCGAATCTCCATGGGGTGCCTCCCGAAGCGTCCGTGCTTCCAGCTGATCCTCGCTGATCCTCGTGTACATCACAGCATTTCCGCAGGTGAACGGGCAGCCCGGTGACCGCAGGTACATGTCTGACCGAACGGCTGACGCGGTTCCCACCCGCCCCGGACGGTGCTTCCGCCCCGCCCTCCCCTGTCGAAGACAGGGGTTTCAAAAGGCGTGCCGTCAGGCACGTCACCTAAGGCGTCCTAGGATGCTAGGATTAGAGAACGGCGACCGAGGTCGCATCGCTAGATCAGGTTGTCGTCAGGCCTGCTCGAGCAGTGCAAGCCTGTCAGCACGGCCCTGCGCCTGCCAGATCGCGCGCGCAGCCTGCACGTGCCCATCGGCCACACCCGCGTCCTGAGCCAACGCGGACAGGCGGACGTGCGCCTGTGCAACGCCGTCCCGACGACCGACCCGCTCGAAGTCAGCCAGCGCCGCAGTCGCCATGGAAACCGCGACCTGCGGATCTGCCGTCGCTACCGCGATCCCGAGCCGGCACGTCGCCTGCCCGATCGTGTCACTCAGCTGCGAGTACAGATCGAGCGCAACGTCGAAAAGATCAACAGCGGGAGCCAGCTCGCCACGGGCCACAGCGATCTCCCCGAGGACGGTCACACAGTCGGCCTGACCTCGGCGGTAGCGCATCCGTGCGTACAGTGGCTCGGCCCGTTGGACCGCGGCACGCGCGGCCTCGAAGTCCCCGCGCGCCAACGCCACCTGGCCCTGCCCCCGAATGCAATTGGCCCGGCCAAGAACCACACCGGTGCCCTGATACCACGCGAGCGCTTCGGCGTATCGCCGATCGGCCTCATCCACGTTGTTGATCGCCAGCGCCACGTCGCCGAGGCGCCGGCTCAGGTCGGCCGCCTCGAGCCGGTCACCGATCTCGTCGACCAGCACCAGCGCCGCCTCGAACAACCTGATGGCGTCATCGTATTCAGACAATCGTTCGGACACGTCACCGCGGGTCTTGAAGCAGCGAGCCTCGCCCCGCCGGTCACCGACTGCCCGATACAATTCGGCTGCCTGCTCGAACGAGGGCAGTGCGGCCTGAAACTCCGACTGTTCGAACGCGGTGTCACCGATGTGTTTGACGGTGTGCGCCTGCCACTGGACGTCGCCTGAGGCCTCGAACAGCGGCAATGCTCTCGTGAGGAATCGTTGCGCGTCGTCGAGCTCGCATCGGCGCAACGCAATGTCGCCGAGTCGATAGAGACATTCGCCTTCAAGTGCCAGGTCACCGATTCGGTGAGATGCCTCGGCCGCAGCCTCGAGCAGCTCCGTATCGCCGATGCCGGACCAACGTGTGAACTCGCCCAACGCGCAGGCCGCCTGGATCGCCGCGGCCGGGTCGTCGTCGGTCAGGCCGATGCGCACCGTCGCGTCGAGATTTCCGCTTTCTGCGACCAGTCGCGCGCTCACCTGCGCACCGTTGTCGGAAACGACCTGCGAACCGAACTGCTTGGCGAGGTCGAGGTAATGCTCAAGGACCACCGAACGCAAGTCGGTGGACATCGGCCGCTCCCGCGCAACGTAGTCACGGATCGGCGCCAATGTCCGCAGACGTCCCTGGTCGTCGAAGGCGAGACCGACCCTGCGCAGCGTCGCCGCAGCAGTGTCCGCCGTTCCCGGCATTAGTCGCTGCAGGTCGTCCAGGTCGATGCCGTCGGGCAGCGCACCGAGGGCGGTGAGCAGACGATGGGCGACCCCGTTCATGCGGGGACTACTGAGGGTGAGTTCAACGGAGACATCCATTCCGTCCGGCCCGGGAAACCCATCGGTAACCAGGCTACGTTGCGTTGTCCATCGCCGCCAAAGGCCCCGCAGGTTCGGTTCGCCCTGGGCGACTGTGGCGAGCAGCTTCAATGCGAGTGGTACACCGTCCTGCGCCGCGACCAGGTCGCCGAGATGGTGATCGCGGGAGTACTCGTCTCCGGCGATGGACAGGAACATCTGCCGTGCCACTGCCTGATCCAGCGGCCGCAGCATCACGCGACGCACGGCGAACCCGACACTTGGCGAGGACGCGCCGCGAATGCTGGCCGCGAGTCCCAGCCCGGGTATTGCCACGAGCTGGTCCAGCAGGTCCTCGACCTGATCACGATCGTGCTCCCACGCCGTGGCGAGCTCATCGAGCGCCAGAAGCGTCGGCTCGGCGGCCAACGCGTCGATCACAGCCTCCATCAGGCCTTGACCGATCGGGATGTGCAGCGCCACAGCGATCTCAGCAAGGATCGCGTCGGCCTGCGTCTCGCCGCCGCATCTGACGAAAAACCGCCTCGGGCCGAACCGTTCAACCACGGCCGGGTGGTGCAGTGCCGCCCGCAGAACGGTGCTCTTGCCGATGCCAGGCGCACCATGCACCCAGATCGGGACCGGAGGCTGCGCCGCGACAGCCGTCGCGACCTCGGCAACGTCACCGTCGCGACCCAGGCACAGCGGCGGCGCCGGGATGCTCGGGCGCAACGCCCGCGGTCCGGGCGGTTGGGACGGGATGACCGGCGGCCGCGGCGGGGGCGTGGCGTCCGCGAGAAGGCTCACCAGGAGCCTGCCGTCGCCGGCCGCCCGGTCCACGCCCCCGAGCACCGCGTCCGTTGCGGCGACGACGTCGAATCGTTGCTGCTCCGCCTCGGTCCAGACATCGCTGATCGAGACGACGTCGGCGCCGTCGAGGAACTCTGACAGCAGTCCGGTTGCCGGCGCCGTGTCGAGGCGGGTGCCGACGATGACGAGGGGTCCCGTCCGGTGTGACGCCAAGCGGTGCAGCAGGAACCTGTCGACGCGGTCGGCCATGATGAAGGTGTCGAGTTCGTCGAGCCAGAGAACCGCCCGACGCAACGGAATGTTGGCCTCCACAACGGCGACGAACGACGCCGGGTCTCGCGGCACAACCAACGTCCGGCGCGGATGGACCCGTCGTAGGGCCTCGAACGCCGCCCTCGACCGACCGCTGCCGTGCGGTCCCTGCACGACCAGCACCCGAGCGGTGCGGAGCATGCCGTCGAGCACTTCGTCGACATCACGGCGCACGTAGGTGGACGTGGCAGCGGCCCGTGCGTGCACACCGACCAATGCCGGCTGATCGACTTTGCCGACCTGCGGCAGCGTGTTGCGTTCGTCGACGAGGCAATGGCGGACCAGAATCCCGCGCTGGTCGCCGTTGCCGTCCACGGACTTGCCCCACCAACTTGCGATGAGGTCGGCGAATACGGCGAAGGGAATTGTCAGCGTGCTGGTCAGCACCAATGTCCACATCGGGCTCGACGGCAACAGGCCCCGAGCCATCGCAATGATCAGACCGCCCGCCACAGCGACCAGGCCGAGCCCAACCAGCAATCGGCCACGCATCGGGCGGCGCCCCTCCGTCCGTTCGGGTACAACAGGTGTACCCGATTTCATCGCGGGAAGCTACCCCGCGATCATCGCCAGTGAGGAACCTCGCCGGTATCGACGAGTTTCACCACATTGCGATCGACGAGTTGAGCTTCGTAGTAGTACCTGGTCGGTGGCAGAAATTCAGCCGTCAATGCGAGAGCCTCTCGTGCTGCGGCGCGTAAACGCATCGGCGGCACGCCCAGTTGCTCTTCCGCGGCGCGAGCCAGATACGACAGCGCGTGATGGCCGAGGAAGCTGTCGTAACCGAGACTCAGGATCTGACGCGGGTCCGCACTGACGTCGCGGCCGATGACGTTTGTCGGCGGCAATCCGGACAGGCCGAGCCCGAGACGGATGCTTTCGTCGACGTAGACCCCGCAGTCGCGATACAGCAGTTCGGTGGCCGAACCGTCCAGGCGGAACGAAAGCAGCGTGTTCTGTCCGTGTGGCTCCACCGCGACACCTGTCCGCGTTACGGCACGCACCCACAGACGGACGGCGGCGGCCACGATCCGGTCGGCGACGAACGAGCCGGCGTCCTCGCCTGACGCCGCTACGAGCTGCCGCAGCAGCGACGGATCACCTGGACTCCGCACGTCCTCGCCATACAGCGCGAACAGCGGCACCGTCACCGGCAGGCGTTGCGCGCCGACCGGCACAGCGTCGCGGATCAGGAAGCCCCACGCGTCCTCGCCCTCACCGATGTAGCCACCGGCGACCTCCGGCAGGATCGGCACGTCGGCGTCAATGAGTTCGTCGGACGCCCACAGTTGCAGTTCGATCACCGGCTTGCGCAGCCGGCGGGTGAACCGCGACAGGCGGCGCGGGTAGTGCAACTTCACGAAGTGCGAGTCGACCGGGGCTCCGTCGATCTCGAGGACGAACACCGTGCGGGCGTTCGCGGAAGGCACGACCCGCAGCTGCGGGCCTCGTTCACAGTCCAGCAACTCGCGGCGCAGGACCAGGTCGTCGCTGTCCAGGGCATTCGGGTGCACCGGCAGCAGCAGATCCGCGCCGTCACGGTACAGCGCGGCGAGCGGCGACGGATGTCGTGACACCAGGAACCCGCCGAGCCCCGGCGGGATGCGGAACGTAGGCACCGTGAACGCAGCGGCACCTAGCTGCGGGTGATACTCCGTCGAGATGTCGACGTCGGCCGCGAACGGGCTGTAACTGCGGGTGCCTCCGCCGAGGTATCGCTCGGCGTACTGCCAGATGGCGGTCCCGTCGCTGTCATGTTCGCTCCAAGCGTCCAGGCGCATCCGTCGGAGCCTACCGCCACACCGGCTGGCGCCCGGTGTCGACCAGCTTCCAGTCGTTGTTGTCGTACAGGACGTCGTCGTAGTAATAGACCGTCGGCGGGAGCAGGTCCTGTGCCGTGAAGGCGGCCCGGGCGGCTGCGTGCAGCGACGACGGGCGCACGCCCCAGCGCTGCTCGGCGAGCGCCGCCACGTAGGACAGGGCGTGGTGGCCCATGAAGCTGTCGTAGGTGAGGCTGAACACCTCGTCGGCGGCCATCGGCACGTCGCGTGGGATCACGTTCGCCGGTGGCAGCGGCCCCGTCAGGCCCAGCCCGGCACGGCGGGCCGCGTCGACGTAGATCGCGCAGTCGCGGTACAGGATGCGGCTCTCGCGGCGGTGGACGTCGAAGGCGAACAGCGTGTTCTGCCCGTGTGTCTCCAGGGGGCAGCCGGTGTCGCGGGCCACCGACGCCCACAGCCGCACCATCGGCTCCACGATCCGCGAGGCGACGAACGCCGTGGGGTCCTCGTCGAAGGCGTCGACGAGCTGCTCCAGCAGGGTCGGGTCGGTCGGGTGGTGCAGGTCGCGGCCGTACAGGGCGAACAGCGGCACCGTCCACGCCGGGGCGGGGGCAAGGGGGCGGGCGGCGCGCAGCAGGAAGCCCCAGGCGTCGTCGCCGGACCCGGAACCCGGACCGGAACCCGAACCGGACCCCGGACCGAAGGCCGAACCAGACCCCGGACCGGAGCCCGCGCCGAACCAGCCGCCGCCGACCTCCGGCAGCACCGGGGCGCCGACGCGGACGAGCTCGTCGGACACCCACAGTTGCAGCTCGATCACCGGCTTGCGCAGGCGGCGGGTGAAGCGGGACAGGCGGCGCGGGTAGTGCAGCTTCACGAAGTGCGGCTCGACCGGGGTGCCGTCGATCGCGGTGACGAAGACGGTGCGGGCGTTCGCGGTCGGCACCGCGGTCAGCGTCGGGCCCGGCGGTGAGGCCAGCAGCTCAGCGCGGCCGACGAGGTCGGGGGCGTCCAGCGCGTTGGGATGCACGGGCAGCAGTCCCTGATACAGCGAAGGCAGCGGCGACGGCACGACCGGCGAGGCGACGTGCACGCTGCCGGGGACCTGGAACGTCGGCAGCTGGAACGTCGGCGTGCCCCGCTGCGGATGGAAGGCGTCGTCGATGTCGAGGTCGCCGGCGTAGGGGCTGTAGGTCCGGGTCCCGACGCCGAGATACCGTTCCGCGTACTGCCAAAGGGCGATCGGGTCAGTCGAGTCGAGCTGCATCGCCGAGAAGCGTACCGGTGCATGGACTGGAGTCGACTGGTGGTTCCCCCGCACGTGTCCGCCGCCATACTCGCCGCCGAGCGGCCGGTCTGTGCCTACGTGTACGACCGGGCCGCGCTGCACGCCAACGTGCGGGCCCTGCGCGCGGCGCTGCCGGCCGGGACCCGGATCGCGTACGCGATGAAGGCCAACGGCGACGACCGGGTCGTGGCGGCGGTGCTGACCCAGGTCGACGGCCTCGAGGTGGCCTCCGGCGGGGAGCTCGCCGCGGCCGTCGCCGCCGGGTCGCCGTTCACGGTGTTCAGCGGGCCCGCGAAGACCGACGCGGACCTGCGCGCGGCGGTGGCCGCCGGGGCCGTGGTCAACGTCGAGAGCCTGCACGAGTTGCGGCGGCTCACGGTGTACGGGCCTGCGCGGGTCTGCCTGCGGGTCAACCGGTCGCACCCGGCCCTGCCGGGCAGCCATGCGATGGCGGGGGTGCCGACCGCGTTCGGGATCGACGAGGAGCTGCTGCCCGAGGCGGTCCGGCTGGCCCGGGAAGGCGGCCTCGACGTCGCCGGGTTCCACCTGCACGCGGTGTCCAACAATCTCGACGCGGCCGCGCACGCCGCGTACATCCGCGACGCCGTCGCGTGGGCCGGCGAGGCCGCCGGACGGTGGGGCGTCCGGGCGCCGATCGTCAACGTCGGCGGTGGGTTCGGGGTCGACATCGCCGGCGACGGCAGGTTCGACCTCGAGGCGTTCCGGGACGCCCTCAGTGATCTTGATCTCCCGGACGGGGCGACGCTCGTCGTGGAACCGGGCCGGTTCGTGGCGGCCAGCGCCGGGTGGTACGCCGCCGAGGTCCTCGACGTCAAACGGACCCACGGGCGCTGGTTCGTCGTCGTGCGCGGCGGCACGCATCATTTCCGGCTGCCGGCGTCGTGGGGGTACAGCCACCCGTTCACGGTGCTGCCCGTCGACGCGTGGCCGTATCCGTTCGAGCGGCCGCAGGTCCGCGACGCGACCGTGGACGTCGCCGGTGAGCAGTGCAATCCCCGCGACGTCCTGGCCCGCGACGCGCCGGTCACCGCCGTGCGGGCCGGGGACGTGCTGGTGTTCGCCAACACCGGCGCCTACGGGTGGGAGGTGGCGCACCACGACTTCCTGCGCCATGCCCACCCGGAGCTCATCGTCATCTGAGGTCAGCGGGGCGCGAACTGCGAGCGGACCGCGCGCAGTGCCTGGCGGCGGGTGTCGCCCTTGAGCGTGTCGACGTAGAGGGTGCCGTCGAGGTGGTCGGTCTCGTGCTGCAACGCCCGCGCGAGGAGGCCGCTGCCGGACACCGTCACCGGCTCGCCGTGCTCGTCGAACCCCTCCGCGGTGGCGTGCATCGCCCGCGGCGTCGGGAACCACAGGCCCGGGATCGACAGGCAGCCCTCCTCGCCGTCCTGGGCGCCGTCCACCGCCGTGATCGTCGGGTTGACCAGGTAGCCGACCTGCTTGTTCGCCGCGTAGGAGAACACCCGCAGGCCCACCCCGATCTGGGGGGCCGCGACCCCGGCGCGGCCCGGCTCACCGGTCACGGTGTCCAGCAGGTCACGCACCAGCGCGCGCAGCTCGGCATCGAACGAGGTCACAGTCTCGCAGGGGGTGCGCAGCACCGGGTCGCCGAGCACCCGGATCGGTCGGATCGTCACGCGTCACAGGCTACTTCGGGGCGGCGTGAACGCCGGTTGACGAGGGCCTAAACTATGCCGACTTCCCACCCCCGGAGGCACACCCATGGCCTACCAGGCCGACAGGGCGGACGTGCGGTCACACCGCAAGAGCCCAGCTCAGCGCAGATCACGGCGCCTGTCGTTGATCATCGGCGCGGTCGTCGTCGTGCTCGTCGCCGGCGGCACCGCCTACGGCGTCAGCCGGCTCGTCAAAGCTTCCTGTAACGGCACCGTCACCGCGAAGATCGTCGCGTCGCCGAGCACGGCGCCGCTGCTGCAGTCCCTCGCCAAATCGTGGACGGACGGCGACCCGACCGTCGCGGGGCGTTGCGCCCGCGTCGAGATCGCCGGCCGGGAGACCGCCTCGATGGCGCAGGCCCTCGGCACCGACTGGGACACCAAGGCCGGCTCCCCGCCCGACGTGTGGGTGCCGGACTCCACCGCCTGGGTGCGCCGCGCGTCGACCGCGGCGATCGCCGAGCGGATGATGCCGGACCTGCAGCCGATGCTGGCCCGCACCCCGTCGGTCCTGGCGATGCCGAAGCCGATGGCGGAGGCGCTCGGCTGGCCCGGCGGCGAGCTGTCCTGGCAGGACGTCATCAACAAGGTCGCCGCCGACCCGCAGGGCTGGGCGAAGTACGGCAAGGGCGACTGGGGCAAGTTCAAGTTCGGGATGAGCGACCCGCTGCAGTCCACCGCCGGCCTGCTCGCCCTGATGGCGATCCTGGACGGCAACGACGACGGTGAGGTCACCGCCGAGGAGCAGGCCACCCTCGCCAAGCTCAAGCAGGAACGCGCCGTCTACACCGACACCACCGCGCAGCTGCTGGACGGCCTGGGCAAGGCCGACGACCAGGATCAGGCCGCCGCGTTGCAGTACATCTCGGCGTTCCCCGCCCTCGAGCAGGACGTCCTGGCGTACAACAAGACCAACCCGAAGGTCCCGCTGGTCGCGGTGTACCCGTCCAACGGCAGCGCCGACGCCGACAACCCGTACCTCGTCCTCGACGCGCCGTGGGCGGAGAAGGACAAGCAGGACGTGGCCCGGCTGTTCCTGGCGTACCTGCGCGGCCCGGACGGGCGCAAGGTGTTCCTCGACGCCGGGTTCCGTGACCCGAACCGCGACGCGGGCACCGCCATCAGCGGCAACAACGCGTTCAGCGCCAAGCTCAAGACGGTGCCGCGGGCGGTGCTGCTGCCCGAGTCGGTGAAGCAGTCGATGGACTCGTGGACGGCACTGACCCGGCCCACCAACGTCCTGATCGTGCTGGACATCTCCGGCTCGATGGCCGAGCAGGTCCCCGGCACCGGACGCAACCGCATGCAGCTGGCGAAGGACGCCGCCCGCGAGGCCGTGCAGCTCTTCGACGGCGACGTCGACGCCGGCCTGTGGGTCTTCTCCACCCGGCAGAACGGCCAGCAGGACTACAAGCAGCTCATCCCGATCGGCCGGGTCGGCGACCAGGTCAACGGCAAGCTCCGCCGGGACCAGATGGTCGCCGCGATCGACAAGCTCGCCCCGGTCGGCGACACCGGCCTGTACGACACCGCCGCCGCCGCGCAACAGGCGGTCGTGGACGCGTACAAGCCCGGCGCCACCAACCTGGTCGTGCTCATGACCGACGGCAAGAACGACGACCCCACCGGCGGCCTCACCCTCGACCAGCTGCGGCCCAAGCTCGAGGCGAACGCCACCAGCGACAAGAAGGTGCCGATCGTCACCGTCGGATACGGCAACGACGCCGACTTCGTGGCCCTGCAGGAGATCTCGCGGGTCAGCGGCGGCGCCCTGTACACCTCGAAGACCGCGTTCGACATCAACGAGGTGCTGCTCACGGCGATCTTCGGCAAGGTCTGATACACCGGCCCTGACCGCCGCCTCCCGCTCGTCGCGGGTCAGGCGGTCAGGGCCGCCTTGATCGGGGCGGTCTTCGCCGCGGCCTCGGCGACCTCGGCGGCCGGGTCGCTGTCCCAGACGATGCCGCCGCCCGCCCAGACGTGCGCGAGCCCGTCGGCGACCGCGACGGTGCGGATGGTCAGGCCCAGGTCGATGCGCAGCCGACCGTCGGGGCCGTGCCCGACCCAGCCGGCGGCGCCCATGCTCGGGCCGCGACCGACCGGCTCCAGGGCGCTCACCACGTCGATCGCGGCCAGCTTCGGGGCACCGGTCACCGAACCGCCCGGCCACACCGCGCCGAGCAGCGCGGCGAGGCCGACCCCGGGGGCGAGCTGGGCGCTGACGGTCGACTCGGCCTGCCACAGCCGGGACCAGCGGCGGATGGCGAAGAGCTCGTCGACACGGACGGTGCCGGTGCGGGCCACCCGGCCGAGGTCGTTGCGCTCCAGGTCGACGATCATGATGTGCTCGGCGCGTTCCTTGATGGACGCCAGCAGGTCGGTGCGGCCCTGCTCGGTCGCGGGCCGGGTGCCCTTGATCGGGCGCGTCACCGCCCGCCCGCCGGTGACCTCGACGAGCGTCTCCGGCGACGCACACGCGATCCACCAGGCCGGGGTCTCCCGGGTGCCACCACCGCACAGCACGCCGCCGTAGCGGGCACCCGGGAGGGCCGCGACCCGGCCCAGGGCGGCCCGCGGGTCACCGGCGAACGGGGCACTCGCGTGGCCAACGACGTTGGCCTGGTAGACGTCGCCGCGGGCGATCGCGTCGCGGACCGCCTCGACCGCGGCCCCGTGCTCGGCGGCGCTCCAGCTCGGCGCCCACGGACCCACCGTCCCACCGGCCCGCGCAGTGCGCGGCGCTTGCGCACCGGAGCCGGGGGGCGCCGGTGCGTGGCCGTAGACGACCGCGACGAGGTCCGGCACCGTCGGCGCCGGGGACGCGACCCGCGACGGCGGCGCGAGCAGCACCGCGGCACCGCACACCGTGTCCGTCACGGTGTGTGATCGCGAGACATCGTTGACGGGAAGTCCGGCGGCGGCGAGGAACGCCTCGAGGATCGACAGCGGATCACCGCCGTCGCGGGAATGCCACTCGAGCCGGGAACGCTCCCATACGTGTGGCATGCACGACGGGACGGACCCGGGAGGATGAAGATCCACCGACCCGGGCCGATACCCGACGACCGGTCCTAATGTGCTCATACGAATGGCGGATTATCCCCAAGTTGTGTCGCAACGTGTTCGGAATCAAGTCGTTGGCCGTAGTAGCGTGCATCCCTGGTCATGTGAACAACCACACAGGCCTCAACTGAACCTCTCAATCGGAGACCCCCGATGCTCTGCCAGCACCAACCATCGTGTCCCTCAGCCGCCGACTCCGACCACGAAGCCGCCAGGATCACGGCCGCGCACCCCGAACAGGGGTGGAGCCTCCTGTGCAACGGAGTGATCGTCTTCGAGGACACCGGAGAGCTTCTCCCCGACTGCAGCGTGATCGAACCGCACCGCGGCCCGGCCATGCATGTCCTGGTCCGAGCCGCCTGATTCGTCACCCTCAGTAGTCAATCACTCCTCGTAAGCTGACGCCGGCGGGCAGGAGCACACCAGGTTCCGGTCGCCGTAGCTGTCGTCGATCCGCCGCACCGGTGGCCAGTACTTCGCCACCGACACGCCGGCCGGATACGCGGCAAGCGACCTCGGGTAGGCGTGCTCCCACTCGTCGGCGATGACGGCCGCGGCCGTGTGCGGCGCATTGCCCAGCGGGTTGTCCCCGGCGGGCCACTCGCCGGCCGCGACCCGGTCGATCTCCGCACGGATCGCGATCATCGCGTCACAGAACCGGTCCAGCTCCGCCAGGTCCTCGCTCTCGGTCGGCTCGACCATCAGCGTGCCGGTCACCGGGAACGACATCGTCGGGGCGTGGAAGCCGTAGTCGATGAGCCGCTTCGCCACGTCCGCGACGCTCACCCCGGTCGCCTTCGTGATCGTGCGCAGATCCAGGATGCACTCGTGCGCGACGAGGCCCTCGCTGCCGCTGTACAGCACCGGGTAGTGCTCCCGCAGCCGCGCCGCCACGTAGTTCGCCGCCAGCACCGCCGTCGCCGTCGCCCTGGTCAGGCCGTCGGGACCCATCAGCCGCAGGTACGCCCACGGGATCGGCAGGATCCCCGCCGAACCCCACGGCGCCGCCGACACCGGACCGACCGGCGCCTGCGGGTCGAGGATCGGGTGCGACGGCAGGAACGCCGCCAGGTGCGCGCGGACCGCCACCGGGCCGACGCCGGGACCGCCACCGCCGTGCGGGATGCAGAACGTCTTGTGCAGGTTCAGGTGCGACACGTCCGCCCCGAACTGCCCCGGCTTGGCGTAGCCGAGCAGCGCGTTGAGGTTCGCACCGTCCACATACACCTGGCCACCCGCCTCGTGCACCTTCGCGCACAGGTCGGAGATGCCCGTCTCGTACACCCCGTGCGTCGACGGATACGTGACCATGATCGCGGCCAGCCGGTCCCGGTGCAGCTCGATCTTCGCCTCGAGGTCACCGAGGTCCACGTTGCCCAGCTCGTCACACGCCACGACGGCCACCCGCATACCGGCCATCACGGCGCTGGCCGCGTTCGTGCCGTGCGCGCTGGACGGGATGAGACACATGTCCCGCTCGGTGTCGCCCCGCGAGTGGTGATACGCGCGGATCGCCAGCAACCCCGCCAGCTCCCCCTGCGAGCCGGCGTTCGGCTGCAGCGACACCGCGTCGTAGCCGGTCACCTCCGCCAGCCACCGCTCCAGGTCGCCGATCAGCTTCCGGTACCCCTGCGTCTGCGACGCCGGCGCGAACGGGTGCACGTTGGCGAACTCGGGCCAGGTGATCGGCTCCATCTCCACGGTCGCGTTGAGCTTCATCGTGCACGACCCGAGCGGGATCATCCCCCGGTCCAGCGCGTAGTCCATGTCCGACAGGCGCTTGAGGTATCGCAGCATCGCCGTCTCCGAGCGGTGCGTGCCGAACACCGGGTGCGACAGGTAGTCGCTGGTGCGCCGCAGCTCGGCCGGCACCACGTCGGCGGTGTCCAGCTCCGTCACGTCGACGTGCGACAGCCCGAACGCCGCCAGCACGTCGCGCAGGTGACCGAACGTCGTCGTCTCGTCGCACGCGATCCCGACCCGGTCGGCGTCCACCTGCCGCAGGTTGATCCCCCGGTCCGCGGCGGCCCGCGTCACCTGCTCCGCCCGGCCCGGCACGACCGCCGTCACCGTGTCGAAGAAGGCCTCGTGCTCCGTGGTGACCCCACCGGCCCGCAGCCCCGCCGCCAGCCGCACCGCCATGTCGTGCGTGCGCGAGGCGATCCCCCGCAGCCCGTCCGGACCGTGATACACCGCATACATGCTGGCCGTCACGGCGAGCAGGACCTGCGCGGTGCAGATGTTGCTGGTCGCCTTCTCCCGCCGGATGTGCTGCTCACGGGTCTGCAGCGCCAGCCGGTAGGCCGGGGCGCCGTCCGCGTCCTTCGACACCCCGACCAGCCGGCCGGGCAGCGTGCGCTCCAGGCCCTTGCGGACCGACATGTATCCGGCGTGCGGTCCGCCGAAGCCCATCGGCACCCCGAACCGCTGGGCGCTGCCGACCGCGACGTCCGCGCCGAACGCACCCGGCTCACGCAGCAGGCACAGCGCGAGCAGGTCCGCGGCGAACGTGACGATCGCGCCCTTCTCGTGCGCTTCCGCCGTCAGCTGCTCGTAGTCGCGGACCGCGCCGGACGCGCCCGGGTACTGCAGGTGGATGCCGAAGAACTCCTCCGGCAGGTTGTCCGTGCTGAGGTCGACGGTCTCCACGGTGATCTTCAGCGGCTCGGCCCGAGTCCGGATCACCGCGAGGGTCTGCGGCAGGACGTCCTTGTCCACGACGTAGACGTCGGCCTTGACCTTCGACGACCGGCGGGCGAGGGTCATCGCCTCGGCGGCCGCGGTCGCCTCGTCCAGCAGCGACGCCCCCGCGACCGCCAGGCCGGTCAGGTCCGTGATCACCGTCTGGAAGTTCAGCAGCGCCTCGAGCCGCCCCTGGCTGATCTCCGGCTGGTACGGCGTGTAGGCCGTGTACCACGACGGGTCCTCGAGCACGTTGCGCAGGATGACCGGCGGCGTGTGGGTGCCGTAGTAGCCGAGGCCGATCATGCTGACCAGGGTGCGGTTGGCCGACGCCAGAGCCCGCAGCTCCCCCAGCACCTCGGCCTCGGACGCCGCGAGGGGCAGCGCGAGCGGCTGGTGCCAGCGGATGGAGCCGGGAATGGCGGCCGTCATCAACGCCTCGACCGAGTCATACCCGACGGTCTTGAGCATCCGGGACTGCTCGTCCGGGGATGGTCCGATGTGCCGGCTGGCAAAATTGGTCATTGGCCACACTCTTTCGGATCCGGGGTCGGGGGTGCGCGCGTCCCTCCCCCTCTGTCGTGTGGCCTCCAGAGGTGCCAAC
Organism: Dactylosporangium siamense; assembly: GCF_016862795.1. Lineage (GTDB taxonomy): Bacteria > Actinomycetota > Actinomycetes > Mycobacteriales > Micromonosporaceae > Dactylosporangium > Dactylosporangium siamense. The sequence continues at coordinate 98,217 of NZ_BONQ01000107.1, read as the reverse complement.
CCGTCGCGGTCCTTCTGCCTGAGAGGTTCCGGGGAGGATTTGCCCCTTCGGCGCCGTCCTGGGTGCAGACGGTCTCTCCCGCGCGGGTATTGCCGGCGTGCCCAATCTACCAAGTACCGCGAACATGACCATGGTCGCTCCCCGTGTGCGACGCCACAGCCGCTAGTGCGTCCTAGGAAGCTAGGTTATGATTCAGGGGCGGCAGCGGGCGGAGTTCGCGTCCACCATCAGCAGCGAGCTGTCGACCGCCTCGAAGTCCTTGCCGGAGAGGCCTTTCAAGGCGTTGAGCTGGTCGTTCTTCCACCGGTCGTCCTGGGTGCCGGAGAAGAACCATGCAGATCCGTTGTCGGAGAGGATCGCGCCGTACTGCTTGAGCGCCTGCGCCACCACGCGGGCCTGAGGGGGGAACTTGGAGATGTCGACGGAAGCCTTCAGGCGGAAACGGGCGCCCATCGGGGGCAGCGCCGCGTCGGTGGCCGACGAGGCGGCGTGGCGGGCCGGCCAGACATAGGCCTTCTTCGTGCGGGGCGCGGTGAAGCGGATCGCGTGGTCGATCCGGCCGGCCACGACCTCCTCGGCGCGTGGCAGCCCGGCGAGGATCGACAGCCCGGCCGCGTCCGCCGACGTCCAGCCCGCCTTGCGCAGGTCGTTGCGGCGCAGGTCGAACACGGCACCTGAGCCGGCCTTCCAGGAGCCGTCCGCGTTCGGGTGGGCGTCGAACAGTTCGTATGCCTTGCACGCCGCGGTGTCGTGGACGATGACGTGCCGGTCGCCGTCGGCGTTCGGGCCGCCTTCGACGCGGGCGTTGCGCGGGATCGGGTAGGGGCCCTTGTCGCTCTCGTCGGCGTACTCGAAGGTGACCTTGACCGTGGCCTGCCCCGCGCCGACGGTCGTGACCGGGATACCGAACGGCGCGCCGTCGATGAGCCCGGCACCGAAGTCGGGATGCGCGTGCGCGGACGACCCGATGCTGGCCACCCAGGCCGCCGAGTCCCGGTGCACGGGCAGCTTCGACACGTCGGCGTGCCAGACGTTGTCGGCCGGGAAGATCGAGCAGGCGCCCTGAGCGGCGCCGCCTGACGCCGATGGGCCGGACGACCCAGGCGAGGCGCCCGGCGACAGGCCCTGCGCGCCGGACTCGGCCGACGCGCCCGACGCGCCCGACGGGCCCGTGGCCTTGGCGGCGTCGGCACCTCCGGACGAGCTGCAACCGCTCACCGTCACCGCAACCATCACCATGACCGCCAGCGCGGCACTGCGCCTCATGATCCTCCTCGGGTCGGCCCCCGATCCTCACGGACCAGCCGGGACGATACCCGGACCCGCTGTCCGACTCATGAGCGAGGCCACCCGCCCTCGCCCGGGTACCCGCTGGTTGACCTGCGCCTAGCAGGTGTTACCTGGCCGCGTGTTCAAGTCTGTCGGGTGGTCAGGGTCTGGTGGGCGGCGAGCGCAGCCCATGCCTCGGCACGGCGGTGGAGGTCGGGGATGGCGTCGGTGGCGGCAAGGGCCCTGCGGCGAAGTGCGGCCGATAGGCAGGGTGCCAGCACGACCAGGCCCTCGGTGCGCCATTCTTGGCGGGCGACGGTGAGCATCTCGGTGAGGATCTGGTCCAGGTGCGTGTCGGCGCCCACATGAGCGAGCCAGCACAGTAGTCGCACACGCCAGCGTTCGCTGTCGAGCTCGGCGATCGCGACGAGCACGTCGGCTGCCGTCGTTGTCCGCAGCGGTTCGGGCAGGTGCGGGATCAGGTCGATCAACCAGATCGCGCGACTTTCCGGGTCGGTGACGGCGCCGACCGCACGTGCCACCTCCGTCAACGTGTCGATGGGCAGAAACGCGGCAAGGCCGACCACGGCGGCACCGGCCAGGTCCATGCCGTCGACGGTGTGGACAGCGTCGCGCAGCACGGTGGCCCGTTGCTCGCCGTGCAGGTGCGGGAGCAGGGCTCCCCAGGTCTCGAGCCGCTCTTCATCGGGGAGCCCGGCCGTCATGGCCAGCGCCGTGTCGAGCAGTGCGGGCGGCAGGTGCGGGGCGAGGATGCCGACCAGGCGGGGCCGGTCGTGCGGTGGCAGGTCCGCGACGAGGGCCAGCGCCTCGCGGAGCAGGGTGGTCCGTTGCGCTGCGGGAAGGTGCCGGGCCAGGGCGGCGGACGCCTCGACACGGCGGGGCAGGCGATCAATCGCGGCGACGGCTGCGACGGCATCGGACCGCACGGCCGGGCGTTGTCCCGGCGGCACGTGTGGCAGGGCCGCGGCCAGCGTGGTGGCCAGCCAGTATTGGTCGGTGAATGCCGTGACTGCAGGGACCGCCACGCCGAGAAGGTCGCCGGGCACACAGGGCAACAGGTGCTTCAGCGCCCATGCCCGGTACGGCTCGCCACCGATGGCGGCGGCCACGGTCAGCGCTTCGCCGATGAGCTGCGGCGGCAGGAACGGGGCGACGTCGGCGAGGGCGTTGGCCTGGACCTCATCGCGCTGGTGTTGGACGGTGGGGGCACCCTCGGCGGCGGCAATCCCGCGGGGATCGGTGGGCATCGGGTCCGGCAGACGCCGGTACAGCGCGGCGCTGCGATCACGGAGACTGTCAGGGTTCAGTGCGTGAGCAAGCGCCTGCTGCGGGGTCCAGAAACCGGCGGCCACGAGAAGACCCAACAGCTCGGCCGGCACCCGGCCGGTGAGGGGCCCGACATTCCGGGCCACGACACCGTCGTCAAACACGATGGTGGTCACGGGGGTGTCCGGGGGCGCAGGTGGTGGCGGACGCGGGCGGCCTGGCGGGTGAGGTGGTCGCGTTCCGGGAGGCTGGGGGCGGCGTGGGAGGCCTCGGCGTAGAGGTCGGCGGCGCGGGCCAGGTCGCCGGCGCGTTCGTGCAGGTGGGCCGACACGGCCGTGAAGCGGGGCACGGACGGATCCACGGCCGCCAGGGCCGCCAGGCCCGCCTGTGCGCCGTCGGCCTCGCCGAGGGCCACCGCGCGGTTGAGGCGCACGACGGGGCTGCCGGTCAGGGTGAGCAGCTCGTCGTACCACTCCACGATCTGCACCCAGTCGGTCTCCTCGGCCGAGCACGCGTCGGCGTGCAGGGCGGCGATCGCGGCCTGCGCCTGGTATTCGCCCAGGCGGTCGCGGGCCAGGGCGGTCTGCAGGATCGTCACGCCCTCCGCGATGAGGGTGGTGTCCCAGCGTGAGCGGTCCTGTGCGGCGAGGGGCACGAGGCGGCCGCCGGGGTCGGTCCGGGAGGCGCGGCGGGCGTGTTGCAGCAGCATGAGGGCGAGCAGCCCGGCGACCTCGGGCTCGTCGGTGAGCGTGGTCAGCTGCCGGGCGAGCCGGATCGCCTCGGCGGCCAGGTCGACGTCGCCGCTGTAGCCCTCGTTGAAGACGAGGTACAGGACCCGCAGCACCGTGCCGAGGTCGCCGGGCTGGTCGAGCGGCTGGCCCGCGAGACGCTTCTTGGCGCGGCTGATGCGCTGGGCCATGGTCGCCTCGGGGACCAGGTACGCCGCGGCGATCTGCCGGGTGGTCAGGCCGCCGACGGCGCGCAGGGTCAGGGCGACCGCGGCGGCGGGTGGCAGGGTGGGGTGCGCGCACAGGAAGTACAGGCGCAGCGTGTCGTCCGTGGCGAGGGCCGGGCCGTCCGGGGCGAGCGCGTCCACGGCGAGCTCACGGCCGCGGCGGGACGCCTCAGCGCGCACTTCGTCGAGGTGTTTGCGCCAGGCGACCGCGACCAGCCAGGCCTTCGCGTCGCGGGGTGGATCGTCCGGCCAGGTCGACAGGGCCTTGATGAGGGCCTCCTGCACGGCGTCCTCGGCCGACGCGAAGTCCGCTCCGCGCCGGACGAGGACACCGATCACCGCGGGCACCAGGTCCCGCAGCAGGGATACGTTCACTCCGGGTCCGTCAACGACATGGTGAGCAGGGGCCGGACCTCCAGCCACTCCTGGATCGGCCGGCCGCCGGGGCCGGGGGCGGCGGACAGTTCGCCGGCCAGTTCGACGGCGCGGTCCCAGGACTCCACGTCGATGACCATCCAGCCGGCGATGAGGTCCTTGGTCTCGACGAACGGGCCGTCGGTCACCGGCGGGCGGCCCTCGCCGTCGGACCGGATGAACGCGCCCTCGGGCGAGAGGGCACGTTCGTCGACGAGCTCGCCGGTCTCCTGCAGTCGGACCGCGAAGTCGCGCATGTACTGCACGTGCGCGTCGACCTCCTCCGGCGTCCACTGGTCCATCGGCGCGTAGTCGTGCGCCGGCTTCGGACCGCCCCGGTAGTGCTTCAGCAGCAGGTACTTCATGGTCGCTCTCCTCCGGAAGGCCGCAAGAACGCGGCGTTGCACCCCTGGGACGGAGCCGCCGCCGCCTTCTCGACACACAGGCCTGCCTGAACTGAAAAATATCAGCGTGCGGCGACCAGGCCGTAGGAGGACGGGGTCACGTTCGGGAACACGTCGCCCAGGGCGCCGAGACCGCAGCGGCGCTGCAGGATCTCGCCGATGACGGAGCGGTAGTCGGTGGTGGCGGCCAGGTCTCCGGCGGCCAGCTTCGCCGGGGCGAGGCCGGGCCAGGTGCCGTGGACACGGCCGCCGCGGACGCCGCCGCCGAGCAGGAGCATGGCGTTGCCGTTGCCGTGGTCGACGCCGCGGGAGCCGTTCTCCGCGACGCGCCGGCCGAACTCGCTCAACGTCACCAGGGTGACCCGGTTGAACGCGGCGCCGAGGTCGGTCGCGAACGCCTCCAGGGCCAGGGCGAGCTCGTTGAGGTGGTCGTGCATCCGCTGGCCCTTGACGGCGGTGCCGAGGCCCTCGTGCATGTCCCAGTCGCCGAAGTCGACCGTTGCGGCCATCAGCCCGACGTTGGCCTTGACCAGGCGGGCGACGTCGCGCAGGGCCTTGCCGAGCGCGGTGTTCGGGTAGGTGGCCGCCGGGGTGTACGCGCCGAGGGCCGCGACGGTGCCGAGGGTGCCGTTGACGGCGCGGGCCGGGTCGGCCAGGACCGCCGGGGCACCGTCGAAGAGCTTCGCGAGGGTCGCCGCCATCGGGGTCTTCGCGTCGTTGCCGGCGAGCTTGAAGGTGTCCACGGCGGCCATCGACACGTCGGGGGCCGGCCCGGCGAACAGCCGCGCGGGGCTGGTGGCGCCCATCGCGACCCCGGCGGTCGGGGCGGTGGCACCGGCGACGCCGAGCATCCGGTCCAGCCAGCCGGTGCGCACGGACGTGCCGGCGGCGGCGCGCTCGAGGTCCTCCATCGCCTGGAAGTGCGAGCGGGACGGGTTGGGCTGGCCGACGGCGTGGACCGCGCCGAACGTGCCGGCGGTCCAGCGGGCCAGCAGCGGCGCGAACGCCGGGTTGAGCCCGAAGGTGCCGTCCCCGGCGATGACCGACGCCTTCGGCACGGCGATCGTGGGGCGGGCGGTGTAGTAGTCGGGGTCACCGATCGGCACGACGGCGGACAGCCCGTCGAAGCCGCCGCGCAGGGACAGCACGACGATGGTGTCGCCGGTGTACGGGGTGCCGGCGAACGCCAGCCGGGTGGCGAGTCCCTCGCCGACGAGCCCGGTGAGGGCCGCGCCGGCACCGATGGCGGCGGCCCGGCCGAGCAGCCCCCGGCGGGACAGACCGGTCGTGTCGGGCGTGCAGCAGGAGGAAGGCAGCGTCGAGGAAGGCAGCGTCACAGCGGTCACCTGGCCAGGAAGTAGGGCGAGTCGAGGATGAGGGCGATGAGGTGCGGCAGCCGGCCGGTGACGGCGGCGTCGGTGGCCTTCAGCGGGCTCGCCGCCGTCTTGCCGACGAAACCCAGCAGCGCCGCGCTGTGCACCGGCTGCAGGGGCATGCCGACGAGCCGGGTCGCGAGGGCGTCGATGAAGGCGCCGTGCGTGGCCGGCAGCGACGGCACCAGCGACGCGAGCATGGACGCGGGGCGCACGAGGGGTTTCGGGTACCAGCCGGCGGCGAGGTTCAGGTGCGCGTTCCAGCGCACGAGCAGGCTGGACGGCGCGGTCCAGGCGGCGGCGACGTCGGGGTAGCCGTTCGGCGGGGCCCACCGCATCGGCGCGTGGCCGGCGTCGACGAGGTAGTTGTAGAGGCCGCGGACGCCGTCGGTGCCGGTCGCCTCGGGTTGCAGGCCGAGGATCCGGACGGTGGCGGCGAGGTCCTCGAACGGGGTGCGGACCTTCGCCCCGATGGCGGCGGCGAACTCCGGGGACGTGAACAACGCCCGCAGGACCGGGCCGATCGCCGACTTCTGCTGGACGTACACCTGCTGCAGCCGGGAGACGAGCGCGGCCGGTGGGTCGTCGGAGACGAAGCGGACGCAGAGCTTGCGGGCGATGCGCTCCGCGGTCGCCGGGTGCTGGGCGAGCATCTCCACGAACGCGAGGGCCGCCGCCTCGCCGCCGCCGGCGGTGGCGTTGTCGTGCCGCCAGCCGAGGACGGTGACGGCGCCGGTCGCGTGCTGGGTGGCGTCGAACTTGTACAGGCCGGTGGTCTTGTCGACGGTGAGGCCGGTGAGCAGCCGGGCGGCATCCTTGACGTCGGCCTCGGTGTAGATGAGGCCGACGGTGTGCAGCTCCATCAGCTCGCGGGCGTAGTTCTCGTTGGGTTTGGCCCTGGTGGAGCTGCGGTTGTCCAGGTAGGACAGCATCGCCGGGGCGGTCGCGGTCGCCTTGAGCAGGTCGGCGAACCGGCCGAGGGCGTGCTTGCGGATGAGGCCGTCGTAGGCGGTGCGGCTGTCCCACACCTCGCCGTAGGGGCAGGTGACGTTGAGGTGGTTGGACCACACGTCGACCATCACCTCGAGCAGCTGCCGCTTGCTCCACGCGGCCCGCGCCACGGCGGCGGAGCCGAGCTGCTGCATCGCGTCCCACGCGCCGAACTTCAGCGTGCCGGCCTTGACCTTCGCGCGGATGCCGGCGATGTCGAGGCCGATCAGTGGGTACCGGGTGAGCAGCGCGTCGCACGCCGAGTCGTCGATGGTGGCCGGGGCCAGTTGCCGGTTGAGCCACGCGGCGGCGCCGATGTCGCGGATCTCGGCCTCGGCGGCCGGGTTCGGTCCGTAGGTGGCGCGGCGCAGCAGGTGCAGGACCGGGTCCTGGGGGGTGAAAGCGGTCACGCCGTCTCACGTCGACACGGTGGCGGCCGGTCTGACGAGGGTGCCCGTCGCGCTCCCCCACGGCACCTGGTCCGCACCACGCGCCCGCCGTGATCCGGAAGACCTCGACCACCCAGGGGTGCACAAGGCCTTCCGGATCATGAGTCAGGCGGCGCGGACGGCGGCAGTGAAGGCGGCGATCGACGGGTGCGCGCCGGTGCCGGCCCGGTAGGCGAAGCGGGTCCGGCGGCGGGTTCGCAACGGCGTCAGCACCACCCCGGCCGGCGCGACCGGCGCCGCACCCGGACCGGACGGCCCGACCGGCGCCGGATCGGACGGCGAGGACGGCGCCGCCGCCGCCGCGGCGGACGGCGAGGACGGCGGGCGCAGCGCGAGCTCCGGGACGACCGCGACGCCCTGGCCGGCGGCGACGAGGGTCAGCACGGTCACGAAGTCGTCGGCGTGGTGGCGGGCCCGGGGCAGGAACCCCTCCGCCTCGCACGCCCGGATCGTCATCGTGTGGCACAGCGTGCCGGGCCCGGCGAGGATCCACCGCTCGTCGCGGCAGGCGGCGAGGTCCAGGGGCCGGGTCGCGGCGAGGTACATCGTCTCGTCCAGCAGGGGCGCCGTCTCCAGGGCCGGGTCGGGGGCGATCGGGACCAGGTCGTAGTCGTGCACGAGCGCGACGTCGAGGGAGCCGTCGCGCAGCCGGGCCGGGACCAGCGCCGGGTCGAGCTCGTCGACGGTGAGGTCCAGGCCCGGGTGCTCGCGGGCGAGGGTGGCGAGCGCCGTGGGCAGCAGGGTCCGCATCGCGGTCGGGAACGCGCCGATGCGCAGCGGCCCGGTCAGGCCGGTGCGGGTCGCGGCGAGGGCGGCGGTGGCCCGTTCGAGGGCGGCGAAGACCTCCTCGGCGTGCGCGGCGAGGACCGCACCGGCGGGGGTCAGCGTGACACCGCGGCCGGTGCGGGCCAGCAGCGCCGCACCGGCCTCCCGCTCCAGGGCGGCGAGCTGCTGCGACACCGCCGACGGGGTGTAGTTGTGGGCGGCGGCGACGGCGGCGATGGTGCCGCGGTCGGCGAGGTCGCGCAGGAGGCGCAGCTTGCGGACGTCGAGCATCAGCTCAGCTTATGCTCGCCGCGACGAACGTGAACTGGACCTTCCGCTGCACCCCCTGCACGCTTGCTTGGCATGAAGGGAATTTTCGTACCGCTGGTGACACCGTTCGACGCCGACGGGACGGTGGCGCTCGACGCGCTGTCCGCCCTCGCCCGGGACGTCCTCGACGAGGGGGCGGCCGGACTGGTCGCGCTGGGCACGACCGGGGAGCCGGCCACGCTGAGCGACGCGGAGCGGGCCGCGGTCGTCGACGTCTGCCGCGACGCCTGCGCGCGGCACGGGGTGCCGCTACTGGTCGGGGTCGGCGGCAGCTCGACCGCCGGGACGGTCGCCGCGGTCCGTGAGGTCCGGGGTGACGCGGCGATGGTCGTCGTGCCGCCCTACACGCGACCGGGCGCGGCCGGGGTCCTCGCCCACCTGCGGGCCGTCGCCGCCGCGTCGCCGGTGCCGGTCGTGGTGTACCACGTGCCGTACCGCACCGGGCAGCCCCTGGACGTGGCGTCGCTGCTGGAGATCGCCGCGATCCCGGGCGTGGTGGGGATGAAGCTGTCCGACGGCGCGGTCAGCGGCGACACGGTCGCGTTCCTCGGCGGCCTGCCGGCCGCGTTCGCGGTCCTCGGCGGCGACGACACGGTGATCGCGCCACTGCTCGCGATCGGCGCGGCCGGCGGCATCCTGGCCTCCGCGCACGTGGCGACCGGTGCGTTCGTGGCCCTCGCCGAGGCGTGGCGCGACGGCGACGTGCCGCGCGGCCGGCGCCTGGGCACGGCGCTCGCGGCGGTGTCGGCGGCGCTGTTCGCCGAGCCGAACCCGGCCGTCATCAAGGCCGTCCTGCACGCGACCGGGCGGATCCCGACCCCGGACGTGCGGCTGCCGCTGCTGCCCGCCTCGGCGGCGGCAACCACCGCGGCGCTGCGGGCCCTCGACCGTGTCACGGCGGGCGCCACGACCGGGTGAACACCACGGGCGGACATCGATGCATCGTCACGGCACGATCACCCGCCGGCGTCATCGGCGCGCTTGCCCCACGGATTCACATACCGGACGGTTCGACCAGCTTGGCACGGTGGCACGTTCGGGGGATACCCGGTTGTTGAACAGCACGTACCGTCGAGTTGTCACCAAGCGTTAGCAACTGAGGGGGAACACCCATGAGCGACTTCGACACCGGCGCCGACTACGGCCACGTCGAGGCGGGTCAGGAGCACGAGTCGCTGGACCAGCTCCACCAGGTCGAGGGCAGCGAGAACAACTACGACTCGCAGTTCGGCGTCTTCGAGCAGGACCACGCCTCGGCCGAGTCCACCAGCTTCGACCAGGGCCACCACGTGGAGTACACCAACCCGTCGGGTGCGCACTACGAGGAGTCGGACTTCACCTCGTACGACCACAACGAGGCCGAGACCGACCACATCTTCGCCGCCGAGGGCTCCGAGTCCGCGAGCTCGTCGGAGTTCGGCCAGCTCGACGCGCTCCAGCACCAGCTGGACACGTCGTTCGCCTCCGCCACGGAGCTGCACACCGGTGGTGCCGGCGAGCTCGGCGTCGCCTCCAACTAAGCGCCTCCAACTAAGCACCTCCGTCTCAGCGCCTCACCCCGAAGCCGGTCAGCCCCGCAGCTGGCCGGCTTCGTCGTGATCCGGAAGACCTTGACCACCCAGGAGTACACAAGGTCTTCCGGATCACGGGACAGCGGCGCCGCTGATCCACTAGAGAGCCCTAGAAAGCCCTGGAAAAGCCCAGAAAGCGTTGGCCGGTGTACCGCGGGGAGGGCTGATCCAGCCGCGGACATCGGCCAACGCTCTACGAGGCGAGGCAGGCGGTGCCTCTGCGTCTCAGCTGCCGGGTCAGCAGCTGGACGCGAACCCGATCACGGCGACCGAGTTGCACGACACGTTGATCGGCATCTGGAAGGTGTTCGAGGACTGGTTGCCGTTGCCGAAACCGACGTTGTAGCCCGTGGTCCAGTTGCCGCCGTTGCTGTTGTACGCGTACGCGCCGCCGCCACCGTTGCTGCCGTTGCCGTTGCCGTACGAGTTGTTGTGGTAGTACGAGTTGTTGTCGTCGTACGAGTTGTTGTTGCCGTACGAGTTGCTGTTGGCGCTGTGCTTCTTGTGCTTCTTCTTCTTGTGGCTGGTGGCGTTCGCGTTGCCATTGCCGTTGCCGTTGGAGTTCCCGGCACCGCTCCAGCTGCCGCCGTCGCCGTTGTAGGCGTAGGCGCCACCGGAGCAGTTGGCGTTCGCGAAGCCGACGATCGCCACTGCGTTGCCGCAGATGTTCACCGGCACCTGGACCGTGGTCGAGGACTGGTTGCCGTTGCCGAACCCGACATTGGGCCCGCTGACCCAGTCGGCGTGGGCGGCGGTGCCGGTGAGCGCGAGGCCACCCAAGGACAGCGCGGCGATCTGCACCGACCGGATGAGCCAGCGATTCATGATGACGACCTTTCGACGAGTGATCGACGGTGAACGTCCGTCGCGACCCCCACTTAACCCGAAATGCGAGTCCTGGACGGATATTTCACGAAAAACAGTCACGCAATGCACCCGCAAGGTTACGTAATGTAGCCGGCTCCGGCGTGGCGCCAACGGGTCAGCGACACCCACCGATCTTCGCGATACTCGTGTCCATGCGCCCCGCCCGTCTCCCCGCAGCCGCGCTCGTCGCGGCGCTTGCCCTTGGTGGGCTGTCGGCGTGCTCGCCGCCCTCAGAACCCCTGCTCGCCGTCGGGCGCAACCCGGCCGGCCGCCCGATCCTGCACATCCAGGCGTGCCCCGGCGGCACCGTGCACGGCGTCTACCTGCGCGGGCCGGAACCGGCGCCGTCCGCCCCGCCGTCCGCCGTGACACCGGCGCCAGGCGGCACGGCACCCAGCACGGCTGGCGGGGCCAGCGGGTCGTGGCCGGCCGGATGGGCCGTCGGCGGGCCTGCGACCGGCGGCGCCCAGGGTGACATCTGGCGGGTCGCCAACGTCAGCGACACCGGCCAGGCGTGGACCATCGAGATCGGCACCACCCCGCAGGGCTGGCAGGACACACCGATCTGGGGACTGCCCCCCGGTCCGCCACACCTCTCGTCCACCGGCAGCTACACCGCCTACGTCAGCAGCGCCCAACCCGACATCACGTGGGTCGACTTCACCCTCGACGACCTGGACGGGCTCAAGGACGGCGAGGTGTGGACGCACAAGGGACACAGCCTCGACGAGCGGGCCATGACCCTCGAGGCGTTCCGCGAGCAGGCCACCGCCGCCTGCTGACCCGGGTCACCGGACGGCCCGGCGGCGGCGGCGCCACACGTACACCAGCGAAAACGACAACACGAGCAGCGCGGCCAGCACGATCGCCGGCGTCTCGTAGCGGTGCACGAAGGTCCGGACCCGCTCGAGGTTGCCGCCGGCGAAGGCGCCGACCGACACCCACAGCGCGGTCCACAGCGCACCGCCGATCGCGTCGCGGACCGCGTACTGGCGCCAGGGCAGGGCGATCGCACCGGCGATGAGGCCGTTGGTCTGGCGCAGGCCGTCGATGAACCGGGCCACGACGACGATGTTGCGGCCGCGGCGGGCGAAGAACTCCTCGGCGCGGGTGAGCCGCGGCTCGGTGAGACCCACCCGGCGGCCCCACCGCAGGATCACCGGGCGGCCGGCCCGGCGGCCGAGCCAGAACCCGAGGTTGTCGCCGGCGACGGCGGCGGCGAAGGTGATCACGACGACCAGCGGCAGGCTCATCGAGCCGTGCCCGGCGAGCACCGCGGCGGCCACCACCACGCTCACCGCCGGGGTGGGGATGCCGATCCCCTCCAGCAGCACGAGCAGGGCGAGGGCGGGATAGCCGTAGCGCTCCAGTTGTTCCACGGGACAATGAGATCATGTCGAGTTGGTACGAGTCGCACATCGACCGGCAGATCCGCGAGGCCCAGGAGGCGGGGGCCTTCGACGACCTGCCGGGGGCCGGGAAGCCGCTGCCGGACCGCGGGGAGCTCTACGACGAGGACTGGTGGATCCGTGACCTCGCCCGGCGGGAGGGTCTGCCGGGTGGGGTCCCGCCGACGCTGCGGCTGCGCCGCGAGGTCGAGGACCTGCCGTCGTTGCTGCCGACGCTGCGGACCGAGGAACGGGTGCGCAAGGTCGTCGCGGACCTGAACACCCGCATCGAGCAGGCCCGGCGCGGGATGCTGGACGGGCCGGCGACCATCCTTCCCCCGCTGGACGCGGAGGAGATCGTGCGGCAGTGGAGAACGGGCCGTTGACATGACCGCCTGAGGGCACCTACGGTTCCACCAACTGTTAGTCAATCTGCCTATTAGTTGGGGGCGACAGCAAATGCCGCTGGGCGGATCCTCAAAGCTGCTCAAGGCGCTCAACGAGGCGGCCGCGCTCGGGCACCTGCTCGACCACGGCCAGCTCACGCGCGCCGAGCTGCGCTCCCTCACCGGACTGTCCAAGCCGACGATCTCCGAGGCGGTCAAGCGGCTCGCCGACGCCGACCTGGTCGTCGGCGCCGGCCACGAGACCGGCCGGCCCGGCCCCAACGCGGAGGTGTACGCGGTCAACCCCGACGCCGCCTACGCCGTCGCCATGTCGGTGCGTGACGGCGCGCCGTCGCTGACCGCGTCGCTGCACGACCTGCGCGGCGTCCAGCGGGCCAGGCTCGCCGTCCCGGTCGACTTCACCCACACCGACCCGGTCACCGCCGTCACCGGCACCATCGACGCGCTGTGCGCGGCGGCCGGCGTCGGCCGGGACCCGGTCGCCCACGTCCAGCTCGCCGTGGCGGGCGCGTTCGACCCCCGGGACCGGGTCATCCACCACGTCGACGTGCCCGGCTGGAGCCGCCGCGGTCTCGTCGACGACCTCGCCTCGGCGGCCGGCGTGCCGGTGGAGGTCGACAACGACGTCAACCTCGCCGCACTCGCCGAACGCGCCCACGGCGCCGCGCAGGGCTACGACTCGGACGGGTTCGCGCTGCTGTGGCTCGGCGAGGCGGGTCTCGGCCTCGCCATCGACCTCGGCGGCGGGAAGCTACTGCGTGGTGCCCGGGGCGGCGCCGGCGAGATCGGCTACATGCCGGTCGCCGCCGACGGCTTCCGGGACTTCCACGACCTGGTCAGCGGCGACGCCGTGCACGCCCTCGCGGCGGAGCGAGGGGCACCGCTCACCGACACCGCGCTGCTGCGCGAGCTGGCCGAGCGGATCGTGCTCGGCCTGGCCGCCATCGTCGCGGTGCTCGACCCGCCACTCGTGGTGCTCGGCGGGGAGATCGGCCGGGCCGGCGGGGCCGCGCTCGGCGAGGCGGTCGCGAAGGCGCTGTCGCGGGCGGCGCCCCTGGACACCGAGATCGCCGTGAGCACCGTCGAGGACGACGCTCCCCTGCTGGGCGCCGCGGACGCCGCGCTGTCCGCCGTGCGCCGGGCCCTGCTGGACACCCTGCGGCAACCGGGCGCATAGCCGCCCCCTGAACCACGGACGTCGGCCGATCTGGCGGCATCGACCGACGTCCGTGTGCTACCTCCACAATCCCCCATGCAAGTGATGTCGGTCAATACATGTGTAGGCCGGCCACTTCCGCACGCCCAGGAGGACCCCCTTGCGTCGCATCGTCCCCCTCATCCCATTACTCACTGCAGTGGCGCTCCTCGCCGCGGCCTGCACCCCCGGCCCCAAGGACAAACCGATCGCCGACCCCGGCGCCGACGTCTCCGGCACCGTGGAGTTCTGGCACTTCTTCACCGACCGCGAGGCCACCGCCATCGACGGCGTCGTCGCGGACTTCCAGGCGTCCCACCCGAAGATCAAGGTCGTGGTCAAGTCCGGCCAGGACGACTCGAAGATGACCCAGGCGATCGGCGGCGGGCAGGGCCCCGACGTCGGGCTGTCCTACTCCACCGACATCGTCGGGCAGTTCTGCGCCAGCGGCGCCTGGCTGGACCTCGGGCAGTACCTGACGCGCGACAAGGTGTCCCTCGACGGGTTCCCGCAGACCGTCAAGGAGTACACCCAGTACAAGAACAAGCGGTGCGCGATGCCGGTCCTCGCCGACGCGTACGGCCTCTACTACAACAAGAAGCTGTTCGCCGAGGCCGGGATCGCCGGCCCGCCGAAGACCCTCGATGAGTTCGCCGACGCGGCGAAGAAGCTCACCAAGCGCTCCGCCGACGGCACCATCCAGGTGGCCGGGTTCCTGCCGCTGTGGGGCTTCTACGAGAACGCCCCGTCGCACCTCGGGCCGATGGTCGGCGGGCAGTGGCTCAAGGGCGACGGCACGTCCGCGATCGGCGGCGACCCCGCCTGGCAGACGTTGCTGAAGTGGCAGAAGGACCTGGTCGACTGGTACGGCTACGACAAGCTCGAGGCCTTCCGCGCCTCCCTGGGCGACGAGTACTCCGACGCGAACGCCTTCCAGAAGGGCCAGGTCGCGATGAACTTCGACGGCGAGTACCGCATCGCGTTCGCCAAGGACCAGGCGCCGGACCTGCAGTTCGGGGTCGCCCCGATGCCGACGTCGAGCCCGGACCGGTACGGCTCCGGCTACGTCACCGGCAACGTCATCGGCATCTCCCGCACCGCGAAGAACCCCGAGGCGGCGTGGGAGCTCATCAAGTATCTGACCACGGACACGAAGGCGATCGTGAAGCTCGCCAACACCCTCAAGAACATCCCGACCACGAAGGACGCCCTGGCCTCGCCGGACCTGCACCTGGATCCCGAGTTCAAGGTGTTCGTGGACATCTTCAACCACCCGAAGACCAGCACCACGCCGCCGTCGTCGGCCGGGCCGGCCTACCAGGAGACGTTCCAGACGTTCTGCGACACGTGGCAGAGCGGCGGCGCCGCCGACCTCGGCAAGGGACTGTCCGATGTGGACAAGCAGGTCAACTCGCTGCTGCAGCTGGGCGGGTAGCGTGCCCCACAAGCTCCGCCACGCGCTGACCGTCGCCTCGTTCATGGCGCCGGCGACGGTCGGCATCGTGGTCTTCTTCCTCTACCCGCTGGGCTCCGCGGTCTACTTCTCGTTCACGAAGTTCGACCTGCTCAGCACCCCGGAATGGGTCGGGCTGCGCAACTACCGGCACCTGTTCGACGACCCGTTCCTGACCCGCGCCGCCACCAACACCCTGTGGCTGTGCGTGATCATGGTCCCGGCCCGGATGCTCGGCGGACTCGCCACCGCGATGCTGCTCACCGGCCTGCGCCGCGGTTCGGGGATCGTGCGCACGATCTTCTACCTGCCGGCGCTCGCCCCGCCCGTCGCCGCCACCCTCGCCTTCGTCTACCTGCTCAAGCCCGGCGTCGGCCCGGTCAACACGGCGCTGGCGCAGGTCGGGATCGACGGGCCGCTGTGGTTCAACTCCCCCGACTGGTCCAAGCCGTCGCTGGTGCTGCTGTGCCTGTGGGCCGTCGGCGACGTGATGGTGCTGTACCTGGCGGCGCTGCTGGACGTGCCGCAGGCGCAGCTCGAGGCGGCGCGGATCGACGGCGCCAACGCGTGGCAGCGGTTCCGTGCCGTGACCCTGCCGAACATCGCACCCGTCGTCACGTTCACCGCGGTCATCGGCGTCATCACCACGCTGCAGTACTTCGCGCAGGCCGCGGTCGCCGCGTCCGCGGCCAGCGGCCAGGCCACCACCGGCGCCGGGATCTCCTCGACCTTCGGCTACCCGGAAGGGTCCACGTTCACCTACCCGCTGTGGCTGTACGTCGTGGGCTTCCGCTACGGCGCCCTCGGCTACGCCAACGCGATGGCGGTCGTGCTGTTCCTCGTCGCCTTCGCCGTCTCCCTGCTGCTCCTGCGCCGATCCCTGAAGGTGACATGAACCGCTGGTTGTTGTGGACGGCCAGGTACAGCCTCGCGATCGCGCTGTGCGTCATGTTCGTCGCGCCCGTGGCCTTCCTGCTGCTGACCTCGCTGATGACCGACTCGCAGGCGCTGACCGCGTCGTACTGGCCGCACCAGTGGCGGTTCGCCAACTACGCCGACGTGTTCAGCAAGACGCCGCTGCCGCGGTACCTGCTCAACACCGTCATCTACGCCGTGGCCGCGACCGGGTTCATGCTCCTGTCCAGCGTCCCCGCCGCGTACGCCCTGGCGAAGCTGCGCTGGCGGGGGCAGAACGCCTACCTGGTCGTGATCGTGTGCATGATGATGATCCCGCCGCAGGTGACGACGGTGCCGCTGTACCTGATGTGGGCAAATGTCGGGCTCACCGGCACGCTGGTGCCCCTGGTGCTGCCGATGCTGCTGGGCGACGCGTTCTCGATCTTCCTGCTGCGGCAGTTCCTGCTCACCATTCCCGGCGAATACCTCGACGCGGCCCGGGTCGACGGCTGCGGCGAGTGGCGGACCCTGCTGCGCGTGGTGCTGCCGATGGCCCGGCCCGGGATCGCCGCCGCAGCATTGTTCCAGTTCTTCTACGCCTGGAACGACTACTACGGCCCGCTGCTCTACACCAGTGAGAACGAGCACAACTGGACGCTCTCTTTGGGCCTGGCGTCCTTCAAGACCCTGCATCATGTGCAGTGGAACCTCGTCAGCGCCGCGACCATCCTCACGATGGTGCCCGTCGTGGTGCTGTTCTTCTTCGCCCAGCGCGCGTTCGTGCAGGGTGTCACGCTGACAGGAGTCAAAGGTTGAAAATCGCCGTCGTCGGGGGTGGCTCCACGTACACCCCGGAGCTCATCGACGGGTTCGCGCGGCTCGCCCCGTTCGCCTCGGAGATCGTCCTGCTGGACCCCGCCCACGAGCGGCTCGAGGTCGTGGGGGCGTTCGCCCGGCGGCTCATGGCCGCGCACGGGCACCCGGCGAAGCTGCGGTGGACCTCCGACGTCGACGACGCCCTGGCCGGGGCGTCGACCGTGGTCATCCAGCTGCGGGTCGGCGGGCAGGCGGCGCGGATCAGCGACGAGACCTTCCCCCTGGCGTGTGACTGCGTCGGGCAGGAGACGACCGGCGCCGGTGGACTGGCGAAGGCGCTGCGGACGGTGCCGGTGGTGCTGGACATCGCCCGGCGGGCCGACCCGGGCGCGTGGATCGTCAACTTCACCAACCCGGTCGGGATCGTGACCCGGGCGCTGCTGGACCACGGGTTCAAGGCGGCCGGGCTGTGCAACGTGGCGATCGGCTTCCAGCGCCGCTTCGCCGCGACGCTCGGGATCGACCCGTCGTCGGTGGTGCTGGACCACGTCGGGCTCAACCACCTGACGTGGGAGCGGGCGGCGTACGTGGACGGCGTCGACCAGCTGCCCGGACTCCTCGCTTCGCATCTTTCGGACATTTCATCCGAAGTCCAGATTCCGGCGGAGGTGCTGGCCTCGCTCGGCAACGTGCCGTCCTACTACCTGCGGTACTTCTACTGCCACGACCTCGTGGTCTCCGAGGAGCGCGGGCAGCCCACGCGGGGTGCGAAGGTCGCCGAGATCGAGGCCGCACTGCTGGACATGTACGCCGACCCGACCCTGACGTCAAAGCCCGAACTGCTCGGCCAGCGGGGCGGGGCGTTCTACTCCGAGGCGGCCGTCGGGCTGATCGCGTCCCTGCAGCACGACGACGGCGGGATCCACGCCGTGAACGTCCGCAACGCCGGCACCATGCCGTTCCTGCCCGACAACGCCGTCATCGAGGTCACCTGCCGGGTCGGCGCCGCCGGCGCGACCCCGCTGCCCGCGCCCCCGCTCGACGCGCACCAGCGCGGCCTGGTCGGCGCGGTCAGCGCCTACGAGGAGCTGGCCGTCGACGCGGCCGTGCACGGCGGGCGGGACCGCGTCTACCGCGCGCTGCTCGCCCACCCCCTGGTCGGCCAGCACACCCAGGCGACCCGGCTCACCGACGACCTGCTCGCCGCCAACCGCGACCACCTCGCGTGGCTGCGGTGACCGCTCAGTTTCCAGCTCCCCCGGCTCCGCCGGCGGTTCCGTGGGGGGCTGCGCCACCCCACACCCCCCATGCTGCGCACTCAAGCCTTTTTGCCGCGCTGGACGGCGGCAACTCCAAGACCGACGTGGTCCTCGGCGACTCCGACGGCCGGATCCTCGCCCGGATCCACGGCCCTACGATCTCCCCGCACGTCATCGGGCTGCAGGGTTGCCTGGACCAACTGGGCGACCTGGTCCGGCGAGCCAGGGCCACCGCCGCGGTCCCCGCCGGGCTGCCGTTGAGCCGGCTGTCGGCGTACCTCGCCGGCGCCGACCTGCCCGTCGAGGTCGAACGCCTCAACGCCGGCGTCACCGCACTCGGCCTCGCCGACGCCGTCACCGTCGACAACGACCTCTTCGCGTTGCTGCGCGCCGGGACCGCCGACCCCGACGCGGTCGGCGTGGTCTGCGGGGCCGGGATCAACGCCGCCGGCCGCCGCCGCGACGGGCAGACGTCGCGCTTCCCCGCCCTCGGCCAGCTCTCCGGCGACTGGGGCGGCGGGCAGCACCTCGCCCCGCTCGCGCTCTACCACGCGGTGCGCGGCGAGGACGGCCGCGGGCCGGCCACCGGGCTGACCGCGGCCGTCACGGACCGGTTCGGGCTGCCGAGCGCCGAGGCGGTCAGCGTCGCGCTGCACCTCGGTGACCTGCCCGCCGGCCGCATCGACGAGCTGTGCGAGGTCCTGTTCACCGTCGCCGCCGCGGGCGACGCGGTCGCCGCCCGGGTCGTGTCCAGGCTCGCCGCGGAGATCGAGGCGTTGGTACGGGTGGCCGCCGGCCGCCTGTCGCTGCTGGACGCCCCGTACACCGTCGTGCTCGGCGGCGGGGTGCTCACCGCCCGCCATCCGCTGCTGCACACGGACATCCTCGGCAGGCTGGCCAAGCTATCGCCGCGGGCGTCGGTGACGGTGCTGTCCTCGCCGCCGGTGGCGGGCGCGGCGCTGCTCGCCCTCGACGCCCTGCACGGCGGGCCCGTCCCCGCCACGATGGAGGCAGCCGTCCGCGCCGGCCTGTAGGGACAGACAGAGCGTATCGATCCCCATTACCGTGCGTCTGGTGACCGGCACGGTGGACGGGGGTCTGTGATGCGGCGACAGAGCGTGGTGTGGCTGGCGGCCGGGGTGCTCGCGGTGGCCGCGGCGACCGGGGCGGTCGCCGCGGCCTGGCCCTTGAGGGCAGAGCCACCCGCGAAGCGCATCTCGATCGACGCGGTCTACGCCGACGGGAGCGCGTTGCGGGTGCACCTCACGTTTTCCAGCTGCGACCAGGTCGACCGGATCGACGTCGTCGAGGAGGCCAGGGCCGTGCGGCTCAGCGCCTACGTGCGCGACCGGCCGTCGCCGACGTGCGGCACGGCACCGATCGACCAGTTGACCGTGGACGTGCGACTGAACGACGCCCTGGACGACAGGTCCGTCGTGGACGACGCGACCGGGGGCAACGTCCTGGTCCGCTGAGTCCCGGCGCTCACAACCGGGCGCCGCCAGCCGATGAGGCTGTGAGGTCAGGCACAGAACTGGCCGATCGGTCAGGTTCTGACCGATCGGTCAGGCATGCTGGCCGTCGGAGGTGACCCATGGCCCGGAGCAAGACCCGCGACGAGATCCTGACCGCCGCAACCCGTCAGTTCGCCGAGTCCGGCTACAAGGGCACGTCGCTGCAGGACATCGCCGCCGAGGTGGGCTGCTCCAAGGCGACCCTGCTGTACCACTTCGACAGCAAGGACGCGATCCTCGCCGAGCTGTGCGCACCCGCCATCGCCGAGCTCCGTGACCTGCTGGACCAGGTCGCCGCCGCGCCCGACCCCGACACCGCGCGGAAGATCGCGGTGCAGGGCTTCGTCGATCTCGCGATGCGGCACCGCCGGGAGATCCAGGTCATCTACGGCGACCTGCCGGCCCTGCTGCTGCAGCCCGCCCTGCAGCCGGTGCAGGTGCTGACCGAGCAGCTGCACGCGACGCTCGCCGGGACCTCCGGCTCGGCGCAGTCGCGGCTGTCGGCGAAGTTCGTCCTCGCCGGGCTGCCGGCCGTCATCTTCGCCTGCACCGAGTTCGACGACGAGACCCTGCGGGCGGCGCTCATCGCCACCGCCGGCCGGGCGCTGGAATCCCTCTCGTAACCCCTCACGACAAGGACGACCGATATGGCAACCGTGCTCTACCGGCTGGGGCGGGCCTCGTTCCGGCACCGCTGGCTCGTGCTGATCATCTGGGTGGTGGTCCTCGGCGGGCTCGGCGGTGCGGCCGCCGCGTTCAGCGGTGCCACCTCCAGCGACTTCACCATGCCGGGCACCGAGTCGCAGCGGGCGATCGACGCGCTGAAGTCACAGTTCCCGGAGGCCAGCGGCGCCACCGGCACGATCGTCGTCGCCGCCCCGCAGGGCCAGCAGCTGACCGCGTCGAAGAGCACCGTGGACGGGCTCGTCGCCGAGGCGTCGAAGCTGCCGGGCGTCCTCGGTGCGCTCGACCCGTTCCAGACCGGTGCCCTGTCGCAGGACGGGCGGTACGCGCTGATCACCGTGCAGTTCGCCGACCGGGCCGACAAGGTCACCGACGAGCAGCGCACCGCCTACGAGAACAGCGGCGCCGCGGCACGGCAGGCCGGGCTGACGGTCGAGCACGGCGGCGAGGTCATGAACAGCGAACCCGAGGTCGGCGGCACCGAGGGCATCGGCGTCCTCATCGCCCTCGTCGTGCTCGTCGTGACGTTCGGCTCGCTGGTCGCGGCCGGCATGACGATGCTCAACGCGCTCATCGGCGTCGGCGCCGGCATGGCCGGGCTGTTCGCGCTCAGCGGCGTGGTCCAGCTCACCAGCACCGCGCCGGTGCTCGCGCTGATGCTCGGCCTCGCCGTCGGCATCGACTACTCGCTGTTCATCACGTCCCGGCACCGGCAGAACCTGGTCGACGGGCTCGCCCCCGACGAGGCCGCCGGGCGGGCCGTCGGCACCGCGGGCTCCGCGGTCGTCTTCGCCGGCGCCACCGTCGTCATCGCCCTCGCCGGCCTGTTCGTCGTCAACATCCCGTTCCTGACCGTCATGGGTCTGGCCGCCGCGGGCACCGTCGCGGTCGCGGTCCTCGTCGCGATCACGCTGCAGCCGGCGCTGCTCGGCTTCGCCGGCCGGCGGATCCTGCCGAAGCGCCTGCGCAAGACCGGCGAGACCAGTGACACCGTCGTCCACCACGTCGAGGGCTTCGGCTTCCGCTGGGCCCGGGCGATCACCCGGTTCCGCGTACCGGTGCTGCTCATCGGCGTCATCGGCCTGGGCGCACTGGCGATCCCGGCCGCGGACATGCGCATCGCGCTGCCCGGGGCCAGCGCCGGCCCCACCGACTCCCCGGCGCGCAAGGCCGCCGACCTCATCGACGAGGGCTTCGGCCCCGGCTTCAACGGCCGGCTCGCGCTGGTCGTGTCCACGGACTCGGCCGACACGACGAAGGCGAAGGCGCAGGAGGCCCTCGGCGTCCTGCAGGGCACCACGAACCTCCTGGCCGCGACCCCGCCAAACTTCAGCCGCGACGGCAAGACCGCGCTGCTGGCGATCATCCCGAAGACCGGACCCACCGACGAGGCCACCGAGACGCTCGTGCACGACGTGCGCGCCAAGGTCAAGCAGGTCCAGGGCGCCGACATCGCGCTGACCGGCCAGACCGCCGTCGGCATCGACGTGTCGGAGAAGCTGTCCGACGCCATGCCCCGCTACCTGCTGCTGGTCGTCGGGCTGTCGGTGCTGCTGCTGATGCTCGTGTTCCGCTCGATCCTGGTGCCGTTGAAGGCCGCGGCCGGGTTCCTGCTCACCGTCGGCGCGACGTTCGGCATCACCGTCCTGGTGTTCCAGCAGGGGCACCTGGCCTCGCTGGTCGGGCTCGACACGCCCGGCCCGCTGGTCAGCTTCCTGCCGATCCTGCTCATCGGCATCCTGTTCGGCCTCGCCATGGACTACGAGGTGTTCCTGGTCTCCCGGATGCGGGAGGACTACGTGCACGGCGCCGGCCCGCAGGAGGCGACGATCAGCGGCATGGGCCACGGCGCTCGGGTCGTCACCGCGGCGGCGCTCATCATGACCTCGGTGTTCGCGGGCTTCATCCTCCTCGACGACCCGGTCATCAAGTCGATGGGCTTCGCCCTCGCCATCGGCGTCGCCATCGACGCGTTCGTGGTCCGCATGACCATCGTGCCGGCGGTCGTGTCGCTGCTCGGCCGCGCCGCGTGGTGGCTGCCGGGCTGGCTGTCGAAGCTCCTGCCGAACGTCGACATCGAGGGCGAGAAGCTCCGCGAGCACCTCGCCGCCGCGCCGGAGCCCGAACCCGCGCACGTCTGACGCACCGCTCGGGCGGCGACAATTCGCTCGCCGCCCGAGCGGCCGGTCACCACACTGGGCGCCGTGGACGACGCGTTTCACGACAACATGCTGTGGCCGGTCCGGGTCGTCCTGCCGAACCGCAGAGGTCCCGGTCAAGCCGGAGCGGATCGCCGCGGCCGCGAAGACCGCGGTGGAGCGGATCGGGGCGCTCGCCGCCTGGAACCCGGGCGCGGTACGCTGAGGCGGATTTCGAAAGGACGTGGTCGCGAGACACGACAAGCCGGAGACGGGGCCCTGGTCGGGGAGCTGACCGAGGGTCGGGGTCTTGTGCCGTTCCCTAGTGGGCAACGGCGTCGCTCCCTTGTACTTCTCGCCCGGCGCCAGCGTGCGCCGCGATCACCCTTTGGAAGATCATGATTCTCGTCACCGGTGCCACCGGCACCATCGGCTCCGAACTCGTCCCCCTGCTCGCGCGGCGCCACGCCGTGCGGGCCATGACCCGCCGCCCGTCCTTCCTCGGCGCGGTCTACGGTGACCTCGACCGCCCGGAGACCCTGCCCGCCGCGCTCGACGGCGTCACCTCCGTGTTCGTCCTGGTCCCCGGGTACGGCCCGGACGGTCCCGTCCAGGAACGCGCGCTCGTCGCCGCGGCCCGCGCCGCCGGCGTCCGGCACCTCGTGAAGCTCTCCACCAGCGGCGTCACCTTCGGCGCCACCGACGCGATCTCGACCGGCCACCGCGCCGGCGAGGACGTCATCCGCGAATCCGGGATTCCGTGGACGATCCTGCGGCCGGGGACGTTCATGACGTACCTGGAGCAGTACGCGCACGGCATCGCCCACGACCGCACCATGACGGTCACCGAAACCGACCCGGCCTCGGCGATGGTGCACCCCCTCGACGTGGCCGCCGTCGCCGCGACCGTGCTCACCCGCCCAGGCCACACCGGGCAGGAGTACACGATCACCGGGCCGTCGGCGCTGTCACCGGCCCAGCAGGCGGACACCGTCGCCTCGGCGATCGGCACACCGGTGCGGCTCGTGGTGCGCACCGTGGCGCAGACCCGCGCGGCGTTCGAGGCCCGCGGCTGGGGTGGCCCCCGGTTGGAGGCGCTGCTCGAGCTCAAACGCCAGTCCGGCGCCTGGGATCACACGGTGTTCGACACGGTGCCGCGGGTGACCGGCCGGCCCGCGCTGACCCTGAGCGACTGGGTCGAGGACCACGTGGACCTGTTCACCGGCGCCTGACCACCACATCCATCTCCAGGTCCCGGCCGAGCGCGCCGCTCAGGCCGGGCAGCAACGCCTCGCCGCGCCGGCGGTGGTCGCGCAGCCGCGGTGACGGCGGCACCCAGGTCGAACAGGGCCCGCGGCGACCCGATCAGGAACAGGGTCGCCGCGGCGCCGGCCACCAATGGCAGGGCGTCCCGGCCGCGCCGCACCGCGCGCCGGCTCCTCAGCGGGGTAGCGCACAGCCCTGCACCACGTACTGCTGCCAGGCGCTTCCCACCAGCGGCAACTGTGCCTTCGCCGTGCGCTGCACGCCGTCCTGCGTCATCACCGGCAGCTCGACCGGCAGCGGCATGCTGCCGGCGCCCTCGCCGCAGGTGATGGTGGCACTGACCGCGAGCCAGGCGGTCGCCCCCGGCGGGATGCGCCGATGCCCCCAGACCATGACGTCCGCGGGCTTCTCCGCCCCGAGGAGCTCGATCGTCCTCGGCCCGCCGTTCGCAACGGCGACGGTGCCCTCGACGACAAACCGTCCGCTCCCGCCCGACGCCGACCCCATCCCCGCGACGCTGAGGTGGAGCGAGACCTCCGACACCTCGCGGTCCCGCTGCCGCCCGGCCTCCCACCGCTGCCCTGCCACCGCCCCGGCGAGCAGGCTCACCAGCCCGACCAGCACCAGCATTCCGGTGGGCACCCGCTTGGCCGCCAGCCGCCGCCACGGCGGGACCGAAGGGCCCGGCCGGTCCTCGGCCACATCGAGGTCGATCACCAGGTCCAACGAAGTCTCCCCCATCGCACCACGCTACCGAGCCCGTCGCCGGCGCCACGTGGGTCGGGGTCGGCTGCGTCGTGGACGCGCTCGACGACCCGCGGCTGCGCCGGGACCTGCGGGTGCGCTCCCTGCTGCACCGCCGCGATCTCTGACGCGAACGAAGAGGGTCCTTTACAAGAACCGTAAACAAACTTAATAATGGCGAGCACCGTCGATGGAGGTCCACCCCCATGAAGCGCATCGCGCTCATCCTCGGCGCCGCGATCCTGCTGGTGACCGGTCTGCTCGTAACCACGAATGCCTATGCCGCCAACCTGTTGACCAACCCCGGGTTCGAGAGCGGCTCGCTGAGCGGCTGGTCGTGCACCGGCTCCGGCTCCGGGGTCGTCACCACGCCCGTGCACGGCGGGTCGTATGCCCTCAACGGCAACGCCACCGCCTCCGACACCGCCCAGTGCACGCAGACCGTCACGGTCCAGCCGAGCACCGCATACACGCTGACCGGTTGGGTCCGCGGCTCGTACGTGTACCTCGGCGTCACCGGCGGAGCGTCCACCTGGACCAGCGGCACCGGCTACAGCAAGCTGACCGTGCCGTTCACCACCGCCGCCGGGCAGACCTCCGTCCAGGTCTACCTGCACGGCTGGTACGGCACCGGCGCGTACAACGCCGACGACATCTCCCTCGACGGCCCGGGCGGCCAGCCCAGCCCGACGACCGCCTCGCCGTCGCCCAGCCGGTCCACGAGCCCGTCGGCCAGTCCCAGCGCGTCTCCGTCGAAGTCTCCGTCGACCTCCCCGTCGCCGTCGACCTCGCAGCCGCCGGTGACCGGGTTGCCGAAGCACGCGCTCATCGGCTACCTGCACGCCAGCTTCGCCAACGGCTCCGGATACGTCCGGGTCGCCGACATCCCGGCCGCCTGGGACATCATCAACCTGTCGTTCGGGGAGCCGACCTCGGTCACGTCCGGCGACATCCGGTTCAACCGCTGCCCGGTCGCCGAGTGCCCGAACGTGGAGTCCGACGCCGACTTCCTCGCCGCGATCAAGGCCAAGCAGGCCCAGGGCAAGAAGGTCCTGATCTCCATCGGCGGGCAGAACGGCCAGGTGCAGCTCACCACCACGGCGGCCCGGGACGCGTTCGTCAACTCGGTCAGCGCGATCATCGACCGGTGGGGCCTGGACGGCCTCGACATCGACTTCGAGGGTCACTCGCTGTATCTGAACGCCGGCGACAGCGACTTCCGCAACCCGACCACGCCGGTCGTGGTGAACCTGATCGCCGCGCTCAAGACGCTGAAGGCGAAGTACGGCACGAAGTTCGTGCTGACCATGGCGCCGGAGACGTTCTTCGTGCAGCTCGGGTACCAGTTCTACGGCGGCACCAGCGCCGGGGACAACCGGGCCGGTTCCTACCTGCCGGTCATCCACGCGGTGCGTGACTTCCTCACCGTGCTGCACGTCCAGGACTACAACTCGGGTCCGATCACCGGGCTGGACAACCAGTACCACCAGATGGGCGGCGCCGACTTCCACATCGCGATGACCGACATGATCAAGGCCGGGTTCCCGGTCGCGAACACCGGTCAGACGTTCCCCGGGCTGCGCGCCGACCAGATCGCGTTCGGCGTGCCGGCCGCGGTCAGCGCCGGGAACGGCTATGTGGCGCCGGCC
The DNA here is from genome assembly GCF_016862795.1 of Dactylosporangium siamense. Taxonomy (GTDB): domain Bacteria; phylum Actinomycetota; class Actinomycetes; order Mycobacteriales; family Micromonosporaceae; genus Dactylosporangium; species Dactylosporangium siamense. Next base: position 72,133 of record NZ_BONQ01000107.1, on the reverse strand, counting down.
GTCGTCCAGGCCGCCGTCAACTGCCTCGTCAAGGGGACGGGCTGCGGGTCGTACACCTTGCGCGGGGGCACCTCACCGGCCTTCCGCGGGCTCATGACCTGGTCGATCAACTGGGACCGGTACTACAGCTGGGAGTTCATGAACACCCAGGAGCCGTTCCTCAACGCCCTGCCGTAGTTTCGACGGTGTGAGCGCACTGGATCTCGTCAGCACCTGGCCAGTCACCACCGCGTCGGTCGCGGTCGTGGGTCCCGAAGGGGTCCGCGACCGCACCGGTCCGGACGATCCCCTGCCGTGGGCGTCGGTGACGAAGCTGCTGACGGCGCTGACCGTGCTCGTCGCGGTCGACAAGGGCGACGTCACGCTCGACGAGGAGGCCGGACCGGAGGGCTCGACGGTCCGGCACCTGCTCGCGCACACGTCCGGGGTCGCGTTCGACGACGACACGCGGGTCGCCGCGCCCGGCCGGAAGCGGGTCTACTCCAACCGCGGGTTCGAATACCTGGCGGACTTCGTCCTGACCCGCACCGGCGGCACGTTCGCGGAGCTGCTCACCGAGTCGGTGCTGCGGCCGCTCGGCATGGGTGGCACCACCCTGGAGGGCTCACCGGCCGCCGGTGCCCGCGGCCCGCTGTCCGACCTGGCCCTGCTCGGCCAGGAGCTGCTCGACCCGAGTCTGGTCCCCGACCTCATGCCGGAGGCCGTGTCCGTGCAGTTCCCCGGGGTGTCGGGGGTGCTTCCAGGCTTCGGCCGTCAGGACCCGAACGACTGGGGTCTGGGCTTCGAGATCCGGGACGGGAAGTCCCCGCACTGGACCGGTTCGCGCAACTCCCCCGCCACCTTCGGCCACTTCGGCCGCAGCGGCACGTTCCTGTGGGTCGACCCGGTCGCGGGCCTGGCCTGCGCCTGCCTCACCGACCGCGACTTCGGCGACTGGTCCGCCGAGGTGTGGCCGGTCCTGTCCGACGCCGTCCTGGGCTGACGACACCGGTCCGGACACGGCGGCGGGGCGCCCTCGTGGGTGAGGGCGCCCCGCCTTGTGCGGTGCCGGGAAAGCGTCACGACCAGCTGGACGTCGACCAGTCGTCGGCGGACCAGTAATGGCCGCTCCAGTAGTGACCGGACCAGTAGTGACCGGTCCAGTACTGCTCGGACCACTCCGGGTCGCTCCACGAGCCGGAGCCGGTCCACGGCGTGCCCTGCCACGAGGCGGCGGCCCAGGTCCGCGACGCCGACGGCGGGACCCAGCGCTGGTTGTCCTGGTCGAGGCAGTCCCAGATCTGCAGCTGGATGCCGTTGGTGGAGTCGAAGGCGGTCACGTCGAGGCACTTGCTCGAACCGACGTTCACCAGCTGGCGGGCGCTGTTGACGCGCCACTGCTGGGCCGGGGTGCCGTTGCAGTCGTAGAGCTGGACCTTGGTGCCGTTGACGGTGCCCGCGGCGGTGACGTCCAGGCACTTGCCGAGGGCCTGCGCCGTGCCGTCCGCGGCGAGGACCCAGTACTGCGCCGGGGTGTTGTTGCAGTCGTACAGCTGGATCGGCGTGCCGTTGATGTTCTGCCGGTTCTGCACGTCGATGCACTTGCCCGCGAAGCCGGTGATCTGTCCCGTGCCGCCGGTGCCGCCGGCCCCGGTCCAGGTGTCGCCGGCCATGCGGTACCCCATCCACATGCCGCCGTTCCAGGACGTCTTGCTCGCGGCGAGGTTGGCCCAGGCGGTGCCGTTGAACGGGCCGAAGATGGAGTTCTCGCCCTTGAGCTCGATGTTGTTGAACGACAGGTGGTTGCCGCCGCGGGTGGTCTCCAGGGAGCCGGTGCCGGTGCCCTTCGCGATGGTCTGCGTCGCGGACGGGGTGGCCGCGGCGACGGCGGCGGAGACGTTGAGCTCCTTGAGGCCCTGCGTCTTCGCCGCGCCCGTGGTCAGCGCGGTCGCGCTGCTGGTCAGCAGCTTCTTGACCTGGTCGGGGGTGAGCGACGGCCGCTGCTGCAGCAGCAGCGCCACCGCGGAGGCGGTCACGGCCGCGGCCTGCGACGTGCCGCTGCCCTTGAAGCCGGTGTCGCCGACGCGCGCCGTCGGGTACTGCTGGTCGACGTTGGAGCCCGGGTCGCGCAGCGACACGATCGACGTGCCGGGCGCCAGGATGTCGACCTTGCGGGCCTGGTTGGAGTTGTTGGTGTAGGTGGCCAGGTCGTCGTCGGTCATGGCGATGGTGTTGTTGGTGGTGGACGCGCCGACCGCGAGGACGAACGGGTCCATCGCCGGGTTGGTGAGCGCGGTGGTGGTGTTGCCGTCGTTGCCGGCGGCGACGACGACCACGATGCCGGCCTGCCACGCCTGCTCGACGGCGAACATCAGCGGGTCGACGGTGGAGGCCGACATGCCGCTGCTGCCGTAGGACAGGTTCAGGACCCGGATCGGGCTGGCCGGATCATGGTTGCGGTTCTGCACGACCCAGTCGATCGCGGCGATCATCTGCGACACGTCGTTGGCGCCGGTGGCGGTGCCGACCTTGACGGAGGTCACCTTCGCCTTCGGGGCGAGGCCGATCGTGCCGGAGGCCGCGTCGTTGCCGACCATGATGCCGGCCATGTGCGTGCCGTGGCCGAACGTGTCCAGGTAGCGCAGCTGGCCCGACTGCGACTCGAACGACAGGTCGGGGCCGTTCACGACCTGCGCCGCCGGCAGCCCGGCGACCGGGGCGACCCCGGTGTCGATCAACGCGATGCCGACCCCCTGACCGGTCAGCGACGCCGCGGCACCGCTGTCGGCCTTGATGATCGACCGCACGCTCTTGAGCGTGGTGCCGGCACCCGCCGGCCATTCGTCGGCGGACCAGCCGCCACCCAGACGGCTCGCGCCGGCCTCCGGGCTGGTCACAGCCGCGGCTGGAACGCCGACCCCGATCAGGCCCAACGACGTCGCGACGGCTACCAACCCCGACGCGCCAGCGCGCAGTCGACGACGGCCCGTCATCGGCTTCATCATCCGCATCTCCCCATCCATGGAGCACGAACACACTCACTCCGTGCGTTCGAATCACCACGATGCGGTGTCATACACCGAAAGTCACGGGCCGGTGACCAGAATGCGCCGAACACCCGACAGGCTTTCCGACCTGCTGTCATACCCCCCGCCGGTGGCCACCGGCGAACACCTGACAGCGGGGCGCTGGCATACTGCGGCCGTGGTGTTGTCCCGGCGGTGGTCCCTGTTGCTGATCGTGGTCGCGGTGTGGAGCTGGCTGATCTGGCCGCGGTTCCTGCTGGCCATCTGGGACGACGAGCGGTCCTGGACCGTCCCGCACGGCTCGGCGTTCTTCTGGATCCACGTCCTGCTGATCACCGTGTCGCTCCTGTTCGGCACCGCGGTCGGGGTGCTCGGACTCCGCGGCCTGCGCGCCGCACGCGTTCGCGACCTGTAAGGACGGCGGCGGGCGGCACCCCATAGGGTTGGCGCATGGCGGAAACCGTGGACGTGGTGGTGGTCGGGCTGGGTGTCGGCGGCGAGGAGGTCGCCGGGCGCCTCGCCGAGGCCGGCCTGAGCGTGGTCGGCGTCGAGGGCAGGCTCGTCGGCGGCGAGTGCCCCTACTGGGGCTGCGTGCCGAGCAAGATGATGATCCGGGCCGGCAACGCCCTCGCCGAGGCCCGCCGCGTGCCGCAGCTCGCCGGCGCCGCCGACGTGCGCGCCGACTGGGCCCCGGTCGCCCGGCGCATCCGCGACGAGGCCACCGACTCGTGGGACGACAAGGTCGCCGTCGACCGCCTGGTCGGCAAGGGCGTGACGTTCGTGCGCGGCTGGGCGACGATCACCGGCGCCGGCGAGGTCACCGTCGGCGACCGCGTGTTCCGCGCCTCCCGCGGCATCGTCCTGGGCACCGGCACCGAGCCGGCGGTCCCCCCGATCGACGGCCTGGCCGGCACCCCGCTGTGGACCAACCGCGAGGCCATCGAGGTCGAGACCCTCCCCGCGTCGCTGATCGTGCTCGGCGGCGGCGCGATCGGCGTCGAGCTGGCCCAGGTCTTCGCCCGCTTCGGCGTGACCGTCACCGTCGTGGAGGCCCTCGACCGGCTCGTCGCGCTCGAGGAGCCGGAGTCGAGCGACCTGGCCCACGACGCGCTGACCCGCGACGGCGTCACCGTGCACGTCGGGGTCAAGGCCGCCGAGGTCCGTCATGACGGTGGCGGCTTCACCGTCAACCTGTCCGACGGCCGGACCGTCAGCGCCGAGAAGCTCCTCGTCGCCACCGGCCGCAGGGTCGACCTGTCCAAACTCGGCGTCGACCGGGTCGGCCTGGACCCGGCCGCCCGCAGCGTCACCGTCGACGAGCGGATGCGCGCCGCCGACAAGGTCTGGGCCGTCGGCGACGTGACCGGCCACGGCGCGTTCACCCACATGGCGATGTACCAGGCGGGCATCGCCGTGCGCGACATCCTCGGCCAGGACGGCCCGCCGGCCGACTACCGGGCCACGCCGCGGGTGACGTTCACCGACCCGGAGATCGGCGCGGTCGGCCTCACCGAGGCGCAGGCCCGCGCCGCCGGCACCCGGGTCCGGGTCGGCACCGGCCAGGTCCCGTCGTCGTCCCGCGGCTGGATCCACAAGGTGGGCAACGAGGGCTTCATCAAGCTGGTCGAGGACGCCGACCGGGGCGTCCTGGTCGGCGCGACCTCGGCCGGCCCGGTCGGCGGCGAGGTCCTGTCGGCCCTGGCGGTGGCGGTCCACGCGCAGGTCCCGGTGGAGACGCTGCGCCACATGATCTACGCGTACCCCACCTTCCACCGGGGAATCGAGGACGCGCTGCGCGACCTGCACTGACGAAGCCCGCCTTTGCTCAGAATGCCATCCGGCACGCCGATAGGATGCGCACGACGAGAAGGCTGGAGGTGCCCGGGTGGTCCTGCGCCGCGACCGGCTCTGGCTCGCGCTCCTGGTGCTCGGCGCCCTGTGCACCGCACTGTTCGCGCTGGACGTCGCCGCCGACCTCGCCTCCGCGGTGATCGGCGTCGTGTGCATCGCGGCCTGGGCGTTCGGGCCGCGCCTGCACGCCGTGCACCCGCGCCGCCCGTGGCGGCTGATGACGGCGGCCGCGTCGTTCTTCCTCGTCGGGATCATCGTGCGGGCCCTGCTGGTCGACCAGCCCGCACCGGTCGCGCAGATCGGCGACGCGTTCACCATCTGCGGGTTCGGGTTCTTCATCGCGTCGCTGGTCACGTTCCAGAGCCGGTGGGGCATCGACCGGCACGCGCTGGTCGACGGGCTCATCGTGTGCGTCGGCTCGGCGCTCGCCTCGACGCTGCTGTTCGTGCAGCCGGCCGCGTCGATCCCCGGCCGGCCGCTGATCGTCACCCTCATCGCCGGGCTGTATCCGCTGCTGGACACCGTCACCGTGCTGCTGGTGGCCAACCTCGCGTTCACCACGGCCAAGCGGCAGCCGTCGTTCATGCTGATGGGCGCCATGATGGTGCTGGTCTTCGTCGGTGACCTGGGCTACGCGATCATCGGCCGGCACGGGGACGTGACCGGGCCCCGGTTGATGGCACTGCCGTTCCTGCTGGCGTTCACCCTCGGCGGCGCCGCCGCGCTGCACCCGACGGCGAAGGCCCTCGCACGGGCCACGCCGCTGCCGATCCAGGCGTGGTCGGTGCCGCGGATGCTGCTGATCGGGCCGGCGGTCGCGACGCCGTTCGTGCTCACCGTCACCCTCAGCGCCGACACGCCGGTGAAGCGCTGGGCACTCGGCCTCGGCGGCGCCGCGATCGTCGCGCTGCTGCTGGCGCGGGCCTCCGCCGCGGTGCAGAGCCACGCCGCCGCGCAGCGCCGCTTCGAGCACCAGGCGACCCACGACCCGCTGACCGACCTGCCGAACCGGCGGATGCTCAGCATCATGGTCGAGCGGCTGCTGGCCGACGAACGAGGCGACCAGCGCGGCGACCGGGCCGCGAACGTGTGGATGTTCTACCTCGACCTCGACGGGTTCAAGCTGGTCAACGACTCATGGGGGCACCCGGCCGGCGACCAGCTCATCGTCTCCATCGGCACCCGGCTGCGGCACGCGCTGCCGGACACGGCGACGATCGCCCGGGTCGGCGGCGACGAGTTCGTCATCGTGCAGCGCTGCACCGAGCCGGAGGCCATGGCCAACGCCCGGCGGATCATGGAGTGCGTCGAGCACCCCCTGACGGTCGTCACCGCCGAGGGCGGCACCGCCGAGGTGGTGATCGGCGCCTCCATGGGGATCGTGCAGGCGCCCAGGAACACCCGCGCCGACCGGGCCGACGCGCTCATGCGCGACGCCGACACCGCCATGTACCGGGCGAAGGAGTCCGGTCGCAACCGCTGGACCGTCTTCGACGCCTCGATGCGCGACGCGGTCCGCGAGCGGGTCGAGATCGAGGTGGCGCTGCGCGCCGCCGTCGCGCAGGAGCAGCTCAGCATCGCCTACCAGCCGATCGTCGCGATGGACACCGGCCGGCCCGCCGGCGCCGAGGCGCTGTGCCGGTGGCAGCACCCGGTCCGCGGCTGGATCGGACCCAACATGTTCATCGCCGTCGCCGAGGACTCCAACCTCATCTCCGCGCTCGGCGCCTGGGTGCTGCGCGAGTCGCTGCTCCAGCTGGCCCGGTGGCGCGCCGGCGGCGTGGTCGACGACGACTTCTGGATGTCGGTGAACGTCTCACCACGGCAGCTCGGCGATCCGGCGTTCGCCGAGCGGCTCGGCCGCACGCTGCGGCAGACGGGGGTGCCGGCCGCCAACCTGGTCCTGGAGATCACCGAGTCGGTCATGGTCGAGGGCAGCGACCTGACCGAACGCGTCCTCGTGGAGCTGCGCGCCCTCGGCGTGCGGATCTCCGTCGACGACTTCGGCACCGGGTTCTCCGCGCTGGGTTACCTGCGCCGGCACCCGGTCACCGGGGTGAAGATCGACCGGTCGTTCGTCAACGGTCTGGGCACCAGCGCCGAGGACGAGGAGATCGTGCGGGCCGTTGTCGCGATGAGCAGCGCCCTGCATCTCGCGGTCGTCGCCGAGGGCGTGGAGACCGAAGCGCAGCGTGATGTGCTCCTTGCGCTGGGTGTACCCCTCGCGCAGGGCTGGCTGTGGGGCCGCGCCGTCGACCCCGACGCGTTCGCCGCCGCCTGGGCGGTCCGCGTGGCACTGCCGGCGGCCGCTCCGTCAGACTGAACGGATGACCGACACGATCACCGCTGAGGACGCCCACCTCTGGCTCGAGGAGGTCGACGGCGCCGACGCGATGGCCTGGGTCCGGGACCGCAACGCCGAGACCGTCGCCGCGCTCACCGGCGAGGCCCGCTTCGCCGAGCTGCGCGACGGAATCCGCGTCGTGCTGGACGCCGACGACCGGATCCCGATGATCGCCTGGCACGGTGAACGGGTCTACAACCTGTGGAAGGACGCCGCCCACCCCCGTGGCCTGTGGCGGCGCACCACCCTGGCGGACTACCGCGCGGGCGAGCCCACCTGGGACACGGTCCTGGACCTCGACGCGCTCGCCGCCGCCGAGGACGAGAACTGGGTCTGGCAGGGCGCCACCTACCTGCGCCGCGGCCCCCTCGCCGGCGACCACCGGGCGTTGCTGTCGCTGTCCCGCGGCGGCGCCGACGCGGCCGTCGTGCGCGAGTTCGACCTGGATCGCAAGGAGTTCGTGGCCGACGGCTTCTTCCTGCCCGAGGCGAAGAGCGACGTCAGCTGGATCTCGATCGACGAGATCTTCGTCGGCACGGACACCGGGCCGGGCTCGATGACGTCGTCGGGCTACCCGCGGCAGGTCCGCCGGTGGCGGCGGGGCACGCCCTTCGCCGACGCCCCGCTGGTCTTCGAGGGCACCGACGACGACGTCTCCGTCCGCGCGTCCAGCGACCCGTCCGCCGCCGGCGAGCGGGCCGTGATCCGCCGGTCGCTGGACTTCTTCCACGCCGAGCGGCACCTGCTCGCCGGCGGCGTGCTGACGAAGCTCGACGTGCCCGACGACGCCGGCGTCGACCTGCACCGCGACTGGCTGCTCATCCGGGTCCGCACCGACTGGGCCGTCGGCGGCGCCACCCACCCGGCCGGGTCGCTGCTCATCGTGAACCTGGACGCATTCCTCGCCGGCAGCCGGGACCTGACGACCCTGTTCACGCCCGACCCGCACACGTCGCTGTCCTACAGCGACTGGACCCACGACGGGCTCATCCTGGTCCTCCTCGCCGACGTGCAGAGCCGCCTCGAGCTGCTGACGTTCGTGGACGGGAGCTGGGAGCGCACCGTGCTGGGCGGCCTCGAGCTGGGCCAGACCGACGTGTGGGACACCAACGCCGACGCCGACGAGCAGTACCTGCTGCTGTCCAGCGGCTTCACGCTCCCGCCGACGCTGCGCCACGGTGTCCTCGGCGGCGACCCGCCGACCACGCTGAAGCAGGGCCCGTCCTACTTCCCCACCGACGGGATCACCACCAGGCAGTTCTTCGCCACGTCCGCCGACGGCACGCAGGTGCCGTACTTCGTGGTCGGCAACCCCGCCGCGGGACCGGGGCCGACCCTGCTGAGCGGCTACGGCGGCTTCGAGGTGTCGCGGGTCCCGTCCTACAGCGCGATCATCGGCCGCGGCTGGCTGGCCCGCGGCGGCACCTACGTGGTGGCGAACATCCGCGGCGGCGGCGAGTACGGGCCGCAGTGGCACCGCTCCGCGCTGCGGGAGAACCGGCCGCGGGCCTACGAGGACTTCGCCGCGGTCGCCACCGACCTCGTCGAGCGGGGCATCACCACGCGCGCGCAGCTCGGCATCGAGGGCGGCTCCAACGGTGGCCTGCTCATGGGCGTCATGCTGACCCGCTACCCGGAGCTGTTCGGCGCGATCGTGTGCGCGGTGCCGTTGCTGGACATGCGCCGCTACCACCTGCTGCTGGCCGGGGCGTCGTGGATGGCGGAGTACGGCGACCCCGACGTCGCCGACGACTGGGCGTATCTGCGGCTGTTCTCGCCGTACCAGAACATCAGCGAGGGCGTGCCGTACCCGCCGACGCTCATCACCACCTCGACCCGCGACGACCGGGTGCACCCCGGCCACGCCCGCAAGATGGTCGCCCGGCTGCGCGAGCACGGCCACGACGTCCGCTACTACGAGAACATCGAGGGCGGCCACGGCGGCGCCGCGGACAACGCGCAGCTGGCGTTCAAGTGGGCCCTGGCGTTCGAGTTCCTGTGGCGGACGCTGGCTACGGAGTGACCGGCAGTGCCTCGCCGCGGCGGATCGCGGCGAGGTGCTCCGGCGGCATGATGCGGCGGGTGGTGCGCCGGTAGCGCCACACCTGGGCCGCGCCGAGCCCCCACAGCAGATACTGGATGGCGAACGCCCACTTGTACGCCCCGAGCGTCGGGTGGGCGGCGCCGTCGCGGGTCTGCAGGTCCAGCAGCACCCCGATGCCGATGATCACGACGATGGACGCGGCGAACCCGCCGACGTTGACGATGCCGGTCGCCCCGCCGATCCGCGCCGCCGGGTTGAACGACCGCGCGTAGTCGAACCCGATCATCGACCCGGGCCCGTTCACGGCCAGGACCAGGACCAGGCCGGTGAGCACGGCGACCGGCGCCCGGCCGGGCCACAGCAGCACCACGGCCCACGCGAGGGCCGAGCTCGCCACGATGCCCAGCACGAGGGTCGAGCGGTGATACGGCAACCGCCCGCAGAAGTGCCCGACGACCGGCCCGAGGACGATCCCGCCGACGGTCAGCAGCGACAGCAGCAGCGCCGCGGTCGCCGGGGCGAGACCCTCGCCCTGGGTCAGGAACGGATACCCCCACAGCAGCGCGAACACGCTGCCGGAGAACTGCGCGACGAAGTGCGTCCACAGGCCGAGCCGGGTCCCGGGGTGCTCCCAGGAGCGCTTGAGGCCCTTGTCGGCGCTGTTCGCGTCCGTTGCCTGGGGTGTCGCCGCCTCAGGCGTGTCCTTCAGCGTGAACGCCACCAGGGTGATCGCGGCGGCGCCCAGCCCGGCCGCGCCGACGAACGTGGCCGTCCACCCCGCGTCGCGCAGCAGCACCACCAGCGGCACCGCCGACGACAGCGCGCCGAGCTGCCCGACCATGCCGGTGAGCTGCACCATCAACGGGTTGCGGCGCGGCGGATACCACATCGCGACGACCCGCAGCACGCTGATGAACGTCATCGCGTCGCCGACACCGATGAGCACCCGGGCCGCGATCGCGGGACCGATGTCGTCGGCGTATGCGAACAGCAGCTGCCCGGCCACCATGAGCAGCCCGCCGCCGACCAGCATGCGCCGCGACCCGAACCGGTCCAGCAGCACCCCGACCGGGATCTGCATACCGGCATAGACGGCCAGCTGCGCCACGGACAGCAGCGCCAGCAGGGACGTGCCGACCCCGAAGCGGTCCGCCGCGGCCACCCCGGCCACGCCGAGCGAGGACCGGTGGAACACGGCGATGATGTACGCGGTGAGCCCGATCGCCCACATGACATGTCTGCGCATGGCACCTGCGACGCTAGCGCCGCGCGGCGGTTTCCGGACCGGTTTGTGACGCCGCTCAAGTGTGGGCTTGCGGACACCCCATACGCTGTCCAGGTCCACTTTGTCTCGCGTCTTGAGGGCTCCCAGTCATGAGCGACCTGACCGCCACACCCATCCGGTGGGAGCACTCGGGTGACGGCGAGTTCCCCTATCACGCCGAGGTCGACGGTCGCACCCTCACCGTGCGGGTCAACGACTTCCCGGCGGAGCCCCTGTACACCCTCATCGTCGACGGGTCCGAGCTGGTCGACCTGGACGACTGGCCCACGGTGTGGCGCCGCCCGCCGGCGCCCGCGCACCTGCTGGACCTGATCGCCCGCCCGATCACCACAGATCTGCTGTGGACCTGGTCACGGCGGATCTGCGGGGTCACCACCGAGCACCCGGCGGAGGTCGCCGCGCTGCTCGGGCTGCCCGCGCCGACGCAGGACGACTTCGGCCGGCTGTTCGTGCAGCCGAGCCCGCCCGGCACCGCCCGGCTCGAGCTGTCCTTCGACCGCGCGGGCCTGTCCGCCGTCGTCATCCACTTCACCGAGCCGGCCCTCACCCGGGCCGAGCTCGACGCCTGCTTCGGCCCGAGCCAGGACCTGCCCCGCATCCACTGGGACTCCGCGCACGTGACCGCCCACCGGATCACCGCCCCGGAGGCGCCGCTGACGTGCGTGCTGCTCGCGTCGTTCAGCACCCAGCCGGCCCCACCGACCCGCGCCACCAGGATCACACTGCGCCGCGACCACCACTGACGGTCTCTTCGCCCTTCTCGGCGCCCTTGCCCGCGCCCGCGCCTGCTTCGGCGCCCTTGTCCTGTCCGGCGTTCGTGCTTTCGTTGGCGCTGCTGCCTTCCGCGGCGTTGCTGCCTTCCTCTGCGTGCTTGTCGGCCTCGGCGCGCTTGTCGGCCTCGGCGTGCTTGTCGGCCTCGGCGACCGCGGCGGCGACACGGGCGTTGGTGATCTGGAGGGCGGCATACCCACCCGCGGCGACCGTGAGCAACCCGGCCACCACGATCGGGGTCCGCAGGTCGCCGGCTCCGACTTTGGCAAGCGCACCGCCGGACAGCGCACCCAGGGGCATCACGCCCCAGGCGACCACCCGGTAGATGCCGATGGTGCGGCCGAGCAGCGCGTCCGGGGTCAGTCGCTGCCGGAGCGAGCCGTACACCACGTTCCACACCAGGATCGCCCAGCCCGTCAGCGCCCACCCGAGCGCCGCGACATACGCCGAGCGGGTGGCGGCCGCGAGCAGCAGGCCCAGCCCCGTGACGATCGCCGCGAGGGCCATCGTCCGCCCGCGCCCGGCCCGCGCCGCGACCCACGCGGCACTCTGGCTGCCGGCCAGCGCGCCGACCGCCGACGTCAGCAGGAAGAACCCGAACGCCGCCTCCGGCACCCCGAGCGTCTCCCGGGTCCACAGCACCACCAGCGCCGTCCCCATGGCGTTGGCGAACCCCAGCACGACGACCACGGACAGCAGGTCCCGATGCACCCGGTGCCCGCGCACGAACCGCAACGCCTGCCCCATCGCCCGCACCATCCGCTCCGGCTGCCCAGCCGTCGCCCGATACGTGCCGGGCAACGCCAGCATCAGCACCACCGCAACGGCGTAGCAGGCGACGTTGACCCCGAACGCGGCCCCCGCCAGCAGCGCGAACACGGCACTGGCCAGCGGCGGCCCGATGAAGCTCTGCGCCAGCAGCTCCGCGCCCAGCAGCCTGCCGTTCGCGGTCTCCAGCCGCTCCCGGTCACCGACCACGGCCGGCACCATCGAGCCGACCGCGTTGTCATACACGGTCTCGCAGGCGCCCAGCACCAGCACCACCGTGTACAGCAGCCACAACGACGCCCGATCGACGGCGACCGCGCCCAGCAGCACCGCGAGCACCCCGGTGCGCACCACACCGACGAGCAGCGCCAGCCGCCGCCGGTCATACCGGTCGACCAGCACCCCGGACGGCAGCCCGAGCACCAGCCACGGCAGGAACCCGAGCGCGGTCAGCACCGAGAACGCCAACGGGTCGCTGGTCAGCCGCGCGGCCAACAGCCCGATCGAGACCCGATACACCCCGTCGCCGAGATTGCCCGCGGCCACGGCCGCCCACAACTGGTTGAACCGCCGGCCGAGCCCCCGCTGCGCCATCTTGCCCACCTAACCGGACACCACGCCCCGACACCACCCGGAAATCCACGATCGTGAACCTTTACGCTCTCGGCGCAGCGCCGGCCACGGCGCACCGTCGCGGCCTCGTGGTGCACAACGGCTGGGTGGCGCATTTCGGTGAAAACGTGCAGCGCAGGGGGCGTCCACAAGCCCCCACCCCTTCACTTCCTGGCGAACATCCGCGCGACATTCGACGCCGGCATGGTTGCCGTCCACGACGCCCGTCGCCCAGACCGCCACCTGCCGGCGGTCGGGCGGGCGTGATCGAAGTCGTGCACGGGCTGTGCGGACAGCCGGCCCGCTACTTCGAGCACCGGGGAGATCCACTCCTAGCGCGCAACAAGCGGGCAAAGCGGCCGATCCGGGCGCGGCAGCACCGGATCGCGCGTGCCGGGCGCGGAGGTCGTTGCCGGATTTCTCCACAACGCGCAGAACCCGGGCACCTGAACCCGGACATAGTTCGGCTTGTCGCGCCACCACCCGCTGGGACCCCTGGACAGATCGACGTCGTGGACCGGCCGTCCGGAAGGGCCACGAGACGCTTCGATCCCGCCGTGCACGGGCATCACGACCGCGTACGCGGGCTACAGGATGCAAACGGCGGCGCGGCCGAAACGAGTCCTGTCTGGAAGCGCGGGTCCGCCATCACTCCGCAACCGCGAATGCCCGAAGCGCGCAGGCCAGCCCGGCCGTACACCCACCACGCGGACACGACCCGATGGGCGCCGTTCCACCAGCGGAAAGGGACGTGTAGGTGGCCGGGTCGCCACGAGCCCCGGTCTCTGACGAGCCTCCGGCTGACCGGGCCACCATCGACTGAAGTCGGAGCCCTCCCGCGCCCGGCTGATCAGCTGTGGTGCCCAGGCAGGGCGCAACGCGCAGTACGGTCTTCGGGTGAACGTCGTGCACGGGGTCATCACCACGGAAGGCCGGCTCGCCTGCTGGGCGGAGACGCCGGCCGGGCCCGGCTCGGGTCTGCAGCGCCGTCCGCGGCGGGCGGTCCCGCACCCGTTCGCGGCGCTGCCCCCGCTGGACGGCGAGGTGGGCACCGCCGATCTGGCGCTGCCGACGGTCGGCGCCCGTCCCGCCCCGTCCCCGGAACTGTCGGCCGCCGCGCCGGCGGACGCTGCCCGGACGATGCTGTGGACCGTCCCCGTGGTGCACGTCCCGGCCGGCGTCGAGCTCGAGCCCCTGCCCGTCACCGACATCGACGCCTACGAGCCCGAGATCGTGCCGGTCACCGACATCGACGCCCCCGAGCCCCAGATCGTGCCCGCCACTATCGGCGAGGCCCTCGAGCCCGAGATCGTGCCCGCCACGGACGGCGAGGCCCTCGCCGGCGGCCCTGGCGCCCTCACCGGTGGGCCGGCAGCGGGCCCGGGCCGCGGGTCGGTGGACGACGTCCGGCCGGGCGCGTCGATCGGCGCGCTCACGGATCTGGTGACCTTCGCCGTCGACCTGGTCCGGCGGGGTCGGGTCCTGCCCGACCTGCTCGACCATCCGATCGAGGCCCGCTGGCGCCCCGTGCTGTGGGGCGACGACGCGGTCACCTTCGAGGCGCTGTGGCGCGCGATGCCGGGGATCGCCTGCGCCGCCGGTGACTGGACCGCGGAGGAGGCGGTCCGGGCAGCGCTGGACTTTCAGGTCGACGCGCTCGTGCGGGCGGCCCTCGGCGACCGGCAGATCCTCGCCGAGGGGCAGGTCCGCCAGGACGGCACCGTCCGTGCCTGGCTGGCCGCGCTCACCGGGCCCGACCCAGCCCTGCGCGAACGCCCGACCACCGCGCCGAACGAGACCGCCGGACCGGGCCGCGGCGCCGGGCAGGACGGCGGCGGCAACGGGTGGCACGCCGACACCGCCACCAGACTCGGCCTCGGCACCGGCCACGGCACCGGCACCGGGACTGACACCGGGACTGACACTGGCACCGGCGAGCCGACGGGCACCGGTGGGCGCGTGGTGCGGGAGAGCACCGACGTGCGGCGGGTGCGCGACACGATCCGCAGGTGGACGGCGAGCGGGCGGCCCGCCGCGGTGCGGTTGTGCTTCCGGCTGACCTTCGTCGAGGAGTTCGACGACGGCGAGGACGACGCTCGGGGGCCGGCCCCGGGCGGCGCGGTGCGGGTGGACGACGGGCGGGACGCCTCCGGGTGGCTGCTGGAGTTCCTGCTCCAGCCGGTCGCCGAGCCCGGGCTGCTCGTGCCGGCGCAGGACGTGTGGCGCGACGCGTCCTCGCCGCTCTTCCGGTGGGTCGACTACCCGCAGGACGTGCTGCTGGAGGACCTTGGGCGGGCCAGCCGGCTCTGGCCCGAGCTGGACGAGGCGCTGCTCCAGGCCCGGCCGGAGTCCCTGCGGCTCGACACGATCGGCGCCTACGGCTTCCTGCGGCACGCGGGGATGCTGCACGACGCGGGCTTCGGGGTGTTGCTGCCGGCGCAGTGGCAGCGGCGGCAGGATCTGGGGCTGACGCTGACGACGCATACGGCGCAGCCGGCCAGCCCGGTGCTGCGGGACACCACGGCGAACCGGGACGCGATCGTGCGCTACCGGTGGGGTCTGGCGATCGGCGACGAGTTCCTCAGCGAGGCCGACCTGCAGGAGCTCGCCCGGGCGAAGGTGCCCCTGGTGCGGCTGCGTGGCCGCTGGGTGCACCTGGACCGGGAGCGGTTGCGGGCCGGGCTCGCGTTCCTCGCCCGCGGCGGGCAGGGGCACATGTCGGCCGGGGAGGCGATGCGGCTCGTCCGGCTCATCCCCGAGAGCGAGCTGCCGCTGCCGGTCACCGGCGTCGACGGGACCGGGTGGCTGGCGGACCTGCTGACCGGGCGGGCCGTGGAGCGCCTCGAGCTGCTGGACCCGCCGGCCTCGCTCAACGCGACCCTGCGCCCCTATCAGCGCAAAGGCCTGTCGTGGCTGGCGTTCCTCGACGGGCTCGGGGTCGGGGCGCTGCTCGCCGATGACATGGGCCTGGGCAAGACCGTGCAGGTCCTCGCCCTCGAGGCATTGCTGCGCGACCGGAAACGCAGGCCGCCGACGCTGATCGTGTGCCCGCTGTCGGTGCTCGGCAACTGGCGGCGCGAGATCGGCCGCTTCACGCCGGGGCTGCGGGTCGCGGTGCACCACGGCACCGAACGGGCGCTGCGGGACGACGTGGACCTGGTCCTCACCACCTATCAGGTGGCCACCCGCGACGTGGACCGGCTCGCGGCCAAGGACTGGGACCGGATCGTGCTCGACGAGGCGCAGCACGTGAAGAACAGCACCAGCGCCGCGGCCCGGGCGGTGCGGGAGATCCCGGCGCGGCACCGGGTCGCCCTCACCGGCACGCCCGTGGAGAACCGGCTCACGGAGCTGTGGTCGATCGCCGACTTCCTGAACCCCGGCATCCTCGGGCCGGCGAGCATCTTCCGGGCCCGCTACTCGGTGCCGATCGAGCGTTACGCCGACGCCGACGCGGCCGCCCGGCTGCGCCGGGTCACCCGGCCCTTCCTGCTGCGGCGGGTGAAGACGGACCGGGCCGTCATCGCCGACCTGCCCGACAAGCTCGAACGCCGCCAGTGGTGCAACCTCACCCTGGAACAGGCGACGCTCTACAAGGCGGTCGTCGACGAGCTCTTCGTCAAGCTGCGCGAGGGGCGGGCCGGTGACCAGCGCAAGGGCCTGGTGCTGTCGGCGATGACCAAACTCAAACAGGTCTGCAACCATCCGGCGCACCTGATGGGTGACGGCACGCCCCTCGCGGGGCGGTCGGGGAAGCTGGCCCGCCTCGAGGAGATCCTCGCGACCGCGCTCGACGCCGGGGACCGGGCGCTGGTCTTCACCCAGTTCGCCAAGTTCGGCCACCTGCTGACGCCCTACCTCGCCGCGCGGCTCGGCACCGGCGTCGAGTTCCTGCACGGGGGCACCGCGAAGGGCGCCCGCGACGCGATGGTGCAGCGGTTCCAGTCCGGGGAGGGTCCGGGGGTGCTGCTGCTGTCGCTGAAGGCCGGCGGGACCGGGCTCAACCTCACCGCGGCCAACCACGTCGTGCACGTGGACCGGTGGTGGAACCCGGCGACCGAGCAGCAGGCCACCGACCGGGCCTTCCGCATCGGGCAGCGCCGCGACGTGCAGGTCCACACCTTCGTCTGCGTCGGCACCATCGAGGAACGCGTCGACACCGTCATGGCGGAGAAGCGGACCCTCGCCGGGGTCGCCGTCGGCAGCGGTGAGGGCTGGCTCACCGGGCTGTCCACCGACGACCTGCTGGACCTGATGACGTTGCGGCCGGAGGCGGTTGATGAGTGACACCAGGTGGTCCCACCAGTTCATCGCCATGCTGGAATCCTTGCGGATGGGCACGACATTTTCCGTCGGCCGCCGCTACGCCCGCGCCGGCAACGTCCGCTCGTTGACCATCTCCAGCAGCGTGGTGACCGCGCTGGTGCTCGACGAGGACGGCGAGACCTACCGGTCCCGGATCGGCACCAAGGCGTTCACCGCCGCGGACTGGGCCCGCATCGAGCGGGCGCTGTCCCAGGAGGCTCGCTACGCGGCGAAGCTCCTCGCCGGCCAGCTGCCGCAGGATCTCGACAGGATGCTCGAGAGTTACGGCCTGTCGCTGTTCCCGCAGAGCCTCGCCGACCTCGTCATGGACTGCGACTGCCCCGGCTGGCAGAAACCGTGCCGGCACCTCACCGCCGCCTGCTACGTCCTGGCCGAGGAGTTCGACAACGACCCGTTCCAGATCCTCGCCTGGCGCGGCAAAGGCCGGGACGAGCTGCTCGAACAGCTCCGCGGCCACCGGGTGTCGGCGCTGAGCCA
The DNA here is from genome assembly GCF_016862795.1 of Dactylosporangium siamense. Classification (GTDB taxonomy): domain Bacteria; phylum Actinomycetota; class Actinomycetes; order Mycobacteriales; family Micromonosporaceae; genus Dactylosporangium; species Dactylosporangium siamense. Next base: position 54,650 of record NZ_BONQ01000107.1, on the reverse strand, counting down.
CGTCGGCGACAAGGAAGCGCCTCAGCAGCACACGCCCAGCGCGGGGTTCTGGACCGCCGGCCCGAGACTGCCGAAACCCGCGGAACCGTTGCCCGGCACCGAACGACGCAGCGACGCCATCCTCGACCAGCTCGACCACCTGGGGCTCACCGCCGGCCGGTTCGAGGTCGGTGACCTGCTCCGTGACGTCTACCGCACACTCGGTTGCGGCGACGCCGAGCGAGACGGTACCGTCGAATCCAATCGCGGCTGAAAACGTCGCGGTCGCGGTCGAGAGGCGCTGCGACGGGCCCGGAAGGGTTCGCCACGCTCGGCCGTTGACTACCCTTGACCCAAGGGCGCCTCCTGTCACCGGGAGGTGACCTTAGGCTATGCACAAGTTCCTGCAGACGCGCAACGGGATCGAGTTCGCCGTTGCCGACCTCTCACTCGCGGCCGCCGGCCGCACCCAGATCCGCCTCGCCGAACACGAGATGCCGGGCCTGATGGCGACGCGGCGGGAGTTCGCCGACGCGCAGCCGTTGCGGGGCGCGCGGATCGCCGGTTCCCTGCACATGACCGTGCAGACCGCGGTGCTCATCGAGACGCTCGTCGCGCTCGGCGCCGAGGTCCGCTGGGTCTCCTGCAACATCTTCTCCACCCAGGACGAGGCGGCCGCCGCGGTCGTCGTCGGCCGCGACGGCACGCCGGAGGAGCCCAAGGGCACGCCGGTGTTCGCGTGGAAGGGCGAGACCCTCGCCGAGTACTGGTGGTGCACCGACCAGCTGTTCGACTTCGGTGACGGCCTCGGCCCGAACATGATCGTCGACGACGGCGGCGACGCCACGCTGCTGGTCCACAAGGGTGTCGAGTTCGAGGCCGCCGGTCAGGTGCCGCAGCCCACGGCCGAGGACTCCGAGGAGTTCGCGTTGGTCCTCGGCACCCTCGCCGACAGCCTCGCCAAGGACAACCGGCGCTTCACCAAGATCGCCGCCGGCATCCGCGGTGTCACGGAGGAGACCACCAACGGCGTCAAGCGGCTCTACAAGCTCGCCGAGTCCGGCGAGCTGCTGTTCCCCGCGATCAACGTCAACGACTCGGTCACCAAGTCGAAGTTCGACAACACGTATGGCATCCGGCACTCGCTGCTGGACGGCATCAACCGGGCCACGGACGTGATGCTCGCCGGCAAGCTCGCCGTCGTCTGCGGCTACGGCGACGTCGGCAAGGGCGCCGCGGAGGCGCTGCGCGGGATGGGCGCCCGGGTCGTCGTCACCGAGATCGACCCGATCTGCGCGCTGCAGGCCGCGATGCACGGCCTGCCCGTGGTGCGGCTCGAGGACGTGGTGGAGACCGGTGACCTGTTCATCACCACCACCGGCAACAAGGACATCATCATGGCCGCCGACCTGGCCCGGATGAAGCACAACGCGATCGTCGGCAACGTCGGTCACTTCGACAACGAGATCGACATGGCCGGCCTGGCCAGGATCCCCGGCATCGTGAAGAACGAGATCAAGCCGCAGGTCGCCGAGTGGACGTTCCCCGACGGCCACGCGGTGATCGTCCTGTCGGAGGGCCGCCTGCTCAACCTGGGCAACGCGACCGGACACCCGAGCTTCGTGATGTCCAACAGCTTCACCAACCAGACGATCGCGCAGATCGAGCTGTTCACGAAGCCCGACGGTTACGAGCGCCAGGTGTACCGCCTGCCGAAGCACCTCGACGAGAAGGTCGCCTCGCTGCACCTCGAGGCGCTCGGCGTGCGGCTCACCGAGCTGAGCAAGGAGCAGGCGGAGTACATCGGCGTGGACGTGGCCGGCCCGTACAAGCCGGAGCACTACCGCTACTGAGGCTCAGCGGCTCTCCTCGCAGAACCGCTTGAACCCTTTGAGGTCCATGTGCAGCCGGGCGTGCAACGCGGCGTCCGGCTGCCGCTCATACATCCGCACCAGGCTGTCGTCCAGCTCCGCGACCGCGACCACGTCGGTGGCGTCGTCGCCGGCCGCCGACAGCCAGAACGACTCGACCAGCGCGTCACTGTCCCAGCGGACGAACCGGCCCGGCTCGACGTCGGCGAGGACCGCGTCGATCTCGACCCGCCGCCCGCCGATGTCCAGCGCCAGGTGCGCCGCGGTGTCGTGCACCGGTGTGACGCCGAGGACCCCGGACATGAAGCGTGCGTATTCGCTGAACCGCACCAGATGCTCATACGCGGACATCGGCGACACGGCCACCCGCATGGTGTCCTGGGTGACGATCATGAGACACCACCCCCTTGGCAGTTCAACCGTACGCCCAGAAATGAGCAGCGCATGATCCGGCAGTTCCAGTGGTCTGACTACGACGCCGTCGTCTCCGTGTGGGCGGCGACGGGCCGGGACGTCGTGCCCCGCGCCGAACTGGAGGCCAAGCTCACCCGCGACCCCGAGCTGTTCCTGGTGGACGAGGTCGACGGCGTGGTCACCGGCGTGGTGCTCGGCACCTACGACGGCCGCCGGGGCTGGATCCTGCGGCTCGCCGTACACCCGGACCAACGACGGCAGAAGATCGCGACGCGACTCGTCGAGGAGCTCGAACGCCGCCTGGCGCACCTCGGCTGCCCACGGATCAACCTCATGGTGCTGCCGGACAACGCCGCCGGGCTCAGCTTCTGGCAGCGACTGGGCTACCTGCCGGTCCCGGACGTCCTGTGCACGAAGCCGTTACGAGCGTAGGGCGGCCGTCGCGAAGTCCCGCATTCCCTCGTCGAGGCCGACCCGGGCGGTGAAGCCGAGCTCCGCAGCGGCGCGGGCCGGCGACGCGACCACGTGGCGCACGTCGCCGGCGCGGTAGTCGCCCGTGACGACCGGCGCGGGCCCGTCCATGGCGGCGGCGAGCGCGGCGGCCATGGCACCGACCGTCGCCGGCCGGCCGGATGCGACGTTGAAGGCCCGGAATCCGTCAGGAACAACGCCGACGGCGAGGACGTTGGCGGCGGCGACGTCCGAGACGTGGACGAAGTCGCGGCGCTGCGCGCCGTCCTCGAACACCCGCGGCGCCCGCCCGGCGGCAAGGGCCGAGCGGAAGATGGCGGCGACCCCGCTGTACGGCGTGTCGCGGGGCATGCCCGGCCCGTAGACGTTGTGGTACCGCAGCGCGACGGCGGTGCCCGCACCGGCGATCGACCACGCCTGCACGAGGTGCTCCTGGGCCACCTTGGTCGCGGCGTACACGCTGCGGGGGCGCAGCGGCGCGTCCTCGTCGACGTCGACCGGCTCCAGCCGGCGCCCGCACGACGGGCAGCCGGGCTCGAACCTGCCCGCGGCGAGGTCGCCCTCGACGCGTGGGGCGGGTGCCGTCGGTCCGTGGGCGGAACATTGATAGGCGCCTTCGCCGTACACGACCATCGAACTGGCCAGGACCAGCCGCCGAACGCCCGCGCGGGCCATCCCGGCGAGCAGCACGGCGGTGCCGAGGTCGTTGCAGCCGACGTACTCCGGCAGGTCGGCCAGGTCGACGCCCATGCCGACCATCGCCGCGTGGTGGACGACCACGTCGACCCCGTCCAGCGCGGCGTCGACCGCGTCCCGGTCCCGGACGTCGGCCCGCGCGAACGTGGGGTCCGGGCTGCTGTGCGCGGCCGGGTGCAGCACGTCGAGCACCGTGACGTCGTGGCCGGCATCGTGCAGGGCGCCGGCGACATGGGTGCCGATGAATCCGGCTCCGCCGGTGACAAGGATCCGCATGCCCCGACGCTAGGCAGCTCCGGATCGCACCAAAAGCCGTGTTCGCGGTTCGTAATGGTTGGTTCGCGGCACGTAAGATCTTTGCCTGCTCACCCTCGGTAGCGTCCGATCCGTGCCAGATGTCGTGTTGCCTTGTCTCAACGAAGCCGCCGCGTTGCCGTGGGTGTTGTCCCGGCTGCCGGACGGCTACCGCGCCGTCGTCGCCGACAACGGCTCCACCGACGGGTCGCCGGCGATCGCCGCGGCGCACGGAGCCGTGGTCGTCCACGCCGCCCGGCGCGGGTTCGGCGCCGCCGCGCATGCCGGCCTGGAGGCCGCGACCGCGGACGTCGTGTGTTTCATGGACGCCGACGGCTCCTTCGACCCCCGGCAGCTTCCTTTGGTCGCCGAGCCGGTCCTGGACAATCGTCTCGACCTGACACTGGGCCGGCGCCGCCCGACGAGCGTCCGGGCGTGGCCCGTGCACGGCCGGATCGGCAACGCCGTCGTGGCGTGGCGGTTGCGGCACGCAGCCGGGATTCGGGTGTACGACCTGGGCCCGATGCGCGCGGCCCGACGCGAAGCGCTCCTGGGGCTCGGCCTGCTGGACCGCAGGTTCGGCTACCCGCTCGAGATGGTGGTCCGGGCGGCGGAGGCCGGGTGGCGCATCGCCGAGGTCGACATCGACTACGCGCCGCGGATCGCCGGCGGCCGGTCGAAGGTCACCGGCACGGTCCGCGGCACCGCCCGGGCCGTCCGGGACATGACGAAGGTGCTGGCCCGATGACCACGCCCCGGGTGCAGCTGCTGCTGCTCGCCAAGACCCCCGTGCCGGGCCGGGTGAAGACCCGGCTCTGCCCGCCGTGCTCCCCGGATCAGGCCGCCACGATCGCCGCGGCGATGCTCGCCGACACCGTTGACGTGCTCACCGCCGCCCCGGCCGCGAAGAGGACCCTCGTGGTCGACGGCGACCTGCCCGCGCCGCCCGGCTGGGACCGCCGGCCACAGCGCGGTGACGGGCTCGGCGAGCGCCTGGCCGCCGCGTACGCCGACACCGCGCTCCCGGGCGTCGCCACGCTGCTCGTCGGCATGGACACCCCGCAGCTGCGCATCGGGCACATCGTCGCGGCGTGTGCGGCGCTCGCGACCGCCGGCGCGGTCCTGGGCCCGGCCGAGGACGGCGGCTGGTGGGCGCTCGGCCTCCAGGATCCGGCGATGGCCCGGGTCCTGGCGGATGTGCCGATGTCCACATCGGACACCGGGGCGGCGACCCGGGCCGCCTTGAGCGGCCTCCAGGTGGCGACGCTGCCGACGCTGCGCGACGTCGACACTGCCGCCGACGCGTGGGCCGTCATCGGGGACTGCCCCGACAGCCGTTTCGCACGATCGGTCGCGGTGCTGTGACCGCCCCGATGGCCGTGTACGGCGCGGCATTGCGCCGTGCCGCCCGCGGGGACGACGCGGCAATGGACCTGGTCGACCCGGACGGGACCGTGGTCCGGCCGCTGGACGCCGGCGCCTGGTCGGGCCGGCTCAGGCCCGGCGACCACCGGCTCATCGACCGGTGCGCGGACGGCACCCTCGACCTCGGTTGCGGGCCCGGCCGGCTCATCGAGGCCATCGCCGCGACCGGCCGCCGCGCCCTCGGCGTCGACATCAGCCCGCAGGCGGTGCGGTACGCCCGGCGCCGCGGCGCACCGGCCATCCGCGGCAACCTGTTCGGCCCGCTGCCGGGCGAGGGCGGCTGGGCCTGCGCGGTCCTCGCCGACGGCAACATCGGCATCGGTGGCGACCCGGCCCGCCTGCTCGCCCGCTGCCACGCCCTCATCGCCACCGCCGGCAGCGTCCTCGTCGAGGTCGACCCGCCCGGCAGCCGGACCTGGAGTGGGCACGTCGCCCTGACCGGCGCCGACCGGACCAGCTCCACGTTCGCGTGGGCGTTCGTCAGCGCCGACGACATCACCGCCGTCGCACGCGACGCCGCGCTGCGGCTCGCCGGGACCTGGACGGAGGCCGGCCGATGGTTCGCCCACCTGACGCCCTGACCGCGCTGTCCCGCCGGTTCACCTCACCGCTGCGCTCGCCGCGGCTGACCGCCCACCTGGGACTGTGGCTCGCGGCGGCCTTCACCGTGTGCTTCGCGACCGGCCTGCTCAGCCACGCGATCCAGCACCCACCAGGCTGGTTCCATTGGCCGGCGCGGCCGGTGCAGCTGTACCGCATCACCCAGGGACTGCACATCGCGACCGGGCTCGCCTGCTTCCCGCTGCTCACCGCCAAGGTGTGGTCGGTGTTCCCGAAGCTGTTCGCGTGGCCGCCGGCCCGCAGCGTGCCGCACGCCCTGGAGCGGGGTGCGGTGGCGCTGCTGTCCGGCGCGGCCCTGTTCGAACTCGTCACCGGGCTGCTGAACATCGCGTACTGGTACTCGCTGATGCCGTTCGGGTTCGTCGGCGCGCACTACTGGACCGCGTGGCTGCTGATCGGCGCGATGCTCATGCACCTCGCGGCAAAACTGCCCGTCATCCAAGCGGCGCCGCCCGCGGACCGGTCCCGTCGTAACGTGCTCGCACTCGTCGGCGCCGCGGCCGGCGTCATCACCGTCGCCACCGTCGGGCAGACCGTCCGGCCGCTGCGGCGCCTGTCCGTGCTCGCCCCGCGGCTGCCGGACGTCGGCCCGCAGGGCCTGCCGGTCAACAAGACCGCGGCCGCGGCGGGGGTCGCCACGGTGGACGCCAGCTACCGGCTGCAGGTCAGCGGACCTGGCGGCCGGCACGCATTCAGCCTCGCCGACCTGGAGGCGCTGCCGCAGCACACCGCCACATTGCCGATCGCGTGCGTCGAGGGGTGGAGCGCCACCGCCGAGTGGACCGGGGTCCGGGTCGTCGATCTGCTCCGGCTCGTCGGCGCCGCCGACCTGGACCTGCCGGTCGCCGTCGAGTCGCTGCAGCCGGCCGGCGCGTACCGGACGTCCACCTTGGAGGCGGGACCGGCCCGGGACCCGCTGACCCTCCTCGCGCTCAGGGTCGGCGGCGCGCCGCTGCACCCGGATCACGGCTACCCGTGCCGGCTGATCGCGCCGAACCGCCCGGGAGTCCTGCAGACGAAGTGGGTCGGTGCCCTCACCGTGTTGTCCGCGTGAGGCCCGCGCTGCTCGTCGCGGGCCTCGCCGTCACCGGCTACGGCGCCTACGGCTGGCTGACCCACGACGGCGCACAGCCGTTGGGGCAGCTGGTCTTCCTCGCCGTCCTGCTCGTCACCCACGACTTCGTCGTCGTCCCCGCCGTCATCCTGGCCGGCGCGGCGCTCGCCCGCTGGGTGCCGGGACCGGCGCGCACCCCGGTCCGGGCGGCGCTCGTCGTCAGCGCGGCGGTGAGCGTGGTGGCGCTGCCGTTCATCGTCGGCGCCGGCCGGATCGCCGACAACCCGTCCGCGTTCCCGCAGCACTATGGCCGGGGGCTCGCCCTCGTGCTCGCCGTGGTGTGGACGGCCGCGGCGGCGTGGACGGCGGTCAACCTCAGGAGGCGGCGGTGACCGCCCGGAGGATCGCCGCTGCCGCGTGTCTCGCCGCGACGGTCGCCGCGGTGTTCCTCCCCGGCCGCTGGTACCTGCTGATGTGGGTGCCGTTCGCGGCCGGCGCCTACCTCGTGTGCCGCCTCGACCGCCGCGCCGCGCTGGTCCTCGTCCTGCTCGGCGGGGCCGCACTGCCCCTCGCCGCCGCGATCGAACCGCCGAACAGCAGCGACGACATGTACCGCTACGTCTGGGACGGCCGCGTCCAGCGCGCCGGCATCGACCCGTACCGGTTCCCGCCGTCCGCGCCGGAGCTCACGGGCCTGCGCGACGGTTTCCTGTGGCCGGACGCGTCGAACTGGTGCGTGCCGAGCGGCTGCACCCGGATCAACCGCCCGGACGTCCCGACCATCTACCCGCCCGTCGCCGAGGCCCTGTTCGCGGCGGTGCCGCCGGGCAACCGGGAACGGCCGATGCAGCTGACGATGGCCGCGTTCGCGTTCGGGACGGCGGCGTTGCTCTGGTACGCGCTGCGCCGGCTCGGCCGGGACCCCCGCCGCGCGGTCCTGTGGGCGTGGTGCCCGCTCGTCGCGCTCGAAGCGGGCAACAACGCCCACGTCGACGTGGTTGCCGTGGGTGTGGCTGCCGGTGCCCTGTTCGTGCTGGCCCGGGCCCGGACCCGGCGGGCCGCCGCGCTGGGTGGGCTGCTGCTCGGCCTGGCCGTCGCCACCAAGCTCACCCCGGCGCTGCTCGGCCCGGCGGTCCTGCGCCGGCGGCCGGTGACGGTCATGGTCGCCGCCGCCGGTGCGGTCGCCGCCGTCTACCTGCCGCACGTCCTTGCCGCCGGTCCCGCCGTCCTCGGCTACCTGCCCGGTTACCTGCACGAGGAGGGCTACGCGAACGGTTCCCGGTTCGCGTTGCTGAGCCTCCTGCTGCCGTCGGCGGTGGTCGCGCCGGCCGCGGTGCTGCTGCTGGTCGTGGCCGCCCTGCACACGCTGCGGACCTCGGACCCCGACCGGCCGTGGCGGGGCGCCGCCGTCATGGTCGCCGCCGCGCTGCTCGTCACCGCACCCGCCTACCCGTGGTACTCGATGCTGCTCGTGATGCTCATCGCATACGGCGCCCCCGCCGAATGGCTGGTCCTCGCCCTCGCCGGCACGTTCACGCAGCTGTCGTCCGACCTCGGTCTCGCGACGTCCACCGTGCAGCGCGCCGGGTACGGCCTCGCACTTCTCGTGATCGTCGCCGGCATAGGATCACGACATGCGTCTCGGCGTGCTGCTCCTCCCGACCGACCCGTGGCCGCAGACCGTCGCCCGCGCGCGGCATCTCGAGGCGCTCGGCTACGCACACCTATGGACTTATGATCACTTGTCGTGGCGGCGGTACCGGAACCTGCCGTGGCATGCGGCGCTGCCGTGGCTGACCGGGCTCGCCGGTGTCACCAGCCGGGTCCGGCTCGGCACGATGGTCACCTCACCGACGTTTCGCCACCCGGTGTCCCTGGCGAAGGAGGCGATGACCCTCGACCACGTCAGCGACGGCCGGCTCACGCTCGGGATCGGCGCCGGCGGCACCGGTTTCGACGCCACCGTGCTCGGCGAGGAGGTGCGCACGCCGCGGCAGCGGGCCGCACGGCTCACCGAGTTCGTCGAGGTCCTCGACGGGCTGCTGCGCGAGCCGGCGTACTCCCACCGCGGCGAGCACTACACGGTCGAGGACGCGCGGATGGTCCCGGGCTGCGTGCAGCGGCCCCGGCTGCCCCTCGCGATCGCGGCCGCCGGCCCGAAGACCCTGGCCCTCGCCGCCCGGCACGCCGACGCGTGGATCACCTACGGCGAGCCGGACGCGGCCGACCAGTCCCCCGCCGCGATCGAGGCCGCGGTCCGGAAGCAGGCCGCGATCCTCGACGAGCGCTGCGCGGAGATCGGCCGGGACCCGAAGACCGTGGACCGGATCTACCTCGTGGGCAACACCGAGGAGCGGCCCCTGGCCAGCGTCGCGGCGTTCGAGGACTTCGTCGGGCGCTACCGGGCGCTCGGCTTCACCGACATCGTCTTCCACGACCCGCGCCCGGACGACCCGGTGTGGACGGAGGACCCGGCGATCGCCGATGCGATCGCCGAGCGCCTCATCCGCTGAGAACCTCTACCAAAAAGCTCACCACGCGAACCGCTCCCGGTGCAGGCGGGCGGGCGGGACCCCGAGCTGCCGGGCGGCCCGCAGCACGGCGTCAGTCCAGGCGTCGGGGCCGCACACGTAGACGTCGTGCTCGGCGATGTCCGGGGCGAGGTCGCGCAGCGCCTCGGTGTCGGTGTAGTCGGCGTAGCCGGCCGGCAGCCACGAGCCGGGTGCGGCGCGCGGGCCGACGAGCGGGACCAGCCGGACCCCGCGCCGGCGGGCCAGCCACTCCAACTCGGGCAGGAACGCGACCTCGTCGGGGCGCCGGGTGCGGTAGACGAGCGTGGCCTTGGCGTGGCCGTAGGGCAGGTCCCACAGCAGCGCCAGCAGCGGCGTCACGCCCACCCCGCAGGCGAGCATGGTCACCGGGCCGCCGGAGTACGTGTCCGCGGTCATCCGCCCGTACGGCCCTTCGATGAGCACCCGCGTGCCGGCGCGCAGCGCCGCGACCCTGGCGGTGCCGTCACCGACGGTCTTGACCGTGATCCGGAGCCGGTCGGCGCGGGGCGGCCCGGACAGCGAGAAGGGGTTGCCACGCAGGGCGCCGCGGCCGTCGAGGAACCGCCACACGAAGTACTGCCCCGCGCGGGCGTCGAGCCGGTCGAGGTGCCGGCCGGTCAGGTACACCGACACGAGCCCGGGCGCCTCGGTGACGACCCGGTCGACGGCGAGCCGGTGCCGCAGCGTCCGCCAGATCGGCAGGCCGACCCGGAACACGACGACGGCGCCGGCCGCGGCCAGGTAGGCGCCCCACCAGTACGCCCGGGCCGCCGGTGCGCGGAAGTCGCTGCCGAGCACGAGTTCGTGCGGCAGGGCGAGGGCGACGCCGAGGTAGGCGTAGAGGTGCAGGAGGTGCCACGACTCGTACCGCAGCCGCCGCCGCACCGACCGCACGGACGTGACGACGACGAGCACCAGCGCGGCGAGGGCCAGCAGCGCCAGGATCATGCTGGGACCGGTGAGCAGCGTCCACAGCCGTCCCGGGTCGGCGCCGGCGCGGGCGGTCAGGGCGAGGACGACGTGCGCCAGGAGCAGCTGAAACGAGGCGTGCCCGGCCCACCGGTGCCAGCGGGCGACGGTGTCCCGGCCGTGGGCCCGCTCCAGCCACGGGATCCGGGCCATCAGCACGACCTGCAGCAACAGCAGGTCCGCCGACCACAACGCGGCGAGCCGCCCGGCGGCGGCGATCCCCTGGGGCGCCGCGTCGAGGCCGGCCGCCCACAGCACGGTGACGATCATCAGGCTGGCCGCCGCGACAATGCTCACGATGGTCGAATGTACGAATCACGCCCCGCCCGCGGCACTGGTTGTGAGCATGCCGACGATACTGGAATAAGCGTTATCGGATGCCCCCGGAATCGTCGCGGGAATACGGTTGAAAAACACCGATCGCCCCGCCGTCGACGGCGGGGCGATCGTGCGTTTCAGTGCGTTTTTGTGCGGTCCTGTCAGCCGCCGGCAAACTTGGGCTCGATGCCACACTTCGCTTTCGCGTCGAGGCAGATCTTCACCAGCGGGCCGAGGTTCTCCGGCTTCCACGCGTTGACGAAGTCGCCGTGCATGGAGGAGGCCATGCCGGAGGACAGCGCCAGGCCGTTGCCGCCGAGCGACTCGTAGTTGACCATGAACGACAGGTTCGGGATGGCGACCGGGTACTGGCCGGCGCACTTGCCGTTCTGGGCGGGTCCCATGTGCGACTTGTGGTCCGGCGAGTCGATGTGCTTGCCGTCCCAGCAGTCCTGGAAGACCAGCTGGAAGATGAGGTTGCCACCGGGCGCGCAGACGGGCCAGTTGCCGTCGGCGCTGCGGCCGGTCTCGGCGCTGCCGGCGCACCAGAACTGCCCGCCGGCCCCCTTCGGCGTGGCGACCTGGCGTTTCGCGTCGCCGTGGACCATCACCAGGCCGGGCGGGAAGGGCACCGTCACCGACGGGTCGGGCAGCCGCGAGCCGTAGTACACCCGGAAGCTCTTGATCTTCACCGGCTGCCCGTCGCGGGTCAGCTGCGGCACCCAGTAGGCGCTGTTGTCGCCGGGCGCGTTGCAGTTCGTCGACCGGTTGAACAGGTCGGCGGGCCTGGTCGCCGCGTCCACGGTCGGGCCGAAGAAGGTGTGCAGGTGTGAGGCCCCGGCGAGGCCGGGCAGCACGATCGGGTCGTCCTTCGCCTCGTTGGCCACCGCGCAGTCGGTGTGGAACTCCGCGACCCGGGTCGTGCCGGCCGGCACCGGCAGCTGCTTGATCGCGTTGAACGCGGCCAGTTCCCGCTGCCAGGCGGCCTGGTCGACGGGCACCCACCCGGCGGTGGCGGCACCACCTGACGCCGATGCCGACGCCGAGGGCGCCGGGGCGCTGCTGGCCGGCGGCGCGACGGTCGCGGTCGCCGGCGGCCGGGTCACCGGGCCGAGCGTGAGGTAGTTGATGTTGACGAAGTCGGCGGGCTGCGCGCTACGCATGACCGCGACGATGGTCTGCCGTCCGGCCGGGACGCTGCCCGCCCTGGCGGTGACGGTGGTCCACCGCTGCCAGCCGCCGGTGTAGGCGACCGGGAACGTGGCCAGCAGCGTGCCGGTCGGGGTGCCGAGGTGCAGTTCGATGGACCCGCCCGCCCGACTCTGCGCGGCGATCCGGGCGGTCAGGTCGGCGCCGCCGACGGTCACGTTGTCGAACTGCAGCCAGTCACCGTCGGCCAGCCAGCCGACGTTCTTCCCGCCGCCGGTGTCGGCGGTGTTCTCGGTCTTCGCGCCGGACTGCGCCGAGAACGACTCCGCCTCCAACCGGGCGGCCGGCGGGGCGGTCTCCTCGGCGCTGGCGGTGGCGATGTAGGTGCCGGTGGCGCCGAGCGCGAGGACGACGGCGACCCCGACGGCCACCCTCCCCCGCCGCCTCGTGCGCCCCGGAGGTCTGCTCGAACCTGATTCTTCTGCACGCATTGAAGGTCCTTCGTCTTGCCGTGCGCTGCAATGTCTGGGCACGTTGCGCAGGCAAGTATGGTTCCGCCGCGACACTTGATTCAAGACATAAAGGAAGAATTCGAAATGGTCCGCGACAACGCACCAGGTGAGCGGTTCCGACCCACTCGATTACACTTTTCCCGGACCCGTTTCCTTAATTCTTTCTTAGAAGTGCACCGGTCAACTGATACGAGGTAGCGCCGCGATCAGCGCGTCGAACACCGCGGGGTCGTGCCGGTCCGCCCTCGCCGCGGGCAGCACGGCGGGAAGGCCGTCCGGCGGCAGTTCCCAGCGCACCCGGCCGGGTGCGGCCAGCTCCAGCGCCTGGTACCACTCCCGCAACGGTTCCGCCAGCCGGACGTGCAACGCGAAGTTGCGACGTTGACGGGTCGGGTCGCCGTCCCGGCGCCGGTGCAGTTCCTCAACGGACGGCAGGGAAACCAGCACCACGTCGGCGAAGCCGAGACGGCCGGCCGCGATGGCAGCCCGGTTCGCGGCCACCTCGAGCGCCCACAGCTCCGGACTGGCCGCACCGATACGGACCAGCGACCAGGAATAGTGCAGCTTCAACGGGTCGTCGTCGCAGACGGCCAGGCCAGAGGCCCGCTCCCGCGCTACCGCGGCCTGCCACCGGCCGCAGTTCACCTCCGACCAGAAGGCAGCCTGCGCCGGCAGGTCCCCGTCGTCCGGTTCCGCGCCGGTCGGCGCGTACTCGGCGACCAGATGTTCGGGGTGGTGGCGTCGGCACCACGTGGTCTTGCCGGCCGCGCTCGGGCCGGTCACCGCGACGATCACACCTGACATTCTGCCCAGCAACCAGCGCGAGTCTCGCAACACCCTCAGCGCTGCAGCCGCGCGGTCCACTGGTGGCCCGGGTGCACGCGGGCGAGGAGCCCGGCGAGGTTCGAGCGCTGATCCGGGCTCAAATGCGGCACGGTGCCGTCAAAGTCGGCCTGGTCCTTGGGCCGGGCATGTTTGGCCTTGAACAGCAGGACCAGCTCGGGCGCCAGATACGGGATGCCGTCCGGGGTGTGCCGGATGATCTCGCGGTAGGGCAGCCGGACCGTGGGATCGCGCCGGCAGATCCAGGTGTCGCCGTCGTGGGGTTCGCGGAAGACGTCGAGCAGGTAGTCGCCGGTGGCCGGATCCCGCAGCCAGGTCTGGTGGGTGGCGGCCAGCACGTCCGGGGTGGGGTCCACGCAGATCCGGCCGCTGCCGACCGCGTCGAAGGCGTAGCCGGGGAACCGGGCGCTGACCTCGGCGAAGTCAGCGGCCGGAACGGCGATCTCGATGTCCCCGTGGGCTCGGGTCTGCTTGCCACGGAACAGATCCAGGGCCCAGCCGGCGGCCACGCACCAGGTGCTGCCGATCCCGGTCAGGCGCCGCGCGACCTCGGCCGGCGTCCAGCACGACGCCCATCTGGCGGGGAGGGCATCGAGCTCGGCTGCGGAAAGCTTGACGCCCGGCGGGTGGTCCACGACACCATTCTCGCAAGGCGCCGCCCCGGCGCGCGACGTAGGATGACGGGCAGTGCTGGTTCGCCCCTCCACCCCGAGGGGCGTCGTAAGAGGGAACCCGGTGTGAATCCGGGGCTGCCCCGCAGCGGTGAGTGGGAACGACCGCCGTCATGAGCACTGGGTCCGCGAGGACCTGGGAAGCGACGGCCAGTAGGAGACCGGAGACGGTCGCGCCCGCGAGTCCGAAGACCTGCCCGCACCGCGTGCGCGACCCCGCGCACGCCGCCGACGGCTGCGCGGGCTGGCCACGGGCGACCCGGTGCCGTTCGACGCCCCGGTCTGCCCACGTGCCCCTCCCGGGTGGTCGTCGACCACCTCGAGGGAAGGGAACACCGGCGTGACGACAACGCCATTCGGCCTGAGCACCGTGCTCGGCTACCCCCGCATCGGCCCGGACCGGGAGCTCAAACGGGCCCTGGAGTCCTACTGGGCCGGCCGGATCGACGCGACCGCCCTGCACCGGATCGGCGCCGAGCTGCGCGCCGCCGTGTGGCGGGACCTGCGGCACATCGGCGTGGACGCGATCCCGTCGAACACGTTCTCGTACTACGACCACATGCTCGACGCCGCGGTCGCCGTCGACGCGGTCCCGGACCGGTTCCGGCGCCTCGGCCTCGACGAGCTCGACACGTACTTCGCGATGGCCCGTGGCACCGCCGGCGAACCGGCCCTGGAACTGACGAAGTGGTTCGGCACCAACTACCACTACCTGGTCCCGGAGATCGGCCCGGACACCGTGTTCGTCGCCCGGCCCGGCAAGCCCGTCGCCGAGTTCGCGGAGAGCCGCGCGCTGGGCATGACCACCCGGCCGGTGCTGGTCGGGCCGGCCACGTTCCTGCTGCTGGCCAAGGCCGCGAGCGGCGCACCGGAGGGGTTCCGCCCGTTCGATCGCCTCGACGATCTCGTCACCGTCTACGCGGAACTCCTCGCCGAGCTTGCCGACGCCGGTGTCGCGTGGGTACAGCTGGACGAGCCGGCGTTCACCACGGACCGCACCGGCGCCGAGATCGACGCGTTGCGCGGTGCGTACGCCCGGCTGGGCGCGGTGCGGCAGCGACCCCGGCTGTTCGTGGCGTCGTACTTCGGGGAGCTCGGCGACGCGCTGCCCGCCCTGCTCGCCACGCCCGTCGAGGCGGTCGGCATCGACCTGGTCGCCGGGCCCGGTGACGTGAACCGGCTGGCCGGCTGCGGACCGATCCCGGGCCGCACGATCGTCGCCGGCATCGTCGACGGTCACAACATCTGGCGGACCGACCTGCGCGCCGCAGCGGCCCGGGCCGCCGTGCTCACCGGCGTCGCCGACGACGTCGTGGTGTCCACGTCGTGCTCGCTGCTGCACGTGCCGGTCGACCTCGACGCCGAGCCGGACCTCGACCCGGACCTGCGGGCGCGGCTGGCGTTCGCCCGGCAGAAGGCGGGCGAGGTGGCCCAGCTCGGCCGGGCGCTGCGCGACGGGGTCGCGGTCCTGCCCGAGCCGCCGGGCGCGGCGCCGGCCGCGTGGCGCGACGAGCGCGTCCGGTCCCGGCTGGCCGAGCTGCCGGTGCGCCGGCGCGAGGCGTACCCGCAGCGCGCGCGGGCACAGCAGGACCGGCTCGGCCTGCCACCGCTGCCGACCACGACGATCGGGTCGTTTCCGCAGACCGACCAGCTGCGCAGGGCCCGGGCGGAACTGCGCGCCGGCACCCTCGATGCCGACGGCTACGCCGAGCGGATGCGCACCGAGATCGCCGACGTCGTCGCGCTGCAGGAGCGGCTCGGCCTGGACGTGCTCGTGCACGGCGAACCGGAACGCAACGACATGGTGCAGTACTTCGGTGAGCAGCTCGCCGGGTTCGCCGCCACCGCCAGTGGCTGGGTCCAGTCCTACGGATCCCGGTGCGTGCGCCCGCCGATCATCTACGGCGACGTCAGCCGGCCCGCGCCGATGACGGTCGGCTGGGCCGGCTACGCCCAGTCGCTGACCACGCGGCCGGTCAAGGGCATGCTCACCGGCCCGGTCACGATCCTCGCCTGGTCGTTCGTGCGCACCGACCAGCCCCTCGCCGACACCGCCAACCAGGTCGCCCTCGCCCTGCGCGACGAGACCGTCGACCTCGAGGCCGCCGGCATCCAGATCATCCAGGTCGACGAGCCGGCGTTGCGGGAGCTCCTGCCGTTGCGGCGGGCCGGGCAGCGGGCGTACCTGGACTGGGCGGTGACGGCGTTCCGGATCGCGACCGGCGGCGTCGCCGACGGCACCCAGATCCACACCCACCTGTGCTACTCGGAGTTCGGCGAGGTGCTGCCCGCGATCGACGCCCTCGACGCGGACGTGACCAGCATCGAGGCGTCCCGGTCGAAGATGGAGATCCTGGCCGACCTGCGCGCCGCCGGTTACGGGCGGGGCGTCGGGCCCGGCGTGTACGACATCCACTCGCCGCGCGTACCGGCGCAGCACGAGATCACGGAGGCGCTGCGGCTGGCGGTCGCGGCCGTGCCGGCGGACCGGCTGTGGGTGAACCCGGACTGCGGGCTGAAGACGCGGGGTTACCCCGAGGTCGAGCGGGCCCTCGCGGGTCTCGTCGCGGCCGCCGCAGAGGTCCGGGCCGAACTGCGCTGACCAGGCCGTGGCGGGGGCCTGCCGGTCCCCGCCACGGCGTGACGCCCGTCGATGGGCGAGCGCGGGTCACCTACCATCCGGGCAACCGCCAAAAGGGGGCCGGAATCCATGAGTGACCCAGCCGATACCCGCGGGCCGTTCCCGTTCCGCCAGGACGACCTGCCGGAGAGCCGCCTCCTGGCCGGCGTCGCGCACACCCTCGCCGACTTCCGGACCTGGAGCGACACCCATCCGGCCCTGGTCGAGCGGTACACCGACCGCTGCACGGCGCAGGTCCTGGCCGCCGGGTCGCGGCGCCGCAGAGACCAGCAGCAGGCGCGGGAGGTCGCCCACTTCAGCGTCTTCAACCTCGCCGAGCTGCCACCGGCGGTCACCAGGGGCCTGCCCAGCGTCCGCGAGGTCCTCGCCGGCATCGATGAGCGCCGCGGGGTCCGCGGGGTGGTCGGCACGCTCGCGCGGCACCTGCCGGCGCTGCGGGGCAGCACCGAGCTGGACTGGCTCGCCGCGCGCCTCGAGCACCTGCACCGCATCCTGCCCGACACGGTCGTCCGGGCCGGCGGCATGGGCAAGGTCGTGCGGGCCACGACCGGCGTGCTGCTGATCGCCGCGCACGAGACCGCCGGCGCCGACCCTGGCACCGCGCGGGCGCACCTGGCCGGCGTCGTGCGCGGCGCGTACGGGTTCGGCGCTGCCTACGCCATCGTCGACGACACGCTGCACGACCTGCCCGGCGACCATCTCCCGGCGGAGCACCGCGAGCGGCTGCACGAGCTCACCATCAAGGGCCTCGCGACCGGGCAGCCCGCCGACCCCGCCGAGCTGCCGGACCACCCCCTCGCCGAGGAGCTGCACGCCGTGCACGGGTGGCTGCTGGACGCGTACCCCTTCGACGAGCACCGGCACCTGTACCACGCGGCCGAATCGATGTACCTGGCCCAGCACCGCGACGCCCAAGGGTTGTCGGCGCGGCTCTACCCGGACATGTTCGTCAAGGCCGGGATGAGCCGGGTGATCGCGAACCTGCTCGCCCGCCGCACCGTCGGCGACGAGTTCTACCGCCGCAGCATCAACACGACGTTCATCAGCCAGCTGCGCGACGACCTCATCGACGCCGCCGAGGACGAGCGCGCCGGCCGCCGGACCCCGTTCACCGACCCGGGCGGCTCCGACCCGCTGTATGACCTGTTCGCCTACCCGGCGTACGTCGCGGAGGAGGTCTACGGCGGTGACCCGGCCGTGGCCGACGCGCTGGCGTACTACACCGCGACCCGGCTGAGCCATCACCTCGCCGCCGACGCGGCGCGGGCCCGGACGCGGCGGTTCGCGCCCACCGGCGCCGTCGAGCGGTTCATCAGCGCGACCCCCGGCCGCCGCCGGGACGTGGCGGAGCAGCGGCTGCGGGAGCGGGCCGGGCAGGTGCTGCGGCACCGCGCACCCACCTCCGTCGACTGCCGGACGTTCATCGCCGACCGGCTGCCGTACCTCAACGGCCTGCTGCACCGGCGCTGGCCGGTCCGGAAGGGCGACGACCTCGACGCGGTCGTCGGCTACGCCCTGGCCGGCTCCGCGAAACGGCTGCGCCCCGCGCTCGGGCTGATGCTCGCCGAAGGACTCGGCATCGCCCCGGCCGCGATCGAACCGGTCCTCGTCGCCGGCGAACTGTTCCACACCGCGAGCCTGATCTTCGACGACCTGCCCGCCCAGGACGGCGCGACCCTGCGCCGCGGCCGGCCCGCCGCGCACACCGTGTTCGGCGAGGCCAGCGCCCAGCTCGCGGCGCTGTCGATGATCTCCTCCGCCTTCGGCCTCGTCGCGCAGCTCGACCGGGCGTTCCCGGCCCGCCGGGTCACCGCCGTCATCGACTACGTCGGCACCGTGCTCGGACCCGCCGGCCTCTGCCGGGGCCAGGACCTCGACCTGCGGCTGGGCCGCGACGGCGGCCCGGTCAGCCCGGCGCAGATCATCGACATGTACAGCCTGAAGACGTCGACCGCGATCGAGGCGTCCCTGGTGCCGCTGCTCATGCTGGCCGGCCACCCGGCGGAGCAGATCGACCTGCTGAAGCGCTACGCCCACCACGCCGGCGTCGTGTTCCAGCTGCACGACGACGTCCTGGACGCGACCTCGTCCACGGCGCTGCTCGGCAAGGACGCCGGCCACGACACCGCCAAGGCCAACATCGTGCGCACCTGCGGCCTCGCCGAGGCGCGCCGCCTCACCGACGCCCACCTGGCCGAGGCGATCGCCTGCTGCGACCGGCTGCCGTTCAACACCGACCTGCTCGCCTGCGCGGTCCGCCACTTCGCCACCCGCCGCCACTGACCCGTGCGCCGCCGCCGCGCTACGCCCCGGCGCCCGGTTGGGTCCGCTCGGCGCATTTCGCCGAGCCGCAGCCGCAGCCGCACGCGTCACGACGGCCGGGGCGTTCGGGGTCTACCCCGTGGGTTGCGGGCCCAGGTCGGTGGCGGCGGCCTTCCCGGGCCGGATCAGTGACAGCGCGACGAGCGTGGCGGTGGCGGCCAGGCCGAGGAGGGTCAACCAGTGCAGCGGCCACAGCACGTATCCCGCCCAGGGCGGTCGGAGGTAGCGTTCCGGCTGGCCGAGGGACCACAGCCCCAGGTAAGCGACCAGGGTCGGCAGCAGGAACAGGGCCATCGCACCGGTCGTGAGCAGGGCGGCGAGGACCTGCACCATCACGCCGTGCCGGCGGATCCGGTAGATGGTCGCGGCGGCGAACAACCAGCCGCCGAGCGCACCGATCAGCCAGCCCGCGGCGAACCCGGCCGGCGCGAGGGCGGGCTCCTCCTGGACGATCTCGATGCTGAGGAACGTCCCCGGCGGCTCCGCCGACGCCGGGATGTCCATCCAGCGCACCCAGATCACCAGGCCGTCGCGGGACGCCGACACCGCGGACCCGGCGGAGGTGAGCGGCGGGTCGACGGCCGGACGGAACTTCCAGCCGGCGGCGGTGAGCCGGCGGGCGACCACGTCGGTGGTCGAGCCGGGCACGTCGCGGGACTCGACGTTGCCGACATACGCCGGGCTGCTGCCGTCCGGTGGGACCAGGCCGCCGAGCAGGCCGACGGACCGGTTCAGGTCCTGGTCGTAGGGCACGCCCATGGCCGTGCCGATGATCTGCTTGGCCTCCGCGTCGCCCGGCAGCCCGGGTGAGGTGAGCCAGGCGGCCCAGCCGCCGGCGGCCGCGCCCATCGCGCCGACGACGAGGGCCGCGAGGACCGCGACGACCCGCGGGGCGATCCCGATCGGGAGCCGGAACCGTTGCCGCAGGCCGCCCTTGACGAGGTCGGCCGCGGCCCGGCGGGACGGCCGGCGCTGCCCCGGCTCGGCGGCGTCCAGCAGCGTGGTCACCAGCTCGGCGCCCACATCCTTCCGGAACGCCCTCGGATACCAGCGCAGCAGCCGCCGGTAGCGCCGTTCGAGCTCGTTCGTCGGTTCCTCCATGGCTGGCACGCGATCAACGTACAGCCGCCGCTATACAACGTCAACCGTACTATCACCGGACGGCGATCACGACGTTGCCGACCTTGCGGCCGCTGTCGACGTACCGGTGCGCCTCGACGATCTCCGCGAGCGGATACGTGCGGTCGATGACGACCCGCACCTTCTGCTGGGCGAGCAGCTCCCGCAGCTCGGCGAGCGCCGCGTGCTTGCGCACCGACATGCCGGTGCGCACGCGCGGCCCGCCGGTGACCGCGGTCCGCCACGCGTGCACGGTGTTGACCAGGCCGGTCGTCGGCAGGTAGCTGCCGCGCGGCGTCAGGACCGGGCGGCACCGGGCGAACGAGCTGCGGCTCACGGTGTCGAAGATGATGTCGTACCGTTCGCCGCTCGTGGTGAAGTCCTCGACGGTGTGGTCGTAGACCCGGCCGGCGCCGAGCGACTCGACGAGCTTCGCGTTGCGCCCGCTGCACACGGCGTCGACCTGCGCCCCGGCCGCGGCCGCGATCTGCACGGCGTAGGTGCCGATGCTGCCGGACCCGCCGATGACCAGCACCCGCTGTCCGGCCTGGACGCGGGCGAGCCCATGCAGGAAGTGCCACGCCGTGGTGAACCCGTCGACGCTGGCCGCCGCCTCCGCGTAGTCGACGCCGTCCGGGACCGTGGTGAACGACGCCCGCTCCGGCAGGCACTTGTACTCGGCGTTCGCGCCGACCCCGAAGCCGGTGAACCCGAAGACCCGCTCGCCGACCCGGGTCCGGCGCACGGCCGGCCCGACCGCCGCGACCTCCCCGGCGAACTCGAGGCCGAGCACCCGGATCCCTTTGCGGGGCCGCCGTGGCCCGAGGATCAGCCGACCCCACCTCGGCTCACCGCGCCGCATCCCGCACTCGGCGGACGTCACCGTGGTCGCGTGCACCCGGACCAGGACCTGGTCCCCCTTCGGCACCGGTGCCGGCAGCTCCGCCTGGGTGAGCACCTCGGGCGGGCCGTACGCCTCAAACATGACCGCTCGCATGCGCGCCATGATGCGACAGTGCGACTGTTACGACGCTGAGTGCGCGTCAGTCCTCCCAGACGTCGACCCGCGGCAGCCCCCGTCGCTCCCGGGCCGCGTCGACCATCCGCTGGATGAGGGCCGTTTTCGCGCGGGTGTACGTGTCACCGTCGTGCCCCGCCGCGGCCAGCTCGCGCTTCAACGCGCCGTACGCCTCCCGGTCGGCCGGTTCCTGGAGCAGATGGTCGCGCAGCAGCCGCTCGTTGCGGGTGTCCCACGACGCTTCGGTGACGACGTGCAGGTGGTAGGCGACGGGTTCGCCGTCCCGCCGGTAGAACAGCCGCTCCCGCATGCCGGTCTCCAGCCGGTGGTAGCCGAGGCCCGCCAGGACGTCCTCGACCGCGAGGACCGCGTCGAGCGCGGGGGTCGCGGCCATCAGGTCGATGACCGGCTTGGCCGCCAGCCCCGGCACCGCCGTGCTCCCCACGTGCTCCACGGCCCCGGGCAGCGCCGCGGCCAGCTCCTCGATGGCCCGGCGGGCCGCACTGGGCCAGCCCGGGTCGTGGTCGCGGACCTCGATCGTCACTCCCGGACCTTATCCGGCGGCCACGGCCCGGCATCCGCTGTACGGTCCCGCGCCGGACCGTGGGCATGCCGCATCGCGGCCCAGTCGAACGCGTCGAGTCCGTCGGACTCCGCCGCGGCGGAGATCGTTCCCGGTCGGCGGGCGAGGTTCCGAGCTCGCGCACGACCAGCACGTCCGCTGGTGGCTTGGCTATGTAGAGTGGCGGTATAGTGGGGCGATGCGAATCACTGTGCCGACGGCGCGGGTGCTGGCGGCGTTGCTCGCCGATCCTGGCGCCGACCACTATGGGCTTGAGCTCATGCAGCAGTGCGAACTGGCCAGTGGCACGTTGTATCCGATCCTGCACCGGCTGACCGAGGCGGGATGGCTGGAGCGGCAGTGGGAGGGCGTCGACCCGGCCGAGGTGGGGCGGCCCGCGCGGCGGCTCTACCGGCTCACGGCTGAAGGTGCGACCGAGGCGCGGCAGGCGCTCGCGGAGCTGCGCGCGCAGCTCGGCGGGGCGGGCGCGGCGACGGACCCGAGGCCGGCGTGGTGACCGGGCTGCTGCTGGCCACCGCCGCCCGGCGCTGGCCCGCCGACCAGCGCGCGGCGCCTGAGCAGCGTTCAGTGGCCGAGGTGCGCGGCAACTGAGCGCTGCTCAGGCGCCGCGCAGGCTGTCGAGGATGCGGGTCAGGGTGCGGCGGCCGGTCGTGCTCATCGCGAGGTTGCTCCGGTCGTAGTACCAGACCAGGCCCATCGACTGCACGAAGGCCCAGGCGCGGCCGCGGTCCCATTCGAGGTCGTCGCCGCCGAGGCGGTCCCGCAGCGCCTGCCGCGGGCCGGGCTCCAGCAGGTGCCAGGCGCCGAGCAGGTCGAGGGCCGGGTCGGCCGGGCCGAGACCACCGACGTCGAGGACCCCGGCGAGCCGCCCGTCGCGCACCAGGACGTTGCCGGGCATGAGGTCGGCGTGGTTCATCAGGTCCGGTCGCCCGCCCCGGGGCAGCAGTCGCATCGTCGCCCACGCGCGCCGCAGCGCCGGCACGTCCAGCAGGCCCTCGCTGTGGTGCAGGCAGGTCTCGATCCACGCGTCGTGGTCCTGCAGCGCGCCGCCGCGCCCGTGCCCGCCGAAGGTGCGGCCCGCGGTGTCGATGGTGCGGACGCCGGCGATGAACTCGGCCAGATCCTCCGCGAACGGCACCGAGTCGCCGGGATCGAGCGCGGTGGCGATGGTGCCGGGCAGCCACGTCTGGATCGACCACGGCGACGGGTACCCGGCGCCCGGCGCGCCGATCCCGACCGGCTCCGGTGTCGGGAACCGGGTGCGGTGCAGCAGCTCACGGGCGGCCCGCGCCTCCACCTCCAGCGACCGCCGGTCCTGCGGCTGCAGCGGAAACCGCGCCGCGAGCAGGTCGCCGACCCGGAAGATGGCATTGACGGTCCCCTGCGAGGACAGCGGCCGGACCGGCAGGTCGCGCAGGTGCGGGAACTGGGCCGCGATCAGCGCACCCGCCGTTTCGGTCGACACGTGGAGCTGGTCGTCATGCATCTGCACGCCCAGACCATGTCCGCCGGGCCCGGGCGGTGGCAACCCGATTTCGAGCCGCGCCGGCACCGGGCGCCGGGTGGTCCCGCGGCATTGACTACTGTGACCGGCGATGAGGTCGACGGGGGACGACCGCGGCCGTGAGGTCGATCCGGCCCTGGTGCGCCGTGCCCAGCGGGGCGACGCGCTCGCAATCGACGAGCTGTTGCGGATCCTGGACCCGTATGTCGGCCGGCTGTGCGCGCCGATCGCGTTGCAGGACGCGGCCGACGCCGCGCAGGAGTCGATGATCGTCATCTTCCGCAGCATCGGGCAGCTCAGGGAGCCCGCGGCGCTGTTCGGCTGGGTGCGCACCATCTGCACCCGGGAGGCGGTGCGGGTGGCGCGGCGCCGCACGGGCACTCTCGCCGCCGAGCTGAGCGACCTGCCGGCGCCAGGGGATCCGCAGCTGCGCACCGACATCCTGGACGTGCTGCGGCGGCTCAGCCCGGAGCACCGCGCCATGCTGGTGCTGCGCGACCTCGAGGGGCTCGACGAGAAGGCGGTCGCGGGCATCCTCGACCTGCCCCTCGGCACGGTCCGGTCGCGACTGTCCCGGGCCCGCAGCGCGTTCCGCGATCGCTGGAGATAGCCGGGAAGGTTTCGGCGGGAAGCGCCCTCTCACAGCACGGGGTCCCGCACCTGGCCGGGCCCGACCGTCGAGAGAGGCCCGCACATGACACCCAACCGTCCGTTCCCCGAGGTCGCCGGGGTCACCCATCGCTTCGTGGACGTCCGCGGGACCCGCCTGCACGTGGCCGAGGCGGGCGCCGGCACCGCGCTGGTGCTCCTGCATGGCTTCCCGCAGCATTGGTACGCCTGGCGCCACGTCATCGCCCTCCTGCCAGTCGGCTACCGGCTGATCTGCCCCGACCTCCGTGGCTTCGGGTGGTCGGCGCCGTCGCGGGGCGGGCACGGCACCGAGGACCGGGCGGCCGACGTCGTGGCACTGCTCGACGCCCTCGGGCACGACCGGGTCGGGCTCGTCGGGCACGACTGGGGCGCCTGGGCCGGGTTCGCCGCGTGCCTGCGCGCGCCCGAACGCTTCAGCCGGTTCATCGCGTTGAACATGATGCATCCGTGGCCGGCCCGGCGGGCGCTGATCACCCAGGCGTGGCGGTTCTGGTACACGGCGGTCATCGAGTATCCGCTGCTGGGGCGGCTGGTGCTGCGGCGCTGGCCCGGGTTCACCCGGTTCCTGCTGCGGCGGGCGGCGGCCGATCCGGCGGTCACGTGGCGGCCCGGTGAGCTCGACGAGTTCGCCGCCGCCGGCCGGGAGCCCGGTGCCGCGCACGCGGGGCAGGCGCTGCACTGGAGGTTCGTGGTCGACGACATCCCGCGGTTGCGCCGGGGCTGGTCCGGCGGCGCGCGGCTGCGGGTGCCGACGCTGATCGTGGGCGGCGCCCGGGACGTGGTGATCCCGCCGGCGCTGCTGTCCACCGCCGGCGGGCACGCCGACGACCTGACCGTGGAGGTCGTGCCGGGCGCCGGCCATCAGCTGCCGGATGAGCGCCCGGACCTGGTGGCGGCCCGGATCCGCACGCTCTTCCCGCACTGAACCGGCACCGGCGGCACGGTTCAGCCGGTCTGTGCCGATCCGGTCGCGCGCTCGTCCAGGAGCCGTGCCAGGTTGCCCACCATCCGCCGCGCGGACGTGCCCGCGAGGGGCAGGAACACCAGCCGGCGGGTGCGCCGCAGGCGCCCACGGGTCCCGCCGAGCACCGCGAACCTGGTGCCGTCGCCGTCGGGTACCGCCGCCATCCCACCGATCACGGACGGACTCTGCATCAGGCACCAGCCCGTCTCCAGCGCGACGTCGAACACGGCGCGGTGCCCGAGGCGGCCGACCGCGACGGCTCGAAGGGGCGCCGCGGTGCCGTCGACGAACTCGAACGAGCGCATCGTGCGGATCCACTGCGGCAGATGATTGGGCAGGTCGGCGGCGACCGACCAGACGTCGGCGGGCGGCTCGGCGAAGTGCGCCTCCGCGTAGAGCGGGGCGCGCAGCGTCTCGCTCAGCACCCGCAGCCGCTGGACCGCGTCCAGTCGGGCGGTCGGCCAGGTCGACGTCATGAGGCCTCCCAGCTTAGTGCGCCCTGGACAGGCCACTCAACCGGACAGTATTGTCCGGTTTCTCGCCGCAGGAGGCACGATGCCGCAGTTCCATCCAGACCTGACCCGCGCCCGGTTCATTCCCCGGATCAAACTGCGCCCGTGGCTCGTCCGGTTCGCGCAGCGGGTCAAGGCTCCGGGCATCCGCACCCCGGACGGCATGACGATCGAGAACCTGAGCGCGCCGGGTCCGGCGGGACGGCCTCCGGTGCGGGTGCGCGTCTACCGGCCGGTGGGGCTGCCACGCCCGGCGCCGGCGCTGTACTGGATCCACGGCGGCGGCTTCGTGCAGGGCCGGCCGGAGCAGGATGACCGGTCCTGCATCGCGTTCGCGCGGGAGCTCGGCGCCGTGGTCGCCTCGGTGGACTACCGGCTCGCGCCCCAGCACCCGTTTCCGGCGCCGCTCGACGACGTGTACGCCGGACTGCAGTGGCTGGCCGGCAACGCGGCGGAGCTCGGGGTCGATCCGGGCGCGATCGCGATCGGCGGCGCCAGCGCGGGCGGCGGCCTGGCGGCCGGGCTGGCGCTGCTCGCCCGGGACCGGGGCGTCGTCTCGCCGGTGTTCCAGCTGCTGGTGTATCCGATGCTCGACGACCGCACGGTGCTGCGGACCGGCGTCGACACCACCTACCTGCGCGCCTGGACCCCGCAGAACAACCGTTTCGGCTGGTCGGCCTACCTCGGACGGGAGCCCGGCGGCCCGGGAGTGTCCGACTACGCGGCGCCGGCCCGGTGCGAGGACCTGTCCGGGCTGCCGCCCGCCTGGATCGGGGTGGGCACGAACGACCTGTTCCACGACGAGGACCTCGACCACGCGCGGCGGTTGCGGGCGGCGGGGGTCGCCTGCGACCTGACCGTCGTCGACGGCGCGTTCCACGGCTTCGACGCGATCTTCGCCAAGACCGGGGTCGCGCGGGCGTTCCTGGACGCGCAGATCGCGGCATTGCGGGCAAAGCTTTAAATCTTTGGTCGACATCGAGGGAAAGTTCGCCGATCTCCAACAAAACATCTAGACATCGAAATGAAAGCCTCGGTAGATTTGCCGCGCCAGGCATCGGCGTGCCAGGCAACCCGCAGGACATCGACAGTGGTGCCCGCCGGTTGTCCGCGCGCCGCCCTGAACGGTTGCCGTGCCTCCGGTGGAGCACTCTCGCTCTCTCCCTGGAGGACCCGTGTCCGTCCCGCCCCGGCGCACGCGCAGCCCGATCCTGGGTGCGCTCGCCTCCACCCTGGTGGCCACCGCCCTGGTCATACCGTCAAGCGCGTCCGCCGCGCCGCCGGCGCAGGAGCCCGGCGTCACGCTGCGCACCTTCGACCTGCAGACACCCCTCAGCACGCTCTGCACCCTCAAGCCCGCGCAGACCCCCAACGTCGACAAGCTCATGCCGACGATCGACTGGACCACCTCGGCCCAGTTCGGGCTCGAGGACAACTTCCTCACCCAGGCGATCGGCAACGTCAACATCGCCACGGCGGGCAGCTACACGTTCCGGCTCATCAGCGACGACGGCTCGCGTCTCAGTATCGATGACAACGTTGTCATCAACAACGACGGGCTGCACGGCGCGACCGCCAAGGACGGCGCCGTCCAGCTGGGCACCGGCTACCACTCGCTGCTCATCGAGTTCTTCGAGGCCGGCGGCGGGCAGCAGCTCACGCTGCAGTGGCAGACGCCGGGCTCGTCGTCGTTCGTGACGGTGCCCAACTCCGTGCTCAGCACCGACGCCGGGGTCGTGCGGGTCACCGCGCCCGGCAAGAAGGAGTGCGAAGGCACGGGCGACTCCGCCGGCGACGGCCTGCCGCTGACCGCCGTCCACCCGAACTTCACGCTGACGAACCTGCGCCCCAACAGCAGCTTCCAGCCGAAGGTCACCGGCATGGACTGGCTGCCCGACGGGCGCCTGGTCGTCTGCACCTGGGGCGGCAGCGACCAGTCCGGCACGTCGCAGGCCGGCGAGGTGTGGATCCTCGGCAACACCGGCGGGGCGACCTCGCCCGGCAACGTGACGACGAAGCGCATCGGCAGCAACCTCAAGGAGCCGATGGGCCTGAAGGTCGTCAACGGCGTCGTCTACGTGTCGGAGAAGCAGCGGCTGACCCGCCTCGTCGACACCAACGGTGACGAGGTCGCCGACCAGTACCAGACGGTCGCGACCATGCCGTTCGACGGCAACTTCCACTCGTTCGCGTTCGGCCTGCTCTACGAGGCGGGCTTCTTCTACCTGAACCTGTCGGTGTCGATCGACTACGGCGGCGCGACCACGAACCCGCAGGGCGTCGTGAACCGCGGCACCACCATCAAGATCAACCCTGCGGACGGGACCTACACCTACGTCGCCGGTGGCCTGCGGACCCCGCACGGCATCGGCTGGGGCCCCGAGGGCGGCATCTTCGTCACCGACAACCAGGGCGGCTACCAGCCGTCGTCGAAGCTGCTGCACATCAAGCAGGGCCGCTTCTTCAACCACTACCTCAACCCGCAGGCCCTGTTCGACGACAACCCGGTGACCCAGCCGGTGCTGTGGCTGCCGCAGAACGAGATCGGCAACTCGCCGAGCACGCCGCTGTACATGCCGTCCGGCCTGTACCAGGGCCAGTTCCTCATCGGTGACGTCACCTACGGCGGCCTGCAGCGCGCGTACGTCGAGAAGGTCAACGGCGAGTACCAGGGCGCGCTGTACCGCATGACCCAGGGTCTCGAGGCCGGCATCTCGGAGGTCGCGCTCGGCCCCGACGGCGCGGTCTACGTCGGTGGTCTCGGCGCCGGCGGCAACTGGGGACAGACCGGCAAGCTCACCTACGGCCTGCAGAAGCTGACCCCGAACGGCGCCAACTACTTCGACATGCTCGCGACCCGGGCCACGCCCAACGGGTTCGAGATCGAATACACCCAGCCGCTGTCGGCCGCCACGGCCAGCGCACTGGCTTCGAAGTACCGGGTCAAGCAGTGGCGCTACGTGCCGACCGCGGCCTACGGCGGCCCGAAGGTCGACGAGGAGACGCTGAGCGTGTCCTCGGCGACCCTGTCCTCCGACGGCAAGAAGGTCACGCTGGTGATCCCGGGTCTCAAGGCCGGCCGGGTCGTGCACATCCGCTCCCCCAAGCCCTTCGCCGCCTCGAACGGCCAGTCGCTGTGGAGCACCGAGGTCTGGTACACGCTCAACGCCATCCCCGGCCAGACGCCGCCGGTCAACCTGGCCCTCGGCAAGCCCGCCACCTCCGACAGCAACTGCTCCACGTCGGAGAAGGCGGCCCGCGCCGTCAACGGCACCACCACCAACGGCAACCTCGACAAGTGGTGCTCGCAGGGCGCCACCAAGTGGCTGCAGGTCGACCTGGGCTCCACCCAGAGCGTCAACAAGTTCGTCGTGCAGCACGCCGGCACCGGCGGTGAGAACACGGCCTGGAACACCCGCGACTTCAACATCCAGGTGAGCACCAACGGCACCAGCTGGACGACGGTGTCGACCGTCACCGCCAACACGGCCAGCACGACCACCCACACCATCGCGGCGACCCAGGCCAGATACGTCCGGCTCAACGTCACCACGCCGGCGAGCGACGGCAACACGGCCGCCAGGATCTACGACTTCGAGGTCTACGGCGGCACCGCACCCCCCGCCACCGGCAACCTCGCGCTGAACAAGACAGCCACCGCCGACAGCTCCTGCGGCACCGCCGAGGGCCCGGAGAAGGCCGTCAACGGCAGCGTCAACGGCGGCAACGCCGACAAGTGGTGCTCGCTCGGCGCCAGCAAGTGGCTGCAGGTCGACCTCGGCTCCAGCCAGAACGTCAGCCGGGTCACGCTCAAGCACGCGAGTGCCGGCGGGGAGAACCCCAGCTGGAACACGCGTGACTTCACCGTGCAGACCAGCACCAACGGCACCACGTGGACGACGGTCGCGACCGTCACCGGCAACACGGCCGGCACGACCACGCACAACTTCACCACCACGTCCGCCCGGTACCTGCGGGTCAACATCACCACGCCGGCGAGCGACGGCAACGGGGCGGCCCGGATCTACGAGTTCGAGGCCTACAGCACGACCGGCACCAACCGGACCGTGCTGTTCGACGGCACGAACATGAACAACTTCGAGGGCTCCGGCGGCTCCGCGGTCACCTGGCCGCTCGGCAACGGCGGCGTCGAGGTCCTCGGCGGCGACATCCGCAGCAAGGAGAGCTTCGGCGACTTCAAGCTGCACATCGAGTTCTGGCTGCCGAACCTGCCGGGCAGCGTCACCGGCCAGCAGCGCTCGAACAGCGGCATCTACCTGCAGGACCGCTACGAGCTGCAGGTGCTCGACTCGTTCGGCGTCGCCTCGGCCCCGGGCATCGACACCTGCGCGTCGATCTACAACAAGATCGCCGCGACCAGCAACGCCGCGACCGCCCCGGAGACGTGGCAGACCTACGACGTGACGTTCCGCGCGGCCCGGTACAACGCCTCCGGGACCAAGACGGAGAACGCCCGGGTCACGGTCGTGTGGAACGGCGTCACGGTGCACAACAACGTCGCCATCGACGGACCGACCGGCAACGGCGCCGCCGAGACCGCGTCGGCGGGCAAGATCCGCCTGCAGGACCACGGCGACGCCGGCGCGAACCTGTACTACCGCAACATCTGGGTCGAGCCGGTGGCCTGACCCTCCCTGCCGCACCCCGGCGCCGCTGCTCGACGGCGGCGCCGGGTGTGCCGTAGGAATGGGGCGGTGACCATCGAGACCCTGATCACCGCGGCGCGTGTGCCGCGCACGGCGGTCGAGCCCACGCCCGCGGCCGACCTCGAGCGTGCCTTCGGCACCCGGCTGCCGGCCGACTACCCGCACTACGTGGCGGCGGTCCCGAAGGGCTACTTCCGGGGCTATCTGGAGGTCCTGCGACCGTCCTTCCTCCCGTTCGCCGGCGAGGTCCAATGGACCCGCGACCAGCTCCGCGCCGCCGGCGCGCCCGCGCACCTCCTGCCGTGGGCGAGGATCTACCCGGACTACTACGCGTGCTGGGACACCGGCACCGGCGACCCGGACTCCTGGCGCACCGGGGTCTTCGACGTCTACGCCGGCGGGACGTGGTACCCCTTCGACGGCGGCCTCACGGAGTTCCTGCTGGCGTTCGTGACCGGCGGCACCGGCATCGACGCGCTCGCCTTCGCGTACCGCGATGAAAGCGCACCCCTGTTCAGCGAAGACCCCACGACACCGCCGGCCCGCGTGGACCCGGCCGGTTGGAGCGGTCGTGTGCCGCTCGACGAACCACTCGATGCCGCCGCCGTCCTGCTGGAATCCTGCCCCGGCGAGCCGGCCGAAGTCAGCGACAACCTTCCCGGCGACTACCGCCGGCTCCTGCACGCGGGCGTCGCCGCACGGATCAGGTTCGCCCAGCTCGCCCTCGACGTCTTCGACCTGAGCACGCAGCTGCACGAGCGGATGCTGGCCGCGATGAACACCCGGGGCGGCCTGCGCCCGCCGTACCACCCCGAGCCCGACGGCCTCATCGCGTTCGCCACCTACGACAATGGCGCCACGGCCTGCTGGATCCCGGTCGGCGCCGACCCGGACCGCTGGCCGGTCATGGTCGTCGACGTCACCTTCAGGACGCTGACCGAGCACCGGTTGACCGCGACCGGGCTCCTGGCTCAGGTCTGGCTGACCGAGCCGCTCTCCACGGCGGACGCCATCGCGGCCGCGGCGGCGTTCCTCGCGTCCGACGGCTCCGAGGACGTCGAGATCGAGCCGCTCCCGGGCTGGGAGGTGCTCGAAGACCCGCCCGGGTTCGTGCCGGAGCCGGTGCGGGTCCAGCCGGAGGCCGCCTTCGCAGACGGCCGCCGGATCATCGTGCCGTACAACTCGATCGCCCTGCTGGACCACGGCGACCTGGAGGCCGAGCTGGGTGGCAACGCACCGATCATGGTCGACCTCGACACGCACGAGTGCCGCTACATCGACCTCGGCGAGACCTTTGCGTACCGGGAGCGCGGCTTCCACGTGTGAGTTGACGCAACCGTTTGATTGCTATACGTTCGTAGCAACTGAATGGTTGCTACTAGGAGGCGGACATGACGTTCCCCGACAAGATCGAGCGCACGCTGGAGCTGGCCCACTCGCCGGAGCGGGTCTGGGCGGCGCTGACCACCGCGGAAGGCCTGGGCACCTGGTTCGGCAACCGGGCCGAGGTCGACCTGCGCGTCGGCGGCAAGGCGACCCTCATCTGGGACAGCGGCGACACCGCCACCCTCACCATCGAGCGCCTCGAGCCGCCGCGCGTGTTCGCCTACACCTGGCCGGTGTACGGCCTGCCCGATGGCGACCCGCGCCGCACGTACGTGGAGTTCACCCTGGAGCCCAAGGGCGGCGGGACCACGCTCACCATGGTCGAGACCGGGTTCGCGCAGGTGCCGGACGCCGAGGCGCACACGACGGCGTACAACGGCAACACCAAGGGCTGGCTCAACGAGCTCGGCGAGCTGGTCGCGTACCTCGATGGACAGGCCTGACCCGGAGGCGGTGGCGCAGGAGGTCTTCGCCGCCCTGGCCGACCCGAGCCGGCGAGGCATCCTCGCCGCGCTCGCGGCCGGGGGGCCGGCCACCGCCACGCACCTCGCCGGGCAGCTGCCGATCACCCGGCAGGCCATCGCCAAGCACCTGGCCCTGCTCACCGACGCCGGCCTGGTCGTGCCCGAGCCGGGCGAGCGGCGCCGGGTCCGCTATCGGCTGGACTCGGCGTCGATGAAGGTCGCGCAGCAGTTCCTGGCCGCGCTCGCCCGCGACTGGGACAGCCCCCTCGCCGCGCTGCGGCACCGGCTAGGATGATCTTCGTGGTGACGCGCGTACTGGTGCTGGGCGCCGGATTCGGTGGGCTGGAACTGTCGACGACGGTGGCGCAGGCGTGCGGCCCGGACGTCGAACTGACGCTCGTCGACCAGGCCGACGGGTTCGTGTTCGGCTTCTCCAAGCTCGACGTCATGTTCGGGCGCACGGGGCCCGAACAGGTGCTGCACCGCTACACCGGCCTGGCCGGCCCCGGCGTCCGGTTCGTCGCCGCGACCGTCACCGCCATCGACCCGGCGGCCCGGCGGGTCGAGACCACCGCCGGCCCGTTCGACGCGGACATCCTCGTCGTGGCGCTCGGCGCCGACCTGCACCCGGAGGCGACACCCGGCCTCCTCGACGGCGGCCACGAGTTCTACACCGTGGCCGGCGCGTTCGGCGTCCGCGACGTGCTCGACGGCTTCACCGGCGGCCGGGTCGTCGTGGGCGTGACGTCGACGCCGTTCAAGTGCCCGCCGGCGCCGAGCGAGACGGCGCTGCTCATGCACGAGTTCCTCACCGCGCGCGGGCTGCGCGACGGGTCGGAGATCTCCCTCGTGATGCCGCTGGGCACCCCGATCCCGCCGTCGCCCGAGGCCTCGGCCGCCGTGCTCGCCGCCTTCGAGCAGCACGGGATCCGTTGGTACCCGGAGCGCCTGGTCCGCGCCCTCGACCCGGCGCGTCGGGTCGCACTGCTCAGCGACGGCGGGGAACTGCCCTACGACCTGTTCCTCGGCGTGCCCGTGCACCGGGTGCCGGACGTCGTGGCCGGCTCCGGACTGGCCGTCGACGGCTGGATCCCGGTCGACCCGCGCACGCTCGAGACGGCATTCCCCGGCGTCTACGCGGTCGGCGACGTGACCAGCGTCGGCACCCCGAAGGCGGGCGTCTTCGCCGAGGGACAGGCCGCCGTCGTCGCCGAGCGGATCGTCGCCACGGTGCGGGGCGGCACCCCGGACGCGCAGTACGACGGCCGCGGCGTCTGCTACCTCGAGTTCGGACACGACCAGGTGGCGAAGGTCGACGTCACGTTCCGCTCGGGCGAGCGCCCGGTCGGCGGCCTGGAAGGCCCGTCGACGGCGCTGGTCGCGGACAAGACCGCGTTCGGCACGGACCGGATCCGGCGCTGGTTCGGCCGGGACTGGATCCCGACGGCGTGATCACGCGACAGGACGGGCCGGCAGCACGGCGAACCACGTCCTGGTGCGCTCGCTGAACAACAGGACGAGGCACACCGCCGGCCAGAGCAGGTCGATGCTCGCCGCCGTGGCGTCCCGCGTGGAGGTCGCCGTGAGCAACAGCACCGCGAAGTTGGCGCCGTGCAGCGCGACCAGCGCCCACCACGCCCACCGCTTGGCCTGCGCCACCGCCCAGGCGAGGACCACGTACACCGGGCTGAGCAGCGCATACGTCCAAGCGGGCAGCCCACTGTAGGGCCCGGCACCGTCCGCCGCGGCGAGGAGAAGCGAGACGATCGCACCGAGCACCAGCAGCACGGACAGCGCCGTCACGCGTCGCGGCCGGGCCATCCGCACCGGTTCGGAGTCGATCACGCCCGGTATTGCATCACACGCGGCTGAGCAGCAGGTACCGCTCGTCGGTCACGGGTTTGCCCCACAGGGTCTCGTCGGTCAGCATGCGCACGTCGGCCTGCTCCCGGCGCCCACGGACCAGCGAGACGCAGTCGGCGGCGGTGATCCCGGCGCCGGTCGACCAGCGCCCCTCGATGAGCACGAGCGTGCCGCCCGGCCGCAGCAGCGCGATCCACCGGTCCAGGACCGCGCCGGGGTCGGGCAGCGCCCAGAGCACGTGCCGGGTCAGGACCACGTCGAACCGCGCGGGCTCGAACGGCGGGTCCGCCGCGTCACCGACGACCAGGTCCACCGCGACGGCGTGCCGAGCGGCCTTCTCCCGCGCCACGTCCAGCATCCCGGGCGACGAGTCCACGCCGTGCACGTGGTACCCGGCCTCGGCGAGCAGGGTCGCGATGCTGCCCGTGCCGCATCCGGCGTCGAGCACCGCAGCCGGCGCGGGTGGCAGCACCGGCGTCAGCAGCGCCGCCCACGCGGCCCGCACGGCCGGGTCGCGCAGCCCGTGGTCCGCCTCGTCGTCGAACGTCGCCGCGTGCGCGTCCCAGCTCTCCCGCGTGTCCTCGCCCATCCGGCGAACCTACCGGGGCCGGGCCAGGTACGCGGTCTTCGCGTCACCCGAGAACCCGCACGCCCGGTAGAACGCGTGCGTCGACGGCCGGCGCGAGCCGGTCATCAGCATCGCCTTGTAACAGCCCGCGTCCCAGGCCGCCTGCAAGGTGCCGGCCACGATCTGCTTGCCCAGCCCGGTCCCGCGCAGCGACTCCTCGACCACGACGTTCTCGACGACCGCGTACGGCGCCGCCGACCGGCTGAGGTTCGGGATCACGTTGAGGTAGGTGGTGGCGACGAGCGCACCGTCGAGGTCGAGCACGAACAGGTGCAGGCCCTCGGTGCGCAGGATCCGGTCGAAGACCGCCGGGCCGACGCCGTCCGCGAGCTCCGGATCGTCGGCGTTGAGCTGTCGGTACAGCCTGAGCACGCCCGCGAAGTCGCCGGGTCCGGCCGCCCGGAACACGGCGCTCAACGCTGGTGCACCGGCCGGACCGCGGCCGGGTCGCAGGCGGCCGGACAGGCCAGCAGGTGGACGTCGTTCAGGTGCTCACCTCCGAAGGCGGGCACGTCCGTCGGGATGTCGAACGGCAGGATCGACGCCATCCGCTGCCCGCACCCGCACACCGGCCAGTCCTGCCCCTCCGCCAGGATCGGCCGGCCACCGGCGGTGTTCCGGTCCCCGGCCACGGCCGGCGTCGACGTGATCTCGATCAGGTGCACGCGCCGAAGGTACCGGCGATCACCACAACGGCAGCTGGCCGGGGTGGACGTCCGCGGCCAGCACGCGGCAAACCGCCCGGTCGTGCGGCAGTCCGGCCTGCCGGAAGACGTCGCCGAGGCGGGCATTACGCGGGTCCCACAGGTGGTGCACCGCGGCGGTCCGCGCCGCCGGATCGTCGCCGGTGAGCGCGGCCAGGTGCCGGGCCGTGCCGCGGGCGTTGTGCAGCGAGCCGAGGCGCGCATCGTCGATCTCCACCGGTTCAACCTACGGTTACGATGCGGCCGTGGATCCGCTGCAGCTGTATCCGGCCGAGTTCGAGGCGATGGTGGGTGCCGGTGAGACGGTGCGGGCGGCCGCGCACTGCCAGCGGGCGTTCGGCAGTGATCGGCTGGAGCGCTCGCCGCAGGAGCTGGAGCGGCTGGTCGGGTTCCTGCCGGCGCGTGTGCGGGACCAGGCCCTTGCCGCGCTGAAAGCCGAGCCGCGGCCGGAGAAGGCGTGGGAGCGGGTCGTGGCGGTCCTCGTGGGCGCGGACTCGGTCATCCGCTTCGACGTCGACCGGGCCATCGGCGGGATCGCCGCCGCGGGGCACGCCGGCTCGTGTGCGGCGCGGCTGGCCGACGGGATGCGCGACGCCGGCATGGTCCACCTCGTCATCACCAACCAGCGGCTCGTGCTGGCCGGCATGGATCTCGACCCGGTCGCGTTCCACCCCTTGGCGGACGTCCCGATCGGCGCGGTGCTGAGCGCCCGGCGGGAGGGCAGGTTCCTGCAACGCGGCCGGGTCGTCATCGACTTCGTCGACCTGTCGCAGCTGGCC
The DNA here is from genome assembly GCF_016862795.1 of Dactylosporangium siamense. Taxonomy (GTDB): domain Bacteria; phylum Actinomycetota; class Actinomycetes; order Mycobacteriales; family Micromonosporaceae; genus Dactylosporangium; species Dactylosporangium siamense. The sequence continues at coordinate 19,006 of NZ_BONQ01000107.1, read as the reverse complement.
CTCATGACCGGCGTCTTCGGCACGGGCCGCGCGGACCGCATCGTCGGGGCGCTCGCGGTTCGATAACGCGCCCCCCACGCGGAGGCATCGGCTGCTATACATCTCGGCGTGAATTCACGGTATACGGGACTGGTCGTCCGGTTCGTGCTCGCGGGGGTGCTGCTGCTCGCCGGGTGGCAGATGCTCGCCCACGGCAGCACGACCGAGGCGCAGCGGGCGCGGGAGTCGGCGGACCTCATCGCCGACTACACGCCGACCTGCGACGGCAAGACAATGGGCCGGCGCGACACGTGCCTGGTCTTCGGGGGCAGCGGCGACGAGGGCGGCTCCTACCAGCACATGACGGACAGGTACGCGGCCGCGAACTCGCCGGAGAAGCTGGCCGAGCGGGACCGCAACTGGCGCGTCACCGGCACGGTGGCGCTGGGCATCGGCGGGCTCACGTTGCTGTTCTTCATCCTGTCGCTGATCGAGGCGGTCCGGTTCGGCCTCGGGCAGCCGCAGGAGGCGACCCTCTCCTACCAGCGCAGGATCGTCGGGCTGTTCGTCGCCGTGGGCATGGCGGTCGGCGGGGTGGCGCTCATCGGCGAGGTCGGCAACTTCTGGAGTTGGCTGCTGGCGGTGGCCGGGGTGCTGTTCACGGCCGGCGCTCTGGCCAGTCTGGTCTCGGCGTGGCGGACCCGGGTCGGCCGGCCCAGGTGGGCGAAGAAGCACGGCTACGCCTACGAGCACTTCAACAAGGACCTGATGGACCGGCTCGGCTGGAGCAACGTGCGGCCGTACGCCGGCGGCGTGGTCACCGGCACGCACCGCGACCGGGCGTTCCTGGTCTTCGACTACGCCGAGAAGGACGCCCGCCACACGGGCCTGGTGCTCGGGCTGCCGGACGAGGTGCCGCCGCTGGTGGTCGAGGCGCAGGAGAAGATGGGCGCGCGGCTGCTCAACGGCACCGCGCAGCACTGGGCGAACCACGCGACGCAGGTCGTCGCCGCCGCCGACCGGCACTACCCCTGGGCGTTCAAGGCCAGCGGCAAGACGATCTGGGCGAAGTACGACGAGTTCATCAGCCCCAGCGGCAAGCGGCTGAGCAAGCGCCTGGACGGCCTGCACCGGGTCGGCACGGACCTGGTCGCGCTGCCACCGTCCTGAGCGGGCCATCGAGAAGTTGATCACTTCTGAGATTCGGCACGGACCGCCTGACCAGCGGCGCGGCGTTCCGGCGCCGCGCCGCTCGATTGACACGCTGGTACGGCGTCCGTACCGTCCGAAAGGAAACGTGACAGTGAACGGAAGCCGGTGCAAGCCCGGCACGGTCGCGCCGCTGTAACCACCCACCCGTGGGAGTCAGACCCGGTCACTGTCACGACAACGCTCGATGGGACGCGAAATCCCGCAGGAGGCTGAATCTGATGAGCTCGATCACGGCTCTTCCCACCCCGGTCACGGCACCGGCCCCGATCCCGCTGCGGCAGATCCTGCCGTGGGCCGCCTTCGGCGCCGTGCTCGCCGTCGTGCTGCTCTACTTCGTCGGTGCGGAGCAGGGCGTGACCGCGCTCATCTCCGGCGAGACCGTCCACGAGTTCGTCCACGACGGCCGGCACCTGCTCGGCTTCCCCTGCCACTGAGCCGGGGGACCCAGCATGAGCGCCCGCACCCTGCTGGTCCGCGGGATGATCGTCGGCGCCGTCGCCGGCGTCGCCGCGTTCCTGTTCGCCTACCTGTTCGGTGAAGGCCCGATCAACGACGCGATCGCGTTCGAGGAGGCCCACGCCGCTCCCCTGGCCCCCGGCGAGCACGAGCACGAGCTCGTCAGCCGGACCGTGCAGAGCACCATCGGCCTGGCCACGGCCTCGGTCGTGTACGGCGTCGCGCTCGGCGGCCTGTTCGCCATCGCGGTCGCGGTCACCCTGGGCCGCATCGGCCGGATCAGTGCCCGCGCCACCGCCGGGCTCGTCGCCCTGGCCGGGTTCGTCGGGGTGGCCCTCGTGCCGTTCCTGAAGTACCCGGCCAACCCGCCGGCCACCGGCAACCCGGACTCGCTGCAGCAGCGCACCGGCCTGTACTTCCTGATGCTGGTCATCGGGGTCGCCGCGGTCATCGGGGCGATCGTCGTCAGCCGGCAGCTGCAGCCGCGGTTCGGCACCTGGAACGCCACGATCGCCGGCACCGTCGGCGCCGCGGTCGTCGTCGGGATCGCGGTCGCCCTGCTGCCGGCGGTCAACGAAGTGCCGGACGGCTTCGCACCGGTGCTGCTGTGGCAGTTCCGGTTGGCGTCACTGGGCACCCAGGCTGTCATGTGGTCCACGCTCGGCCTGCTGTTCGGGTATCTCACCGAACGCAGCGAGCGCACGGCCGCCGTGGTGAGGGCCCAGCCGGTCACCGCCTGAACCGTTTACCGAAGAAGCGCGGCGGAGCTCCGGCTCAGCCGCGCTTCTTGCGGTTTCAGGAGATCAGGGCCGGCTCGGCGTCGCGCTCGGTGGCGCAGGCGGTGCACTGCACGGTGTGCTTGACCCGCAGCGGGATCAGCGGCACGAAGAACAGCGACAGCTTCAGCACCTTCTTGTACAGCGGATGCGCCACCGTGTTGCCGCAGTACGGGCAGCGAAGGGTCAGCGTGCGCAGGTGCTTCACCCGCCAGCCCCAACCGAAGATCAGCACGCGGGCAGCCTACCGGGCGACCTTCCCGGCTTCCGCCCGGCCCGTGGCCAGGCTCGCGACCGTCAGGATCACCCCGCCCAGGCAGGCGAGGAACAGCATCGCCACGTACGGATCCTGGATCTCGATCCGGCTGTTGGCGAGGCGGTCGGCCGGGGTCAGCGCGGCCGGGACCAGGTCGGGGATCAGCCGGGCCGGGCCGTAGCCGGACATGAGCACCACCGACGCGAACACCAGCAGCGGCCCCAACAGGCCGACGCTCAGCGCCGACAGCAGCGTGTCCCGTGAGCGGCCCGCCTTCGCCAGCAGCAGGGTCACCGCGGCGACGCCGCAGCCGATCGTGAAGACCGCGCCGCCGACGTTGGCCGGCACCGGCGGGAACAGGAACTGGCCCGCCACCCAGACGCCGACCGCGGCGAGCGACGCGGCGGCCCCGGTGGCGATGGCACGGCCGGGCACCGCGGTCCGGCGGGCGGTGAAGGCGAGCAGGCCGACCAGGTAGCTGGTCAGGAACCCCGCGAAGACCGGCACCCCGAAGCTGGCCTGCTCGGCCGGCGGGCCGTGGGTGGCCATCCTCGCCACGAACGCCGCCGTCATCGCGGCGATGAACAGGCATCCGCCGGCGCGGACGGCACGGGCGGCCAGGCCGTCGCCGACCGGGCCCAGCAGTCCGGGTCGGCGCCCCCACAGCGCGACGACGTGCAGCAGCGCGATGAGCCCGACCAGGCCCCACCGCAGCGGGCCGTACTCGATGCCGGCCGACCAGCGCAGCACTGCGGCGAGGACCGCCACGGCGGCGAGCGGATACCCGACGGCGCGCACCGCGGCGGGCTGTGCCAGGACCGCGCCGGCGCAGCCGAGGGCGTGCGCCCAGCGCTCCCGGCCGGCCGGCAACGCGGCGGTCTCGGCCCGCATCGCCTCGCCCCAGTCGCGGTGCCGGGCGGGCAGGAGGCGCACCACGAGCGCGAGGAGCGCGTCGGTCACCACGCACCCCGCGGCTCCGGTCGGACCCGCGGCGCGGGGGTCACAGCGGGGTTCGCGGCCGGGGCGAGCGCCGAGGCCAGCTCCAGTCCCGCCGCGGTCAGCCGGTACAGATGGCGCGGTGGCCGGCCCTGCGGCGGGTCGGCTTCCCAGGACGCCTCGAGCTGGCCGCGGTCGGACAGCCGGATGAGGATCGGGTAGAGCGAGCCCGCCTTGAGCCCGACCTCCTGGCCGAGCTCGTAGCCGTAGCGCCACTGCGCGGGGTCCGCGGCCAGGGCGCGCAGCACGGCCGCGGTCTGCGGGGATGGTTGCCTGGCGCGCGTCACCCCAGTAACTCTATATACGTAGAGAACTGTGCGCTAGGCCGCCGCCCTCGCGCGCCGTTCCGCGGCGTGCACCAGGACCGAGCCCCACATCCGGTACGGGCGCCACGCCTCGGTCAGGCGGGCCACCTCGGCGTCGGACGGCAGTTCCGGCAGGTCGTACCACCGCCGCAGGCCGGCTCTGGTCAGCTCGTCGCCGGGCGACACGTCGACCAGGCCGGCGCCGCGCATCACGATCGCGACGGCGAAGAAGTCGCCGACCCCGCGCAGCCGCTTCACGTCCGCCAGGGCCTCGGGCACCGGCAGCGAACGCAGCCGGGCCCGGTCCAGCCGGCCGTCGAGGGCGGCGGCCGCGATGCCGTGCAGGCGGGTCACCTTCTCCTCGTTGATGCCGGGGAACTCGGTGATGCGCAGCAACTGCTGCGGCGACGGGAACGCGTGCACGGTGACGCCGCCGATCTCGAACGCCTCGCCGTGCGCGCGGGCCATCCGCTGCCGGATCGCGCGGCCCTGCTCGATGCGCAGCCGGTGCGCGATGATGAACGCGCACGCCGCCTCGTAGGGCGAGTGGAACAGCACCGGCCGCAGGTGGGCGTGCTCGCGCTGCAACGCGCCGAGCACCGGGTCCCGCTCGCCGACCAGCGGCCAGCCGCTGCCGTCCACGTCCAGCGACAGCACCGCGAGGGCCTGCTGCCAGGCCTCCTCCGGTCCCTGCACCTCCCCGGTCATGGTGCCGGGCGCGCTCTGCCGCAGCAGCACCGCCGCGGAGTGCGTCCAGCCCTCGACCGGGAACGCCATGACGATCGTGCGGGCGTCCCCGACCGGCTGGGTCCAGCCGCCGAAGTACTCGTTCTGCCGGGCCAGGTCGTACGGGCCGGTGATGTGTGCGTCCATGCCTCGAAGCATCGCGCGTCAAACAGGACATCCTCTGTCATGTTTGACGGATATGCTTCGACGGTGCGCGCCGATCGCCTGTTGTCGCTGGTCCTGCTGCTGCAGGCCCGGCCGGACGTGGCCGCCCCGGAGCTCGCCGACCGCCTCGGCGTCTCCGTGCGCACCGTGCTGCGCGACGTGGACGCCCTCAGCGCCGCCGGGATCCCGGTCTACACGGAACGCGGCCGGTTCGGCGGGATCCGGTTGCTCGACACGTACCGCTCGGGCCTGGCCAACCTGAGCCGCGCCGAGGGTGCCGGCCTGGCCGTCGGACAGTCCCGCCTCGCCGGCGACCTCGGCCTCGGCGACGCCCTCGACTCCGCCATCGAGAAGATCATCGGCGCCGGCGGCCAGGCCCTGCGCGGCGGCCTCACCCAGGGACGCCGGCACGTGCTCGTCGACGTCGACCCGTGGATGCGCGCCGGCGAGGCCGTGCCCCTGCTGCCACTCATCCACGACGGGCTGCTGCGCGGCCGGCGCCTCTCGCTCGACTACCGCGACAGCGCCGGAGACCGGCAGCTGCGCACGGTCGCCCCGGCCGGGCTCGTCGCGAAGGCCGGCACCTGGTATCTGGTCACCGCGGAACCGGCGTTGGTACGGGTGTCGCGCGTGCTCGCCTGCACCGTCCTGCCGCAGCCGGCACCACTGCCGCCCGGGTTCGACCTCGACGCCGCCTGGTCGCGGCTGCGGGACCGGGTCGAGGTGCGCCCGCGCGACCTGCCGGTCGTGGTCACCGCGGCGCCCGATGCCGTCGCGATGGTCCGCCGGGTCCTGGCCCGGCACCTGCGCGACGACGACGGCAGCTCCCCCACCGTCCGGCTCGCCTTCGCCGCGGTGCAGCACGCCGTCGGCAGCCTCCTGGGCCTCGGCACCCGGGTCGAGGTCGTGTCACCACCGTCGGTCCGCACGGCGATGCGCACCGCCGCCCTGGCCGTCGCGGACCTGTACCGGCCCGGTTGATCCGGACCGGCACTGGCTCACCCGATCACGACGTCAGTCGCCCCGCACCGGCAACTCGCTGAGCAGCGTGAACTCGAACTCGATCTGGCTGGCGTCGGCACTGTCGTCCGGGCTGACCAGGTAGGACTCGACCCGGAAGCCGAGGTTGAGCACGTCCGCGGCCCGGATGTGCTCGACGAGCTCCTCCGCGGCCGTGAAGTATGCGGTGTAGATGATCGACGGCCCGTCGCCGGGGTCGCCGACCGTCTCGAAGGTCTCCTCGGCGTCGCTGTCGCCGGGGGTCTCAGCTGCGATGTCAACAGTCACGAGCGGCGAGCTTACGTCACCCTCGCTCCGCCCGCGCGGTGGCAGTTTGCCGGGCCGCGTGAACGGGCCCGGTCGACCTTCGCCATCGGGGGGACCCGAATGGCACCGGTAACCCGTCTAAGGATTGTGGCCGGGCTTCGAGGTGGAGGATCAGTGCAACGGGACGAGAACTTCTCCGCGTACGCGGGTGCGCGCTGGCCCGCGCTCGTCCGCTCGGCCGTGCTGCTGGGCTGCACGGTGCAGGACGCCGAGGACCTGGCGCAGACGGCCCTCATGCGCTGCTACGTGTCGTGGGCCAAGGTCATGAAGGCGGGCGACCGGGACGCCTACGTGTACCGGATCCTGGTGAACGCCCATCACGACAGCCGGCGACGCCGATGGTGGGGCGAGAAGCCCGCCGCCGACGTGCCGGAGAGGGCGGCACCGGACGACGCCACCGGGAGTGTCGACACGGCGGACACGGTGCGCCGCGCGCTCAGCGGCCTCAGCCGCGTCAATCGCGAGGTCATCGTGCTGCGGTACTACGCGCATCTCAGCGACCCGCAGATCGCCGAGGCGCTCGGCATCGCCCCCGGCACCGTGAAGAGCCGGGCCGCCCGCGCCCTGACCCAGCTCTCGGCCGACGCCAACCTGGCCGACCTGCGCGGCGGCGCCGGCCATGCGTGATCCGATCTTGACCCATCCAAGCCGGGGAGCCCGCCCATGAACGACGAGGAAGCAAGCCGCCTGCTCGAACGACTCGCCGACCACGTGCCCGTCCGTCCCGTGCCGACGGAAGCGCTGCTCCGCGGGGGCAGGGCCGCGCGACGCGGGCAACGCCGCCTGAACGTCGTGGCCGCGACCGCCGCGGTCGCCGTGGTGCTGGGCGGCGGTGTCGCGGCCCGGGGTCTGTGGGGCGGGAGCGGTGACCTCGGCCAGGCCCCACCAGCGACCCCGAGCCCGGCGACGAGCTTTGCGGCGACGCCGTACAACCCGATCACGGGCCGGACCGGAGCGCTGCCGGAAGGCGGCATCTTCGACTGCGTGGAGCGCTACTCCCCGGAGACCGTCGCGACGCGGGCGTTCGCGTTCGACGGCGTCGTGGCCGCGATCGGCCCGGCTCGCTCCAACCGCCCCGACATGGGCCAGCTGGACCTGGTGGCGGTCACGTTCACCGTCGGTGAATGGTTCGCGGGTGGCTCGGAGCCGAACGCCGTCGTCGACATGTATCCGGCCGTGAACATCAATGGCACGGCGGCATGGGCGATCGGTTCGAGGCTGCTGGTCAGCGGCGGCCCCCGCTGGGGCGGCGCTCCGCTCGACGCCGCCATCGCCTGGCCGTGCGGCTTCACCCGGTACTACGACCCGGAAACCGCGAAGTCCTGGCGACGGTAGCTCCCGGGACGCCCCGTCTCCGTGATCCGGTAGATCTTGCGCACCCCTGGGCGCCCGAGGTCTACCGGATCACGGGAAGCGGTGCGTCAGTCGGCCAGGGCCGGGCAGTATTTCGCGGCCTCGGTGGTGGCCTTTTCCATCTCCGCCTCGAACGCCTCGTCGGCGAAGGTCGTGCCCGACAGCATCTTGCCGAACGTCGCCACGAACTGCTGCAACGCTGCCTTGGCCTGCGGGTCGGCGACCTTGGCGATTTCCGGCTCGACGGCCTTCGCGAGCCGGTCGAGGATGACCTTGCCCTTGGCCTCCGCCGCGGCCACCGCGGCCTTGTCCTCCTTGAGGCTGGCCGCGGCCAGCTCGCTGATGACGCCGACGAGCTCGACCTTCTCCTTGTCATAGGCGGCCACGATGTTCTTGCAGGCCGCCTCGGTGTTGCCCTTCGCGCCCGCCGGCTGGCTCGCGGCGCCACTGGCACCGCCGCTGGAGCCGCCACTCGAGCCTCCGGCGCCGCTGGAGCCGCCGGAGCCCGTGGCACCGCTGCTGGCGGTCGCCGCGCCCTGGGGCGTGCTGCCGGAGTCCTGGCCGCAGGCCGCGGTCAGGCCCACCGCGGTGCACAGGGCCAAGGCCAGGACGATCCGTCGAAACTGCATGTCAGTGCTCCCCGTGTGGATGAACCAGGCCAGGAGAGCATAAGGACGGGCACCGACAATTTCGCCGTGAGGTCCGGCACCGAAGCGTACGGTGATCATGGGATGACCACACGCAGTGGGCGGTGAGGTGCGATGACGACGACCCGCCCGGTGTCCGCGCCACCGACCGGGCTGACGTCGGCGCAGGTCGAGGCGGCCCGCCGGCGCGGGGACACCAACCGCACCACGGCGCGCGCCTCCCGCACGTACGTCAGGATCCTGCGGGCGAACCTGTTCACCCTGTTCAACAACTTCCTGTTCGTCATCGGCCTGACGCTGCTCGCCCTCGGCCGGACCAAGGACGCCGTGGTCAGCGTCGGCCTGGGACTGGTCAACTCGCTGATCGGATCGGTGCAGGAGGTGCGGGCCAAACGGAAGCTCGACCGGCTGAAGCTCCTGCACCGCGCACCGTGCCGGGTAATGCGTGACGGCGTCGAGCAGGAGGTGCCGGCCGAGGACCTCGTCCGCGGGGACCTCATCCGGGTCGCCGCCCGCGACCAGATCGTCGTCGACGGCCCGGTCACCGGCGACGGCCGGCTCGAGGTCGACGAGTCGTTGCTCACCGGCGAGCCGGAACCGGTCGTCAAGCACCAGGGCGATCAGCTGCTGTCCGGCAGCGTCTGCGTCGGCGGCACGGGATGGCAGACCGCGGAACGGGTCGGCGGCCAGAGCCACGCCGCGTCGGTGACGTCGGCGGCCCGGTCGTGGAGCGTGGAGCCGACGCCGCTGCAGTGGCGCATCGACCTGGTGATCCGGATCGTCATGCTCACCGTCGCGTTGATGAGCGCCGCGATCCTCGCCCAGGCCACGCTCAAGGGACTGCCGCTGGTGCGGGTCGTGCAGACCGCCGCCGTGCTGTCGGGCCTCATCCCATACGGGCTGTTCTTCCTGATCACCGTCTCCTACGCGGTCGGGGCGGCGACGATCGCGCGGCGCGGGGCGCTGATCCAGCAGATCAACGCCGTCGAGTCGCTGTGCAACGTCGACGTGCTGTGCACCGACAAGACGGGGACGCTGACCACCGGGCGGCTCAGCCTCGAGGACGTCCAGGTCCTCGACGGCGCCGACCCCGGCACGGTCCGCCGCCGGCTCGGCGAGGCGGCCCGCAGCATGAGCGGCACCGGCCCGACCGTCGCGGCGCTGGTCGAGGCGCTGCCCGGGACCCGGTTGGCCGTGCGGGACGAGGTACCGTTCTCCTCCGCCCGCTGCTGGAGCGCCGTCAGTGTGGAGGGCGCCCGGCCGGCCGTACACATCCTCGGTGCGGCGGAGGCACTGGGCGAAGCTTCGGCGGACGCGGCGATCGGCGAGCTGACCGGACGCGGCCTGCGCGTCCTGGTGTACGCCACCGCCGAGGACCCGGACGCCGACCTGCACGGGCGCGACGGCACGCCACGGCTGCCGTCGCTGCACCCGGTGGCGCTGGTCGCGTTGCGGGACGAGCTGCGGCCGGGCGTCCACGAGACGCTGCGGGACCTGATCGACCGTGGTGTCGCCGTGAAGGTCATCTCCGGTGACGACCCGCGCACGGTCGCCGTCCTCGCCCGGCGGATCGGCCTGGACGACGCCGAGCCCCGCACCGGCGCGGAGCTGGAGGCGATGACCCCGGAGGCGTTCGGCGACGCCGTCGCCACCGGCGTGGTGTTCGGCCGGGTGGCGCCCCGGCTCAAGGAGCGCATGCTGGACACGTTGCGCCAGCAGGGCCGGTACACCGCGATGATCGGCGACGGCGTCAACGACCTGCCGTCGCTGAAGAAGGCCCACGTCGGCATCGCCGTGGAGAGCGGCAGCAGCGTCGCCTGCGACGTCGCGGACGTGGTGCTGCTCGACGACGCCTTCGACGCCCTCGCCCCCGCCCGGCACGAGGGCCGGCGCATCGTGTCCGGCATCACCACCTCGATGTACCTGTACCTGGCCCGGGTCAGCGTCTCCATCCTCGTCATCATCGGTGTGGCGATCCTCGGCCTCGGTTTCCCGTACGAGCCGGCGCAGGTCGCCATCGTCCTGTTCACCGTCGGCCTGCCGACCCTGGTGCTCACCGCTTGGGCGCCGCCCCGCGCACCGGATCCCGGACTGCTCGGCTCCCTCGGCCGGTTCGTCGTGCCGTCGGCAGTGGTCACCGCCGTGTTCGGGGTCGCGCTGTACGCCACCCTGTTCCGCTTCGTGCAGTCCGGCATCATGGCCCATCACGTGCCGCCGGAGCTGGTCAAGCGGTTCGAGGAGTTCACCGGCCTGGTCCGGTCCGACGCCACGTTCGCCGATCAGGTCGCCACCGTCGTGGCGCAGACCGGCCTGACCGTCTTCACGTCCCTGACGGCGTTCGCGCTCATCCTGTTCCTGGAGCCGCCCTGGCGGATGTTCGCCGGCTGGACGACCGTGCGGGCCGACAAGCGACCCGCCGCGCTCGTCGCGGCCCTGGTGGCGATCCTGCTGGTCATCCTCTCGGTGCCGGCCCTGTCGCGCTATTTCAGCCTGGTGCCGAATCCACTGATCTACATCGGTGTGGCCGTGTTCCTCCCGCCGTGGTTCCTGGCGCTGCGCACCATCTGGCGGCGCAACCTCCTGCGGCGCGTCCTGGGCCTGAAGGATCCAGCCGGACGCTGACCGGCAGGTCAGGACGCCGGCGTCGCAGCGCTACTCGAGGTTGTCCCGGGAGATCGGCGGCCCGACCCGGAGGTCGCGAAACGTGGCCCGCAGGCCGGCCCGCTCCGGCGAGCAGCACATGACGCCGATGTCCACGGTCGCCGGGAGGTCGAGGTGGCCGAGGCGCAGCAGGTGCCATGGTGCGTCGCCGCTGCGGTAGTGGACGGTCACAGCGGCCCCGAACCGGGAGATCCGCATCGAGACCTCGCCGGCCGGACCGGCGACCGGCGCCATCGACACGTCGGAGTGGCCGCGGGTGTAGACCGTGCTGATCTGCACGGCGCCCGACGTGACCTCCAGGCCGGTCTTGAGCCAGTTGCGCTCGTCGGCGCGCAGCATCATGCCGGCCTGGTCGAACCGGGTCGTGTGGGCCGCGGACACGACGGCCTCGGCGGTGAAGTCGCCGGTCACCGGCCGGTGGAAGAAGTGCCCGTTGTCGGTGGTCCAGCCGTAGAAGGTCTCGCGCCAGAAGTCGGTGCGCAGCTCGGTGACCGCGTGCAGGACGCCGTCCTCCAGTGACCATTCCCGCGGCTCGTTCAACCACTGCATGTCATCCAGCACGGGCCAGAGCGTAGTCGCCGGGCCGCGCCCGCACCGACCCTCAGTCGCGGGAGGTGCCGAAGACCGCCCGGAACAGGTACCTGACGCAGTAGCAGAAGGCGGGCATGAACACTGCCATCCCGGCCAGGAACACCAGCCCGCCGAGTCCGCCGAGCCACCTGCTGGTGTTGGACCGGCCGTAGGAGCAGCCGGAGTCGTCGCAGCGCTCGCGGATCGTCACCTTGCGACCGACGTCCTTGCCGGTGACCACGGACCGGTCGACGGTGGCGTGCACGTCGACCTTGTCGTCGTGGTACGTCACCTCAAGGTACGGCCGGACCGCATGGGATCAGGCGAAGCCGAACACGGGCGGGAAGACGAGCACGACGATCCAGGCCCAGACGGCGTACACGGGCAGGTGGCGGGTCTGCCAGCGCTCCAGGGCGGCGAACTGGCCCTGGCGGCGGATGAACCGCAGCAGGAGCAGCGCCGAGCCGGCGAGGTTCACCAGCAGGATCACGTTCTCGCCCAGGGCGGCGGCCTTGTTCGGGGTGCCGCCGTATTCGGCCAGCCGGCCGGTGATCTCGAGCAGGACCAGGGTGTCGATGGCGAGGGCGCTGAACACCAGCGCGAGCTGCAGCTTGTCGAACAGCCCGGGCGGTGCGAGCGGGTCGCGGGCGGAGATCGAGTACAGCAGCAGGCCCAGGACCACGACCAGCAGCAGGTCGAACAGGATGAGCGCCTCACGCTCGACGTCGATGCGGTTGGCGGTCACGCCGACGGCGACGAGGAAGGCGAGCAGCACGGCGGTGAACAGCGGGGTGAACAGGCGGGTCAGGACGGGCGCGATGTTCTCGACCACGCTCTGTTTGGCTTCCACCAGCCAACCCGCGACGACGATCGAGGCCATGGCACCGCACGGCACCACCCACTCGCTGATGAACTCCTGCGGTTGGACGCCGATGGCCCTGAACGTGCCGACGGTGAACGCGATGAGCACGCCGCCGCCCAGGGCGATGAGCACGAAGTAGACGAACACCTCGCCGGTGAAGCGGATGAAGTCCATGTGCCGGCGGGTGGAGCGCCAGTCGTCGGCGACATACGCCACGCCCACCACCAGCCACAGCGCGATCGGCAGGTGGATGCTGGTGATGACCAGCGACTGCGAGTCGCCGGTGAGCGGGTAGACGTTGGCCGCGACGCCGCCGAGGACGAACAGGGCCGCCACGACCGCGATCAGCGGGCGCGGTGCCTGCCGCCGCCAGGCGAGGAACCCGGCCAGCCACGGCAGCGTGAAGAGGCTGATGTTCGCCGCGTAGAACTCGCTGTTGCCGTCGAATCCCGCCCCGAACAGCTCCGGGACCTTGATGGACGCGGCGGCGCCCGCCGCGCAGCCGACCATCACCCACAGGGTGCGCCGCGACCGGGTGCCGGCCGCCGAGGCGCCCGGGGCGGGTTCGCCGGTGAGGACGAGCTGCTTCCACAGCCGCTCCGAGTGCTCCCGGGCGAACTCGCGGGACAGCTCGTCGAGGCTGCCCATGCGTTTGACCGCGACGAGGAACGCCTCGTCCTCGCTCAGCCCGGCGGCGACCAGCTCGTCGACGGAGCCACGGAGGTGGTCCTCGAGCTCGTCGGCGTCGGCGGTCTGCAGCTCGCGGCGGCGTTGGACGTACTGCCGCCACTGCCCGATCTGCGCTTCCAGGCCGTCCGGTGTCATGCGAGGCCCTCCTGGGGGCGGACGGTGGCGCCCAGCCACAGTTCCTTGAGCGTGTCCACGACGGTGTCCCACTGCCGGCGCTGCTCCGCCAGCTCGGCCAGGCCCTGCTCGGTGACGCGGTAGTACTTGCGCCGCCGCTCCCCCGTCACCGACTGCCAGGTCGACTCGACGTGGCCGAGCCGCTCGAGCCGGTGCAGCAACGGATAGAGCAGGCCCTCGGTCCAGGCCAGCTCGCCGCCGGAGAGCTCGTTGATGCGCTTGAGGATGGCGTAGCCGTAGCTCTCGCCCTCGGCGAGGATGCCGAGCACCATCGGCGTCGCCGACGCGGCCACCAGATCTTTGGCAACCTTCACGAGCCATCACACCCCTAAGACTTCGATGCATAGTACTGCTAGGTATTCACCGGCACCAGAAATACCCATGGTTTGTATATACCGATGGTCGGTATAGTGGCGGGCATGGCGATGCACGAGCCGACGTTCTTCATCCTCACCGCCCTGGCCGAGGGCCCGCAGCACGGCTACGGGGTCATGCAGACCGTGGCCCGCCTGTCCGGGGACCGGGTGACACTGCGGGCGGGCACGCTCTACGCGGCCCTCGACCGGCTGACGACCGAGGGGCTGCTCACGGTGGACCGGGAGGAGGCGTTGCAGGGCCGGCTGCGCCGCTACTACCGGCTGACCGACGCGGGATCCGCCGCGCTCGGCGCCGAGGTGGTGCGGATGCGCTCGGCCGCGTCGATGGCCGCCGCCCGGCTGCGCACCCACGGCGGCTTCGCGCTCGCGGCCGGCGGCGCCACGCTCGCGGCGAGCGGTCTGGCGCTCGCGGCAGGGGGTGCGGCGTGAACGACGAGCCGGCGCTGGAACGCGCCTACCGGCGGCTGCTGCTCGCCTACCCGCGCCGGTTCCGGCGGGACCGCGGCACCGAGATCCTGACCACCCTGCTCGACGCCGCCCCGCCCGGCCGGCGCCGCCCGACCGCGTGGGACGCCGTCGACCTGATCGTGGGTGGCATCCGGGCCCGGTTCCTGCCGCCGCCCGGAGCGCTCAACGCCGTCACCGCCACCCTCGCCGCGCTCCTCGTGGGCATCGGCGGCGCCGCCGCCACGGGCTGGCTCGGCTGGCAGGCGTCCACCACGATGCCGTCCGCCCAGGCCGCCGCCGCGACCGCGCATACCGCCTTCGGCGAGCCGGCGACCGATCCGGTCGCCGACCCCGGCGACCCGCTCGACCAGGACTGGCTCGGCATGCGGACCTCCCCCGGCGACGAGGGCAACACCGGCCCGCACCCCGCCCCGGGCGCCGTCCAGGTGCGCCTCCGCACCGGATCACAGGACCCCGTGAGCGTCCTCGCCGGTGCGCGGGAGCGCATGGTGGCGGCCGGGTGGCGTACCGACGGATCCACCGCCGACAACGTCTTCTGGGCCTCGAAGGGTGACCAGGTCGTGCGCGTCACCGCCCGCGCCGGCGACCGCACGCCGGACGGCGGCGGATCCTGGAGCGAGGGCGACCCGGTGTCGCTCATGGTCAGCGTCCATCGCCCCGCGCCCGGCGCCGTCACCGTCCTCACGCTCGCCGGCCTGCTCGCCGGCGCCGTCACCGGCTGGCTCGCCGCCGCCTGGGCGCTGCACGCCCGGGCCCGGCACCGCTCACGGCTGCGCGTCGCCACCCTGGTGCTGGGCCTGTCGTCGCTCACGCTCGGCGTCACCACGGTGCTGCTGCCGGCCCTCGCGGGTGTCGCCGGGCTCGCCTCGATCGACGGCTGGTCCCCGCACGACTCCCTGGTCGCCGCGGCGGCGGTGCGTGGCGCGGGCGTCCTGGCCTACGTGACGGCGCTGGGCCTGGCCGGCACCGCCGTCCTCGCCGTCCTGGCCCCCGCTACCCCCGCACCCGCCGGTCCCCTGCCCCGGGCCAAACATCCGGTGCTGTGGCTGGTCGCGCTGAGCCTGCTGGTCGCCTTCCTCGGCCTGTCGGGCCAGATCGCCCTGTGACGACTATCGGCGCAGGGCGGCCTGGAGGGCTTCGAGGCCGCCGGGGCGGGTGATGGCGGTGCCGACGCCGACGGCCGCGGCGCCGGCGTCCAGGAAGGCACGCGCGTTGGTGGCGTCGATGCCCCCGGTGGCGACGAAGCGCGCCTCCGGGAACGGGCCGCGCAGCTCGCGGAGCCAGCCGGGGCCGAGCGAGCCGGCCGGGAACGCCTTGAGCCAGCCGCAGCCGGCGCGCAGCGCGTGATGGACGTCGGTGGCGGTGGCGACGCCGGGGAGGTGTGGCAGGCCGGCGGCGTGGCTGGCGGCGGCGACCTCGGCGTCGAAGCCGGGGGCGACGGTGAACGCGGCGCCGGCCGCCACCGCGATCGCGACGTCCGCCAGGGAGCGGACGGTGCCGGCGCCGACCGGCGTGCCGCGGGACGCGAGGTCCCGCAGCACGTCGACGGCTTCGGCGGTCTGGATCGGCACCTCGACGACGCCGATACCGCCGGCCTGGACGGCGGCCGCCAGCTCGGCGGCCCGCGCGAGGGGTACCCCGCGCAGGATCGCCATCAGCGGGCGGCCGCCGAGCAGGTCGTCGAAGGTCACAGGCGCTCGATCCAGAACTGGACCGACGTCGGGGGCAGGGTGAGGGTGAGCACCGGGCCGGTCTTGTCGGTCAGGTTGGTGTTGCGGGCGGTCGGCGTGTACTGCTGCCCCTGGAACGCCCGCGCGCTGCCGGTGTCCACTGTGTACGTCACCGTCGACAGGCTGCGGTTGGTCATCGCGAAGACCAGCTTGCCCTGCGGGGTCTTCCACGCCATGATCCGCTGTTCGGTGCGCTGGGTGCCCTCGTCGACGTGGTAGCGCACCGAGTTCCACGGCAGGTACTTCACGAAGCCGTGGATGCCGTTGAAGTTGCGCGGGTTGTAGTCCCAGTGGCCCTTGGCGATGTTCGGGTACTTCGTGAAGTCGTCGTCGTCATAGGGGCGCCAGAAGCCCAGCGAGTAGCCGGAGGCCTCCGAGTTGTAGGTGGGCTTGAGGGCGTGCAGCCAGAACCAGGTCGGCGAGTTCTGGAACGTCATCCAGTTCATGATGGACTGGGCGGTGTTGACCATTTTCCAGTCGCTGGTCGGCACCTGGTACTCGAACTCGTTGCTGAACACGGGTTTGCCGGCGGCGTCGCTGGTGTAGTTGTTCTGCAGCTGGTCGTTGCTGTCGCTGCCGATGCGGTGGAACGACCAGCCGTCCACCTGGGACAGCGCGGTGGCGTCGGCGCGGATGAGGGCGCCGCCCCGGCCGCGCTGGCCGTTCTCGGCGTCGGCGTGGATGAAGATGCCCGGGAACTCGGCGCGGATCTTCGGCGCGATCGCCTTGAACGCCTTGTAGTACTGGTCGTTGGTGTAGGAGCAGCAGGAGTACGCGACGTAGTCGATGCTCGGCTCGTTCTGCAGGCTGAACATCTTCACCGGCACGCCGTTGTCGCGCAGGTAGGCGAGGTCCCGCACGATCGCGTCGCCGTACTGGTCGAGCCAGCCCGGGTCGGTGGAGGCGATCGTGCCGCCCACGTAGCTGCCGTTGGACTTCCAGCCCGGCGCCGGCGACCAGTACTCCGCCGACACGCCCTCGATCCCGGACACGGCGATCAGCTCGGCCAGCTCCGCCAGCTGCGTCGGCCAGCGGCCGATGATCTGCTTCTGGGTGCTGTCCAGGCCGCGCAGGTACAGGCCGAGGGCCAGCCGGAGGTACCGGAAGCCCCGGTCGTCGCGGATCTTCAGCAGGTCGGTGTACATGCGGGTGCGCTCGGACGCGACCAGGTCGTGCGGGACGGAGGTGGTGGCGGTCGGCAGGCCGTTGTTGCCGGAGCCGATCGAGTCGGACTGGATCTCGACGCCGAGGCCGAGGATGGTCTGGCGGGGCTGGTCGTGGCGGATGACGTAGTCGGCGACCGCCGCAGCGGCCAGGTCCGGACGGACGGTGGCGCCGGCTACGACACCGGCGGCGGTGGCGGCGAGGGCGGTTCTGCGGGTGAGTGGCATCAGGACTCCTCTGAACGAGGGGCCTCCGTGAGTGGCGGGAGGCCGAGGCGGGCCCGTGGGCCGGGTCTGAGCAGGGCGGCGGGCTGGACGGCGGTGGCACCGCCGTCCAGGACGATCTCGGTGCCGGTGAGCAGGGCGGCGCCGGCCGAGACGGCGAACGCGACGGCGGCGGCGACGTCCGCCGGCTTGCCGGGCCGCTGGGTCTCGGCGAGGCGGGTGAGGTCGGCCGGGTCCTCGACGCGGGTGAGCGTGTCGGGGGTGCGGACCCAGCCGGGGCTGATGGTGAGGGCGCGAATGCCGTGGTGGCCGTAGTCCACGGCGAGCTGGCGGGTGAAGGCGGCGAGGCCGGCCTTGGCGGCGGCGTACGCGGGATAGCCGGGGGCGAACACGCGCCCGTGGACCGAGCCGATGGTCACGATGACGCCCCGGCCGGCGGCGAGCATGCCGGGCAGTGCGTGTTTGGCGCAGAGGAAGGCGGAGGTGAGGTTGGCGTCGATGACCGCGTGCCAGTCCTCGACGGTGGTCTCGTGCGCCGGCGCGCCGGCGGTCACGCCGGCGCAGGTGACGAGCGCGCCGACGGTGCCGAGGTCACGGAACGCGTTGGCGACGGCGGCCTCGTCGGTGAGGTCCGCCTCGGCCCGGTCCAGGCCGACGACGTCCCAGCCGTCGGCCCGTAGCCGTTGCGCGACGGCAGATCCGATGCCGCCGGCCGCTCCCGTGACCACCGCGAGTTCAGGCACGGAACACCTCATAGTGGGCGACCAGGTCCTCGTCCAAGGTGACGCCGAGGCCCGGGCCGTCGGGCACGACCAGCGCACCGTCCACCAGGGACGGTGGCGCGGCCAGGTCGTCGCGGAGCGGGTTGGGCAACCGGTTGTATTCGTAGATCGGCACGTTCGGGGTGGCCGCCGCGAACTGCAGGGCGGCGGCGAGGCCGATCGCGGAGCCGACGCCGTGTGGTGAGACGTCGACGTGGAAGGCGGAGCACAGGGCCGCGATCCGGCGGGCCTCGGTGATGCCGCCGGCGCGGGTGAGGTTGGGCATGACGATGTCGGCGGCCCGGGCGAGCAGGAAGTCGCGGTAGCCGTACCGGATGAATTCGCTCTCGCCGGTGACGACGGGGATCTGCACGGCGGCCCGGACCTCGGCGAGGCCCGCGACGTCGTCGGTGGCGAGGGGTTCTTCGAGCCAGCGCACGCCCAGGTGTTGCAGGGCGTGGCCGAGGCGGATGGCGGTCTTGACGTCGTAGGCGCAGTTGAGGTCGACGTGCAGGGCGGCGCGGCCGTCGAGGGCTTCGGCGACCGCCGTGGCGTGGGCCAGGTCGGTGGTCTCGCCACGGCCGAGCTTGAGTTTGACGGCGTGGAAGCCGTCGTCCACGAAGGACAGTGCACGTTGGACCGATTCCGAGGTCGACGGCAGGAACGGGATCGGGGAGGCGTAGACCGGGACCGATGTGCGGACCGGGCCGCCGAGCAGCCGGTGGACCGGTTGCCCGGCGGCCTTGCCGCGCAGGTCCCACAGGGCGAGGTCGATCCCGCTGATCGCCTCGAGGTAGAACCCGCCGGTGCGTCCGGCGCCGGCCTGGGCGCCGAACATGAGCTCCCACAACGCCTCCGACGCGCCCGCGTCCCGACCGACCAGCATCGGGGCCAGGAGCGAGCCGATGATGGTCGCGGTGACGCGGGGTTCCGGCAGGCCGTAGGCCTCGCCGATCCCTTCGAGACCGTCGACCGTTCGGATCCGGACGAGGGTGGTGTACTGGCCGAGGCGCGGCAGCACGCGGTGGCTGGACGCCGGGGTCGTGAGCCAGTCGGGCACGTCGTGGAACATCCGCGCGAACGGCGCGGCGAGGGCGACGGCCTCGACGGAGGCGATGGTGAGCTTCA
>NZ_BONQ01000106.1 GCF_016862795.1 Dactylosporangium siamense | reverse complement strand
CGCAGGCACCTTCCCCAACGCCGCCGTATCCGACGCAACCGCCGGCCGAGCCCGACCCAGCACCCCAGACACCGCCACCGAACGCTCCTGAGGATTCACCACCCCAGACGGGTTGCCCGGCGCGGCATGCGCCGGCAATGCCACCAACACGGAGGCCAACAACGCACCCGCTGGCACGACGGTCAACCACCGCCACACCCGGCCACGCCCCGACCCGTGCACCGAGAATGCGCCCCGACGACCCATGCCTGCCTCCCCCGCAACGGTCATGCAGGCAGGACGATAGTGATGACCACCGATCCGGGGAAGAATTTTAAAAGATCAATTACTCGCCGTTACCAACCCGCCCACGACAGTTCCGGGCGAGAGCCACCAATGCCGAACCGCCCAAGTGACCGGCATCACATCGCCCGATCTACGCGGCGTCACGGACACATCACCAGACAACCCGCCACCATCCTCTCCAAGCGGGCTCAAACCGGCACCTCACAGCCAGCCGAGTACTCAGGCGACCCGATGCGCAGCCGATCTATGCCCGGCAGCCGCCGTCCGTCGGGGTTCAGAAGCTGTTGAGGGCGCGGATGCGGTCGGCGTAGACGCGTTTGGCGACGTCGGCGGTGAAGGCGATCCCGTCGAACTCGTGCGGTACGCCCGGATGCAGGTGGAACTCGACCGGGACGCCGGCCCGGGACAGGCGCAGCGCGTAGGTGAGGTCCTCGTCGCGGAAGATGTCGAGCTGGCCGACCTCGATGTAGGCCGGTGGCAGCCCGGTGCAGTCGGCGAGCCGGGCCGGCGCCGCGTACGGCGACACGTCCCCGCCGCCCGCGGCGTCGCCGAGCAGGGCCCGCCAGCCGGTGCGGTTGTCGTCCCAGGTCCACGTGCCCACGAACGGTTCGAGGCGCGGGTCCGGGGTGACGTTGCGGTCGTCCAGCATCGGCATGACCAGGATCTGCCTGGCGATCCGTGGGCCCTGCCGGTCCCGGGCGAGGATGGACACCGCTGCGGCGAGGCCGCCGCCGGCGCTGTCGCCGAAGACCGCCACCCTGGCCGGGTCGACGCCGAGTCCGGCGGCGTTCTCGTGCAGCCAGACCAGCCCCGCGTAGGCGTCCTCGACCGGTGTCGGGTGCGGGTGCTCGGGCGCCCGGCGGTAGTCGACCGACAGGATCGGGGTGCCGGAGGCTGACACGTACCGGGAGACGACACCGTCGAACAGGTCGAGGTGTCCGAGGATCATCCCGCCGCCGTGGAAGTACACCGCCGCCCGGCCGGACTGGCTCCCGGACTTCGTGTACCAGCGCAGCCGCATCGGGGTGCCGTCGGCGGTGGTCAGCATGAAGTCGCCGCTGGTGACGTCGGTCGGGGTGGGCTGCGCGCCGTCGATGTGCGCGATCAACTGCTCGAACGCGACCCGGCGGGCGGCCACGTCGCCGACCGGTGGCGGGATGGTGCCGGCCGCCGCCTCGGCGATCGGCGCGAGCGCGTCCGCGACCTGAGCATCCATCGTGAAACCCATGCGGTGTCCCTGCCCACCGGGCGACGTCTCGAACGTGCGACCAGAACACCAGAAGTACGCCGGCGGAATCACCCGGAGGTGTCAGGCAGCCGGTACAGGCGCCGGATGCTCGCCGCCTCGAGCGGCTGCCCGAGC
Source organism: Dactylosporangium siamense (assembly GCF_016862795.1). Classification (GTDB taxonomy): domain Bacteria; phylum Actinomycetota; class Actinomycetes; order Mycobacteriales; family Micromonosporaceae; genus Dactylosporangium; species Dactylosporangium siamense. The sequence goes on along the minus strand of NZ_BONQ01000106.1, from coordinate 106,412 downwards.
CGCTCGTAGGCCCACGCCAGGAACTCGGCGCACTCCTGCGTCTCCCAGTGGTGCCGGGTCTGCCGCAGCTCGACCTCGCGCAGGCGCAGCGACTCGGTCAGCGACCCGATGGCCTCGTGGTCGCGCAGGCACGCCTGGGAGACGCCGTGCCGCATGAGCGCCAGCGGATACTCGCTGATGTGCCGCTGCTGGCGCAGCACCAGCACCTTGCCGGTCTCCTCGGCGGCCCGCTCGAACAGTTCCTTGGCGGCGGCGACGTCGCCGGCCCCCTCGCGCAGCAGCCCGCGGCGCTGCCAGATCACCGCCAGGACCAGCCGGGACCGCTGGGTCCGGGCACCGTCCACGCCGTACGCTCGGGACCACACGGTCTTCGCTTCCAGCGCCAGCTGCTCGGCCTCGTCCAGCGCGGCCTCGGTGCCCAGCCGCATGAGCCCGGCGGCCAGGTTCGTGCGGGTCGGCATGGTCGGCAGGTAGCCGGCGTCGCCGATGAGACCGATCCGCCGTCGGAGGATCTCCCGCCGGACGGTGACGGCGCCGGCGATGTCGCCGCTGCGCAGCGCGTTGTACGCGAGGCTCTCCATCACCCCGAGCGTGTACCTGTGGTTGTCGCCGAAGTGCCGCTCGCAGTGGGCGACGACGTCGCGGTAGCGGCGGGTGGCGTCGGCGCGGCGGCCCTGGATGCCGTCGGCGTGGGCCTGCATCGCCCAGAGGTCGTGGATGAGCAGCGGCGACGGGGCGTCCAGGCCGTCGGTGAGCGCCTCCGCCTCGCGGAGCAGCTCGATCGAGGCGGCGAGTTGTTCGGGTTCGGTGCGGCGCATCAGCGACCGGGCCAGCGAGATCCGGGCTCGGATCCGCAGCTCGTCGTGGGGGTCAAGGGCGTCGGCCAGGCGTAGCGCCAGACGGGCGTGCGGCTCGCTCAGGGCCAGCGTGTACTCGGCCCGGATCGCCGCCGTCAGGTCGATCCGCAGCGTGATCGCGGTCCTGCGGTCGTCGTCGTCGCCGGTGTCCAGCCACGTGACGGCCTGGTCGAGGTAGGTGATCGCGTCGAGGCGGCGGTGCTGATGGCGGGTGATCTCGGCCAGTTCGCCGGCGCTGCGCCCCGCCGACGGCAGGTCCGGTTCCACGCCGGCGCGGGCGAGACCGACGTGCAGGGCGAGCAGCACCTGCCGCGCCTCGCGGACGTCGTCGTCGAGCAGATACCGGACGGCTCGCAGCGCGCTGTACAGGATGCGGCTGCGGATACCTACGGCGAGGACGGCCGGCGCGGCGCTGCGGGCGACGTCATACCGGATGCGCTCGATGAACTCGACGATGCGGGCCCGCTCCCCGGCCAGGCGGATCCAGGCCGTCGCCAGGGTCGCGCCGAGCCCACCGGCGGGCCGGACCTCGCCGAGCGCCGCGATGAGCACGTCGTCCAACACGGACTCGCCGAGCAGCGCGGTGGTGGCGAGGGTCTGCTGCACCCCGACAGGAAGCCGGGTCCAGTGCTGGCGCAGCAGGTCGTCGAGGCCGCCCTTGAGGTCGTCGACCTCCGCGGGACGCAGTTCGATCGGGCCGTTGCGGGACGCGGCCTGCACCAGCGCGGTGTCCAGCAGCAGGCGCAGCGCGTAGGGGTTGCGGTCCGCCCGCGCGGCGAGCCGGCTCGCGACCAGCGGGTCGGTGCCGGGGAACTGGTGCAGCACGAACGCGACGAGGTCGTCGGGGTCCAGCTGGTCCAGGTGCACGACGGTGGAGCGCTCGGCGGTGGCGGCCGCGTGCAGGTACGCGCAGAACGGCGGGCCGTCCGGACCGGCGCCGACATGCTCCGGCCAGGTGGTCGCGATGAGCAGCGTCGGCAGGTCGGTGCTGATCAGGTCCTTGATGAAGTTGACCGCGGACTCGTCCAGGTCGTGGGCGTCGTCGACGACCACCACGACCGGTGTCCGCTCGGCCGGCGGCAGCGGCTGCGACAGCTGGCGCAGCAGCGCGGCCACGTCGCCGGCCACGTCCGCGGTGCCGTCGCCGGGGTCCTCCGCGGCGATCGCCCGGCCGACCTCCGGCGCCGCGGCGCTCAACGCCCGCAGGTCCCACGGCGACAGCACCCCGGCCACCGCCCGCCTGGCCGCCGCCTGGACCGGCCCGCCGCAGCCGTCGAGCCGGCCGAGCAGCTGCGGCAGGTGCGGGGTCAGCTGGACCACCAGTTGCTCCACGGCCGGCGCGGGTGACCCGTCGCCGAGCCGCGCCGACGGCAGCGTCAGCCACAGCCACGGCAGCACCGCGCCCGCCGGCGCCTGCGGCTGCCGCGGCCGGACGGCCTTGCGCCCGGTGGCGAGGTCCCCGGAGCTCACCGCACCCGCCCCGGGCTCGCCGACCAGCGACGGCGGCCAGTACCACGGCTCGGCCTGGACCGCGGCGAGCCGCAGGTACAGCTCCTGGACGAGCCGCGTCTTGCCCCAGCCGGGTGGCGCCACGTAGGTGATGAGCGCCGGCACCGACCCGGTGCGCACCGCGTCGAAGGCGGCGACCAGCCGCTCCACCTCGGCGACCCGCCCGCTGCCAACGAACATGAACCGGCTCCTCCCGCACGGTGGACGTCGTCGTGCCGGTCCATCCCAGCATCGACGCGGCGGGTCCGGCACGGCCGACCGGCCATCAATCGGTACCTGACGGACAGCGGGGACGGCGGCGCGGTTTCTGTACGATGCGGCGACGAACCGGCAGATGGAGGACCGCACGATGCCCGGGCTCCTGTCCGACAACCCGATCTCCAACAGTGACCAGGACCGGTTCGGGTACCTCCCGTACGTCGAGGAGCTGTACGCGATCGTGCGGGCCGCCGACGTGCTCCCCGTGACGGTCGGGGTGTTCGGGCCGTGGGGGTCGGGCAAGAGCAGCTTCATGCGGATGTGGCGGGACCGGCTCGGGTTCGCGCCGGAGGACCGGGCGCTGTGGTTCGACCCGTGGAAGTACGACCAGAAGGTCGAGGTCTGGGCGGCGCTGCTGCACTCGCTGCTGGCGCAGATCCAGACCGAGGAACCGGCCGGGCGCAAGGCGAAGCGGCTCGCGGCCGCGACGACGTGGCTCACCCTGCGGTTGGGGCTCGGGGCGTCGGTGTCGGCGCTCACCGGCGGTCTGGTCGGGGTCGAGGACGTGACCGCCGGCGCGGAACGCATCGCCGAGACCGACGCCGGGTACTACCGCGACCTCAACCGGTTCGAGGTGGACTTCGCCGAGGCGGTCGAGGAGTACCTCCCGGCGGGTGGACGCCTGTTCGTGTTCATCGACGACCTCGACCGGTGCACGCCGGCGGCCGCGGTGAGCGTGCTGGAGGCGATCAAACTGTTCCTCGGCGAGTCCCGCTGCGTGTTCGTGCTCGGCATGGACTACGACCACCTGGTGCGGGTCGCGGCCGCGAAGTTCGGCGACATGGGCGTGGACGGTGCCGCGTACCTGGAGAAGATCGTGCAGCTGCCGTTCTTCCTGCCGGAGGTGAGCTTCGCCGCGATCCGCCGGGCGGTCGCGCCGACCGCCGGGATCCTCGCCGACCACGAGCCGTTCTGGGCGCTGGTCCGCACCGGGTTCGGCACCAACCCGCGCCGGGTCAAACGGTTCGTCAACGTGCTCAACCTGGCGACGGCGGTGCTCGCCCGGGACGTGTCACCCGTCGGCGACCGCGACAGCCCGGCACTGCACATGCAGTTGGCCCGGCTGCTGGTGGTCCGGGCCGAGCACCGGGCGTTCTTCCGGCACCTGCGCGAGCACCCGGACGCCTGGCAGGTCATGCTCGGGCCGCCGCACATTGCCCTGCCCGCCGAGCTGCAGGAGTTTGCCGACGACACGAGGCTGCGGCGGACGCTGGGCGCGACGGGGCAGATCCTCGGGCCGGCGGCGCCGACCGCCGGTGAGGTGACCCGCCTGCTCGGCACGATTCGGATGGCCGCGCCGGACGACGCCGGGCCCTGACGGATTCACTGCTCCGGCAGCGTCATGACGGCGGCGCCCTCCACCCGGTCCGCGGCCAGGTCGGCGAGTGCCCGGTCCACACCGGACAGCGGATACGGGGTGACGGTGACCCGCAACGGGTGGTCCTGCGCGAACGCCAGGAAGTCGTGGCCGTCCTGGCGGGTGTTGGCGGTGACGCTGCGCAGGGTCCGCTCCTGGAACAGGTGGTCGGCGTACCGCAGCGGCGGGATGTCGGTCAGGTGGATGCCGGCCACCGCGAGCGTGCCGCCGCGATCCAGCGCGGACAGCGCGACGGGCACCAGGTCCCCGACGGGGGCGAACAGGATCGCGGCGTCCAGCGGCTCCGGCGGCGCGTCCGCCGCGGCGCCGGCCGACGCGGCCCCGAGGGACAGGGCCAGTCGCTGGGCCTCGACCGAGCGGGTCAGGACATGGACCGTGGCGCCCTGTGCCATCGCGACCTGCGCCGTCAGGTGCGCGGACGCGCCGAAGCCGTACAGGCCCAGCCGGCCGCCCGGCGGCAGGTCCGCCCGGCGCAACGCCCGGAACCCGATGATCCCGGCGCACAGCAGCGGGGCAGCGTGGACGTCGTCGTACCGCGGCGGCATCCGGTAGACGTATGCGGCCGGCGCGACACAGTGCTCGGCGAGCCCGCCGTCGGCGTCCCAGCCGGTGTAGCACGAGAACGGGCAGAGGTTCTCCGCGCCGGAGCGGCAGTACCGGCAGGTGCCGCACGTGTGGCGCAACCACGCCACGCCCACCCTGTCCCCCACCCGCAGGTCGCCGGTGTCGTCCCCACCCAGCTGCTCGACCTCACCCACCACCTCGTGCCCCGGCACGGCACCGGGGCGGTGCGGTGGCAGGTCGCCCTCGGCCAGGTGCAGGTCGGTGCGGCAGACGGCACACGCGCGGACCCGGACCAGCACCTCGCCCGGCCCCGGCTCGGGCACCGGCACCGACGCCATCCGCAGCGGCCGCCCGCCGATCGGCCCGGGCCGATCGACGCGCCACGCGGTCATCGTTCGCATCCGCGGCTCCTGCCCACCACGGCGCGCCCTACACGGGGTCAGGGCATTGCGGCGGCGATGGCGTCGGCCACGGCGACCCGGGTCGGGTCGGGGTTGGCCCAGCTCCAGTTGGGGTGGGCCCGGTTGGTCAGCAGCACCAGCACGAGCTTGCGGCGCGGCTCGACCACCAGCTCGCAGCCGGTGAACCCGGTGTGCCCGAACGTGCCCGGGCCGGCCAGGCGGCCCATGAACCACGGCTGGTCCAGCTCGAACCCGATGCCGTGGGTGGAGGTCCGGTTGGGCCGGTCGACGTCGGTGGCCGGCAGCCCGGCGTTCTTGTTCGTGAACATGTTGCGCACCGCACCGTCGGAGATGAGGCGTTTGCCGTTGTACTGGCCACCGCCGAGCAGCATCTGCCCGATCACGGACAGGTCGGCGGCGGTGGTGAAGATGCCCGCGGACCCGGCCACCCCACCCAGCACGTTGCAGATGTCGTCGTGGACCGTGCCGCGCAGCAGCCCGCGTGAGGTCCGCGCGTCGGTGGCGACGAGACGGTTCGCCTGGTCCGCCGCACTGAGCCACCCGAGCGGCTTGAAGCCCGTGTCGCGCAACCCCAACGGGCCGGTGAGGTCGTTCTTCACCTGCTGGTCGAGGGGTTTGCCGGTGATCTTCTCGAGGATCTTCTGGGTGAGCAGCAGGCCGAGGCTGGTGTACCGGAACAGCGAGCCGGGCGCCACACCGTCGGCGAGGGGCCGGGCGATGATGTAGTCCCAGCGGGCCGTGACGTCGGGCTGCTTGGACGTGTCCGGGATCGACGGGCCGACCGGCAGGCCGCTGGTGTGGGTCAGCAGCATCTGCACCGTGACCGCGGCCTTCCCCGGCCCGTCGAACGCGGGCAGGTACTGCGCGACCGGCGCGGACAGCTCCAGTTTGCCCCGGTCCGCCTGCTGCACCGCGAGGATCGTGGTGAAGATCTTCGTCACCGACGCGACGTCGAAGATCGAGTCGGGGCGCATCGCCACCCGCGACCTGGCCGGCAGCTCGACCGCCCCGGACCCGTACCGCAGCGCGTCGCCGACCGCCGCGTGCGTGGTCACCTTCCCGCCGACGTTGGTCAGCACGACCGCACCCGCGTAGCCGGGATGCTTGGGGTTCGCGCTGGTCGGCACCAGGTTCTGCTGCAGGATCTCCACGAGCCTGCGGCTGTACGGCGCTGCCAGCACCTGCTGTCCCGGCGCTGACGCGCTTGCCGACGCCGGCCCGAGCCCCGCGCCGCCGGCCGCCGCGTCGCCGGTCACGCCGTCGGCGGCGGTCGCCTCGGCGCTCCCGCTGGGCGTGACGCCGGCCGGGTCGGCCTTGTCGCCGCACCCGGCCAGGGCCGCGACGCCGGCGGCCAGCCCGGCGCCCAGCACGGCACGCCGGTCGAGCCGTCGGTCTGCGGACATGAGCGGCATTCTCACACGCTTCCAGCCCCGCCGCGGACCGTCGAGTCAGTAGACGACGAAGACCAGGTCGTGGGTCCGGCAGAACTCGAGCCTGGCGAGCACCTCGGTCTCGAGGAACTCACGGTCCTCCAGGTCCTCACGGTCGGCAAGTGCCTCCCGGAGGCCGGCGATGGTCAGCTCGATCGGCGTGAAGTACGACCCGTCGACCTGCAGGCCGTCGGCCTCGACGTTGCCCGCCTCACCGGCGGTGCAGTTGGGCAGGTGCAGGTCGGAGTCCAGCACCGATGGCCAGTCCCGCAGGGCGTCGCCCCAGTCGCCGCCGGCCGCCAGGATCGGGGCGGCCTCAGCGTCGCTGAGCCACCGCACGCCGACCTCACCGCCGTCGTAGGTGAACTCGACGACCCGGTCGCCGACCGTCTCCCGGAACCGCCGGCTCAGCCCGACCGCCGCGATCTCCGCCAGCCACGCCACCGCCGGACCGGACGGCCCCTCGGCCAGGTCGGCGTCGGCCATCATGTACAGCATTCCCGTCCCGAAGCTGGTCACCGTCGTCTCCTCGTCGCCCAGGCGCCTCGAACCTTAGAGCACGGCCGTCCCACGGCTACCATGCGCCGGTGGCCCTCGACCACCTGATGGTGTCGCCGTTCGGGCTCACCGAAGTACCTCGAGGACGGCGGGTTGGAGCGGCGGGCACGCGACGGCATCGTCGAGGCACACGCCGCCGACGCCGCGCTGCCCACCGTCGACGTCCTCGTCCGCTGAACCCGGCTCCTGGCTACGGGCGACCGAGCCACTGCTCGGCGCACCGCTCGAGGTCGTCGATGCTGCCGGACATGATCGTGCGGACGTGCTCGGTGATGCGCGGCAGTGGCCAGTCCCACCAGGCCACGGCGAGGAGCCGGGCGATGTCGGCGTCGCTGTGTCGCCGCCGCAGGAGCCTGGCCGGGTTGCCGCCGACGATGCCGTAGTCGGGGACATCGTCGACCACGACGGCGCCGGAGGCGACGATCGCTCCGTGGCCGATGCGCACGCCCGGCATCACCATGGCCCGGTAGCCGAGCCAGACGTCGTTGCCCAGCACCGTGTCCCCGCGTCCCGGCAGGCCGGTGATCAGGTCGAAGTGCTCGGCCCAGCCGCCGCCCATGATCGGGAACGGGAACGTCGAGGGGCCGTCCATGCGGTGGTTGGCGCCGTTCATGATGAACCGCACGCCCTCGCCCAGCGCGCAGAACTTCCCGATGACCAGTTTCTCCGGCCCGTAGTGGTACAGCACGTTGCGGGTCTCGAACGCGGTCGGGTCGTCCGGGTCGTCGTAGTAGGAGAACTCCCCCACCTCGATCAGCGGCGAGGTGACCAGCGGTTTCAGCAGGACCACCCGCGGCTGGCCGGGCATCGGGTGCAGCACGGTGGGGTCGGGCATCACGAGGCGCGTCCTTCCATAACGGCACGGACCGTGCCGATGCGATCCTGTCGAAGCGGTCATCGGTTGTCAAGAACGGCACGTGCCGTACCGATAAGGTGACGCCATGACCGCCACCCCACACCGTCGCGGGGCCGACCGGACCGAAGCCATCATGCGCGCCACGCTGGAGCTTGGTCAGGAGATCGGCTACGCCAAGCTGAGCATCGAAGGGGTCGCCGCCCGCACCGGCGCGGGCAAGCACACCATCTACCGCCGGTGGTCCTCCAAGGGCGCCCTGCTGCTCGACTCGCTGCTGTCACTGCACGAGCCCGGCCTGGACTACCCCGCCACCGGCGACGTCATCGCCGACCTGCGCACGCAGATCTACGCCGCCGTGGACCTGCTCGCCGGGCCACCCTTCGGACCGCTGTTCCAGGCCCTGGTCGGCGAGGCCCAGCACGACCGGCAGCTCGCCGCCGCACTCAACGAGCGCTTCATCACCCCGCAGGCGGACAAGACCGTCGCCCGGCTGCGGGCCGCCCGCGACCAGGGCCAGCTGTCCCCCGACTTCGACCTCGACCTGGCCATGGCGATCCTGTCCGGCCCGCTGTACTTCCAGTTCCTGATCACCCAGGAACCCCTGACCCACGGGTACGTCGACCGGATCCTCGCCGCCCTCTTCACCGGAATGGGCCGCCGCGCCTGAGCCCGGGTGTGTCCGCTATCGGACGGCACGTATCAGCGCCCCGGGCCGGTCCCGTCCTCCTGCCGTCACGCGACAGCGAACCCCGACGCAGGGAGGAAACGATGCATCACGACAGAACCCCCACGGCCCATCGCCTGCAGCCGACGTCGCCGCACTGGTTCCCGAAGGACCTGCACAACTGGTCACCGGCGACCTTGAACGACCCGTCCGCCGGACTGGACTTCACGACCCCGTGGCAGGGAGGCTCCAGCCTGCGGATCAACGGCTCGCTCAGCGCCGACAACTTCATCCGGCTCTACCAGACCGACCTGCCCGCCGGCACCGGACGGCAGATCCGCGTCGCGTGCCGCAGCAGCGTCCAGCCGAACGGGTTCGCCCTCCAGATCGGCGTCCGGTACGAGGGCAGCCAGTTCACGTACTCCACCGTCACCACGCCGTTCTCGAGCTGGGGCACCACCACCGTCGACCTCCCGGCCACCGGCCGGCCGATCGTGGAGATCGCTCTCGCGGTGCGGCTGACCGGCGCCGGCCCCCGTCCCGTCGACCTGAACGTCGGCCTGCTCGCCGTCCTCGACGCCGGCCAGTCCGGGCCGCCGGCCGCACCGACGGCGTTCACCGTCGTGCGCAGCGACATCCAGGGCAACTCCGCCGAGGTCCTGCTGCGCTGGACCGCACCGACCCGGCCGCCGTACCGGTACCGGCTGTCCAGCCGGAGCCAGGACGGCACCACGCTGACCTACCTCGGCACCACGAACGGCACCGGGTACTACCTGCCGTCCGTCCGGCGCACCACGAGCGGCACCCGCCCCGACGCCCGCACCACCCTGCTGGTCCAGGCCATCGGCCACGACCTGACCGCTTCGAAACCCGTCGAGACCACCCTGAACTGGCCCGCGTGACCCCTCCCGACCAGCCGGCCGGTGGGCGATCGTGACCGCGTTGTGGTGGGGTAAGGGCGTGGAGTCGTCAGTTGCGCGGGTGGTCGCCCGCACCGAGGAACTCGCCGTGATTCCCGCGCCCACCGGCGAGGAGCAGGCCCGCGCCGCCGTGGTCGGTGCGTGGTGGCGCGGCGACGGCCTGGCCGAGGTGCACACCGACGCCGTCGGCAACCTGTGGGGCCGGGTCCGCGAGGGCACGGGTCCCGCGATCGTCCTCGGGGCCCACCTCGACACGGTCTTCGGCGCCGACATGGACCACGCGACCCGCCGGGACGGCACCCGGCTGTGCGGACCCGGCGTCGGCGACAACACCGTGGCCGTGGCGGCGCTCGCGGAGCTGGGCGTGCTGCTGCCGGCGAGCACCCGGCGGCCCGTCTGGGTGGTGGCCACCGTCGGCGAGGAGGGCCTGGGCAACCTGGCCGGCGCGACGGAGGCGCTGCGCCGGCCGCCCGTGCCCGTCGGCGCGTTCATCGCCGTGGAGGGCAACTACCTCGACAAGATCGCGACCCGTGGGGTCGGCTCGGCCCGGTGCCGGATCACGGTGAGCGGGCCGGGCGGCCACGCCTGGGAACGGGCCGACGCGCCGAGCGCCGTGCACGGCACGATCGTGCTGGCGGCGGAGGCACTCAAGCGGCTGCCGCCCCTGCCGGACACGTCCGTCAACATCGGACGGATCGGCGGCGGCGAGGCGATCAACGCGCGGGCCCGGGAGTGCTGGTTCGACGTCGACCTGCGGGCGGTGCGGCCGGAGACCCTCGCGGCGCGGGAGACCGCCCTGCACGACGCGATCCGGGCCTGGCGGGCGGATCCGGCGTCGGCCGGGCTCGAGGTGACCGTCACCGACCTGGGACGGCGGCCCGCCGGTGAGATCCCGTCCGACGCTTCCCTGGTCCGGGCCGCGTCCGCCGCGTTGCGACAGGCGGGACGGCCGGTGCGGCTGGTCGCTGCCAGCACCGACGCCAACGCCGCCTACGCGGCGGGAGTGCCGGCGCTCGCCATCGGCGTGACCACCGGCGAGGGCGAGCACACCGAGGAGGAGTGGATCGACCTGGCCGACCTGCCGGCTGGCCTGACCGCCCTCGCGGCCACCGTGTCCATACTGGACAGTGAGCGGTGAGCCAGGTTCAGCCTGACCTCACTCCACGACCGGCGGGTGCCACGCCAGCTGGATGAGGCGCCGGCCGTCGCGGCGGGACACGTGGCGGCCGCGGCCGGGTGGCAGGGGCTCGGGGGTGGTGCCGGCGAGCACCTGGCCCTCCTCGCGGGGACCGGACAACAGGATTCCCGGCGTGGACGACTCGCGCAGCGACCGCAGCACCGGATCGGACATCGCCCGCCCCGCACCACGGACCCGGCGGGCGATCACCAGGTGCAGCCCGAGGACACCGGCGCGAGGCAGAAGTTCCGTCAGCGGGTGCACGGCATCGGCGACCAGGTCGTAGTCGTCGACGAGCACGAACAGCTGGGGCCCGCGCACCCGTGCCTCGAACGCGGCGACCACCTGCTGCATCACGTCTCCGGCGCGCTGCGGGCTGGTGCAGTACCCGATCAGATGCGGCTCACCAACGGCACCGAGCAGGCCGCGGCGGTAGTCGACGATGACGATCCGGGCATCCTCCGGCCGGTACGCGCGCTCGATCGAGCGGGCCAGGCCGCGCAGGAACGACGTCTTGCCGGAGCCCTCGTCGCCCAGGACGATCAGGTGCGGGTCGGCGGCGAAGTCCACCGCGACGGGCCGCAGCGTGACCTGCTCGACGCCGATCGGCAGCAGGCCCCGCCGCGGCTCGGGCAGCACCAAAGGTGACAGCCGTTCGGGCAGCGGCGAGACGGCCGGCACCGGCGAGAACGGCCAGGCCGCCCGGATCGCCGCGACCGCCGCGTCCAGGTCGCCGTCTGACGTCAGCCGCGGCCGGGCCACCAGCATCTGCAGGCCGTCGGCGGTGAGGCCGCGGCCGGGCAGGTCGTACGGGACCCGGCTGGCCGCCCGCCGGTCGATCTCCGACTCGGCGGGGTCGCCCAGGCGCAGTTCCAGCCGGGTGGTGCAGGTGTCCCGCATCGAGCGCCGCAGCTCCGCCCAGCGGCGGGCCGTGACGGCGAGGCGGATGCCGTGGGCGGGTCCGCGCCGGGCGAGGTCGAGCAGCAGGTCCTCGAAGTCGTCGTGCACCGCGCCCCAGTCGTCGACGAGCAGGACCACGCGGCCGGCGGGCGGGCGGTCCAGGCGGGCGTGCAGCTCGCCCAGGAGCCGCGGGACCAGGTCCCGGTCGGCGACGCCCGCGGTGTGCGGCAGGCCGGCCAGCGGGGCGAGGACCCGACCGATGGCGCACAGCTGCAGTTCCGCCGGCGTGTGGGTCTGCGCCAGCCCGAGCGCGAGGGTATGCAGCGCGGTCGACTTGCCGCTGCGCGGACCGCCCACGATGGCGATGTTGCCGTCGTCGATCGGCACGGTGAGGACGTCGTACCGCCGCTCGAAGGGCCGGTCGACGCGCGCCAGCGGCACCCCAGGGCCGGAAAGCAGCTCGCCGAGCGCCGGCGATGACGTCAGCGGCGGCAGCCACAGCGGGCGCACCGGCGGGGCGGCGGCACGCATCCGGTCGACCAGCACCTCCGCCACGTTCGGCGATCCCCAGGCGGCGAGGCCGTGCAGGACGCGCTGCCACGCCGCGCCGGCCTGCGGCCAGTACCGGTGGAACGCGGTCGGCGCACGGAACCGGACCGGCGCGTCCGAGCCGGTCCCCAGGTAGCCGACCCCGGGCGTCATGGGCAGCTCGTAGGCGTCCGGCACACCGATCACGGCGCGGCTCTCCCGTATGCTGAGCGTGCGCAACGCGACCCGCGACGACAGGTAGGTTTCCAGGCCGCGCAGCCTGCCTTCCGCGAGCCGTTGCGACGCCAGCACCTGGTGTACGCCCAGCGACCGGCCCACTCGACCGATCCGCACGAACAGGTCGATCACGTCCGGTCGGCTGGTGAGCAGTTCGGTGAACTCGTCGACGACGATGAACAGGGCGGGACCGGTCCAACCAGGCGACGCCCGCCGGGACAGCTCCCCGGCGATGGTGTCGAAGCAGCGGTCGAGGAGGTCCGGCGACCACCCGATCCCGGTCATCATCGCCGCGGTGTGCGGCAGCCGCTCGAACGGGGCGAACGTCGAGCCGCCGTGATGGTCGACGAAGACGAAGGTGACGTCCTCGGGCGAATGCGTGACGGCGAGGGCGAGGATCATCGCCCGCAGCAGCTCGGACTTCCCAGAGCCGGTCGCGCCCACGATCAGCGCGTGCGTGGCGTCCTTGAAGTCGATCACGACCGGGCTGCCGTCCTCGCCCACCCCGAGTGGCACTCGAAGCCGGTCGCCCACCGAGCTCCAGGCGGGGTCGAAGGCGCCCGGGTCGCCGAGGCCGAGCAGCGCCTCGAACCGCACCCGCTCGTCCTGGACCGCCGGCGCGGGGACGGTACTGGTGACGACCTGCAGCGCAATGCGCGCGGCGGCCGCCAGCGGTTCGGGCCCGTGGTCGGAAGCGTCGACGAGGGCCCGCGCGATGCCGAGCAGGTCGCTGCCGGGCAGCAGGGCAAGCTCGCCCAGCTCGTGGATTGCTCGTACCGCGGCCTCCACCGGATATTGACGCTCGACCGCTTCCCGCGCGTCCGCGAGACGGTCCTCAATGGCACGCACCGGCCCACCGTAGCGGGCCCGCCCCCGGCAGGGTGGGCCGGTGCCGATCGGGCTACGGACGGGCGATGCGGGCCAGTTCGTGGCCTCGGCCGTTCATGTACCACCGCTGGACCCAGGTCTTGAAGGCGGCCAGCGCCGCCGGGGACGAGTTCGGCGACCAGGCCTCCTCCTTGGTCAGGTCGAAGTACGTGAGCAGCCTGAGATCCGGGTACGCGCCCGAGCGCAGGACTGTGTCCAGGTCCTTGAGCCACTGGGCCTTGTCGCCGCCGTCCTCTGTGGACGCGAACTCGCCGAGCATCACCGGCTTGCGAGGGGCGATGGCACGGGACTTGGCGTAGGCGGCGTCGATGGTGGCGGTGAAGGTCGTCCAGTGGTCGCCGGCCGGGTCCCAGGACGGGCCGAAGCCCCAGTTGTAGCCGTCGATGCCGATCCAGTCGACGTACCGGTCGCCCGGGTAGGCGGCGGCCGGGTCGTTGTACGGGGTGTCGGGTGACGAGCCGTTGTTGTAGGCCCACACCCACTGCACGTTCCGGGCGCCGGCGGCCGACACGCGGTCGTGGACGTGCCGGTGGGCGCGCACGTACAGGGACGGGTCGGCGTTGTTGTTGGCGATGCCCCACGGATACCAGTTGCCGTTGAACTCGTGGCCCCAGCGGACCAGGATCGGCTGGCGCACGGCGGCGAACTCCCTGGCGCGTGCGGTGATGTAGGCGTCCCAGGTGCCGTCGATCACGTCCTGCAGATGGATCTGGGCGGGGTCGTTGGGGCCGAGGGCGGTGTCCCAGGGTTCCCAGGTGTAGTGCGGCATGATGCCGTGCCGCCACAGCGTCCTGGCCTCGTCCACCGGGAAGGGGCGGCCGCTGGCCCAGCTGTCGAACCACATCACGCTGGCGGGGGTGACGCCGTACAGGTGCCTGACGTTGGCGGCGGCGACGCTGGGGTCCTCCTCCCGGAACATGCCCAGGTAGCGGTTCGGTGTCGCGGCTTCGGCGGGTGTACCGGATACCGCCGGTGCCACGGCGGCGGCCGCCAACGTGCCCAGCAGTGTGCGTCTCCGCATGGTGCCTCCAGACTGGTAGCGCTTCCAGTTCGGAAGGTACCCATCCAGACCTGTCGACGTAAAGACCTGTTTGACAAGAACCGGAAATGGGCACACGATGCGCATAGCGCCGACTGGAAGCGCTTCCAGTCTGGTGCTCAAGGGATCCGCCAATCCCCAAGAACTGGAGACGCCAGTGCAGAAAACCCCGATCGCACTGCTCATCGCCACGCTCGGCCTCGTCGCCACGCTGGTCGGCACCGGTGTGCACCGGGCGGAGGCGGCCATCGGCGCCGGCTTCGTCGACAACTTCGACACGTTCGACACCGGTCGCTGGTACAAGGCCGACGGCTACAGCAACGGCAGCATGTTCAACGCCGGCTGGCGCGCCGACCACGTCTGGTTCAACGGCGGCGTCATGGGCATCAACCTGGACACCGAGTCCTGCCCGGGCGGCTGCTCAGGCAAGCCGTACGCCGCCGGCGAGCTCCGCACGACCGACCTCTACACGTACGGCCGCTTCGAGGCGCGCCTGAAGGCCGTCAAGAACCCCGGCACCGTGACCTCGTTCTTCACCTACACCGGGCCCAGCGACGGCCAGCCCTGGGACGAGATCGACGTGGAGATCCTGGGCAAGAACACCACGCAGCTGCAGACCAACTACTTCACCGGCGGCGTCGGCGGCCACGAGACCGTCATCAACCTGGGCTTCGACGCCTCGGCGGACTACCACTCCTACGCCTTCGAGTGGTGGAACGGTGGCACCATCAATTGGTTCGTCGACGGCAGGCTCGTCCACCAGGAGACCGGGTCGCGCGGGCCGCTGCCCACCCACCCGCAACGCCTCATGATGAACCTCTGGCCCGGCATCGGCGTCGACGGCTGGCTGCAGCCGTTCACGTATCCGGGCACCAAGCTGACCGCCTTCTACGACCGGGTCCAGTACACCCGGTACTGACGGCGTTTTTTGCGGCGGCTCAGGCCGACGCGCGCACGACGAGCCTCGTCGGCAGGACGGACGACGCCGGCTGGCCACCGTCCAGCAGCTCGACCAGGATGCGGGCGGCCTCGCGGCCCAGCGCCTGGACCGGTTGGTGGACGGTGGTCAGCTTCGGGTCGGTGTGCTCCGCGACCGGCAGGTCGTCGAAGCCGACCAGGGCCACGTCGCCGGGCACGGTACGACCCGCGGCACGCAGCACCCGCAACGCTCCGGCCGCCATGTTGTCGTTGGCGACGACCACGGCGTCGAGGTCCGGGTGCGTGCCCAGCAGCACGCGCATGGCCTCGGCGCCGCTGGGCTCCAGGAAGTCGCCCGCCTCGGTGGCGTAGGGCTCGAGCCCGGCCAGCCGCAACGCCTCGACAAAGCCGCGATGGCGTTCCCGGCCGACCGCGGTGTCGGGCGGCCCGGTGATCACGGCGATGCGCCGGCGACCGCCGCGCAGGAGATACTCGGTCGCCGCCCGCGACCCGCCGGCGTTGTCGACGTCGATGTAGTACGGCGGCGTCCCGTCCTTCGGCAGCCCGATGAACACCGTCGGCAGCCCCGACCGCTCGACGATGTCGACCAGCGGCTCGACGCCGCGCGTGGCCACCAGCATCACCCCGTCGGCGCCGCGGGTCTGCAGGAAGTTGCGCAGCCGCTGCCGGCCGTGGCCGGACGTGATGAGGCTGAGCATCAGGTGCAGGTCGGTCTTCTCCAGCGCGGCGGACGCCCCGACGATGAGCTGCGCGAAGAACGGGTCCGCGAACACCTCCGGCCCGTCGCCGGTGACCGCCAGCACCACCACGCCGGTCTGCCGGGTCGCGAGGGCCCGGGCACTCCGGTTGGGCGTGAACCCGAGCTCCCGGATCGCCTTCTCGACCGCGTCCCGCTTGGCCCGGCTGACGTTGGGGCCGTTGTTGATGACGCGGGAGGCGACGGTGCGGGACACCCGCGCGCGCTCGGCGACCTCGTCGAGCGTTGGTGGTCGGGACGAGGCCGGGGACGGCATTCGTGCATCGTAGGGAGACCCGCGCGGACGTGTAAAGCCACGTCAGCAACCGGGCAGCAGCGCTCCGGTGGTGCCGAGATCTATTGCGTGGGTACGGGGTGCTGGTCGATGACGATGCGAAGCATGGCCTGCAGCCCGGCCTCGGCGGGTCCGCGAGCTTCGCGGACGGGTCGCCATGCATGGACCGGAAGACTCCGCCGCACGCAGTAGAGGCAGTAGCACATTCCGGGACGGGAGGGCGGCGGCGACACGTGCTCTCGGGAGCGAGGTGACGTCAGCCCGTTCCTAGTGTGCTGAGTCGTCTATTCATTGACAGTATGCGGCGACGGTTTCGAGGACGGGGCTTGGCTACGGAAATTGGTTCCGGCGCGGCTCCCGCTGCCAATGGGCGAGGTGGTTGCGGGTGGTGAGGGTATCTGGGTGGTCTGGGCCGAGGACCCGCAGATAGTCGTCGAGCAGCTGTACGAGGGCGGTGGCTGCAGCGGCCGGGTCTCCGGCCTGACCTCGCCAGTGAGCCAGGTGGCTGCGGGTGGTGAGGGTGTGGGGGTGGTCTGGGCCGAGGACCCGCAGGCGGTCCTCGAGCAGCTGCACGAGGTCGGTGGCCGCGCCGGCCGGGTCTCCGGCCTGACCTCGCCAGCGGGCCAGGTGGCTGCGGGTGAGGAGGGTATCCGGGTGGTCTGGACCGAGCACCCGCAGGCGGTCCTCGAGCAGCTGCACGAGGGCGATGCCTGCACCGGCCGAGTCTCCGGCCTGACCTCGCCAGCGGGCCAGGTGGCTGCGGGTGGTGAGGGTGTGGGGGTGGTCTGGACCGAGGACCCGCAGGCGGTCCTCGAGCAGCTGCGCGAGTTCGGTGGCCGCGCCGGCCGGGTCTCCGGCCTGACCTCGCCAGCGGGCCAGGTGGCTGCGGGTGAGGAGGGTGTCCGGGTGGTCTGGACCGAGCACCCGCAGATAGTCGTCGAGCAGCTGCACTAGGTCGGTGGCCGCGCCGGCCAGGTCTCCGGCCTGACCTCGAGAGTGGGCGAGGTGGCTGCGGGTGGTGAGGGTGTGGGGGTGGTCTTGACCGAGGACGCGCACATGGTCTTCGAGCAGCTGCGCGAGGGCGGTGCCTGCGCCGATTGGGTCTCCGGCCTGACCTCGAGAGTGGGCCAGGTTGCTGCGGGTGAGGAGGGTGTCCGGGTGGTCTGGACCGAGCACCCGCACATGGTCTTCGAGCAGCTGCGCGAGGGCGGTGCCTGCGCCGATTGGGTCTCCAGCTCGACCTCGAGAGTAGGCGAGGTGGCGGCGGGTGAGGAGGGTGTCCGGGTGGTCTGGGCCGAGCACCCGCAGATAGTCGTCGAGCAGCTGCGCGAGGGCGGTGCCTGCGCCGGCCGGGTCTCCAGCTCGATCTCGCCAGCGGGCGAGGTTGCCGCGGGTAGTGAGGGTGTCTGGGTGATCTGGGCCCAGGCGGTGCTGGGCGGTGAGGCACAAATCCTGAAAATAGTCGACGGCGGCTGCAACGAGACCGGCTTCGCCAAAGCTGCGTCCGGTCACGAACAACACCAGGTGGATACCGGACGCGAACAGGGTGTCGCTGGTGTGGTGACGTAGGGCGGCGGCGTTGGCACGCAGGGTCTGGCCATGCGCAGGGTTGCGTTCGATGCTGGGCCAGATGGCAGCGAGCGCGTCAGCGGCGGCGTGCGCGGCTGTGGTGAGCTGGGTAGGCGCGAGGTGGTCGCGGGTGGTGCGCTGGACGAGCGCGTGCACGCGGATGCCACCGGACTGGGCGTCATGGGTGATGAGGTTGAGCCGATGCAGACTGTGTATCGCGTCAAGTGCGTTCTGCCCGTCCACGGCCTGGCCGCCAGCGGTGGCGGTGAGGTGGGCGCAGATCGGATCCGTGGTGAACAGTGCGGTGGGGATGCCGTTGGGGTCGAGGAGTGACAGCAGCTCGAGCAGAGGGCGGGCGACGCCTCGGGGTGGGGTGGTGTTAGCGGCGTCGATGGACAGAGACCAGGTCGCCGCAACGGTGGACTGGTGATCGTCGGGCAGTGCGTCGCTGGGTGGCAGCAGATCGGTGAGTTGCTGCCGGCGGCTGGAGAGCCAGCGCCGGTACTCGGCGACGTCGATGCTGCGATCGCGGATGAACGCGGCGGCCTGCGCCACCGCGATCGGCAGGTGGCCGAGGTCGCTGGCGAGCGAGCGGATTTGGTCCGAGTCGGTGGGGTTGCTGATCGCGTGAGAGAGGTAGGTGGCGGCTTCGCCGGGGGTAAACAACCCGACGTCGACCAGGGATCGGCCGTCGGTGTGCAGCACGGCGTCGCGCCGACGGGTGGTCACCACGGTCCGGCCGGCAGCGTTGGCCGGTGGCCACAAGCCGGTGGCGTGGCCGGGGATGTCGAGGTTGTCCAGCACGATCAGCCATCGCTGGTCGGTGCGCTCCAGCCAACCCAACAGCCGGTCCGCTGCGGCACGTGGCGGGGTGTCCGCGTCAGTCAGGCGCAGCTCTCGGGCGATCTCGGCATAGCCAGCGATGATTGCGTCCGGGCTCGACGCGGTTACCCACACCAACACATCGAGCTCACCGTCGGTGACCAGATTACGGGCGAACTGGGCGGCGAGTTGTGTCTTCCCGACTCCGCCCATCCCGGACAGCACCTGGGTCA
This sequence comes from Dactylosporangium siamense, assembly GCF_016862795.1. GTDB lineage: Bacteria > Actinomycetota > Actinomycetes > Mycobacteriales > Micromonosporaceae > Dactylosporangium > Dactylosporangium siamense. The sequence continues at coordinate 87,633 of NZ_BONQ01000106.1, read as the reverse complement.
GCACCGCCGTGCGCCCGGCCCGCGCGGCCCGGGCCAGGTCGATTCGGCTGGAGCGGTCTTGCAGCCAGGCTGCCGGCTGCGGCACACGCCCCACCTGGATTAGGCCTCCGGCCCGCTGCGTCCCAGGCGCGGGCTCCGGCCGGGGGCGCAGCGCCACGATCGAAGCGACGGTGCTGACCAGCGACAGCACCCCGCTGACGATCCCAGCGACCACGTTTGCCTGTTCGGTGCCCTTCCACCCGAACCGAGGTACCGGCCATCCGGACGGCCACCACCACACCGACAGAGCCAAACCGGCGAACAGCACCGCCACGACCGCCAGCGCCGTTCCAGCCCGACGCCACCACCGTGATCGGCGACGGCCGAACACCCCACGAGTCACCGCCCAATTATCAACGGTCACCGCATCCGTCATATCGACCACCTGCACCGCGGCGGACGGCTACCGGGTCGAGCCAGCTGGTCTTGAGTCCGTTTCTGCCAAACGTGATGCGCGGTGGACGCCGAGGTCGACGATAGTCATCGGGCTGGCAGGGTGTGATCATCGTGTGCCTGAACTCCCGGTTGTGCTCTCAGCTCCCACTCCAGGCGAGACTACCGCCCGAACAACTGCGCAGCGACCGGTACATTGACGCTCGTAGGGATTGACGGGTCTTGTACGGGGGTCTCATGGACGACGGCACGGTGCCGGTGTGGGTCGGGCGGGGCGCGGCCGCGGTCGCGGCGGTCGGGGCGGCGGTGGCGCTGGTCGGGTTGACCACCGGCGCCTGGGCGACGTGCACCGTGCTCGGGTTGAGCACCGCGCGCGGCAACCATGACGCCGACCCGAGCCGGCGCCTCGACGTGGACCTGTTTCCGGACGGGCGGGTCGCAGCGCACGGCGAGACGTCGATGCGGCAGCTGTTCGAGGACGGGGAGCACGCCGCGGCGCGCAGCGCGCTGAGCCACGCGATTCCCGGGGTGCTGGACGGCTTCGCGATCGCCTGTGCCGTCGCGATCGGGCTGCTGGCCGTCGTCGGCATCGGGAAGCGGCTGCCGGCGTACCTGTGGACGATCGGCTGCGCGCTCGCGGTGGGTGCGCTGACGGCGGTCGCGGTGCTGCGCTTCGAGCTGCTGGCCGCGCTCGCGGCGTTCGGCCCGCAGCTGGCATCGCACTCCCAGGTCGAGGGCGCACCGCTGGCGACGTGGACCACGGCCGCGCTCGTGGTGTATCTCGTCGCCGCCGCGGTCGCCGCGCACCCGCGGGTCCAGGCGGTCGGGGAATAGTCGGGATCGACGGGCTTTCCTGGATCACGCACAACGTTCGGCAGGCAACTCACGAGGACCAGACATTCATGCGCCACGGTTGGTCAGGAATTCCGTCGCGGTCTTGTCACGCAGCGTGCAGCCGCATAGAACTCCCTGCATGCGTGTTCCATTGCCGAGCGGCAACACCGACCACGGACGGCTCCCCCATGCCGGTGAGCTGTTCACCGACCGCGAGTCGGAGTCGCAGGCCTTCACCTCGACGCTGGCGAGCTTCCGCCAACTGCTCGACCAGGACGTCGAGGTCGGGGTCGCCCGGCACAACGTGCTGACCTTCTACGGACTCGGCGGCATCGGCAAGACCGCACTGTCGGAGCGCCTGGAAGCGTGGGTGAGCGATCGCCTGCCACCGGTCCACGACTGGGGACCGCCACCGCCGACGAAGGTCAGCGCGACCGCACGGATCGACCTGCACGGCTCCAGCGGGCGGATGGACCTCCCGGCGACACTGCTCGCGTTGCGCGCCGGCGCCGCCAAGATCCGGGATCGGTGGCCGGTCTTCGACCTCGCGTTCGCCGCGTACTGGTCAGCGGTCCGGCCCGGCGAACCGCTACCGGAGATCCACGGCAGGCGCGAGTATGCCGACACGGTCGCGAACACCGTCTCGGCGCTGCTGAGCGACCTCGGATCGGCGGCCGGCTTCATCGTCGGGACGCCGGTGGGCATGGGCGTCTGGGGAATCCGGAAGATCATCGGCATGCTGCGTCGCCGGCGGGACCTCCGGCTCGGTGTGGAGGCATTCGACGGATTCGAACAGTTCCTCGTGCGCTGCGGCGACGAGCCCAGCCCCACCGAGTCGAGACCCGCATTGGCCTGTGAGATCGCGGCGACCCTCTCGTGGGAGCTGGCGACCATGGTGCCCTCCCCGCTGCTGACCGTCTTCATCGACACCACCGAACGTCTGGCGCTCGACCCGAGGAGAGTGTCGGAGGGCCACCTGAACCGGCTGGTCCACAGCATGCCGAACGTTCTGTTCGTGATGGCCGGGCGGGAGATGCTGGACTGGTACGACGAGAGCCAGGTCGATCTACCCTATCGGGGCCGGTGGACCTGGCCCGGTCTGGTGCCGGGCACGCAGGAGTCGCCGCGGCAGCACCTGGTCGGCAACCTGTCCCCGGCGGACACCCGGCAGGTCATCGAACGCGGCCGGCGCCAGCTCGACCTGCCAATGGATGACGACGTCGTGGAGCAGCTGGCCGACGCGTCCGCCGGTCTGCCGCAGTACCTGGAGCTGGCCCGGCAGGTGGCGATGTCCGCGAAGGACGCCGGTGACGGTCGGCGGGTGCAGGTCGCCGACGTGACCGGCTCGCTCAGCTCGCTGGTGCTCCGGGTCCTGGACGACGTCCCACCGGACGAGCAGCGGGCGATCCGGGCGGCGTGCCTGTTCCGCGTCTTCGACACCACGCTCATCGCCGCGGCCGCCGACGTCGACCACGGGTGCGCCGATCGGGCCGTCGCCCGGCCGATGATCGATCGGCATGAGGGCCGCTTTCCGTACCGCATGCACGACGCCGTCCGCGAAGCTGTCCGCCGCACCGATCATCAGGTGCCCGGCGGCTGGTCGGAGCAGGACTGGGAGCTGGCGGCCAGCCGGGCGGCCGCGGCGGCGCGGGTGCTGCACGACGCGGCCAAGCTGCGCGAGGACACCCGCGAGGTGCTCGACGTGATCGGCATCGCCATCGGGCTGGTGTGCGAACAGCACACCACGCTGGAGAAGCCGGAGGACTCGCCGTACGCGGACTGGCTGACGAAGGCGATCGTGCACGGCCCCGCGTTGCAGGGGCTGCGGTCACGGATACCGGCATCGAGCCGGACCGAGTACGGCCGGCACGTGCTGAACTTCATCTCCGCGAAGTCGCTCGAGACGCCGTCGGAGGAGCGCGTGCAGGCCCTGCGCGACACGTTCGCCTCGGAGCACCCGCTGCGCAACATTGCCGGCCGGCACCTCGGGTACGCGTTCAAACTGCAGCACCGCTGGGACGACGCGCTGGCGACGTTCCAAGAGCTCGTGGCCCGCGCGCCCTCTGCGGTGAACCGCGCGCAGATCCCGCAGGTGCTGAGCATGGCGCGCCGGTTCGTCGATGCGCGGGACGCGGCGGCCGGCCTGCCCTCCGAAGTACTGATCACCCGGGTCCAGGAGTACGCCCACGGCGTTCCGGACCGGTACTTCGCGGAAATCGACGAGAAGGTGACCACGCTCCGTCAGGCGGGCCGGCAGCGTGAGTACCTCGAGGAGATGGGCGACTACCTGGTGCGCCGGGCGTTCTTCCGCGGGGACCTCGGCGTCGACGAGCTCGACGGGTATCACAACCAGGTCGAGCTGGCGGGCCACATGTTCGGCATCCGCAGCGCCCTGCTGGCCCGGGTGCTCGTGCGGGGGGCCGATCGGGTGGAACGCGCCGAGGCGCTCGACCGGCTCCGGAGGTTGGACATGGCGTCCGAGCACGGCGGCACGATCGGGTTCCGGTATGCGTTCGCCGAGTTCTGCGACGCGCGGCTGGCCGGCGACCGCGATCGCCTGGTGGCGCTCCGGGAGGAGGTCGGGGGTCTGGCGGAGCGCACCAGGCCCTGGATTCCGGTGGAGTGCTTCCTCGACACGGCGGGCCTGCCGGTGCCGGCCGTCCCGACCCAATGGTTCGGGACGTACGAGATCGTCCAGCAGCGCTGGGCGGATCATCTGCAGCGGTATCTGGCACGCGGGTGAACGCCGGGCGCACCTTGACGGGTGCGCCCGGCGGACGTGTTACTGGTAGAGCACTGCGGAGATCTTGGCGTCGTCGATGTTGGTCTTGTCGTACCAGTAGAAGCCGGTGTCGATGCTCTTCGGCAGCTTCTCGCCCTTGATGGCGGCGACGGCGGCCTTCACGGTCTCGTAGCCGATGCCGACGGGGTTCTGGGTGATGGCGCCGTACATCGTGCCGGCCTTGATGGCGTCGATCTGGTCCTTGCCGGAGTCGAAGCCGACGATCGTGATCTTGCCGGTGAGGCCCTTCTCCTGGACCGCGTGCAGCACGCCGATCGCGGCGCCCTCGTTGGAGCCGTAGATGCCCTTGAGGTCGGGGTTGGCGGTGAGGATCGCCTTGGCGAGGTCGGTGGCCTTCAGCGGGTCGCCGCTGTACTGGACGTCGACGATCTGGATCTTCGGCTCGTTCTTCTTGATGTACTCCTGGAAGCCGTCGCGGCGCTGGACGCCGGTGACGCTGGTCTGGTCGTGGACGACCATGGCGATCTTGCCTTCGTGGCCGATCTTCTCGGCCATGTGCTTGGCGGCCTCGGCGGCGGCGGCGAGGTTGTCGGTGGAGGCGGTGGTGATCGGCACGTCGCTGTCGACGCCGGAGTCGAACGCGATCACCGGGATCTTCGCGTTCTTCGCCTGCGTCATGAGCGGGCCGGCGGCCTGGCTGTCGATGGCGGCGAAGCCGATCGCGCCGGGCTTCTTGTCGATGACCGTCTGCAGCAGCTGGATCTGCTGCTCGACGTTGCCCTCCTCCTGGGCGCCTTCGAAGGTGACGTCGACGTTGAACTCCTTGCCGGCCTGCTCCGCGCCGGCCTTCACGGCCTGCCAGAACTGGTGGCGGAAACCCTTGGAGATGAGCGCGACGTAGGGCTTCTTGTCCGTGCCGGGCTTCTCGGCGGCCTCGGAGCAGGCGCCGAGCGCTAAGGTGATCGCGGTCGCGCCGAGCAGCGCGACGAATGCCTTCCTGTGCATCTGGAACTCCTTGAAGGTGGGGGGGTGTTCAGTTCGCTTTTCTGCGCAGCATGTCGACGTAGACGGCGACGAGAATGACGCAGCCGACCACGACCGATTGCCACTCCTGCGGCACGGCGGTGACGCGCAGGCCGTTGGTGAGCACGGCGACGATGAGGGCGCCGACGACGGTGCCGGCGATCGAGCCGCGCCCGCCTTGCAGTGAGGTGCCGCCGATGACGACCGCGGCGATGGCTTCCAGCTCCAGGCCCATGCCGCCGACCGGTTGGGCGGAGCTGAGCCGGGACGCGGCGAGGACACCGGCGATGCCGACGAACAGCCCGGCGATCGTGTAGATGGTGAGCTTCCAGCGCACCACGTTGACGCCGGACAGGGCGGTGGCCGCCTCGTTGCTGCCGATCGAGAAGGCGTACCGCCCGACGATGGTCTTGCTGAGCACCACCGCGGCCACGACGGTGAGGACCAGGAAGATGAGCACGCCGAGGGGGAAGCGGGCGCCCGGGATCACGTCGTAGTTCATCAGGAGCTGGAAGTCGGGGTGCTCCTTGAAGTAGATCGGTTTCGTGCCGGAGATGACCAGGGACAGGCCGGACGCGACGAGCATCATGCCGAGCGTCGCGATGAACGGTGGCAGCCCCAGCACGGACACGTTGAACCCGTTGATGAAGCCGATGAGGCCGCCGAACAGGATCGCCCCGATGACGCCGGCCCAGGCGGGCCAGCCCCAGTAGGTCATGAACACGCCCGTCATCACGCCGCACAGGATCATGCCGGTGCCGATGGACAGGTCGATGCCGCCGGAGACGATGACGAAGGTGGTGCCCAGGGCCAGGATCCCGGTGACCGTGGCGGCCATGAGGATGCCGACGAGGTTGCTCGGGGTGAAGAAGTACGGGCTGGCGAACGAGAAGAACACGAGGATCGCGATGAGGCTGGCGAGCGCGAGCAGCTGCTGCACGGAGCCCCGGACCCTGGCGGGGATTGGGATCGCGGTCACGAGGTCACCGTTCCTTGGGCGCTGAAGCGGGTGGCATAGTCCATGATCAATTCTTGGGAGGCGTCGGTACTGTCGAGCACGGCGGTGATCCGCCCCTGGCACATGACGGCGATGCGGTGCGACATCCGCAGGACCTCGGGCAGCTCGGAGGAGATCATCACGATCGCCTTGCCGTCGGCGGCGAGCTCGTCGAGCAGCGCGTAGATCTCGTCCTTCGCGCCGACGTCGATGCCGCGCGTCGGTTCGTCGAAGATGAGCACGTCGCAGTCGCGGACGAGCCACTTGGCGATGACGGTCTTCTGCTGGTTGCCGCCGGAGAGGTTCTGCACCAGCTGCCCGGTCGACGGGGTCCGGATGCGCAGCTTGGCGACGTAGTCGGTGGCGGTCTTGCCGATCATCCGGTCGGCGACGAGACCGAACGCGGAGGTGAAGCGGGGCATCGAGGCGAGCACGACGTTGTCGCGCACGCTGCGCCCGAGCAGGACGCCGTAGCGTTTGCGGTCCTCGGACAGGTAGCCGATGCCGGCCCGGGCGGCGTCGGCCGGGTTGGAGATGGCGACCTCGCGGCCGTGGACGGTGACCGTGCCGCCGTCCTTGCGGTCCGCGCCGACGAGGGCCCGGGCGAGCTCGGTGCGGCCGGCGCCCATGAGCCCGGCGAACCCGAGGATCTCCCCGCGGCGCACCTCGAAGCTGACGTCGCGGAGCAGGGCCTTGGTGTGCAGGCCCCGCACGGACAGCACCGGCTCGCCGGTGACGACCGCGGCCCGGGGCCGCTGCTCGCCGGTGATCGTCCGCCCGACCATCAGCGAGATCACCTGCGGGACGGTGCTGGACGCGGTGTCGAGGGTGTCGACGTAGCGCCCGTCGCGCAGCACCGTGATCCGGTCGGTGATCTCGGCCAGCTCGTGCATCCGGTGCGAGATGTAGATGACGCCGGTCGTCGGGGTGACGAACCGCCGGATGAGCCCGAACAGCGTGTTCACCTCGACCTCGTTGAGCGCCGCGGTCGGCTCGTCCATGACCAGGACCCGGGCGTTGAAGCTGAGCGCCCGGGCGATCTCGACCATCTGCTGGCGGGCCACCGTCAGGTCACCGATGAGGTCGGTCGGTTCCAGCGGCAGGCCGAGCCGGTCGAGCAGCTCCCTGGTGCGGCGGTTGAGCGCCCGTTCGGACAGCAGCAGCCCGCCGATGCGCGGCTCGCGGCCGATGAAGATGTTCTGCGCGACGGTGAGGTCCGGCATCAGGTTGAGCTCCTGATGGATGATCGAGATGCCGAGCTCCTGCGCGTGGCGGGGGCTCGCCGGGGTGTACTGCACACCGTCGAGGAAGAACTCACCGCCGTCGGGCCGGTCGATGCCGGACAGCAGCTTCATCAGCGTCGACTTGCCGGCGCCGTTCTCCCCGACGAGGGCCAGGACCTCGCCGTGGCGCAGTTCCAGGTCGACGTCGTCCAGTGCCCGCACGCCGGGGAAGCTCTTGCTCGCGCCGCGCACCTCCAGCAGCGTCATGTCAGGCACCCCCGACCCGCGTCTGCCAGTACCCGCCGTCCGGGTAGCCGAACTCGACCAGCGACCGCTCGTGCATCTGCGCGCTGTATCCGGGCGCCGACGGCAGCACGTAGTGCCCGTCGACGACGACGCACGGGTCGGTGAAGTGCTCGTGCAGGTGGTCGACGTACTCCGTGACCCGGCTGTCCAGGGAGCCGGACACCGCGACGAAGTCGAAGATCGACAGGTGCTGGACGAGCTCGCACAGCCCGACCCCGCCGGCGTGCGGGCACACCGGGACGCCGAACTTCTTCGCCATCAGGTAGACCGCGAGGATCTCGTTGACGCCGGCGAGCCGGGCCGAGTCGAGCTGGCAGTAGTCGATCGCGCCGGCCTGGAAGAGCTGCTTGAACAACACCCGGTTCATGCCGTGCTCGCCGGTGGCGACGCCGATGGGGGCCACCGCCCGCCGGATCGCGGCGTGACCGAGGACGTCGTCGGGGCTGGTCGGCTCCTCGATCCACAGTGGACGGAACTCGGCCAGCTCGCCGACCCAGTCGATCGCCTGCGGCACGTCCCAGACCTGGTTGGCGTCGATCATGAGGTTGGCGTCCCAGCCGATCACCTCGCGGGCGATCCGCAGGCGCCGCACGTCGTCGGCGAGGTCCTGCCCGACCTTGAGCTTGACGTGCCGGTAGCCGGAGTCGACCGCCTCCTTCAGCAGCCGGCGCAGCTTGTCGTCGTCGTAGCCGAGCCAGCCCGCGCTGGTCGTGTAGCACGGGTAGCCGCCCAGCTCGCGCAGCTGCTGCAGCCGCTGGGCCCGGGTCGGCTCCATCTCCCGCAGCATGGCGAGGGCCTCGTCGGGGGTCAGGGCGTCGGTGATGTACCGGAAGTCGGTCGCGGCGACGAGCTCCTCCGGCGACATCTCGGCGAGCAGCCGCCACAGCGGCTTGCCGGCGCGGCGGGCGGCGAGGTCCCACAGCGCGTTCATCACCGCGGCGAGGGCCAGGTGCACGACCCCCTTCTCCGGCCCCAGCCAGCGCAGCTGCGAGTCGCCGCTCAGCTCCCGGTACACCGCGCCGAGGTCGCCGCACAGCTCGCCGGCGTCGCGGCCGAGCAGCGGCTGCGCGCGCTGCCGCACGGCCTCGGTGACCAGGTCGGTGCCGCGGCCGATGGTGAAGGTGAAGCCGTGCCCGGCCAGGCCGGGGGTGTCGGTCTCCAGCACCACGTACGCGGCCGAGTAGTCGGCGTCCTTGTTCATCGCGTCCGACCCGTCGAGCCTCAGCGACGTCGGGAAACGCACGTCGTGGATCCGTACTGCGGTGATCGTCGTCATGCACATACTTCCGTCCGGCGCGCGGACCATGCCTGGTGAGCAATGATCCGATCTATTGGCGTCGGACACTAGCACCGCCCGATGCGGTTCGTCTCCCCCGAAGCGCCACATTCATAGGATGTCTTTCGATAACGATTGGCCTACGACGCGATTTGTCCGGGTTGACGTTTCCAGACCTCCCATGTCTAATCCCTCCGTTGCTCCACTAGACATCCGATGGCTTCGGCGTCGGTTTTGGTTAAGGGGCCCGCCATGCTCCGACGCACCGGCACGACGATCGCGCTGCTCGCGCTGATCGGACTCACCGCCTGCAAAGGCCCCGAGGGCACCGGCACCGCCGACGACGCCACCGACTCCGGCGGCCGCATCACCGTGTGGGTCGACCCGCCCCGATTACCCGCGGTGAACGCCTTCCAGCAGGCCCACCCCGAGATCCCCGTCGACGTGATGACGATCAACGGCAACGTCGGCAGCACCGAGCTGCAGCAGAAGTTCGTGCTGTTCAACCAGGCCGGCACCGGCTGGCCGGACGCGATCTTCTTCCCGTCCAACGACGACATCGCCTGGGCCGCCAACTCCAAAATCAACTACGTCCGCGACCTCACCGACGACCTCGCCGACGTCATCGCCCAGTACGCACCCAGCTCCATCTCCCAGTGCCGCATCGACGGGCTGTTCCGCTGCCTGCGCAACGACGCCGCACCCGACGTGCTGTGGTACGACAAGCAGCTGATGGCCGCCTGGGGCTACCAGCCGCCGACCACCTGGGAGGACTACGAGAAGCTCAGCCTGCGCATCGCCGCCGAACACCCCGGCTACGTCACCGGCTTCCTCGGCGACGCCTACGCCCCCGACCGGTACCTGTGGGCCAGCGGCTGCCCCACCAACGACCGGCTCAGCGAGCGGCAGGTGCACATCAACCTCGGCGACCCCCGCTGCACCCGCGTCCGCGACCTGCTCGACCACCTCGTCGCCGCCGACGTCGTCTCACCCGCCGGCATCTTCTCCCCCGACGCGACCGCACTCGGCAAGCGCCTCGTCATGAGCCCCGGCGCGGTGTGGTGGGGCAGCTTCCTGTTCCGCGACACCTGGAAGGTCCCGCCCGGCCGCATCGCCGCCGCCGCCCCGCTGCGCTGGACCGCCGACCCCACCCCGTTCACCAGCTCCGAGGGCGGCGGCCTGTGGGGCTTCTCCCGCCACATCAAAGGCACCCAGCTGCAGAACACCCTGACCTTCGCCCGGTTCGTCGCGACCGACCCGCGCTGGCAGGTCGACCTCAGCGTCGGCCTGCCCGGCGTCGGGCCGCTGCAACAGCCGTGGCTGACCAGGCAGCGCGAGACCGGATACCTCGCCGACTTCGACGCCGCCGCGGCCGCGTTCGTCCTGGCCAGCACGATCGTGCGACCGGAACGCGACTACACCCGCTACAACACCGGCACCGTGTGGACGCACACCGTCACCCCGGCGCTCACCTCGGGCCGGTCCTTCGCCCACGCCTGGACCGTCTTCGGCGAGCGACTCGTCGGCGAGGCACGGTCCTTCGGCTACACCGTCCACAACAGTGCGTGAGGGCCACCGTGACGACGTACCGGAGCATCCAGACCGAACCATGGACACCCCGCCACCAGGTCCACCCCCAACCGGTGCCGGCCCGCAAAGTCAGGCGGACCGGAAAGACCGGACGAGCCGTGCGGACGGGACGCCGCGCCGCCGCGGTCCTCGTCCTGCCCTACGTCGCGCTGCTGCTCGTCGGCGGCCTCGTGCCCGCCGGGTACGCCGTCGTCAAGAGCCTGCAGAACGAGTCCGAGACCGGCTTCGGCGGGATCAGCAGCTACCAGCGGGTCGTGTCGGACCTGCGCTTCGCCGAGACCTTCGGCAACGTCGCGCTCACCCTGCTGATCTGGCTGCCGCTGATGCTCATCGGCGTCGTCGGGCTCGCACTGCTCGTCGACGCCAGCCCCGGCCGGTTCGGCACCACCATGCGCTTCATCTACTACCTGCCCGGCGCCCTCGCCGGCGTCGCCAACTTCATGCTCTGGCTGTTTCTGCTCGACCCCGGGCAGAGCCCGATCGCCTTCCTGTGGCACGGCTTCGGCTACGGCACCCTCAACGAGGTCGCCCAACCCGGAAACCTGCCCTACATCCTCGCCGCGATGCTGTTCTTCCAGGGCGCCGGCACCTGGGTCGTGGTGCTCAGCGGCGGCCTGCACAGCATCCCCGACCACGTCCTGGAGGCGGCACGGATCGACGGCGCCGGCGCCTGGGACACCGCGTGGCGGGTCAAACTGCCGATGATCCGGCCGTGGCTGGGATACCTGACGCTGCTCAACCTCGCCTACGGCTTCCAGCTGTTCCTGGAGCCGCAGGTCCTCAGCCAGGTCACACACGGGCTGATCGCACCGCAGTGGACGCCGAACCAGCTCGGCTTCTCCTACGCGTACCAGATCCTCGACACCCCGATGGCCGCCGCCATGTCGGTGATCCTGCTGGCCATCACGCTCGGCGTCGGCCTGCTGGTCGTGCGCCGCAGCGGCCTCTTCGACGACGGACGGTGACCCGAACATGTCCCCAGCCCTCGGCCGCACCGGCCGGATCGTGACCCTGCTGCTCGTCGCCACCGGCTTCGCCTACCCCGTCGCCGCCTTCGCCGTGGTCGGCCTGCGCCGCGACGACGGCACCGGACCCACCGGCCTCGCGCTGCGCAACGCCTGGGACAGCTGGCAGACCGTGCTGCGGTTCAACGACGGGGTCGTGCTCAGCTGGCTCGGCAACTCGCTGATCGTGGCCACCGGCGGCGCGCTCGTCGCCGTCGCGGTCGGCATCCCGGCCGGCTACGCCCTCGCCCGGCTGCGCTTCCCCGGCCGGCGCCTGCTGCGCTTCTGCACCCTGCTGACGATGGTCGTGCCGAACACCGTGCTGGTGATCCCCCTCTACCTGGAGGTCAGCGCCGTCGGCGCGGTCAACAACATCTGGGTCGTCGCCCTGCTCATGGGCTTCCACCCGTTCGGCGTGTACCTCACCTACATCCACTTCCGGACCACCCTGCCGGCGCCGGTGCTCGAGGCCGCCCGCATCGACGGGCTGTCGGAGACCGACATCTTCCGCCGGGTCGCGCTCCCCGCGTCGAAGCCGGCGGTCGCCCTGGTCGGCTTCTTCAGCTTCGTCGCCAACTGGACCAACTTCTTCCTGCCCCTGGTCCTGCTGCCGCTGTCCTCCAGCACCACCATCTCGGTCGGCCTGCCCCAGCTGGTCTCCTCCAGCCCGCTGTTCGACCCGACCAACGCCGCCGGCCTCGACGTGCGCCTCTACGCACCCCAGCTGGCCGTCGCCACACTCGTCACGGTCGCACCCGTGCTCGCCGTCTTCGTGATCGCCCAGCGCGCGCTCACCCGCGGCCAGATGCTCGGCGCCACCCGCTAATCCTTCATGCCGTCTCCTTCATGCCGGCGCTGCCCTGCCGATCTGCCGGGTGACGTCGTCGACGCCGGAGGAGGATGGCTGCCGTGATCGTTCGGGCGGTCGGGCGCGCCGCCGCGATGGCGTTCCGGCCGGCGGCCGCGCTGACCGGCCGGCTCCGCTACGCCCAGAAGTTCGTCGTGGTGGGCCTGGTGCTGGTGGTGCCACTGTTGGCGGTGGCGCTGCTCTACGTCGACGAGCAGCGTGCCGACATCGCCGCGACCGCGCGGGAGCGGCACGGCGTGCAGTTCATCGGCCCGCTCACGATCCTGACGACCCACCTGGTCAACGCCCGGCACGAGGTCGCGCTGTCCAACGGCACCGCCAGGCCGGACCTGTCGGCCGACCTGACCCGGATCGACCAGCTCGACCGGCGGCTCGGAGCGACGCTCGGCATCAGCGCCGACTGGCACTCGGTGCGCCGGTCGACCGAGGCAGCCGGGCAGTCCTCGGGCGGCGCGCTGGAACGGGTGCGGATCTACGACTCCGCGGTCGACGCCGTGCTCGCCTTCATCGTCAAGGTCGGCGACCAGTCCGGGCTCACCCTCGACCCCGACCTCGACTCGTACTACCTGGTGCAGATCGTGCAGAACGAGCTGCCGCTGCTGCTCGACGCCGTCGGCCGGGCCACCGACCGGGCCTCGTTCGCCGACCCACGGTCGCTGTCTCCCGACGCGGACGCCTTCATCGAGCTCGGCGTCTACAACGGCGTCGTGGCCAGCGCCCACAAGGCCATCAAACGGGCGTCGCGGTCCGTCGAGGACCTGACCGCCGACGAGGCCGTCCGGCGCACCGTGAAGAGCCACTTCGCCCGGCTCGACGTCGTGACCGCGGCCTTCGACCGGCAGCTGCAGGAGGCGGTCGGGACCCGGCGGGTCGGCGCCGCGCTGGCCAACGGCGCCGACAGCGTCCGGTCCGAGGCCACCTACTTCGCCACCGACTCCGCGACCGCGCTGGACCGGCTGCTGCTCACCCGGATCGACACGCTGACCACCCGCACGCAACGGGTCCAGCTCGGCGCCGGGATCGCCGCCGCGCTCGCGGTGTACCTGTTCGTCGGCTTCTACCTGTCGGTGATCTCGCCGATCCGCCGGATCGTGGCGGTCCTGCACGACGTCGCCGACGGCGACCTGACCAGCCGGGTCACCGTCGACACCCACGACGAGCTCGGTTTCGTCGCCCGCGCCCTCAACGACACGATCGGCAAGACCGAGATCGCCACCGGCCGGCTCGGCCGGCAGGCCAGCCACGACACGCTCACCGGACTGCCGAACCGGGCGTTCGCCCTGCGACGGCTCGACGAGGCCCTGCAACGCTCCCGGCACGGCGACCGGTCCCCGATGGCCGTGCTGTTCATCGACCTCGACAAGTTCAAAATCATCAACGACACGCTCGGGCACGCCGCCGGTGACACCGTGCTGCGCACCGTCGCCGAACGCCTCGCCGGCACCATGCGCCCCACCGACCTGGTGGCCAGGCTCGCCGGCGACGAGTTCGTGGTGATCATCGAGGGTCTGGAGCGACCGGACGAGGCGGTCCACGTCGCCGAACGCATCGTCGAGGAGGTGAGCCGGCCCATCACGATCGCCACCCAGAACGGCGAGCGGGACGTCGCGGTCGGCGGCAGCGTCGGGATCGCCTTCCCGGACGGCACCCGCACCGCCTCCCCCGACGACCTGCTCCGCGACGCGGACGTGGCGATGTACCAGGCCAAGGCGCACGGCCGCGGCCGGGTCGAGATCTTCGACGAGGACATGTACAGCGCCATCGAGGCCCGCATGGAGATCCAGGACGACCTGCGCGCCGCGATCGAGACGGACCAGCTCCAGATCCACTACCAGCCGATCGTCAACCTCACCGACGGAGAGGTCGTGTGTTTCGAGGCGTTCGTGCGCTGGGACCACCCGACCCGCGGCACGGTCGAGGCCCGGGAGGTCGTCGCCCTGGCCGAGGAGACCGGCCTGATCGGCGGCCTCGGCGCCGCCGTCCTGTCCCGGGCCTGCCAGCAGGCCGCGCGCTGGCGCACGACCCGCGCCGGCTGCGCCGATCTGCGGATCTCGGTCAACGTCTCCGGCAAGCAGTTCGGCGAACCGGCGTTCGTGCCGGCCGTCGCCGCCGCGCTCACCGCCAGCGGCCTGGACCCCGACGCGCTCTGGCTGGAGATCACCGAGACGTCGATCATGTCCGACACGGCGACGACGCGAGCGACGGTTGAGGCCGTCCGGGCGCTCGGCGTCCACCTCGCCATCGACGACTTCGGCACCGGGTACTCGTCGCTGGCCTATCTGCGCCGGTTCCCGGTCGACGTGATCAAGATCGACCAGTCGTTCACCTCCGCGCTGGGACACGATCCGGAGGCCGAGGCCATCGTCGCGATGATCGTGCAACTGGCCGCCACGCTGCACATCCACGTGGTGGCCGAAGGGGTGCACGGCGCGGAGCAACTGGACTGCCTGCTCCGGCTGGGCTGCAGCGCCGCCCAGGGGTTCCACCTCGGCCCGCCCGCCCCCGCCGACGAGGTCTGGGACCACATCGGGGACCCGGCCCGACCATCCGCCGTTGGAGGACGACGATGAAGAGCGCCAGGGGCATCACCGCGTGCCTGCTCGGCCTGCTGCTGCCGGTGCAGACCGCCGCCTGCGCCGAGGACCCCGAACCCGGCCGGGCCGCGACCGGACCCGTCACCATCGGCTTCATCACGAAGTTCCCGGGCGACTTCTACGACACGATGGTCGAGGCCGTGCGCAAGTACGACGCCGGTCACGACGACGTCGAAGTCGTCTACGGCCAGGGCAAGAGCGGCACCGACGACGAGAGCGCGATCGGCTTCATCGAGAACATGATCGCGAAGAAGGTCGACGCGATCGCGATCACCCCCACCAGCCCGAACGTGCAGACCTCGCTCGACAAGGCGGTCGCCGCCGGGATCAAGGTCGTCCTCATCGACAACGACCTGCCCGGCTGGACGGGCAAGTCGACGGTCGTGGCCACCGACAACCTCGCCGGCGGCAAACTCGCCGGCGCCTGGCTCGCCGACCGGTTCCCCGCCGGCTCGACCGTCGGCCTGCTCCAGGGCCGGCTCGGCAACCCCTCGCTGGACGACCGGATCAACGGGATGAAGGCCGGCCTCGGCGACAAGCTCACGGTCGTCTCGGAGGTCGCCACCGACTGCGACCAGACGAAGGGCTTCAACGCCGCCCAGGACATCCTGGCGACCCACCCCGACGTCGTGGCGATCTACTCGGCCTGCGGGCCACCCGCCCTCGGCGCGCTCGAGGCGATCAAAGCGGCCAACCGGCAGCAGCAGGTCACACTGCTCGGCTTCGACGCCAGCACCGGCGAGATCGCCGCCATCGCCGCGGGCGACCAGGCCGGCTCGGTCGCGCAGTTCCCGGCCCGGATGGGCACGATGGGCGCCGAGGCGGCCGTCGCAGCCGCCCGCGGCAAGCCGGTCGCACCCAGCATCGACACCGGCACCGAACTGGTCACCAAGTCCAATGTGGACAACTTCAGGTAGCACCACCGTTCACTGCCGACCGTCGCGGTGCCGGTAGCGCTCCCCCTCGGCGGCGCAGTGCTCGGCCCAACGGCGCAGCAGGCCCGCATCGCCCACCGGCTTTCCAGGCATGAACCGGATGAACGGGTCCATCTCCGGTGGATGGTCGAGGTCGTCGTAGAGCAGCTCCAGGACGGCGAGCGGCTCGGTGTACCGGTCGCGGTGCTCATACAGCCAGGCGAGCGCGAGAAACGTCCACACCGCGCCCGGGTCCGGCTCGCCGGGCAGCTGCCCGGCGAGTTGTTCGACGAGATCACCGACGCGTTCCAGGTCCGTGGCCAGCAACAGGGCCAGCTCCTCCGCCGCCGGCGGCAGCGCGGCTCCGGCCGAGGAGGCGGCGAGAGCGAGCGCCACGACGTCGGCGTCACGCAGCCATCCCCGCCGGTACCCGTCGACCAGCTCACCGGGGCGCAGCATCACCCGGTCGTTGATGAACGCAGCCCGGATCGAGACGTGCAACAACGTTGGCCTCTCCGCCTCTGGCCTACGCCTCGTCGGGTCCGTGCGCGCGGTGCGCGTCGAGGATCGTGTTGAGCTCGCGCCGGTAGTCCCCGGCCGCCGCCGGGTCGCCGTCGAAGTAGGACTCCCAGAATCCCGGGGCCAGCCACTCACGGTAGGGACGGAAGCCGGGGCGCACTGTCCGGTCGCACGGCACCCGGGGCCGCCGATCTGATGACGTCGCACGGCGGTGGTGAGGCGGCTCACGTGGTGCCGGACCTCCGACAGCACCCCCTGCCCGGACCTGCCGGCCGCGTACTGTGGGCCGTCGGAGGGCTGGGGGAGCCATGGATCTGCTGGAACGGGACGCCGCGCTGGCGTCGCTGGGCGAATACGCGCAGCAGGCGCGGGCCGGGCAGGGGTGCCTGGTCCTCGTGGCGGGCGAGGCGGGCGTCGGCAAGTCGACGCTGGTCGAGGTCCTCGCCGAACGCCTCGCCGACGCGCGGTGGGCGTGGGGGCTGTGCGACGGCCTGTTCACGCCCCGGCCGCTCGGGCCGCTGTTCGACATCGCCGCCGAGCTCGGCGGGGAGCTGCTGGAGCTGTCCCGGTCCGGCGGCTCCCGGGAGGAGCTGTTCGGGGCGCTGCTGCGGCAGCTCGGCGCTCCCGGCACCCTGCACGTCGTCGTGATCGAGGACCTGCACTGGGCCGACGAGGCGACGATCGACCTGGTGCGGTTCCTGGCCCGCCGGGTGCGAAACGTCCCCGTCCTGCTGGTCGTGACCTACCGCGACGACAGCCTGGCGCCCGGGCACCCGCTGCGGATCGCGCTGGGCGACCTGGGCCGGCAGCGCTCCACCCGCCGGATCGGGCTCGCGCCGCTGTCCGCGGACGCGGTCGCGGTCCTGGCCGGGGACCACGGTCTGGAGCCGGTCGCGCTGCACCGGCTGACCGGCGGCAACCCCTACTTCGTGAGCGAGGTCGTGCGGGCCGGTGCAGCGACGGTGCCGGCGTCCGCGCGCGACGCGGTGCTGGCCAGGGTGGCGGAGCTGTCCGGCGACGCCCGCGGGGTGCTCGACGCGGCGGCGCTGATCGGCACCCGGATCGAGCCTCGGCTGCTGGCCGCGGCCACCATCGCCTCGGCCACCGTCCTGGATGAGCTCGTCGACTCGGGGCTGCTCGTCGGCGACGGGCCCGGCCTGCGGTTCCGGCACGAGCTGGGCCGCCTCGCCGTGGAGCAGGCCGTGCCCGCGCACCGGACCGGGCTCATCCACGCCCGGATCCTCGCGGCGCTGCAGGACCTCGGCAGCGACGACGACGCGGGCCTGGCGCACCACGCCGAGGCGGCGGGTGACACCGCGGCGGCGCTGCACCACGCGGTCCGGGCGGCCAGACGGGCGGCCGGGTTCAAGTCGCACCGGGAGGCGGCGGCGCAGTATCAGCGGGCGGTGCGCTGCGACCCCGACGATCCGCGGCTCTACGACGCGCTCGGCGTCGAACTGTCCTTCGTGGACGGCTGGGCGGGAGTGGCCGAGGCCGCGGACCGGGCGCGGACGCTGTGGCGGGCCGCCGGCGACCCGCTGCGGGAGGGCGCGGCGCTGCGGCTGCACTCCGCCGCCATGGTCAGCCTGTGCCGGGGCCGGGAGGCGATCGGCGACGCCGAGGCGGCCATCGCCGTGCTCGAGCCGCTGGGGCCCGGCGTCGAACTGGCCCGCGCGTACGGGCACCTGGCCAAGCAGCGGCTGCTCGCCGACCGTAACGCCGAGGCCGTCGAGCTGGCCGGCCGCAGCCAGGACATCGCCGCGCCGCTCGGCCTGGTCGACGTGCTCAGCGACACCATGAACACCGAGGCGGTGGCGCGCCGCATGCTCGGCCAGGACTGGACCGGGCTGATCCGCCGCGCGCTGGACATCGCCGTGGCGAACCGGCTCGACGGGCAGGCCGGCCGGGCGTACACCAACCTGTACGGCATGCTGTGCCGGGAGCGTCGCTACCCCGAGGCGGACCCGGTGTACCAGGAGGCCATCGCCTACTGCGACGAGTTCGACGTCGACACGTTCGGCACCTGCCTGCGCGGCGAGCGGGCCAACTCGCTGGCGCGGATGGGACGCTGGGACGACGCGCTGGCGCTGTGCCGCGAGGTGCTGACGCGGGTCGAGGAGGCGTCCCCGATCAACCGGATCTACGTGCTGTACTGCGTCGCGACGGTCCGGGCCCGGCGCGACGAGGACGGCGTCTGGGCGGCGCTGGACGAGGCGGCCGCCTCCGCCGACGGCTGCGGCGAGCCGCAGTGGATCGTCAAGTCGCGGATCGGCCGGGCCGAGGCGTTCTGGCTGGCGGGCAAGGTGCAGGACGCCCGGGTCGAGGCCGAACTCGCCGACGACGTGGTCGGCGACGCCGACGGGTGGATGCGCGGCTGGGTCGCGGTCTGGCTGCGCCGCACCGGCTCCGACCGGCCCGCACGCGGCGAACTGGCCGAGCCGTTCCGGCTGGAGATCGGCGGTGACTGCGCCGGTGCGGCCGCGGCCTGGCTCGACCTGAGCTGCCCGTACGACGCGGCGCTGGCGCTGCTGGGTGCCGCCGACGAGCAGTCGCTGCGCCGGGCGGTGGGGATGCTCGGCGACCTGGGTGCGACGGCCGCGGTGCGGGTGGCCCGGCAGCTGATGCGCGACCGCGGGATCCGGTCGGTCCCCACCGGCCCGCAGACGGCGACGCGGGCCGACCCGCACGGCCTGACCCGGCGCGAGCAGGAGGTGCTGCACCTGATCTGTGCCGGGAACACCAACGCCGAGATCGCCGCCAACCTCGTGCTGTCGGTGAAGACCGTCGACCACCACGTGTCCGCGGTCCTGTCCAAGCTCGGCGTGTCCACCCGGGCGAAGGCGATCCGGAAGGTGCAGGGCTCCGCGGCCCGGTTCTAGGTACCGGCGTTTCTGGGTACCGGTGCGGCAAACCTCAGGGTCGGCTACCGATCCGCGGCGGGCGTTCGGTTCCGTACGGTCAAGGCACGTCACGACCGAGGAGGCAGCACCGATGCCGCTGTACATGGACATTCACAATATCGGCGGGGGTGTCTCCGTCGACGACGTCGTCAAGGCGCACATGGCCGACCTGCGGGTGCAGAGCAAATATGACGTCAGCTACCTGCGGTATTGGGTCGACGAGGACCGCGGCAAGATCTTCTGTCTCGCCGAGGCGCCGTCGGCCGAGGCGGCACACGCCGTCCACCGCGAGGCGCACGGCCTGGTCGCCGACGAGATCTACCAGGTCCAGGAAGGCTCATAGCCCCACATGCAACCCTGCCCACCGAGGGAGGCAGGGTCCGGCCGGGCGGTGGTCACGCGGGGGGCGTGACCACCGCCACGGTGTCAGGGCTACATCGGACGGTAGGTCGGCGACCGGTCGCCGACCCGCAGGAACCACGGCACCAGCTCATACTCGGCGGGCAGCGCGACACCGGCCGCCGCCTCCCAGGCGTCGGCCTCCTCGTCGTGGCAGCCCGACGCCGTCTCGCCGATCACCGTGCCGCCGGCCCGGCGCAGCGGCCAGCGCGGCACCTGCGCCACCGGCCAGCGCGTGGTGTCCCGCACGTCCGCATCCGGGTGCAGGAACAGCAGCGGCGGGTGGAAGTCCAGTTCCGTGCCATCCGCGTCGACGACCCGCTCGCCCGGCGTCAGGTACGCGTACCCGCGGTGCACCAGCACGACCCGCAGCGGCAGTTCGTACGGATCGAGAGGCTCGTCGTACCGGCCGTACCCACCCAGCGGCTGCACGCCCACCGGCCACGCCGCCATGCACGCGAGCGCACGGGTCGAGCGGCGCGGCGTGGACGTGTACGCCTCGACCAGGTAGACGGCGGTGTCGTCGATGCCGACCCGGCACGCGTCCCCGGCCCCGAGCGTCGCCGGATCAGGCTCGATGCGCACCGGCGTCCAGTTGTCGCCGCTGCTGGACGTGTTCGGGCGGCGGGGCAGCGACCACAGCATCCCGGGCTGCCACGGGTGCTCGACGGTCAGCCGGTCCTCGTGCTCCGCCGTGACCACCGTGTCCGCCGGCGGGCAGTCCAGCCGCAGCACGTCCCCGGAACGGAACGGCGGGCGCCCGTCCGGGCCGGGATCGAACGCCGGCGCGTCCGCCGCCACCAGCACGGTCGGCTCCTGCGGCTTTGCGGGTACGGCGCCACCCGCCGGATGCCCCAGGTGCCGGACCCGAGGACCGGGGCGCGGCCCCAGCGGACCGGACCGCGGCAGGTCGATGCCCGCCAGGACCGGCCCGAGGTCCAGCGCCACCGCCCGCACGGCCGCGGTCGCCTCATCGAAAGGCAGCCGCCGCACCAGCTCCAGGGTCTCCACCTGCGCGTCGACCTCGGCCGCGATCAGCGCCAGCGCGCCGTAGTCCTCCGCCAGGCCGGACACCACATCGCCGGCGTCGAAGCCCGCGTCCTGCGCCCCTGCCGCCGCGACCGCGGGGTCGGGGTTGCGGGTCACCAGCGCGTCGCCGATCAGGTCCAGGGCCGGACGGAACAGCGCCCGCGTTCCAGTGCGCCAGGACCGGTACACCACCCGCGGGTCGAACGCCGCGCCGGCCCAGAGCGCCGCGAGCGCCTCCCGCCACGCCCACCGCTCGGTGTCCGTGCCGAACGCCTCCACCAGCGGCGTCACCCGCTGCGCACACCCGGCCGCGAACACTCGGCTCTGCCACGGCTCCAGCCCGTCCGTCCAGCCTCTCTGCACACCGCGACGCTATGCGCACCCGCCCGGCGCCGTGGTCAGGGGGTGACTTCTCGGAGCGTCAGATCCCGTGGGTGCAGGCGTTTGTCGCGTTCGAGGATCGTTCGGCACGGGTTCTCTGCGGCGCGGGTCTGGAGTCGGGTACTGATCGCCGCCGTCGTGATCGTCGCGGCCAGCAGACCGGCGGCGCCGAGCAGGACGGGCCAGGTGATCAACTCCGCGGCGGCGTGCAGTCCAACGACGAGCACGGCCAGTCCGCTGATCACCCAGGTGGAGATCGTGAGGCCGAGGATCATATCCGTGTGGTTCGAGCGCCAGCTGGCGGTCCGCTCGGCGAGATGGCCGGACACGGCGAGGACGGGAAGCCCGGTCGCGACGATGAGCATCCAGACCGGCGTATGGTCCCGGTGCCCGACCAGGTTGCCGAGCACGGACACCGCGCCGGTCAGGAAGAGACCGATCGCAAGCAGCCCCGCGATGACGCCGAAAAGGTTCCGGAGGACCCGCGCGTCGGAAGCCCGCGGCAGATCCGCGACAGTCCGCCAGAAGAGCGCGGCGCTGCCGTCCGGTAGCCGGCCGGCGTAGACCTGGCAGGCACACTCGGTCAGCACCGCGGTCGGAAGCGTCGCCAGCAGCCGTGGCAGGGCGGCCCGGCGGCTACCGGCGACACAGATCGTGATCGCCGCGCTCCTGGCCCGCTCCTCGTCGCGCTGCGCGTGGACAGCGAATGCCTTGCGGAGCGTGGACGGGGCGACGGAGCCGGTGCCGAGGTGCCCAGAGGCCTTCGCCAGCCCCCGGACCAGTTGTCCCACCGGCGAGCCGGACGCGCGCAGGTCGGTGCCGTCGAACTGCTCGAAGTACACGAAGATCCCGACCACGATCCGTGGGTCCAGTTCGCCGCCGGCCGCCGGGGCGTCCGCCGGGTCCATGGTGTTCAACAGATAGCCGACCCGGCCCACGATCTTCCGCAGCGTTGCGGACCCCCGGAAGGGCGCGCGCAGCCATGCATACTGCGACGACCTCGACGCGTCGTGGGGCATCGCGTCGGCGGCACCGCCGAGCGTCACCTCGGTCTCGGGCGTCGTCAGCCGGTCCGCGATCCACCAGGCGGCCCGCCGAGCGACCGGGTCCTCGGCCCAGATCAGCCGCACCAGCGCGACCGACGACAGCGGGGCGGGCCGGCCGGCGATCGTGTCGACGACCTCAAGGGCCAGGTCGTGCGTGATCGGTGTGGTCACGACGCCGGAGTCGGCCTGCAGTGCGTCGGCCAGATCGACCAGCCGGTCGATCGTCAGGGCACGCAGCACCGCGTCGGACACGGCAGCGAAAGCGTCCGACGAGTCGACCGCAAGGCCCGACAACGTCCAGGCAACGCTCCGCGGGTCCCGCCCTGCCAGGGCAACGGCGAACGCCTCGCGGTCGGCGGCGCTCAGTCCCCGCACGGCCGGTGCCAGCAACGCGCCGCCTTCTCCGGGAGGCAGCCGCGACCGCAGACCGCCCAGAGCGGCCAAGATGCCGTTCGGACCGTCGGCGGACAGGCGGCGGGCGAGCAGATCCAGGACCGCGGCGCCGTCATTGATGATCGCGTGATGCACGAGCTCCGACAGCGCCTCAGGGCCACGATCGAGGACCAGGTCGACGAGCAGCCTGCGATCCGCCTCATCAGCGAGCGCGGCGAGGACGATGAGCTTCGGCAAGGGGAGCCCCAGGCCCACCCGCAGCAGGACGGTTCTTGCGTCCAGGGGACGTCCCCGCTCGCGGAGCGCCCGCACGAGCGCGACGGTGCGGGCGGCGGAGCGGTCCGCGGCCGCGGCATGGCTCATCCGTAGGGCGGCGTCCTCGTGGCCGGCCGACACGAGCATCACGACAGCGTCGAGAATGTCGTCGTCGGCGTCCATCCGACCGGCCTGCGCCAGGGCCTGGTCGGCGAGTTGCCCCTGACCGACGGCGCTCAGGGTCATCGCCAGCTCGGCCAGTTCGACCGCCGTGCGCCGGGCGGCGACCGCGGCGACGACGATCAGCTCGGCCTCCGCGCTCCTGCCGGCCTGCACCATGCTCGCCACGAGTCGGGCAATGGTGTCCGCCTCCCGTTCGGCCAGCAGCGCCGCCGCCGCCGGATACAGACCGAACGCGGACTGATCCTGCCCGACGGAGCGCAGCTCGTCGGCGATCTGCAGCGTCTGCTCCGGCGACATCCTGGCGGTGCCCCGCTGCAGCATGCCGTCGACGTCGTCGCGCAGGCCGGCCGCCCACAGCGCCCCGACCAGGTCCAGCAGCAGGTCCCGGCCCTGAGCGGCCGCCAGGGCCGCGTCGAGCACGAGGCGAAGGTCTGCCGCAGCACCGGTCAGCAGTTGCGCCAGCCCGGCTGCGGTGTCGACGGAAACGGCGGCCGCTCGCTCAAGGACGGTGTCCGCCGGCTGCGGCTGGTCGAGGGCCCGAAACGTCGCCACGACCTTGCACACGTCGGCCGGTGACCGGGAGGCCGCGGCTTCCAACACTGCCTGCCAGGAGGCGACATCGCCGAGTTCCTGCAGCTCGCCGACAACGGCGACGACGCCCTGCGGATCCCGGCGCCGACCGACCGCCGACAGCAACGCCGACACGTCGGCGCCGCGGTCCGTGCGCCGCAGGTCCGCGATCTGCGCACAGATCCGGGCCGGGGCGGCGGACAGCAGCGACCGCACCCAGTCCGGAGGCGCGGGCGCTGGGGGCGCAGCGTGGTGCGCCGGCCGCGTCCGGTGCTGTTGCCGCGCACGGTTGCGGGCCAACGCGATGCGGGCACCGTCGTTGCGGTTGCGCTGCTGGGGCCTCGGGCGTGCGCGCTGCACGAGGTCGTTGCGGACGTTGTAGTACAGCGTCTGCATGTCGAGCAGGTCCGGTCCGTCCGGCACGCCGTGGACGAGCCGGTCGATAAGGGCGCCGGAAAAGGCGGTGTGCCGCTCCCCCGGGGGTGCCAGCGCGATTGCCGTCTCGGTGGTGGCGGTCATCAGATAGGTGCCGTCGATGCCGGCGAGGTCGCCGAGCTCGATGGCGTCCGTCATGTGCCCCTTCAAGGCCCTGCCGCTGTAGCAGCAGTCGAGGATGACCACCTTGTTGTAACAGGTGGCATCGACGACCTCGTGCCGGATCTCGTCATACGGCACTGCGCTGTGGCGCTGGCCCGTGCGGGACGGCCGCAGACCGAGAAACAGCTCCAACCCCATGAGCAGGCCGTGGCCGGTGAAGTAGACGACGAGCGCGTCAGTGGCCGCCTGCGCCGCGGCGCTGATCGCCTCCAGCACGAGGCGCGGTTCTTCCGGATCGGCAAGGACCTGGCAGTGCGCCGGCGATAATCCCCAGAGCTCAGGGTCGGTGAGCGCGGCTCGCATGTCGCTGAGGTTGTTGGCAACCGACGGGAGGTCCTCGAGGTGCTCGTATGACGCGGTACCGATCAGCACGGCGCGGGACTTCAGAGGGTCTGGCAGATGCGCGGGCGGCTCGGCGTCGCTCATCGCGATCTGCATTGCCGCAGCCTAAAGACATCGACAAAAGGAACTCTTCCTACGATCGGTCACGTTGCCGAGTCTCTGCGGTTCGGATCTGCGTGCACCGCCGGTCAGGGCTCGTTGACGTGCCGTTATAGATGGGCCGTAATTCGTTCGGGAGGTTGACAAACCGGGGCGTAGCTTGCAAAGGTCCAGGTGAAGACGGCCTGCTCCTGCGCACCCTCACCGCGGGACGCCGTTCCTCCAGGTGCGCTCGGCGCGCTCCTCCGTGAAGTGCCGGAGTCCGCCCGATGTCCGCGCGCCGCTGTCGCTCGCCGCCGCCTGCCCACCCGCGTGGGCCAGGCACGTCCCTGTCCTCGCGCACGACGCGGAAGCCTGCGATGCGGCAGGCGCCCACCGCCATGTGGCATTCCACCCGCGTTCCCGTCTGAAAGGACACCTCATGAGTCTCTCAAGGCGCCAGGTCCTGGCCGCCGGAGTGGCCGCGGCCGGGCTCGGTGCGACCGCGTACGTCGCCGGTAACGCCGAGGCCGCCAGCGCTCCTGGCGATGTGGTCGGGAAGATCTCCGTCGGTTACCAGGGCTGGTTCTCCTGCCTCGGCGACGGGTCACCGATCAACCAGTGGTGGCATTACAGCGCCAACGGCAGTCAGCCGCCGTCGCCGAGCAACACGACGTTGGTGTCGTGGCCGGACATGCGCGAATACACCAAGAGCTACACGACCGCGTACGCCAACCTCGGCAACGGGCAGCCCGCCAAGCTGTTCTCGTCCTACGACCAGCAGACCGTCGACACGCATTTCAAGTGGATGCGCGACTACGGCTGTGACACGGCCGCGTTGCAGCGGTTCAACCCGGTCGGCGGGGAAGGGCCGATCCGCGACGCGATGACCGTCAAGGTCCGCCAGGCCGCGGAGGCGTACGGGCGCAAGTTCTACATCATGTACGACGTCACCAGCTGGACGAACATGCAGTCGCAGATCAAGACCGACTGGACGACGAAGATGTCGGCGTACACGGCGTCGCCGGCGTACGCGCGGCAGAACGGCAAGCCGGTCGTGTGCATCTGGGGCTTCGGGTTCAACGACGCCGGGCGCCCGTTCACGCCCGGGCCGTGCCTGGACGTCATCAACTGGTTCAAGGCCCAGGGCTGCTACGTGATCGGCGGTGTGCCGACGTGGTGGCGCACCGGCATCAACGACTCGCGGCCCGGGTTCCTGGACGTGTACCACGCGTTCAACATGATCTCGCCGTGGATGGTCGGGCGGACCGGCGACGTGGCCGGGCTCGACTCGTACTACAACAACGTCAACGTCGGCGACCAGGCCGACTGCAACGCCAGGGGGATCGACTACCAGCCGTGCGTCATGCCCGGTGACCTGTCCAACGGTGCCCGCGCCCACGGCGACTTCTACTGGCGGCACATCTACAACATGACCCGGCTCGGCGCGCAGGGCCTGTACGTGTCCATGTTCGACGAGTTCAACGAGGGCAACCAGATCGCGAAGACGGCCGAGAACGCGTCGATGCAGCCGACGAACTTCGGCCATCCCGCGCTCGACGCCGACGGGGTCGCCTGCTCCTCGGACTACTACCTGCGGCTCACCGCCGACGGCGGCCGGATGTTCAAGCGGGAGACGCCGCTGACCGCGACCCGGCCGACCCAGCCGATCGCCGGCGGCCCGACCAACCCGCCGAGCACCCCACCGACCGGCACCTCGTTCGCGTTCCGGTCCCGGGCCAACAACCGCTACGTCTCGGCGCCCAACAGCGGCAACTCGCCGCTGATAGCCTCCGCCACCGCGGTCGGCACCGCGGAGCGGTTCGAGGTGGTCGACCTCGGCGGCGGCAACGTCGCGCTGCGCGCCAGGGTCAACAGCCGGCTGGTGTGTGCGGAGAACGCGGGCGCCGCGGCGCTGATCGCCAACCGTACCGCCGCCGGACCGTGGGAGACGTTCAAGCTGATCCGCAACAGCAACGGCACGGTCAGCCTGCTCGCCACGGTCAACAACCAGTACGTGTGCGCGGAGAACGCCGGCGCCGCGGCGCTGATCGCCAACCGCGCGGCGATCGGCGGCTGGGAGCAGTTCGACCAGGTCCAGGCGTAGACCGAAGGCGCGGGAGGGGGTGCCGGCACTCCCTCCCGCGCCATTCTCGACGATCATGTGCACAAAACTTGGTAATGCGTTGCAAATTCCAAACGATCTCTATTAGCTTCACGACTCATGACCACTGCGCCACTCATCGAGGCCCGCGACCTGACGAAGACCTACGTGACCTCGGAGCCGTACACCGCGGTCAAGGGCATCGACTTCGAGGTGCGCCCGGGAGAGGCCTTCGGCGTGCTGGGCGCCAACGGCGCGGGCAAGTCCTCGACCATGCGGATGATCGCCTGCGTCTCCCCGGTCACCAGCGGCACGCTGCGCATCCTCGGCATGGACGCGGCCCGCGACGGCGAACGGATCCGCGCCCGTCTCGGCGTCGTGCCGCAGGACGACACCCTCGACACGGAGCTCACCGTCCGGGAGAACCTGCTCATCTACGGCCGCTACTTCGGCATCCCGTGGAAGGCCCTGCGGGAACGCTGCGACCAGTTGCTGGCCTTCAGCCGCCTCGAGGACAAGGGCAGCCAGGCCGTCTCCACCCTGTCCGGCGGCATGCGGCGGCGGCTCACCATCGCCCGGGCGCTCATCAACCAGCCGGAGATCCTGCTGCTCGACGAGCCGACCACGGGTCTGGACCCGCAGGCGCGCCACCTGCTGTGGGAGCGGCTGTTCCAGCTCAAGGAGGACGGCGTCACGCTGCTGCTCACCACGCACTACATGGACGAGGCCGAGCAGCTGTGCGACCGCCTGGTGGTGATGGACGCCGGGAAGATCGTCGCCGAGGGCTCACCCGCCGACCTCATCGAGCGGCACAGCACCCGCGAGGTGCTCGAGCTGCGCTTCGCCGCCCACGAGCGGCAGCTGATGATCGACAAGTGCGCCGGGGTGACCGAGCGGGTGGAGGTGCTGCCGGACCGGCTGGTGCTCTACACCGGCGACGGCGAGTCGACCCTGGCCGCGGTCCACGCGCTCGGCGTGCGCCCGGCCGGCGCCTTCGTGCGGCGCTCGACGCTCGAGGACGTCTTCCTCACCCTCACCGGCCGCTCGCTCGTCGAATAACGGGGGCACCACCGATGACCACCACCGCCGCCGTGCGCGGGCTCACCTACTGGCTGTTCCGCTACCGCCGCACCTGGCGCGGCAGCATCGTGATCAGCGTCGTCAACCCACTGTTCTTCATGATCGCCCTCGGGCTGGGCCTCGGCAAGCTCATCGACGACCGCCCCAACCCGCAGCTGCACGGGCACACCTACGCCGAGTTCATCGTGCCCGGGCTGCTCGTCGCCGCCGTCATGCAGACGGCGTTCCTCGAGGCGGCCGGCCCGGTGTTCCAGAGCACCCGCCCGACCGGCAACTACCGCTCGGCCTCGGCCACCCCGCTGCGGCCCGCCGACATCTTCCACGGGCACCTGCTGTTCTGGCTGCTGCGCGCGGCACAGAACGCGATCCTGTTCATCGCCGTCTGCGCGTGCTTCGGCGCCGTCGACCTCGTCCATGCCACGCTGCTGGTCCCGATCGCGGTCCTCGTCGCGGTGGCGTTCTGCGCTCCCGCGTCGGCCTGGGCGGTGACCGTCGACCGCCCGGCGAAGCTGAACATGATGTTCCGCTTCGTGATCCTGCCGCTGTACATGTTCTCCGGCACGTTCTTCCCCATCGAGCAGCTGCCGTCGTGGCTGCAGCCGGTCGCCTGGGCGACCCCGCTGTGGCACGGCATCGACCTGGCCCGCGGCGTCGCGCTCGACACCGCGACGCTGCCCCTGACGCTCATCCACGTGGCGTATCTCGCCGCGTTCACCGCCGCCGGCATCGCCTTCGCCCGGCGCAACTACCGGAGGCAGCTGTATGTCTGAGCTGACACTGCGCCCCGGCCGGGCGTTCTCGATGGTCGAGCGCAACCTGCTCATCTACCGGCACACCTGGCCGGTCCTGCTGGCCGAGATCTTCGAGCCGATGATGTACCTGCTGGCGTTCGGGGTCGGCATCGGCGTCCTCGTCGGCAACGTGCCCGGCCTCGCCGACACCACCGTCAGCTTCCCCCGCTTCGTGGCGCCCGCGCTGCTGGCCACCGCGGCGATGAACGGCGCCATGAACGAGACGACGTTCAACATGTACGCCAAGCTCGCCACCGAGAAGACCTACCAGGCGATCCTCACCACCCCGATGTCCAGCCGCGCGGTGGCGCTGGGCGAGGTCACCTGGGCGCTGCTGCGCGGCACCATCGTGTCCACCACGTTCCTGGTGGCGGTGAGCCTCATCGGCCTCACCGGCACGTGGACCGCGCTGCTGGTCGTCCCGGCCGCCCTGCTCATCGGCGCGACCTTCGCCTCGCTCGGGCTGGTCGTGGTGACCCTGCTGCGCAGCTGGCAGGACACGCAACTGATCCAGCTGGTGATGCTGCCGATGTTCCTGTTCTCCACGACGTTCTTCCCGCTGTCGGTGTACCCGAAGCCGGTGCAGTGGCTGGTGGAGGCACTGCCGCTCTATCACAGCATCGAGCTGGTCCGCGCCTGCTTCCTCGGCACCGGTTGGCGGCACGCGCTGATCGCGATCGCCTACCTGGTGGTGCTGGGCCTCGCCGCCCTGCTCGTCGCCGTGCGCCGCCTGGACCGGACGCTGCGCACCTGATCCTCGCGGGCGTTCATCGATGCCCTCATGACGACGCGGTAGGGATGCCGATGGCGGCATCCCTACCGTTGAACCTGAGGTGGAGGGGCGGTCAGGGGTGGGCGGCGATATTGGCGCGTCGACGCCGGGCACGCGGGGCGTGGATGTCGGCGGATCGGGGATGCCACGGACGACACGCAGCGGCATGAAAACAGCCGCCCACCCGCATCAGCGGTCAGCGGGTGGCGAGCGCGGAGCGCAGGGGTGGTGCCGTGGTGGCGCGGACGGTGAGCTGGACGTCGACATGGGTGATGCGGCGGGGCAGGTCCGGTTGCCGGATGCGCTGAACCAGATGCCAGAGGCCCTGCGCGCCGAGCAGCGGGCGGTTGACGTGCACAGTGCTCAGGGCCGGCGTGGACACGGCCGCCATGTCGATATCGTCGTAACCGATTACTGAGCACTGCCGCGGCACCGCGACCCGGCGCTCGCGCAGCGACTGCAGCGCGCCGAGAGCGGCGGTGTCGCTCCAGCAGTAGACCGCCGTGGGTGGTTTGGGCAGGTCGAGCAGTTGCCGCATGGCCTGCCGGGCGCCGAAGACGTCGGCGCCCGGCACCTGACGGATGTACTGCGGGTCGGGCTGCAGCCCGTGCGCGGCCAGGGCCGCGCGGTAGCCGGCGTTCCGGTCGGCGGCCGGCGCCAGATCGTGCGGGCCGGTGATCAGCGCCGGCACGGGTTCGCGGTGGCCGAGCTTGATCAGGTGTTCGGTGGCGAGCATGGCACCGAGGCGGTCGTCGGCGCGGATGCTGTCGACCGGCAGCTCGCGGATCGTGTGGTCGACCAGCACGCAGGCGACGCCGGTCGCCAGGATCCGCTCCATCAGGCGCGGACTGATCCGGCCGAAGACCAGGACGCCCTCGACTGCCTCGCGCCGCAGCAGCAGCAGCGGGAGCTTGTCGGTCCCGTTCATCGCCGACGTGCCCGCGCTGTTGAGCGCCTCGAGCTCGACGGTGATGCCGAGCTCCGCCGCCGCGCGCCGCACCCCGAGCAGCACCTGCGAATAGAACGGGTTGGCCTCGGCCGGGAAGTGCACCGGCCGAGCGAGGACCGCCACCGAGGTCAGGCCGGGGACCGATGAGCCGGCCGGCCGGCTGCGCGGCTGGTAATTCAGCTGGGCGGCGGCGCACAGCACGGCTTCACGGGTGCGCGGGGCGACCGGCTGGTGGCGTGAGAAGACGCTCGAAGCCGTGCCTATCGACACCCCGGCCCGGCTCGCCACGTCCTGCAGGGTCGGCCGACCGGTACGCGCCATGGTCACTCCGCGAGGGCGATGAACGTTTCAATACTGTTTCACCAATATATTCTGAACAATATTGAACGTCAATCGGCAGCGTTCAGTGCTGCAACCGCCGGGCGTACAGCTCCGCTCGACCAGGCCGAGGTGGCCGAGGCCGACGTGCACGACCGCGTCCGGGCCCGCCCGGGGGTGCGCCGGACGGGCGGACGCGGTCGAAGAACGTCATGCCGCGGGCTGTCCGTACAGGAAGCCGTTGCCGGTGAAGCCGACGTAGACGCGCCCGGCGACGTTCATGTCCCCGGTCACCACGTTGACTCCGGTGTAGTAGCCGCCGGGGTACTGCGCCAGCAGCGTCCAGGTCTGAGCCTGGTCGGCCGAGCGCCAGACGCCCCACGTGCCGCCAATCCGTGCCCAGGCGTAGACCGCAGGGTGGTCACCCGAGACAGCCTTGCCGAAACCGAACGACGTCGCCTGCTGGACTCCCTGCGCCCGCACCCACGTGTCGCCGCCGTCGGCCGAGGACCAGAGGCCGCCCTGCGCGGTGCTGGCCCAGACGTGTCCCGCCTTACCGGGCACGGCGTGGACCTGACCGAAGACGTGCGCATCGTTGCCGTCGCTGCCCGGTGCGGTCCCGGCCGCCCGCGTCCAGGTGGCGCCACCGTCGGCGGACCGGAAGAACTCGCCGCCGTCGCGGGTGGTGTAGAGGTAGAACAGCCCGGGGGTGACCAGGTCGGCGGCGAGAGCCCGCTTGCTGCCCCACCAGATGAGGTTGTGGACGCCGAGACCCGGGGTGATACCGGTCGCGGCGGTCCAGCTCTGACCGTTGTCGCGGCTCACGTAGGGCACGTTCGCGGGGTTCTGCTGCGCGTTCGCGGGGATCGTCGGCATCCACACGATCGACGAGGCGTCGGCCGACACAGCGATGTTGCCGCCGTAGCGCTGCGTGATGTCGGCCTTGGTACCGCTGAACAGTTTCCAGGTACGGCCACCATCGATGGAGTACGCCGACTGCGGGTCACTGGTCCAGGTGGCGTCGAGCGGCGCGTACTGGGCCCGGGTGTCGCTGGACACGGCGACGACGTACGAGGGGACGCCGCCGGCGTACGCGAGGCTCGTTCCCGCAGAGAACGCGGTGCCGATGATGGGCTTGTCCGGGTACGCGTTCACGTTGTCGTGGCGGAAGCCGTTGCGGTCGGCGACCGCGCTGACCGGTTTGCCTCCGGGCGGCGCGATCAGGTCGTAGGTGACCATCTCCTCGATGCCCTTGCTGACGAAGTTCCACGTCATCGCGGTGGTCGAGCCGAACGCGTCGTCGCTGCGCCACACGCCGACGCCCTGCGGGAACCAGACCCGACCGCGGTGGGTAGGGTCGAACACCAGCGTCCCGGTGGAGAGCCAGCCGCGTTCGCTGGTGCCGGACGGCCAGGTGACGTCCGGGTAGGCGAGGTCGAAGGTCATCGACTGCCAGGTGGTGCCGCCGTCGATCGAGCGGTACAGGTGGCCGTCGCGGACCGCGTCGTCGGTGACGAGCAGCCGGTCGGAGTCGTGCGGGTCGACGCCGAACAGGTAGGCACCGCCCTGCGGCACCGGGCTCACGTCGATGCCCGCGGTGTCGGAGGCGGTGAAGCGGCGCAGGACCGACGGCAGGTTCCCGGCCGCCGAGTACCCGACGTAGAGGACGCCGTCGCCGGAGATCTTCGCGTCGCTCGGTGTGCGGCCGGTCTCGGCGTGCACACGGGTCCAGCTCTGGCCGGCGTTGTCCGATCGGTAGATCCCGGCGCCGGCGACGATGACCCAGATGCGTAGGGTCCGGTGCTGCCGGCAGCCTCCGCTCGGGTCGAACAGCACGGAAACGACGCCGATCTTTCCGTCGGTGTTGCCGCCCGGCAGCTGCGAGAGCGGAACCTGCGCCCAGGTGGTGCCCCCGTCGAGGGTGCGCCACAGACCCTGGGTGCGGGTGCCGAAGTAGACCACCTTCGCGTTGCCGGGGTCGACGGCGAGCCGTTCCGGTCCGGTGCGGTAGTCATTGTTGCCCTCGATGAACCAGCGCTGCCCGTTGTCGGTCCAGGTCTTGCCGCGGTCTGCGCTGCGCAGGACGCGTCCCTCGGGGGTGCCCGCGCCGACGGCGGCGAAGACGAGGTGGTCGTTGGTGGCGGCGACGGCGACGCTCTCGACCTGATAGTCGCCGGGCACCGGGGCCGGGACGCCGTCGCTGCGCAGCAGTTGGGTCCAGGTCTGGGTGATCTCGTCCCAGCGGACCAGGCCGCCGACGTCCTCGCGTCCGTAGACGAGGTCGGGGGTGGTCGGGTGGGCCACCAGGCCGGTGACGAAGCCGCCGCCACCGATCTTGAGGGGCTTCCAGGTGTAGGCGGATCCGTTCGCGGCCAGTGCCGGCGTCGCTTCGAGTGCGCCCGGCAGCAGCGCGGCTGCGGCGACCGCGGCGCCGTTGCGAATCAGAAACGCCCGCCGCGTCAGAGAGGTACGAATCATGGGATCTCCCGTGGTGGGATGAGGGGCCGGTCAGGCGCCGAGTCTCATCGCGGTGCCGACCGTCCACAAGAGATCTCCGGCAGCTCGCTGCGTTCTTCACTGAACTTCAGTACGATCATCGACGGCGCCCGGTGGCGTGCCAGCCTGGACGCATGCGGATCAGGGTGCGAACGCAGAAGCCGCGCGCGGTCAGCCCTGTCGCAATAGCGGCGCGCATGCCGTCGGCGTAGGCATCCGGACCGCCTTCCGTTCACATCGTCACCACTCGTCGCCTGAACTTTCAGGACCGTCGGACGGCCAAAGGCCGGCCGGGCACCCGCGAGGAAATCTTCAGTTTCTTCAGATTGATTTCGCCACGCCGATTGCCGGGGAATCGTTCTCAAATCCGCAGGCGGGAGGCGGGATTGAGCAAGCCGCGCGAGCCGCTGCAGCAATTGCCCCAGAATTCCGCGGCACTGTGAAGATTGCTACGCTCCGGACCGGACGGTTAGATCAGGGCGTGACGCACACCCCAGCAGCCGACCGCTACGACACCATGGCCTACCGCCGGGCCGGCCGATCCGGCTTGAAGTTTCCGGCCATTTCCCTTGGGCTCTGGCACAACTTCGGCGACGGTCGGCCGATCGAACGGCAGCGCGATCTGGTCCGGCGCGCCTTCGACCTGGGCATCACCCATTTCGACCTGGCAAATAACTACGGGCCCCCGGGCGGCAGCGCCGAGGCGAATTTCGGCCGCATCGTCACGAACGATCTCCGCTCGCACCGTGACGAATTGCTGATATCCACGAAGGCCGGCTTCGACATGTGGCCCGGACCGTACGGTGATTTCGGCTCGCGCAAGTCACTGGTGGCGTCTCTTGACCAATCCCTGACGCGCCTGGGCCTCGACTATGTCGACGTCTTCTACCACCATCGCCCGGATCCGCGGACGCCCCTGGAAGAAACGATGAGCGCGCTCGACAGCGTGGTCCGCGCGGGCAAAGCGCTGTACGTCGGCATCAGCAATTACAACGCGGCACAGACCACTGCGGCCGCCGCCATGCTGCGCGATCTCGGCACGCCCTTGCTCATCAACCAGGTGGCATACTCGATCTTCAATCCCTGGATCGAACCCGACGGGCTGCTGGAGGCGCTCGACGCGTGCGGGGCCGGCTGCATCGCCTACAGCCCACTGGCACAAGGTCTGCTGTCTGACCGCTACCTGCACGGGATCCCCGACGATTCGCGCGCACGGCACAGTCGCTTTCTCTCCCGCAGCGACGTGGACGACGCGACGCTCGCCCGCGTCGGCGCCCTCGACGAAATCGCCAAGCGGCGGGGCCAGTCATTGGCCCAGATGTCATTGGCCTGGGCGCTTCGCGATCCCCGCATGACCGGCCTCATCGTCGGCGCCAGCAGCGCCGAGCAGCTCGAGAGCAACATTGCCGCGCTGCAGAACCTGGAGCTGTCGGCGTCGGACCTGGATGCGATCAAGCAAGCCACTGCTGCGCCTTCAGCCTGACCGTCGCCGTCACAGGTAGGACCACACGTTTCGATCGGATCGAGTCCGGGGCGTTGGTGGGCAAGCAGACGCGGGAGGGGCGCCGACACCCCTCCCGCGCGCTTGGCTCAGCCGTACACCTCCATTTCGTACAGCGAATAGCCCCATTGCCCGGACAGTTGAGTGCCTTGCATGCGGACGTATCTGGCCTGGCCGCTGACGGGGATCCGTTCGGTGCCGCCGGACGAGTTCGTCTGGGTGTACATGTCCCGCCAGGTCGAGCCGTCCGTCGATGCCTGCAGCTTGTACGCCTTCGCGTACGACGCCTCCCAGACCAGGTCGACCTCGCTCACGTTGACCGTGCCGCCGAGGTCCACCTGGACCCAGTTGTTCACGTTCTGGTTGGCGGCCCAGCGGGACGACTGGTCGCCGTCGAACGCCTTCGCGGCGGTCTGCGTGCTGCCCGAATCCGACGACGCCGAGGCGGGCTTGCCCAGGGCCAGGTTGGTCCGGCCCGCGGTGGTGGTGATGTTCAGGGTCGTCGCCCGGCCGGCCTGCAACGGCACGACGCGGGCGATGGTGCCGAGCGGGGAGCTCTGCACCGGGCTGCCGTCGGTGGTGATCGAGGCGATGCCGTTGCGCTGGATCACCGTCAGGTTCTGGTTGATCTTCGACGTCAGCGTCACCTTGACCGTGTGGGCGTTGTTGTCCCAGGTCAGGTTGTTGATGGTGAACTGGCCCTTGCCCAGCATGCCGTTGACGGAGCCCTTCGACAGGCCGGCGGGCATCGCCGGCAGCAGGTCGATCGTGCCGGGCTGGGTGGCGGCCGCCATCTCCATCATGATCGTGGGCACGGAGTTGACCACGTCGGTGGCGAACACGCTGTGGTTGTTGTAGTGGGAGGTGGCCATGCTGCTGTAGTAGTAGTCGTCCTTGGCGAACCGCAGCAGCTTCGCGTTGACCGAGGCGGCGTTGTTGAGGTCGGCGGCGATCAGCGCGCCGTGCAGCAGGCCGTGGCCGGCGTTCTCGTAGTTGCCGG
The DNA here is from genome assembly GCF_016862795.1 of Dactylosporangium siamense. Lineage (GTDB taxonomy): Bacteria > Actinomycetota > Actinomycetes > Mycobacteriales > Micromonosporaceae > Dactylosporangium > Dactylosporangium siamense. Next base: position 52,126 of record NZ_BONQ01000106.1, on the reverse strand, counting down.
CGTCCTTCTTCTGCAGGAACACCTTGGCCGCGTTGAACTGCGCCGGGTTCGTCTCCGGGGTGAGCTCGCGGTACGGCCAGACGGGCATCAGGCCGCTGGAGTGCCGGTGCTGGTACTGGTTCTGGTTGGCCAGGCCGGGCCAGGCCCACTCGGCGAGGGCGCCGTCGTTGTTGATGATGTACGGCGGCAGGTTGTTGAGCTTCTCCTGCCAGACCGGGATCTTGTCGGCGTCCCGGCCGAGCGTCTGACTCGTTTTGATCAGCGTTGACAGGGCGAACCGGGCGCCGGCGATGTCATACACCGAGTTGTTCGCCAGGGGCACCCCGCCCGCCGGGCGGTTCTCCGGCGAGATCGATCCGGTGAGGATGTACTTGCCGTTGGCGTCCTTCTTGACCAGGAAGTCCTCGTAGAAGTCGCCCATGTCCCGGATCAGCGGGTAGTACTTGTTGGCCAGGAACGTCGTGTCGCCGCTGACCTGGTAGTACTCCCAGAACGGTTGCAGCAGCCACGACTCGCCGCCGGTGACGTACTGGTACGGGTAGTCGAAGTTGATGTTGGAGATGAGCCCTTCCTCGTTCGGGGTGTTGCCGCCGGTCAGCATGCCCCGGGTGCCGAGCAGCTTGCGGGCGTTGGTGCGGAAGTCGGCCTGCCACTGCTGGTTGAGGTAGAAGTACCCGGCCATGGCTTCGGGCATGTTGCCGACGTTGCCGCCGGAGATCTGCAGGTTGAGGTTCGCGTCCAGGTGGTAGTAGCCGTCCCAGCCGACGTTGCTGTCGCCGGTCCAGTTGCCGAGCAGGTCCGGTGCCGCGGTGTCGTTGCTGGAGGCGAGCAGGTGGTAGCGGCCGGCGGAGAACATCCGCTCGTACAGTGCCGGGATCGGGTTCCCCGACGCCTTCTGCTCGGCGAGCAGCTGTTCGGTGGACTTGGCCCGGTCCGACGCGCTGGCGCCGAGGTCGTAGGACACCCGGTTGAAGATCTCGCGGTGGTTGCCGGTGTGCCGGTTCAGCAGCGCCTGGTAGGAGTCGGTGATCCCGGACAGCCTCGACTGCAGCAGCTGCCGGTTCCATTCGGTCTCGGCGGTGACGCCGCCGTTGTAGGTGCCGTTGTAGCGCTGGGTGAGCGACAGCAGCGTCACGTAGGTGGCGTTGGCGACGACCACGTTGGTGCCGGACATCGTCTTCGTGCCGTCGGTCAGGATCCGGGTGACGCCCTCGTATCCGGCGTTGTAGCTGCCGTTGGGGTACTTCGCCCGGAGGTTGAGGAAGTTCACGTTGGAGGTGTTGGTGAACGTGACGCCCTTGTTGGTCAGGTTCATGCCCGCGTCGACGGACAGGCCGAGCGTCACGTTCAGCCGCTGCCCGCTCGGCGCCGGCAGGTTCTGCACGGTGATGCCGTCGGTCCGCGACACGAACGAGTCGCGCTGCCAGTTGCCCTTGTCGTCGGTCCATTTCACCGACACCACGCCGTTGGCGTAGTCGGTGGAGCGCACGTAGTTGCGGACCGTGCCGGCGTCGGGCATCTGCATGGTCATCTTGAAGCCCGGGTGCTTGCTGCCCTCGCCGCCGCCGCCGTATCCCTGGACGTCGGCCGCGAGCTGGTTCGCCGACTGGTACTGCCCGGCGATCAGCTGGTCGCGGATCCGGTTGATGTTGTCCGCGCTGACGGTGTTGAAGGTCCGGTGCGGGCGGGCCTCCGACCGCGCCATGAAGAACCGCTTGTCGTTGAAGACCACGGTCTCGTTGCGCGGGTTGCCGAAGACGATAATGCCCTGCTTGCCGTTGCCGGCGAGGAGCCCGTTGGCCCAGTCGCCGTAGGTCTGCGGATACGTCGTGGAGGGCGCGACCGTCGCCGAGCCACCGCCGCCACCGGTCGGCGGCGGGCCTTCGCCGTACACCTCGAACTCCCACAGTGAATAGCCCCACTGCGTGTTCGGGGTGACCCCCTGCATCCGGACGTAGCGGGTGGTCCGGTTGACGTTGACCGTGTCCGAACCACCGTCGCCGGTGGTGGTGGTGAACACGTCCGTCCACTGTGTCCCGTTGTCGGACACCTGGACCTTGTACCCGCGAGCGTAGGCGGCTTCCCACGACAGCACCGCAGTGGTCACCGGGTAGGCGGCGCCGAGGTCGACGGTGATCCAGGCGTTGTTGTCGTTGCTGTGGTCGCTGGACCACCGGGTGCTGCCGTTGCCGTCGATGGCGTTGCCGGCCACGAGCGTGCCGTCCTGGTAGGAGGCGGTGGCCCGGGCGGCGGAGTTGCGGGCGAGGTTGACGGTGTCGGCGAGGGCGGCCGGCAGCCGCACCGCGGCCGTGCCGAGGACCAGCACGGCCAGGGCGATGCCGAGCAGTCGTCGCTTTGCGTTGCGTCTCATGGTGTGTCCGTCCTTCACCGGGTGGCGATGCGCAGCGAGGAGATGGCGTCGTTGTTGCCCGTCGGGACGAGGTTCGCGGCGTCGGCCGTGAACGTCCAGGCGGTGCCCGCGAAGCCGGCGTCGGCGTACGCGGTGACCGAGTAGCCGGCCGGCACCCGGATCGAGGAGACGGTGTCGTTGGCGATGCCCGCCGCCTGCAGCTGCGGCAGGTCGTAGCTGCCGACGCCCAGGGACACCCCGGTGCCGGCGTAGTCGGCCGCCGCATAGAACGTCGGGCCGGTGGCGCTGCCGTACACCTCGAACTCCCACAGCGAGTAGCCCCACTGGGTGTTCGGGGTGACCCCCTGCATCCGGACGTAGCGGGTGGTCCGGTTGATGTTCACCGTGTCGCTGCCGCCGTCGCCGGTGGTCGTCGAGTACACGTCCGTCCACTGTGTCCCGTTGTCGGACACCTGGACCTTGTACCCGCGAGCGTAGGCGGCTTCCCATGACAGGACCGCGGTGGACACCTGGTAGGCGGCGCCGAGGTCGACGGTGATCCAGGCGTTGTTGTCGTTGCTGTGGTCGCTGGACCAGCGCGACGCGGTGTTGCCGTCGATGGCGTTCGCGGCGACGAGCGCACCGTCCTGATAGGACGCGGTGGCCCGGGCGGCGGCGTTGCGGGACAGGTTCACCGGCCCGCCGACCGGCGGCGCGGGCGGCTTCGGCACGGTCTGGCCGGCCGGCGGCCACAGCGTGAACGTGTTGGCCCCGTTCTTCGCACCGGCGAACGGCCCGGCCATGACGTTGCCCGTGTTGATCGCGCCGCCGAAGAAGTCGGTGGTCACGTCGGCGGCGATGCTCTCGTTGGCCCGCGGGATCGTGCCGACCCGGGCCCTGGTCGCCGGGGTCAGTCCGCTGATGCCGGTGGCGTTGAGGTTGAAGCTGAGCTGCATGGCCGTGTTCGTGGCGGTGTACTGCACGCCTGACACGACGCCGGTGAAGTTGCCTTCCTTCACGTGCGTCTTGCCGGTCGCGTTGTCCGGCAGCGTCGAGCCCTGGACCAGGTTGTTGTACCAGAAGTCCTTCTGCGGCGAGGTCAGCGCCGTCGACTCGTTCATCGTGCCCGGCTGGAAGTAGTACGCGTCCCGCCCGCCCCCGTCGATGGCGAACCGGCCGTTGTCGATGAACAGGTTGTTGGCGAAGACGATGCCGGTGGCGTCCAGCGTGCGGATGTCGCTGTTGCCGATGAAGACGTTGTTGTCCACCAGGATCGGGCCGTGGACGGCCTCGGCGTAGTACCCCCACGGGGCGTTCATGACGATGTTGCCGGTGACCCGGACGTTCTGGTTGCCCCAGTCGGTCCAGATGCCGGCGGAGTTGCCGCCGCGGGAGTTCTTGATGTAGTTGCCCTTGATGAGGCCCTCGTTCATGTAGTGCACCTTGATCGGGGCCGTCTCCGCGCCGCTGAACTCGTTGCGGTAGTTGGTGTCCTCGATCATGTTGTAGAGGATGTCGGAGTTCCACGAGAAGACACCGGCGATGCCGGACTGCCCGGACCTGCCGATGTAGTTGTTGCGCACGATGTGCGAGCCGTACTTGCTGGTCTCGCGGAAGTTCGTCCGGGTGGTGCCGGGCCGGTTGCCGGCCCACTCGTCGTTGCCGAGGCCGATGTCGATGCCGATCGTGCGGGCGTTGACGACGACGTTGTTCTGGATGATCCAGCGCAGCCCGCCGTTGACGCTGATCGCACCGGCCTGCCGCCGTGTCGGGCTGTCGGGAAAGTCCGAGTAGGTGTTGGCCGCGTGCTTCACGATGAGCCCGTCGACCGTGATGTACCCCAGCCCCCACGCGTCCGGGGCGAAGATCTGCCGCCGCACGTTGATCTCGGCCAGTTTGGCGTTCGGGTCGGCGCCGTTGAAGTTCGCCGAGATCGTCGTGTTGCTGCCGGACACCTGCGAGAACCAGGTGTTCGGTGCGGCCTGCACGTCGCTGAGCGCGGGCTTCTCGCTGTACGCCTGCTCGTCGAGGTAGACGTCGCCGGCGTTGTAGCCGGGGAAGGTCGCTCCCCCGCCGCCCTGCGGGTGGCCGGTCGCGTAGGGGTTGTAGCCGCCGAAGTAGGTGTTGGGCAGCGTGACGCTCCAGACGTTGCCGGTGCCGCGCACCCAGCTGTTGACCTCCTCCGAGCCCTTGACCACGACGTCGCCGTCGCCGGCCCTGGTGTAGGTGATCCGGGCCGTCTCGCCGGTGCCACCCCGCGCGGGCTTGACCGTTTCGCGGTAGAGCCCGGCGTGTACGAGCACCGTGTCGCCCGGCTGCGCCTCCTGCGCGGCGCGGTTGATGGTCAGGTACGGCGCGGCCTGGGTGCCGGCGTTGGCGTCGTTGCCGTTCTTGGCCACGTGGATGACCCGCGGCGCCGCGGCGTCTGCCGGTCCTGCGGTCACCACGGTGATCACGACAGCGGCGGCGGCGCAGAGCGCCGTGATCCCGCCCGCGATTCGTGTCGCCGGGCGGGTTCTGCGGTGTTTCATGTGGGGTCCTTTGCGGGGGACGGATTCCACGGTGATCGCCGGTCACCGGTGGACAGCGACGGTGGCAGGGGGCATCGCCGCCTGGCGAGGACTCAGGCGGTTGGCGGGTGTGCCGAAGGTGGGCCGACCGTGGCGGTACGGTCGGACCGTGGGTGTCCTCGAGGCCGCCGATGACCTCGGGTCACAAAGTTAGATTATTAATCTAAGCTCGTCGTAGGGGAACGTCAACCGGGCGGATCAGCTGATCCGCGGACCGTACCCGGGATCGGCCCGTTCGCGCTAGTGCGCGTCACGCGGCGACGGTGGTCAAGGACCGGTCCGGCTCCGCCGGCGCGTGCATCAGCCGGTCCACGGCGAACACCAGCGCCGCGGCGGAGATCGCCGCGGCCGCGAGCACCAGCCAGAGCGGGACGGGCGTGCTGATCAGGTACACCGCGACCGGCGGCCCGACCGTGTTGCCGACCTGGAACGTCGCCCACGCGGCGCCGGTGGCCCGGCCCAGGGTGCCGGGCGGGGCCAGCCGCTCCACGAGGGTGTAGAACGCCGGGCTGTAGGCGCACTCGCCGAGCGCGAACGTGACCATCATGACGACGAGCAGCGCGACCCTGGCCCCGCCGCTCACGGCGCCCGCGGCGTAGCCGACCAGCCACGCACCGGCCCACACGAGGCTCATCGCGATCAGCGCACGCGTCTTGTGCACCCGCTCCACCCAGCGGGACACCGGCAGCTGCCCGGCCAGCACGACGAACGTGCCGACGGCGTACAGGGCGCCGACCAGCGTCGTGGAGCCGCCCAGGTCGGTGCGCACGGCGAGCGGCACGCCGCTCTCCAGCTGCGCCATCCCGAACGTCACCAGCAGCAGCTGCGCGACCAGCAGCAGCACGTAGCCGCGCCCGGGCCGGAACCGCGCCAGGGTCTTGCGCTGGGACCCGACCGCGTCGGCGTCCCGCGGCAGGGGGACGAAGACCGCGATCACCACGGCGTACAGCGCGCAGCTGACGCCGTCGGCGGCGAACAGCCACCGGTAGGTGGCGTCGGTCGCGGCACCCAGCAGCAGGCCGCCGAGCCCGCCGCCGACGCCCAGGCCGACGTTGAGCAGCAGGTACCGCATCGACATCGCGCGGACCTTGGCCTCCTCGCTGCCGCTGAGCCTGGCGATGATCGGGATCACGGCCGGCAGGAACAGCCCGGTGCCGACGCCGATGACGAGCAGCGCCACCGGCTGGGCCGCGTCACCGCGCCCGGCCGCCAGCAGCAGCCACCCCGCCGTCTGCACCAGCAACGCACCGACCGCGACCGCTCTGGGCGAGCGCCGGTCGACGAGCGCACCGCCGTACACCGACATCGGCACCGCGGCGCCGGCGAGCACGAGCAGCAGCACCGCCGTCTCGCCGGCCGGCAGCCCCTGGAACTGGTGCAGGTAGATCGCCAGGAACGGGTAGCAGAGCCCGGTGCCGACGGCCGACAGCCCGTAGCCGCCGACGAACCACCACGCGGGGCGGCTCAGCCGCCGGTCCGCGCGGCCGGGTCGGGCCTTGCCCATCAGCGGTGCTGACTGAGGAGGTGGTCGATGACCGCCGGGGTGAAGGCGGCGGACAGCTGTGGCACGTGCCCGCCGTCCTTGATGGTCCACAGCACCACCTGGCCGCCGTCGCGGCAGCCGGATCGGTAGCTGGTCACGGTGGTCTCCGCGCCGGGCAGGACGGCCTCGAGGTCCAGCTTGGCGACGGGCGTGGTCTGGTCCGAACAGCCGTTGAGCCGCCGCCACCGCTCGACGCCGGTCGCGGCGGAGGGGTAGGGCCGGCCGCCGTTCCGGCCGCCGTCGAAGCGGATGGTGTCGTCGGCGGTGCCGTGGATCTGCAGCACGCCGACCGGCCGCGACGGTGCGCAGCCGGTGGCGTCGTCCGCCACGGCACCGGCGAGCGAGACGATCGCCGTCACGGTGTCCGCGTGCTCGCACGCCATCCGGTATGCCATGAACCCGCCGTTCGAATGCCCGATGAGGTACACCCGGCCCGCGTCGACGGCATACGCGGCCTTCACCGCGTCGATCAGCTGCTGGAGATACGTCGAGTCGTCGACGCCGCTGCGGTCGAAGTCGCAGCACGCGTCGGTCGCGTTCCAGAACCGCTCGTTGCGGGTGTTCCTCGTGCCGTCGGGCGCCGCGACGAGGAACCCACGGCGGTCGGCCTCGGCGGCCAGCCCGAAGTAGTCTCCGGCCTCGCGTGCGTCGGACCCGAACCCGTGCAGCAGCACCACCAGCGGCATCGCCGTGCCGGTGGTGGACGAGGTGGGCAGCCGCACCGTGAACGGCCGCCCGCCCAACGGCACGGTCACCGTCGCACCGGGCCCGACCTGCGCGGGCTGCTCGGCCTTCGGTGCCGCCCCGCACGCCGTCAGACCGGCCAGCACCAGCACACCGATCCAGCCGAGTCTCGTCATACGTCGATCCTGCCCGTACCGACGCGATCGACGAAACGCAATTACCCATGATCCGGTAGAGCCTGTGCACCCAGGGGTGTACAAGGTCTACCGGATCATGGGGACCAGTGGGCCGTGGCCGGGGGCCACGGAGCCCTGCAGCACCAGTGCCGCCCCGCCGATCGCCGCCGAGTCCCGCGGGTTGCTCGACAGGTCGACCTGCACGTCGTGCACCTCCCGCGCGAACGCGCCCTCCGCCAGCCGGCGCCGGATCTCGGTGACGTAGATCGATCCCGCGACCGCGAAACCGGGACCCGCGAGCACCAGCGTGTCGATGTCCCAGAGATTGGCCAGCAGCACCGCGCCCTCGGCGAGCAGCTCCGCGGACTCGTCGATCAGCGCGGACGCCTGCTCGTCGCCGTAGATCGCGGCCCGGGCCAGCACGTCGAAGGCCCGCGCGTCGGGGTCCTCGTCCCGGATCCGCAGGCGGGCGGCCAGGCCGGGCATCGACCGGGCCCGGGCGACGAGGACGCGGGGCGCGGCGTACTGCTCCAGGCAGCCGCGGTTGCCGCAGTGGCACCGCTCCCCGTCGCGGACGACCGCCAGGTGGCCGAGCTTGCCCGCGTTGGAGCTCGCGCCGCGGTGCAGGGCGCCGTCGAGCACGACACCGGAGCCGATGCCCGAGTTCATGTACAGGCAGCCGAAGGTGCGATCCCGCGACACCTGCCGCCCCCAGAACTCCCCGACGGTCGCGGCCGCGGCGTCGCTGTCAACGAGCACCGGCACGCCGAGCCGGCCGGTCAGGGCGTGGGCCAGGTCGAGCCCGGCCGGTCGTTGCGGGCCGGGCAGCGAGAGGAACCGGCCGCGCGTCACGTCGACCGGTCCGGGCCCGACGACGGCCATGCCGGCCACGCTCTGCGGTGGCAGGCCCAGGCCCTGCGTGACCTCGTGGTACAGGTCGGCGAGCCGGGCCACCAGGCTCTCGGCGGGGCTGCCGCCCGAGGGGGCGGCGACGAGCTGCCGGCCGACGGTGCCGCCGCGGGTGTCGGTGACCACGCAGGTCAGCGCGTCCGCGGCCACGTGGATCCCGACGCCGTAGGCCGCGCGGGAGTTGATGACCAGCATGGAGCGGGGCTTGCCGCGGGTCGCGACCAGGTCGCCGGTCTCGCGCACCACACCGTCGTCGATGAGGCGGCGCACGATGTTGGAGATCGTCGGCTGGGTGAGGCCCGTCGCCTTGACCAGCTCGACCCGGCTGATCGGTCCGGAGGACCGGATGAGGTCCACGATGAGCGCACGGCTACCGGGTCCTGCGGCCGCGGACTCCCGTCGCGCCACGCTCAACCGCCTCTCGTCTCGCCGTACGCTGTCGCACGACTACGTTACGGGGACGAAGGTTAATCCACGAGGAGGCGCTCATGGCCGCGGTACCCACCGCCTCGGTGTCGAAGGGCACGCCGGTCGGGCTGGCCCTGGTGCGCGACGCGGAGGTTCTGGGCGCCGAGCCGTTCTTCCACGAGTTCATCGCGGGCATCGAACGCGTCCTCGTCCCGCTGGGGGTGCCGGTGCTGCTCCAGGTGGTGGCCACGGTGCCGCAGGCGGTCGAGCGGATGCGGGCCTGGGCGCAGTTCGGCCAGGTGCAGGGGGTCATCCTGATCGACCTGCTGCCCGGCGACGAGCGGGTGGCGCTGGTCAAGCGGCTGGGCCTGCCGTGCGTCGTCATCGGCGACCCGGTCACGGCCGAGGGGCTGCCGACGGTGTGGACGCAGGACGAGGTCGCCATGCGCGACGTCGTGGTGCAGCTGGTCGCGGCCGGTCACACGCACCTCGGCCACGTCGGCGGCCCGGCGCAGATGGCGCACACCATCATCCGCCGCCACACGTTCGAGGCCGTCGCCGCGGAGCACGGCATCCGCACGACGTCGTTCGACGGCGACTACTCCGAGGCGGCGGGCGTGCGCGCGGTCACCGCCCTCGCGGCCCTGGAGCAGCGGCCCACCGCGCTGGTCTTCGACAACGACGTCATGGCGCTCGGCGCACTGCACGAGGCGGCCCGCCTCGGCCTGGCCGTGCCGGCCGAGCTGTCCCTGGTCGCCTGGGACGACTCGGCGTTGTGCCAGCTGGCGGCGCCGCCGCTCAGCGCCGTCAGCCATGACGTGCAGGAGCTGGGCGAGCTGGTCGGGTCCTGCCTGGCCGAGGCGCTGTCCGGTCAGCAGCCGCGGGTGGTACGGGCGGCGCCGGCGCGACTGGTGGTCCGGCGCTCCAGTCGGTAGCGGGTCTCTTTGCCCTCGGCGCTCCTTGCGCTGCGAGTTCATAGATTAAAAATCTTTGTTATTGACTTCGCCGGTGCCGTCGGACACGCTGTGTCGGCACCCCTTCCGACGCGCCACCCCTGCGTCGATGCGCTCGTCACCCCTTCCTGCTCGAGACGTAAAGGACTCCCTATGGACCACCGCACCAGGCCGCGGGCCGTGCGCGCCGTGGCCGCATTCGTCATCAGCGCCGTCGCCCTCGGCCCCGCGCTCGCCGCCTGCGGCTCAGACGACAAGGCCGCCGCCCCCGACTCCATCGACGTCGTCACCCGCTGGTCCGCCGGCAACTCCGCGGCCGCCGCCCAGAACCGCGTCTTCCAGGCGTTCACCGCCGAGACCGGCATCAAGGTCAACGTCACCGAGGGCCTCGAAACCATCGACGACCAGGTCGAGAACGCCGTCGCCGCGGGCAAGTCGCCCGACCTCGTGATCGTCAACCTGTTCGACAAGACGCTCGGCTGGCTCGACGCCGGCGTCACCGTCCCGGCCGACCAGTACATCAAGGACTGGGGCCTCGCCGACAAGATCAAGCCCGCGGCGCTGGACGAGTGGCGCGTCGGCGGCGCACCCACCGGCAAGGTGCAGGGCCTGCCGTTCTCCGGGTTCAGCTGGCCACTGTGGTACAACACCGAACTGCTGAAGAAGGCCGGCGTCGACAAGATCCCGGCGACCACCGACGAGCTCATCGCCGCGGCCGCGAAGCTGCGGGCATCCGGCGTCGCACCCCTCGCCGTCGGCGGCAACGACTGGACCGGCCAGAAGCTCTTCTACCAGATCGCGCAGTCCTACACCGACGCGGCGACGGTCAAACAGGTCATGCAGAAGGGCGGCTACTGCTCCACACCGACCGTCCTGGAAGGCATCAAGCTGTTCACCCAGCTGCGCGACGCCGGCGTGTTCGTCGACAACGCCGCCGGACTCACCGCCGACGCCATGTACGCGTCGTACTACTCGGGCAAGGCCGCGATCATGCCCGCCGGCTCATGGGCGTACACCGAGTCCACGGCATCCGGCACCGGCATCGACAAGAAGACGACCCTCGGCGGGTTCCCCGTCCCGAGCGGCGCCACGTTCAAGAAGCCGACCGCGTACCGGGGCTTCACCGGCGTCGGCTTCATGATCACGAAGAAGGGCGCCGAGCCGGGCCGGATCGACAACCTGCGCAAGTTCATCACGAAGTTCTACGCCGACACGTCCGTCGGTGACTTCGTCAAGGACTCCGGCATCCTGCCGCCGACCACCGGCGACTTCGGCTCCTACGCCACCAACCCGCTGCTGACGCAGTCGCTCGGCCTGGACGCCACCGTCGACTACGCCGTGGTGCCCGACGTCTGGATCGGCGCCGCGTCCGACCGGATCATCCAGGTCCTCACCGGCGCCTACGGCAAGTCGACGCCGCAGCAGATCTGCGCCGGGCTCGACACCGCCACCAAGGGCTGACCCAAGCCAGTCGTGCGGGGGCCGCGCCAGTTCGCGGCCCCCGTCAACTCGAAGGAACGTCTGATGTCCTCCACCAGCACCCTGGCCCGCCCCGCCACCGCGCGGCCGACCCGCACCCGCCCCCGAAAACGCGGCCTGCACTCCCCCCACGTGCTCTGGCTGGCAGTGCCGTCCCTGGTGTGGTTCGCCGTCTTCGCCGTGGGCCCCCTCGCCGCGATGTTCGTCATCGCGACCCTGCGGTGGAAAGGTCTGCTGTACGAACCGACCTACGCCGGCACGGAGAACATCAGCAAGGTCTTCGCCGACCCGACGTTCTACGCCGCGATACGCAACAGCACCGTCCAGGTCGCCGTCGTCATCCCACTGATGATCCCGCTGTCGTTCATGCTCGGCTACCACCTCAACAGCCGGCCCCGCGGGTACCGCATCCTGTCGATCCTGTACTTCTCGCCCGGCCTCATCTCCATCTCCGTCACCGGCATGGTCTTCTACGGCGTGCTGTCCCCCGACGGCGGCGTCAACGGCGTGCTGCGCGCCGTCGGCCTCGACACCTGGGCCACCGCCTGGCTCGCCGACCCCGGCACCGCCCTGCCCACCCTCATCGCCATCGACCTATGGCGCGGCATCGGCTGGACCGCCGTCCTGTTCGCCGCCCGCCTCGCCAGCCTCCCCGCCGACGTGCTCGAAGCGGCCCGCATCGACGGCGCCGGACGGTTGCGCACCATGTGGCAGATCGCGTTCCCGATGGTCAAGGACTACGTCCGCACCCTCACCATGCTGCAGTACCTGTGGACGCTGTTCACCTCCGCCGCCCTCATCCTCCTGCTCACCAAGGGCGGACCCGGCACCTCCTCCACCACCCTGTCCTACCTCGTCTACGCCAAGGCCTTCGCCCAGCGGGACCTCGGCTACAGCCAGGTGGTCGGCGTCGTGCTCCTCCTCCTCGGCATCGCCGGGATGGCCCTGATCCACGTCCTGCTGCGCAGCCCCCGGGAGAACCCTCGATGACCACCATCCGCCGACCCCGCCGCACCGGCGGACCGGCCGCGACCGTCCTGTCGTGGCTGTACGCACTGCTGCTCGCGGCGCCCCTGTACTACCTCGCCGTGAGCGCCCTCAAGACCAACATCGAGATCTTCACCCGGCCGTTCGCGCTGCCCACGCACTGGCTGTGGGACAACTTCAGCACCGCCTGGCGGACCGCCGACCTCGGCGGCGCACTGCTCAACTCGGTGCTCATCTCCGCCGTCGCGATCGTGCTGACCCTCGCCCTCGCACTGCCCGCCGCGTACGCCCTGGCCCGCCAGGACAACCGCCTCGCCCGCGCCATCACCGGCGCCTTCTCGGCCGGCTTCCTCATCCCGCCGTTCGCCGCGCTCATCCCCACCGTCATCCTGGCGATCAAGCTGGACCTGTTCTACACCCGCGAGTTCCAGATGCTGTTCCTGCCGGCCAGCGCGCTACCGCTGTCGGTCCTGCTGCTCACCCAGTTCATGCGCACCGTCCCACCGGCCCTGGTGGAGTCCGCCGCCCTCGACGGCGCCGGCCACTGGCGCCTGCTGATCAGCGTCTTCATCCCGATCGCGATGCCGGGTCTGGTCAGCGTGACGATCCTGCAACTGCTGACGTTCTGGAACGAGTACCTGTTCTCCCTCACCATCACCGGCACCGCACCGGACGTGCGCACCGTGCAGGTCGCCCTACCCACCCTCATCTCCGACGCCACCAACTTCGGCGTCCTGACCGCCGGCACCGTGCTCACCCTGCTGCCGGTCTACGTCACGTACGCGATCTCGAGCCGCCGTATGCAGGAAGCACTCACCGCAGGGGCAGTAAAAGGATGACACTCACCACGCAGGCGACGACCGCCACCGCTGTCCGGCACGACCTCGGCGGCACCTGGCAGCTCACCTGGGCCGCCGGTCCAGCGACCGTTCCCGACGCGGTGCGCACCGCGACGATTCCCGCGCAGGTGCCGGGCGAGGTGCACACCGCGCTCCTCGCCGCCGGGCTCATCGACGACCCGGACGTCGGCTGGGGCGAACGCGAGCAGATGTGGGTCGGGCATTCCCGCTGGAACTACCAGCGGCACGTGCGGTGGGCGCCGACGCCGGGTGCCCGCACCGATCTCGTCGCCGATGGGCTGGACACGATCGCCGCGGTGTTCGTCAACGGGTTGCGGGTCGGCGCCGCGCAGGACCAGCATCTGCAGTACCGGTGGCGGGTCGACGACGTGCTGCAGCCGGGTGACAACCTCGTGGAGGTGCGGTTCGCCTCGGCGTGGGACGCCGCCCTCGCGCATGAGCGCGCGCACGGGGCGCTGCCCAGTCCGTACGACGAGCCGTACGCACATGTGCGCAAGGCGGCGGCGAACTTCGGCTGGGACTGGGGGCCGCATCATGTGACCGCCGGTATCTGGCGCGGGATCCGGCTGGAGACGTACACGGGGCGGATCGAGCATGTCCGGCCGCTCGTGCGGCTCGCCGACGATCACACCGCGGCGCACGTCACGGCGCATGTGCGGGTCGACGCGCCGGCGGGCACCGTGGTCCGGGTCGAGCTGACCGGGCCGGACGGCGGGGCGGCCGGAGCCGCGACGGGAACGGTCACCGGGTCCGAGGTCGCGATCACCGTCCCGGTCGAGGGCCCCGAACTGTGGTGGCCGATCGGGCTCGGCGGGCAGCCGCTGTACCGCATCCAGACGACGATCGAGCACGACGGTGTGGTGCTCGACGCGGCCGCCGCTCGCTTCGGTGTGCGTTCCGTGGCGGTCGACGAGGCGCCGGACGAGCTCGGCACCCGTTGGGCGCTGGTCGTCAACGGTCGTCGGGTGCGCATCCGTGGCTACAACTGGATTCCCGACGACACGTTCGCCGGGCGGGTCACGCCGGAGCGGGTGGTCCGGCGCATCGAGCAGGCCGTTGCCGGCAACGCCAATCTCCTGCGGGTGTGGGGCGGTGGTCACTTCGCGACCGATGAGTTCCTGGACGCCTGTGACGAGCGGGGTGTGCTGGTCTGGCACGACTTCCTGTTCGCCTGTGCCGCGTACTGCGAGGACGACGACATGGTCGAGCTCGTCACGGCGGAGGCTGAGCAGGCGGTGGCGCGGATGTCCGCGCATCCGAGCCTGGTGCTGTGGTGCGGCGGCAACGAGACGGTCCTGGGCCGGCATCACTGGGGCTGGGTGGATCAGCTCGGCGCCCGTGGCTGGGGTGCGGCGTACTACCTCGACGTGCTCCCCCGTGTGCTGGCGCGGCTCGACCCGACCCGTCCGTATCTGCCGAACTCGCCGTGGTCGGGCACCCTGGACCGGGACCCGGTGGCCGACAGTCACGGCCCGACCCATCTGTGGATCCCGTGGAACGACGCGGACTACGCGCACTACCGCGACCACGATCCGTCGTTCGTGGCGGAGATGGGCTGGTGCGGCCCGGCCGCGTGGACCACGCTCGAACGGGTCCTGGACGGGCAGGCGCCGGGCCCCGACTCGACCCTGACGCAGCATCATCTGCGGGCGATCGACGGCCTGCACAAGCTCACCCGGGGGCTGCAGCCGCACGTGCCGGCCCCGGCCACGGGCGCGGACTGGCATTTCGCCACGCAGGTGGTCCAGGCGCGGGCCGTGGCGACCGGGGTGGAGTGGCTGCGGTCCCGGGAGCGGTGCGGTGGGGTCGTGGTGTGGCAGCTCAACGACTGCTGGCCGGCGATCAGCTGGTCGGCGGTGGACCATGCGGGGATCGAGAAGCCGCTGTGGCATGCGCTGCGCCGTTCGTTCGCGCCGCGGCTGGCGACGATCCAGCCGGTGCAGCCGGGCCCGACCCATGACCCGACCGGTGCGGCGGGTCTCGCGCTCGTGCTCGTCAACGACGGTGACACCGACTGGCATCCGCAGGTCCTGATCCGGCGGGTCGGGCTGAACGGCCGGGAACACGCCCGGGCGGACCTGTCGCTGTCGTGCCCGGCCGGTGGGCTGGTCCGCGTGCCGGTCGACCCGGGGGTCGGCGGGCCCACGGATCCGCACGCCGAGTTGCTTGTGGTGGACGTCGACGGCGTGCGGACCACGTGGAGTTACCGTCCCGATCGGGAGTTGACGGCGCCCCGGCCGGAGCGCCGGGTCGATGTCGCTGCCGTCCGTGGTGCGTTGCGGGTGACGGTGACGGCCGGGACGGTGCTGCGGGACGTGTGCGTGTTCGCCGACCGGCTCGCGGCGTCGCTGGGCGTCGAGGGACCGGACCTGGTCGTCGACGACGCCCTCGTCACGCTGTTGCCGGGCGAGCGGCACGTCTTCCGGGTCGCCCGGCGCGACGGCGGCGCCATCCGCTCGTCCACTGTGGACGGTGTGGCTCTGGACCTCGCGGTCCGGTCGTTCGGCGAGGTCACCGGGTGATCGGCAGGTCGAAGCCGGCGTCTTCGGCCCATTCGTCGAGATCCGCTCGGGTTGGGCCTGGAGCGGGCTCCTGGCCGGCGGCGACGCCCTGATTAGGTGAGCCTCCCCTTACCATGATCGGCGTCGAAGGTGGTTCCGGCGACACCTGACGTTCGCCATGTGTTTCGGTCCGCTTCACCGGCGCCTCCGAGGCTGCTCGAGGAATGCATGCAGCGAATTTGGAGAGTGCCATCGTGACAGTTTCTCGCCGTCAGATTCTCAGTGGTGGGGCCGCGGCGGGTGTCGGCCTGACCGTCGCCGGGGTCCTGCCGACCCTCGCCGAGCCCGCCGCCGCGCACGAGGAGCACCGGCCCGGCGGCGGCGCGTCGTCGGGTGGGCGCCCGTTCCCGCCGCTGAAGGACGACCCGAACGGCATCCTCGCGCTGCCCGAGGGCTTCACGTACAACATCGTCACCCGTGAGGGCAGCACCGAGCTGTCCGGCGGCCAGGGCAAGACCCCCGGCTACCACGACGGCGCGGGCGTGGTCGCGGCCGGCCACAACAAGCTGACGATCATCCAGAACCACGAGCTGTCCCCGAACCTGTCGGCGTTCGGCGTGCCGCACATCGCCGGCACCGTCTACGACCCGGGCGCGATCAACGCCGGTGGCTGCACCGTCATCACCACCGACGGGCAGGGCCGGCGCACCGGCGAGTGGGTCGGCATCTCCGGCACCGTGCGCAACTGCGCCGGCGGCGTGACCCCGTGGGGCACCTGGCTCACCTGCGAGGAGACCACCATCAACGCGGGCGCCACCTGGACCGCGGGCGGCCAGACCGGCACCTACGAGAAGAACCACGGCTACGTCTTCGAGGTCCTGCAGGCCGAGTCCGGCAAGCAGATCCCCAAGCCCATCAAGGCGTTCGGCCGCTACGACCACGAGGCGCTCGCGATCGACCCGGACCTGCGGCACGTGTACCTGTCCGAGGACGCCAGCAGCCCCAACGGCCTGTTCTACCGGTGGAGCTCCACCGACGGCAAGCGGCTCGGCCTCGGCATCGCCAACACGCTCAGCGACTCCGCCGGCAAGCTCGAGGCGATGCAGATCCGCCTCGACGACGGCAGCATCCTGCCGGACGTCGCCTACCTCACCTCGGCGCAGATCGGCCGGCCGTTCAAGGTGACCTGGATCGAGGTCCCGGACCGGGAGGCGACCACCAAGCCGGTCCGCACCCAGTTCGCCGACGGCACCGTCACCCGTGGCAAGAAGTTCGAGGGCGTGTGGAGCACCCGCAAGGGCTGCTACATCGTCAACAGCTTCGCCTTCGGCGCCAACGACCTGCCCGCCGACGCGACCAAGCACGACGGCATGGTCTGGTTCTACGACTACTCCGACCAGACGATCACGCTGGTCTCGTACTTCCCGCACAACGCCGCCGCCGAGGGCGAGGGCCCGGCGCCGAAGTACGCCGACCTGACCTTCGACGGCCCGGACAACGTCACCGTCACCCCGTGGGGCACCCTCGTCCTCGCCGAGGACGGCGTGCGCGCCTCGCACGTGCTCAGCTCGGTGCCTGGAGGCCCGACCTACGCCATCGCCCGCAACATGCTCAGCAACGGCACCTCCAACGGCTCGCCGACCTACTCCGAGTTCACCGGCCCGACGTTCTCCCCGGACGGCAAGGTCCTGTTCGTCAACATCCAGGTCCCCGGCATCACCCTGGCCATCACCGGCCCGTGGGGCCGCTACCTCGGCTGATTCCACCGCCCCCGGCCGCTCTCACGGAGCGGTCGGGGGCGCCCACAGCCGGTCGGCGTCACCGGCGGCGAGCCGCCCCCGGTACACGCCGATCTTGTGGTCGATGAGCTCCAGGTCAACGTGCCGACCGTCCTCGGCGCCCTGATCCTCAGCACGCTGTTCGTGCCGGAGTCCCGCGCGCCCCGCGCCCGCCGCTTCGACCCCGTGGGGCGACTGCTCGTCGTCGTGGTGCTCGGCGGCACCGTCTTCGCCGTTAGTTCATCAGCTCCAGCGCCCGTTGGCGGACGTCGGCGTAGCGTTCGTGCACCTGCGGGGTGCTCACGGCGGTGACCTCCTCGGCCGCGACCGGCCACTGCGGTGGTTCGGCGCCACCGGACAGCGCCCAGGCCGCCTGCCGCGCCGCGCCGAGGGCGACGTACTCGACGGGCCTCGGCACGCTCACCGGCGCGCCGAACAGCGCCGGCGCGATCGCCCGCACCGCGCGGGACCTGGCCGCGCCACCGATCAGCAGCACCCGCTCCACCGGCACGCCCTGGGCCCGCAGCGCGTCGAGGGCGTCGGCGAGCCCGCCCAGCATGCCCTCCACCGCGGCCCGCGCCAGGTTCGCCGCCGACGCGTTCGCCCGGGACAGCCCGGCGAGCAGACCACGGGCGTCGGGCAGGTTCGGGGTGCGTTCCCCGTCCAGGTACGGCAGCAGCGTCAGCCCGCCCGCACCCGGTGGCGCCGAGAGCGCCAGCTCGTCGAACTCGGCCGGCGAGCGGCCCAGCAGATCGGCGACCGTGCCCAGCACCCGGGCCGCGTTGAGGGTGCACACCAGCGGCAGGAACCGGCCGGTCGCGTCGGCGTATCCGGCGACCAGGCCGCTCGCGTCCGCCGGTCGGCGCCGCACTCAGCCCGAACGCACACCCCGAGGTGCCCAGCGACACCGCCACGTCGCCGGGGCGCAGCCCGACGCCGAGCGCCGCGCCCATGGTGTCCCCGGTCCCGGCCGACAGCAGCGCACCGGACGCGGTCTCGCCGACCACCTCGGCGGGCCCGGCCACCCGGGGCAGTGCCAGATCCCGGCCGAAGGCGAGCCGCACCAGATCCCGGCGGTACTCCCCGGCCGCCGGCGACCAGTACCCGGTGCCGGACGCCTCGCCGCGGTCGGTCGTCGGTGCTCCCCCGCCCGCGCGCAGCCGGTGGGTGAGCCAGTCGTGCGGCAGCAGCACCGCGGCGGTCCGGGCCGCCAGGTCCGGCTCGGCCCGGGCGAACCAGCGCAGCTTGGTGACCGTGAAGCTGGCCACCGGCACCAGCCCGACCGCGTCGGCCCACGCCCTCGGCCCGCCGAGCTCGCCGGTGAGGTCGGCCGCGGCGCGCGCCGAGCGGGTGTCGTTCCACAGCAGGGCGGGCCGCACCACCTCGCCGGCCTCGTCGAGGCAGATCATGCCCTGCTGCTGCCCGCCGACGCCGATCGCCGCGACCCCGTCCAGCAACCCGTCGCTGGCCTGCTCGAACGCGGCCCACCACAGCTCCGGGTCGACCTCGGTGCCGTCGGGGTGCGGGGCGCGGCCCTCGCGGAGCACCGCACCGGTGTCCGCGTCGCACACCACGACCTTGGTGGACTGGGTCGACGAGTCAACTCCGGCAACCAGCGTCATCACGATGCCTCCGTCGCCGACTCTACGGCCGTCAACCGGTTAGTTCAATACCCTTCCAAACCTGGTCGCACTACTGCCGGCCGCGGCGGACCGTTCGCCAGGCACGCCGGAACAGCTCGACCGGCAGCCCCAGGAGCACGGCGTTCACGGCGGCGACCACGCCGAACCCGAGCCCGAGGGTCATCGCGGCGGCCCACGACCCGAAGATCTCCTGCGAGACATTCGCCGCAATCACGACCGGCACGATCCAGACGTTGATCAGCAGTCCGGCCGGAAACATCAGGATTGTCGCCAGCCACAGGATCGACCGGCCTTGATCATGGCCGGGATCCTCGACGTACGTGTCGCTGAGCGCTGCCCCGAGCCAGGCGAGCGCGCCGACCGCGCCGGCGTATACCGTGACGAACCGCCTCCAAAGGCGCACCGGCCGAGTCTTTCCGAATCCGGGACAAAAATCCGGCGGTTACCCGTGTAGACATCGGTTGGGGCGCTCCGACGTTCCAGGTGAGCGACGGAAGCGCCGTCACGCAAGCTGGGAGAGTCCGATGAAGTACGTGATCCTGATCCACTCCAACCCGCAGCCCTGGGGCCACCCGACGAGCGACTACCTCGCCGCCCACCAGGCCCTGCCCGACGACGTCCGCAAGCGGCTGAACGCGGAGTTCGAGCAGGTGATGACCGAGCTGCAGGCCAACGGTGAGCTGCTCGGCGGCGAGGCACTCGGCGACCCCGCCGGCGCCCGCCTGTACCGGTGGCGCGACGGCGAACCCCTCGCCAGCGACGGGCCGTACTCGGAGGCGAAGGAACACCTGGCCGGGTTCTTCCTCATCGACGTCGACAGCAAGGCCCGCGCCGAAGAGGTCGCCGCCCGGTTCTCCGGCCCGGACGAGACGGTGGAGCTGCGGCCGATGATGTGGCCCGGAGGCGACGACCAGTGAAGGCCCTCGACGACGTGTGGCGCCGCGAGGCGCCGCACGTCCTCGGTGCGCTGCTGCGCAAATACTCCGACCTCGGAGACTGCGAGGAGGCGCTGCAGGAGGCGGCCGAGGCGGCCGCCGCCCAGTGGCCGGTCGACGGCATACCCGACTCGCCGAGAGGCTGGCTGATCACGGTCGCGTCCCGGCGGTTGATCGACCGCGCCCGCGCGGACACGGCCCGGGCCCGCCGCGAGACCCTCGACGCGGCGCAACGGCCGGAGGCAGTCGACGACCGCACCGTCCCAGATCACGACGACACGCTGCGGCTGTTCTTCCTGTGCTGCCACCCCGCGCTGACCCGCCCGTCGCAGGTCGCGCTCTGCCTGCGGTCCGTGGCCGGCCTCGGGGTGGAGCAGATCGCGGCCGCGTACCTCGTCCCGGCCCGCACGATGACGCAGCGCCTCACCCGGGCCCGCACGGCGCTGCGCCAGGCCGGCGCCCAGTTCGTCATGCCGTCCGAGCAGGAGCTGCCCGACCGGGTCGCCGCGGTCATCGACGTGTGCCACCTCGTGTTCACCGAGGGGTACGCCCGGACGTCCGGTGAGGCGCTGCTCGACGTCCAGCTCGCCGAGGAGGCGATCCGGCTCGTCCGGCAGCTGCACGCCGCCCTGCCCGACCACGCCGAGGTCGCCGGCGCCCTCGCCCTCATGCTGCTCACCCACGCCCGCTCCCCCGCCCGGGTCGACCCCACCGGCGACCTCGTGCCGCTCGCCGCACAGGACCGCGCGCTGTGGCGCCGCGACCTGATCACCGAGGGCGTCGAACTGCTGGAGCGGACCCTCCCCCGCGGCCACGTCGGCAGGTTCCAGCTGCAGGCCGCCATCGCCGCGGTCCACGCCGAGGCCGCGACCTACGAGCAGACCGACTGGCTGCAGATCAGCGTCGTCTACGACATGCTGAGCCGGGTCGCGCCGGGCCCGGCCGTCACGCTGAACCACGCGGTCGCCGTCGCCATGGCACACGAGCCCGCGGCCGGCCTCGCCATGCTGGACCCGCTCCTGGACGACCCGGCCATGCAACGGCACCACCGGCTGTACGCCGTGCGCGCCCACCTGCTCGATCTCAACGGCGAGCCGGACGCCGCCGCCGAGCAGTACCGGATCGCCGCCCGGCTCACCAGCAGCCTGCCCGAGCAGCGGTACCTCAACCGGAAGCTGGCCCGGTAGATCCCGGCCGTTCGGCAGTGCGAACGCTCCAGCCTGACCGCCCCCGAGACACGGAGAACGCCCCCTGCCTGGGCCGGGGGCGTTCATCGTTTCGGCAGTTCAGCCGGCCGTCGGCCGCCACCGGTGGAACGCCGTCGCGAGCAGGACGGTGAACGTGGCCGTGGATGCGGCGGCGCCGATCAGCAGCCCCATGGTGGCCTTGTACAGCGCGTCGTGCGCGATGGCGGTTCCCACCGCGAGACCGACGATTCCGGCCAGCCATCCGAGCGTGACCGCGCCGTGCTTGCCGAGCGCGAGCACCGCCTGGCCGAGCACGCCGGAGGTCATGAACAGCCCGACCGAGACCCCCATGAGCAGGAAGACCTGCGTCGACAGCACGTAGTCCGGACCGAAGAGCAGCTTGAGGCTCCACGGGCCCAGCGCCGCGGTGATCACCGTGGTGAGGATCGCGAGGGCCCCCATCGCGGCGAGGACCTTCATCAGCAGGGACCGGAAGGCGACCTTCCGGCCCGCCTGGGTGTGTGCCGCCATCGCCGGCAGCATGCTCGGCTGCACGGCGGTGAACAGGAAGACCGGCAGGCGCACCACCACCAGCGCGGCGAGGAACGCGCCCGTGCGGGCCTGGTCGTCGGAGGCCGCGAACAGCTTGGCGACGACCGGCCCCGCTCCGATGAGCAACTGGGCCGCGAGCGCGCTGACCAGCAGCAGCACGAGCGGGGCGACCAACGGTCGAGGCTCGGTGTCCACGGCCGCGTCAGGCGCCGCCCGGTCGCCACGGACGCCGCCGGCCGACAGCGCCAGCGCGACCCACGGCGCCAGGCCGAACAGCCAGCCGTACGCGGCGGGCGTCTGCACCCCGACCACGAACAGCACGCCGAGCCCGATCAGGCGGAACACGCCCTCCACCGACAGCTGCAGTCCGTAGTGGCGCAGGCGGCGGCTGCCCGAGAACGAGCCACGGGTGACGAAGCACAGCGCATAGCCCGGCAGGGCGACGCAGAACGCGGCGAGCAGTTGTGGATGCTGTCCGAGCAGCCGGATCGCCGGGCCGTTCAGGACCAACGCGACCGCGACGACGGCTGCGCAGAGGCACAGCCCGAACACCAGCGCCCGGCGGAGCAGGGTGCGGTCCGAGCGACCGGTCCCCCACTCGTGGCCGCGGCGGCGCGCCACCTCCTGCTCCAGCGGCTGGAACAGACCGGTCGCGACGCTGCTCACCAGGACGTAGAGCGCCGCGAGTCCACCGAACTCGGCGGCGCCGAGGATGCGGCCGGACAGGATCAACGTGGCATACGTGGTCACCGCCTGCACGCCCAGACCGACCAGGACGAACATGGTCGGCCCGAACGTGCGCGCCGGTCGCGGCACCGTCGCCGTGGGGGCGCCGGTGGGCGGCTGGGACAAGGTCACGGGGTTCGTCACGTCGCTTGAGCGGTCCGGCCGCGCAGGAACTGTTCGAGATCCCGGCGGCCGTCGACCGAACCGATCTCGTAGAACCGGTCGGACACCTCGAAGCCGGCCAGCGACCCCTCGTCGGCGAGCGCGGTGCACAGCGGCGCCAGGTCCTGCACCACCACCGGCGCCACCCGCTCGGCGATCACGTCACGGCGGAACACCATCAGACCGTAGTCGATCCAGCGCATGTCGGCCGGCCGTTCGACGAGGCCCTTCGCATATCGCGCGACCCGACCGTCGGCGAAGATGACGTTGCTGGTGTCCCACTGGCTGTCGTTCGAGTAGACGGTCATCAGGGCGGGTTCGGGCCGGCTCCGCGCGGCTCGCAGCACGGCCGCCGGGTCGACCTGGAGCCAGGAGTCGCCGTAGAGGACGAGAAAGTCGTCCTGCAACGCGCCCTCGTCATGGGCGAGACGCAAGGCGCCGGCCGTGCCACGCAGTTGGTCACCCTCGTCGACGTAGGTGACCGACAGCCCCCACCGTGATCCGTCTCCGACGAAGGCGCGGACATCGTCGCCGAGGAATCCGAGGCAGTAGACCACCGACTCGATGCCCGCGCCGGCCAGCCAGTCGAGCTGCCACTGCGCGAACGGCCTGCCCTGGACCGGGAGCAGCGTCTTGGGCACCGTCCGCGTCTCCGGCCACATCCGGCTGCCGACACCGCCGGCGAGGATCACGCATTGCATCGAAACGACACCCTCAATCCCGGACGACTACGACGCTGCCGTCACTGTCGAACGTGAACCGGATCTCGGCCAGTCCCTCGGCGGCCATCGCCGTCCGCAGCCGGCGGGGATCGCGCGTGTAGAACAGCAGGAACCCGCCCGCTCCGGCGCCGACGAGCTTGCCGCCCAGCGCACCGTTGGCGCGTCCGATCTCGTACCAGCGGTCGATGTTCGGGTTCGACATCACGCTGGAGCGCTTCTTCTTGTGCTCCCAGTGCTCGTGCATGAGCGCGGCGAAGCCCTCGACGTCGCCCTGCTCGAGCGCGACCTTGCTGCGCAGGCCGAGCTCCTTGACGAAGTGCAGGTTGTCGATCATGGCGGAGTCACCCGCCGACGACTTGCTGCGCTGCTCCTCGAGCACCCGGTCAGCGGCACGTGAGTAGCCGGTGAAGAACATCAGCATGTGGTCTTCGAGGTCGTGGAAGACCTCCGTGCTGATCGCGAGCGGGGCGACCTCAACCGTTCCGTCAGGCTGGAACGAATACGTCTTCAGGCCGCCGAACGCCGCCACGTACTGATCCTGCTTGCCGACCGGCCGGCCCAGCCGGTCGATCTCGATCCGGCACGCCTCGTCGGCGATCTCCCCGGCACTGACGTGGTCACGGCGCATCGCGTAGATCGCCCGCAACAGGCCGACGGTGAACGAGCCCGACGAGCCCAGGCCGGTGCCCGAGGGGATGTCCGCCGTGCTGACGATCTCCAGCGCCGGGTCGACCGCGTGGGCCAGCAGCGCCTCCCGCACGATCGGGTGCTCGATGTCCTCGACCCGGTCGACCCGCTCCAGCGCCGAGTACTTCAGGAAGTAGTCGTCGGTGAACGTGCGGTTGACCGAGATGAAGATGTACTTCGAGATCGCGGCCGAGATGACCAGCCCGCCGTACTGCTCGTAGTAGGAGGGAAGGTCGGTGCCGCCGCCTCCCAGCGTGATACGGAGCGGGGTGCGAGTGATGATCATGAGGTTCCAGGGGACTCGTGCGGCACGGTTGCGACGGCCGCCATCTGCCAACCGAAGGGGGCGTTGTCGAAGCTGTGGCGGAAGCCGAAGCCGAAGAACGACTTCATCGCCGACTCACCCGGAATGGTCGGGCTGGAGGGGGAACGCCGCTCGACGTCGTCGATCAGGCGGCGGCCGCGGGCGATGACCGCCAGCTTGTACATGTTGAAGAACGGGACACCGGCGCGCAGCACCCGGTTGACGGTGTAGCCGGCGTCGGTCAGGACCGTCCGCAGCTTCTTGGCGTCGAAGTGCTGGTAGTGCCCGATGTGGTGGTCGAACGCGGACCGGGGCCCACCGGGCACGGTGATCACGACGTGGCAGCCGGGCGCGAGGAGCGCGCGGGCGTTGCGCATCAACGTGGTGGGGTCGTCGACGTGCTCGAGCACCTCGGAGCACAGGGCGAACGAGGCCGGCGGCTGCCCGTCGATCAGGGCGGCGGGCTGGAGCAGGTCGACCTGACGGAACTGCGCCTTGTTGCCCTCGGCCGCCGCCAGCGCCTGGCTGCGTGCCACGCCCGACGCGCTGTACTCGGCGCCCCAGACGTTCAGGTCCGGGTAGGTGCGCTGGAAGTGGAGCGCGAACTCGCCCTGGCCGCTGCCGATGTCGAGCACCGTCGAGCCGGCCGGCGGCCGGCCCATCAGCTTCAGGATGAGGTTCCGGCGGTAGATGTTCGCCGGGTTGCCCTCGGCGGCCTCGCCGTAGGCGTCCCAGTGGTGGTCCCAGTCGTTCGGGTCCGGGCTCGTCGCCTCGCTTGCCATCTGCTTCTCCGTCACAGCACGTATCCCGCCGCTTGCGCGTCATTGTGGAACATGCGCACGGTGTCGAGCGAGTAGTCGTCGAGGTCCCGGCCGAACAGGCCGAGCTTCGCCAACATGTCGTGGGTCACCGTGATGATATCGACGCCGAGGTCGTCGGCCTGCTGGACGTTGAGAATCTCGCGCGGGCTGGCCCAGAGCAGGCTCACATTGGCCTGCGCGGAGGTCATCTTCAGGGCTTCCGCCATGATGGGCAACGGATCGCGGCCGGTGTCAGCGATGCGGCCGGCGAAGACCGAGACGACCGCGCCACGCGTGCCGGCAAGCGCCTGCGTCACCCGCTCCACCTGGGGCAGCGTCAACAGCGCGGTGACGTTGAGTTGCACGCCCTCGGCGGTGAGCTGCTCCACGACCGAGGTGGTGTTGTTGCCCTTGGTGTCGGTGACCGGCACCTTGACGAAGACGTTCGGCCCCCAGGAGGCGATGAGCTGAGCCTGCCGGATCATGCCGGGAAAGTCGTCCGCGAACACCTCGAACGAGATCGGTCGATCGGTGACGGTCTCCAGGACCTTGCGCGCGAAGGCTTCGTAGTCAGTCACCCCCGACTTCCGCATGAGTGTCGGGTTGGTGGTGAAGCCGGCGATACCTGGCCGCTCGGACATGGAGACGATGCTCTCCAAGTCGGCGCCGTCCGCGAAGATCTTCACGTGCCTCGGTGCGGCGTCGGACACTGGTCCTCCTCTTTGAGAGCCGTGTGACTCAATGAATGGGATTGCGTCCAGCAGGCTCGGCACGACCGCGTCGGCACCAACCGCCTTGCGCTCTCCATAGTTTCGTTCGACGTAAATGGCTGTGACGCCCGCACGCTGTGCCGCTTCGATGTCCCGCCAGCGGTCACCGACGCAGAAGCTGCGACTCAGGTCGAGCCCGAGTCGCTGCGCCGTTTCCACGATCATTCCCGGCCGTGGCTTACGGCACGTGCAGCCGTCCGCGTCATCATGCGGACAGACAACGATCTTGTCCAGAGGCAGCCGCTCCTGCAGGAACGCGTGCATCCGGTCGACCTCGGCCCGCGACTGCGTGCCACGGGCGATGTCCGGCTGGTTCGTCACCACGACCAGCACGTAGCCCAGCTCGTGCAGGCGGGTGCAGGCCTCGACGACGCCCGGCAGCAACCGCATCTCCCCGACGTTCGGCGGGGGAACGGGGACGCCGTCGCGGATCTGGACGTCGTTCAGCACGCCGTCCCGGTCCAGGAAGACCGCCGGCCGCAATGACGCGGCCGGCGTGGTGGGGGTCGTCAAGCGTCGAACCTGCCCTGTCGTGCGTCGACCAGCATCGCTGCCATCGAGTCACGAAGAGCGTCCCGGCACGACCGCTCGTTCTTCCATCCCAGCGCGCGGATCCGCTCGGAGTTCAGCCGGACCACCGGGACGTCGCCCTTCCAGCCACGATCTCCGCCGGTGTAGTCGAAGGTCGTCGACCCGGCGGGAAGGTCCAGGACCTCCATCGCCAGCTCGGCGATCTCGGTCACCGTGATGTAGTCCTCGGTGGCGACGTTGAAGACCGCGAAGGGCTCCTGCACCTGCCTGCCGGCGGCGAGGACGGCGGCGATGACGTCTTCCACGTAGACGTACGACTTGCTCTGCCGGCCGTCACCGAGAATGCGCAGGGTGCTCGGGTCGGCGATCAGCCGGCGCACGAAGTCGTAGCCGACGCCGTGCGTCTGCCGCGGGCCGACCACGTTGCCGAACCGGAAACACCGGGCGGCGACGCCGAACATGGCCGCATACGAGGCCAGCAGCGCTTCACCGGCCAGCTTGCTCGCACCGTACGTCGAGGCCGGCACGAGGGGACCGTGGTCCTCCTGCGCCGCGATCTCGCCGAGGTCGCCGTACACCCCGCTGCCGGAGGCGTAGAGGACCAGCTCGACGCCGCCCCTCCGGGCCGCCTCGGCCACGTGGTGGGTGAGGACCGTGCCCTGGTCGAAGTCGATCGCCGGGTTGGTCACGGCTGCGGCGATGTCGGGGTTGGAGGCAAGGTGGATCACCGTGTCGTGACCCGCGACGGCCTCGCACAACTGCTCCAGGTCGCCGACCTCGCCGACCACGATCCGCAGCCGCGGGTCGGTCTCGACGTTCGCGAGGTGCCAGCGGCGCCCCGAGGAGAAGTTGTCGTAGACCGTGACCTGCAGCGTGGTGTCGAGGCTCAGGAGGTGCTCGACGAAGTGCGCCCCGATGAAACCGGCGCCCCCGACCACGGTGAAGCGTTGCATCGTCATGGTCACGTCAAGGACTCCCAGCGGGTCGCGACGCGCGCCAGCGCCGGGTGGGTGACGACGAGGTGCCAGATCACCGCGGCCAGGCCCTCGGTGTGCGGCGTGATGTGCGACGGGAACAGCGGCGGGATCACCACGCAGGCGGTGGCGAGCTTGGCGGTCGTCCCGCCGTCACGACCGACGATGCCGAAGATCGGGGTCTCGCGCTCGACCGCCAGCTTCAGGGCGGAGACGATGTTGGCCGACACGCCCTTCGCCTCGTCGCCGCCACCGACCGAGAAGACCAGCAGCGCGTCCTCGGCTGCGAGGCGTGAGCCCTTCAGCCAGGCCGAGAACGTGGTGTCCCAGCCTTCGTCGTTGGCGCGGGCGGTCAGCTCCGACACGTTGTCGGTGGGCGCGTAGGACTCGATGTCGCAGATCTTCCGGAAGTCATTGACCGCGTGTGACGCGTGGCCCGCGGACCCGCCGACGCCGAGGATGAAG
This sequence comes from Dactylosporangium siamense, assembly GCF_016862795.1. Taxonomy (GTDB): domain Bacteria; phylum Actinomycetota; class Actinomycetes; order Mycobacteriales; family Micromonosporaceae; genus Dactylosporangium; species Dactylosporangium siamense. Next base: position 24,470 of record NZ_BONQ01000106.1, on the reverse strand, counting down.
AGCCGCCCGCCGCGTTCGCGGACTGCCGCGATGCCGCGGGCCACTTCCTCGATCGTGTCGGTGTCGATCGCCTCGATGACCGCCACCGATTCGGCGATGAATTCCTTGCTGAAGCTCACTTCCCGGTCTCCTTGTCGATCCTGCAGACGGCGAACGTGTTCAGCCGGAATTTGTGCCGAAAGCAGCGGATGTTGCGTGGTTTGAAGCCGGCCCGGACGAGCAGCGGCCAGAGGTCCTTGGGGTCGTAGTAGGTCTTGTGATCGTCCATCTCCTCCGCCGGCGACTTGCCGAGCTTGAAGGCGGAGTACTCGAGGAAGATCTTGCCCGTCCACGACGGCACGTTGATCGCGCAGACGCCACCGGGCCGCAGCAGCCGGTGGAACTCGCTCAACGAACGCTCCGGCTCCCACAGGTGCTCGATCACCGACATGCACAGGATGATGTCGAGCGACTGCGACGGGAGCTTCTCCAGACTCTCCGGGAGTGCCCCTTCGATCGCCGTGACGACCGGCGAGGTCTTGAGGTCGGGCGCCAGGCTGAGGTCGACCAGCGTCGCACTGCCGACCACGTCCAGGTACTGGCGCATGGTCGAAGCTTCGTAGCCGCAGCCGAAATCCGCGACATCCTTGCCGACAAGGGTTCCGACCGTCCGGTGGATCTGGCGCTTGGACAGCCAGACACCGAAGCGGTCGACAACGCTCAACTTGCTGGCCTCGCCGAACGAGGTCTGGCGGGTGTCAGGACTTGTCATCGGGGGCTCCATAGCGGACCTGCGTGGCGTGCAGCAGCAGAGTGAAGCAGAACGTCGAGAAACCAACGATCATGAACAGCAGCCCGGTGATCGCGGCGTGGTTGATCGCCGACTGCGCGTCGGGCAGCGTGAAGGAGTGCGTGACGTAGTAGATCGCCAGCACGAGGTCGAGGAGGAAACCGACCAGGAACAGCACGCCGCTGCCGATCACGGTCTTGCTGTACTGGAACAGCCGTTGCCAGCGTTCTCGTCGTCGGCCCGCGTAGTCCAGGAAGACATGGGCGAGGCAGCCGAAGTAGATGCTCTGCAGCCCGACGACGGAGAGGGTGACACCGATGAGCATCCAGAAGATGCTCAGCGTCACGTCACCGATCTGGATCGGACCGAAGGTCAGCGGCAGGGTCAGCACGAGTCCGAGCGCGAGCAGCACGATGCCGGGCTTGAACAGGAAGAACTCGGCCCCGTGGACGAACATGGCGCGCAGGTTGATCCAGGCCGCGTGAAACGGCGAGAACCATCCGGAGCGCTTGTGGTGCGACATCCGGCCTTCCCGGTCCTTCAGGAAGGTCACCGGGACCTCGGTGGTGCGCAGCTCCATGCGGACCGACTTCAGCACCATCTCGGACGCGTATTCCCACGACTGCGACACGAGGCCCATGCGGATGAGCGCCTCGCGGGTGATCCCCCGCATGCCGCAGTGGATGTCGGTGAACTTGCTGCTGAAAAGGCGGTTCAGGATCCAGGTGGTCACCGGTGTCCCGAAGTACTGGTGCAGCGGGGGCATGGCCCCGGCCTCGATCGAGCCGCGCCAGCGCGAACCCATCGCGAACTCACTGCCCGCCCGCATCGCTTCGACGAACGGCGCCAGCTGGCGGAAGTCGTAGGTGCAGTCGGCGTCGCCCATGATCACGTAACGGCCGCGGACGAACGGGATGGCGTCGATGTAGGCCCGGCCGAGCCCGCGCTTCGGTGCGCGCAGGACCCGGGCGCCGCCGGCAAGCGCGATCTCCGCGGTACGGTCGGTGGAGCTGTCCACGATCAGGATCTCGCCGACCACGCCCGCCTCCCGGAGACCGGCGTGGCACCACGCGACGAAGTCGCCGACGGTGAGCTCTTCGTTGACCGCTGGGATCAGGATCGTGACCTCTGGCTCGGCCACATCGTCCTGGGGCAGGAGTAATTGCAGTTCCTGCTCATCCCGCAGTGATGTTCCGGGCTGCCCGGTCGGCGCCTCGACGGCATGCAACATCTCTCGTCACTTCCTGGCTGCGGGATAGGGGTATGGCGAAAGGAGAGCGTCACGGTGAGTGACGAAACAAGCTGTGACCGGCCGGAACACCCTTGCCGCTCCTCGCGCCCCGCTGCTCGTCAGGGCCTTCAACAGGGGCACGTCGAAGGCTTCTGACCGGCCATAGAGTAGAGCATCAGGCAGAGTCAGGCGAACCCTGCGTGTTCGTTGCCGTGCGGATGCGTCAAATGCGTAGGAACCGGACTTTCTCGGACGCGTCGGTGATCAACGAGCCGGTCGGAGGAGGATGACCGCGGGTGGCTTCGGCTAGAGTGCGGCGATTACGTCGTCGATCAACCCGCTGGACGGCCCTCCGACCCGGTTGATCTGGGCGTTCATCGCACTTCACGAACCGTGCCGGCGACCAGGAGCCAAAGTGACAAGCGTGCGGGGATCGGGCGAGTCGGCTGGTCCGCCCGATCAGGTCGGCGGATCGAACACGTCGGTTGCGGAGCTGTCCGCCGCCGCTCCCGAGCCTGCCGGGTCGGCGCAGGTCGGAGATCCGCGCTGGCGGGTCGCCGCGCGCTTCGTCGTGGCGACGGCCGTGTCGGCCGCGGTGTGCTGGGCGGTGTGGTCCAAGGTGCCCCGCACCCTGACCGGGCAGACGGACATCGTCGGCTTCCCAACCGCCGCCGCCTTCAACTACAAGCCACCGTTCTGGGCCTACCGGCTGGCGCTCTACGCCTTCCCGCTCCTCCTCATCGGCTGCTACGCCCTGCTGGCCAGGTTCGGTCCCCTGCGACGGCGCGGTGGACCGATGTCACCGAAAACCGTCGAGCTGGTGGAGCCTGCCGCGGCAGCGGATGACCCCGGCTCGTTCGGCCTCAGCCGCGTCCTGCGACTCGTGCTTCCGGTGGCGGTCATTCTCGTCGCGATAAGGACCAGGCCCGGATTCGAGCACTGGGAGCTGGCTGCCGTCATCGCCCTGATCTACGTCGCCGCGGTCGTGGCGGCCGGCCTGCTCTACTGGCGGGTCATGGCTCGCCGGCCGCACAGCGGCGCGACCACGCCGTGGCATGGGCTGGCACTGGCCAACGGTGTCGGCGGCGCCGCCGCCGCGCTGCTCGGGCTGTGGTTCGTGTCCCGCCACACGACGGTGCGGGTCGACACCGTCACCCACGTGTTGCCCTGGATGCCGCTGTGGCTCGCGGTGCTGGGCATCGCGATCGTGGTGGGCGTTGTCTGGCAGCAGGTCCGGCGTGGAGCGCCGGTCCTGGTCGTCGAGCGGATGCTGCTCATCGGGGTGGTCGGCTCGGCCTGGATGTTCCTCATGATGTCGCGGTTGCCGGGGCAGATCACGGGCTTCGAAGGCTTCGACGACGCCCAGGAACTGGCCGGCGCGAGCTACCTGAGCCGGGGCGAGGTGCCCTGGCGCGACTTCCTGTTCATCCACGGCCTGTTCCCCGACGGCTTGCGCGGCACCATCAGCTTCGCGGTGTTCGGCGACAGCATCTGGGCGTCATGGGCCGGCTCGACGGCGCTGCTGACGCCGCTGTTCTGGGTCTTCGTCTACCTGTTCGCGGCGTGGGTCTCGAAGGGCAGCGCGTGGTTCCTGGCACTCTTCGCGGTCTGCTCCGTCAGCGGATATCTCCTGCCGCTCGAGTTGCGCTTCATCCTCGTCCCACTCGTGCTGATCCTTCTCGGCGAGACGCTCCGGCGCCGCAGTGGCCTGTGGTGTGTCGGTCTCATCGCCGTCCTCTTCGTCGCGGCCGTCCTGGTGCCGGAGATGAGCTTCCTCGTCCTGGCCGTCCTGGCCTGCGTCGTCGCTTCCGACGTCGTCCATCAGCGGCAGGGCGAGGGGATCTGGAAGACCATGCGACGCACCCGCTGGTGCATCGCCACCGGCGCGATCCTCGCCGTGGTGGCGGCGGCCGTGCTGGCGGCGTTCGGCGCCCTGGGCGGCTTCATCGACTACTACGTGGTCTTCGGACCGGGTCACGACGAGGCAGGCGCCATTCCCGAGTTCGGCATAACGCCGCTCGCCTACACGCTCTGGTACGCCAGCCTGGGTGCCGTGCTCCTCACGATCTGGGACGCGACGGCACGGATCCGGCGCCGGGCGGACTGGCAACCGCGGGACTGGGTGGCGCTCGCCGCCGCGGTCTTCGTGGCGCTCTACGGTGTGAAGGCCCTCGGCCGCTTCGACATGCCGCACGTCGGGCAGGTGGTCACCGTGGCGTTGCCGCTGCTCGTGCTGTGGGTGTGGAAGATCCTGCGCTCGACCGACGCGCTGGTCGACCTGCTCCAGTCGCGGCGCTGGACCCCGGTCCTGGCGAACGCGCTGACGATCGCCGCGCTGGCCACCGTCGTCAGCACCGCCTACGACCCGCTCGAGGCGACGGCACGCACCTTCGACACCAGGCACCGGACGGCGGCGGCGACGGACTCGCTGTATCCGCGGGTCGGCTACTCGACCACCAACGCGGTCGATCCGGTCATGCTGCAGGATCTCGACGCCGCGATCAGCGCGTACGCCGGCCGCGACCAGCCCGTGTTCGACATGACGAACGCCCTCGGCTATGTCTACTACCTGCTCGGCCGTGACGCCGGGACCAGGTTCCTCCACGTCAGTATGGCGGTCCCGCCCTACGCCCAGCAGCTGCTCATCGACGATCTGAAGCGCTCGCAGCCGCCGGTCGTCATCTTCGACTCGTTCTACATGGGCCTGCCGGCCTGGGACGGGATCGACAACACCGTCCGGCACTACCAGGTCAGCCAGTACATCCTGGACAACTGGGTGCCGGTCCTGCGCACGCACGGGAACCTGCTGCTCGTCCGTCGTGATCTGGCGGCTCAGGGCCGGCCCATCCCGTCGTTGGCGGAGACGCCGCGCACCCAGGACCTGTGGTTCAGCGGGCGGACCTGCGGCTGGGGGGCGGCCCCGAATTTCCTGCAGTCCCAGCCGATGGGCGACTCGACCAAGCTGACCCTCGGTCCGGCCCGGAAGGCGGCGGTCGTGGACATCACCGGCTGGGCCATCGACCCGACGTCGCGGAAACCGGCGCAGGCCGTGCTGATGCTCGACGGGGACAAGGTCGTCGCCACGGCGAAGCCCACGCTCACCCGTCCGGACGTCGCCGCGGCGCTGCGCGCGCCGTCGTCGATCAGCGGTTTCCACTTCTCCGGCGTGTACCCGGAGGGCAAGCGCTACAAGGTGTACATGCTCGGGGACGACGGCAAGGCATACCCGTTGAAGGGATCCATCCGCCACGACCTGCCCACCATCACGCTCCAGGACGGTCGCGTGGTGCCCACCGCCGAAGCGATCGGCGGCGTGGTCGACACCGACGCCACGCAGGACATGACGATCAGCCAGATCCAGGTGCCGGCCGGGGCGAACCTCGCCGGCTACGACCTCGCCACGGTGTCGACCGGCGGGACGGCGATCGGCGACGCAACCGTGACCCTGACCGACTCCCTCGGAGACAACGACCACTACATCTCCGCGCGGTCGCTGTCGGACACCGGGCGGGCGGAGCTGCCGATCAGGGTGGGAAGCTGCCTGCAGTGGCAGGGCTACGACAGCGCCAAGCCGTTGTATCTCCTGCAGAACGGCGGGACCCAGGTGACCACCGTGACGCTGTCGGCCGTGAAGGACTAGCAGAGGCGGAGGAGGTGGGATTCGAACCCACGGCGCCCGGTCGGGGCGCCCGCCGTTTCCAGCGGCGGTTCCGAAGCCAGCCGGCTCCTCCGTGATGGAACGTCCCGTCGGCGCGAGTTGAACGCGCTGTCTCCTCGTTATCAGCGAGGTGCCTCTACCACTTCGGCCTCGACGGGGTGCCGGGTGGGACGCCGTGAAGACGTCCCTCCCGTGGTGCGATGACGACCGGATTCGAACCGGCGACCTCTGCCGTGACAGGGCAGCGCTCTGGGCCTGACTGAGCTACGCCACCAGGGGGTGGAACGAAAAACCGCCCGGTCCCTGTGCGGGGCGGGCGGCGTCGAGGGGTGGTGTCTACCCTCGTCGCCGTCGCGGCTGATCGCTGATGGAGTCAATGGACAGCACGGCGGAGCGGCCCGGCAGGTGCCGGGTCTCCGTGGCGGTCCAGTTCCTCATGCCTTCGACGATACGAGCCGCGCCGCATCGGCGAAACTGGTTTTCCGCCCTGCGCGGCGGGCCGGGCGCGCATACCATCGAAAGAGGGCAAACCGGAGAAGGTGGGGCTGACGTGGCGCGGTTCGTGACGATCGGGTACGGCGATCAGGCGGGGTACGACCGCACCGACCCCGCGGTCCGCGAGGAGGCACACAAACAGGATGCCCGGCTGGTCGCTGCCGGGGCCACGGCCGGAAGGGCCGGGCCGCCGGTGCAGGTGCGCAACCACGACGCCGCCGGGGTGAGTGTCCAGAGCGGGCAGTTCCTGTCGGCCGGGCTGCCCATCGCCGGGTTCGGGATCATCGAGGCGGAGACCATCGACGAGGCCGTCGAGCTGGCGTCGCGGATGCCGTGTGCGGTCGCCCAGGGGGTCGTCGAGGTCTGGCCGCTGCTGGAGTAGTCGGACGAACGGCCGATCCGGTTCGAGACGGCCGGTACTGGATCGAGAACGTCCCTTTTGCTATGATAGTCATGAATGTCTCCTATCGTCGGTGCGGAACCGCTTGCCGATCGATCGGAGACGTTCGTGTGTTACGACGCTGATGCCCGCCCGCCGCAGAACGCCGACCCTGGGACGAAGGTCGAGGCCGGCCCCGTCACCCTCGAGGCCGCCGATGGCGCGCGCTTCGCCGGATACCTGGCGACGCCGGCCGAACCCACCGGCTCCGGGGTGCTCGTCCTGCCGGACAACCGGGGCCTGTCCGGCTTCTACGAGCAGCTGACGACGCAGCTCGCCCGGCACGGGCACACCGCGCTCGCGATCGACTACTTCGGTCGCACCGCCGGGCTCGACCCCGCCGCCCGGGGCGCCGGCTGGGGCGAGATGGCGAACCTGATGCCGCACCTGATGAAACTCCGCGAGGAGGAACTGTTCGCCGACTTCACCGCCGGCATCGACCACCTGCGCGACAGCGCCGACCGGGTGGTGTCGCTCGGGTGCTGTCTCGGCGGCCGGTTCGCGTTCCTCACCGCCGCCGCGCGCTTCGGGCTCGCCGGCGCGATCGGTCTCTACGGCATGCCCGGTGCACTGCTCGGACGGCCCGGGCCGACGCAGCGGGCCGCGGAGCTCACGGCCCCGATCCTGGCCATGTTCGGCGGCGCGGACGAGGGCATCGGTGCCGGCGAGGTCGACGCGTTCGACGCGGCGCTGACCGCGCACGGCGTGCCGCACGAGGTCGTGGTGTATCCGGGCGCCCCGCACGGCTTCTTCGACGAGCAGCTCCCCGGGCACACCGCCGCGCAGGACGACGCCTGGCGGCGGATCCTGGCCTTCATCGAAGGGTGACCGGCCGCGGATGCAGGGCGGCGTGCAGCGCCGGGCCGAACACCCGCCGCACCCGGGCGGCCGGCAGCGCCGCGATCGAGCGGACCGGGTGCAGGTAGCGGGTGAAGATGAGGCCGCCGATGACGGCGACGGCGGCGGTGGCCCGGTCGGTGGCGTCGGGGCCGCCGAGAAATTCAGCGATGCGGACGCGTAGGTCACAGTCCAGGTAGTCGCGCAGGACGCGCATGGTGGCGTCGTCCAGGGCGGCGACCCGGTGCTCGGCCGGGTCGGTGGCGTCCCACAGGGCGGTGACGGCGCGCAGCAACCGGTCGGCGAGGCCGGCGGGGTCGCCGCGCAGGGCCGCGTCCAGGGCGGCCGGCTCCACGCACAGCAGATCCAGGGACGAGCTGAACAGGCCCTGTTTGGAGCCGAAGTGGTAGCTGATGAGCGCCTGGTCGACCCCGGCCGCGGCGGCGACCGCGCGGACGGTGGTGCCCCGGTAGCCGTGCTGGAGGAACAGCTCGCGGGCGGCCGCCGCGATGCGGGCCCGGGTGTCGGGGCGGCCGCGGGGCCGTCCGCGGGTTTTATTCAGCACGGTTGAATATTGCGCCGGTGCGGCGGCACCGTCAACGGCATGCGTATCGTCATCTTCGGCGCGACCGGTCCCACCGGCCGCCACCTCATCGACCAGGCCATCGCCGCCGGGCACCACGTCACGGCCGTCGGCCGCCGCCCCGACGCCCTCCCGCCGCGCCCGCGGCTCACCGTCGTCACCGGCGACGTCCTGGACCCCGGCACCGCCGAGCGGGCCGTCGCCGGCGCCGACGCGGTGCTGTCCAGCCTCGGCACGCCGCTGACCCGGCAGCTTGTGTCGGTGTACTCGCACAGCGCGGCGAACATCGTCGCGGCGATGCACCGGCACGGGGTGAAGCGGCTCCTGGCGGTCAGCTCCAGCGTCATGGACCCCGCCTGGCGGCCCACCGGCGAGACGTTCTTCAACACCGTCATGGACCCGCTGTTCAACCGCCGGATGGGCCGGACCGTCCACGACGACATGCGCCGCATGGAGGCCCTGGTGCGCGACAGCGACCTGGACTGGACCCTGGTGCGGCCGTCCGGCCTGTTCGACCACCCGGCCGTGACCCGGTACACCACCGAGACCGACGTCGCGGACGGGCTGTTCACGGCGCGTCCGGACCTCGCCGCGAGCATGGTGGCGCAGCTCGATGACGAGCGGTTCGTCCGGCGGGCGATGGCGGTCGTCACGACCGAGGTGCGGCCCAGCATCATCGGCCTGATCTGGCGGGAGGCCGTCAGGAAGTGACGAACGAGTCGAGCGCGGCGCGGATGAGGGTCCGCATGGTGTCGCTGCCGGTGTGACCGGAGTCCTCCACGACCGTCAGCTCCGCGTCGGGCCAGCGCTGGGTGAGGTGCCAGGCCGTCTCCAGCGGGCTGCTGATGTCGAAGCGGCCGTGCAGCAGTACACCTCGAATCCCGGCGAGCCGATCGGCGTCGCGGAGCAGGGCACCCTCCTCCAGCCATGCGGCGTGCGCGGCGTAGTGGGTGCAGATGCGGACCATGGCCTGCTTCGCGTCGTCCGGGCGGCCGCTGTACGCGTCGGGCACGCCGTTCGGTTCGAGCGAGATCACGGCGTCCTCCCAGGTGCACCAGGCCTCAGCGGTCGCGGCGCGCACGGCGGGGTCGGGCGAGTTCATCAGCCGGGCGTAGGCGGCGACGACGTCGCCGTCGTCAGCCCCGGCGAAGTCGCGGAACGCGGCCCACTGGGCGGGGAAGAACCGCCCGACGCCCTCGTAGAGCCAGTTGATCTCGCGGCGGCGGGTCGAGGTCACCCCGTCGATGACGATGCCGGCGACGTGGTGGGGGTGGCGTTCGGCGTACGCCAGGATCAGCGTCGAACCCCACGACCCACCGAAGAGCAGCCAGCGGTCGATGCCGAGGTGCTCGCGCAGCCGCTCCATGTCGGCGACGAGGTGGTCGGTGGTGTTGTGGCGCAGGTCCGCGTCCAGGCTCGACGCGTGCGGGGTGCTGCGGCCGCAGTTGCGCTGGTCGAACTGGACGATCCGGTAGCGGTCCGGGTCGAAGTAGCGCCGGGTGCCCGGGGTGCAGCCGGAGCCGGGCCCGCCGTGCACGACCACGGCGGGCAGCCCGGCGGGGTTGCCGGCGACGTCCCAGTGCACGAGGTTGCCGTCGCCGACGTCGAGCATGCCCTCGTCGTGAGGGTCGATGAGCGGATACATGCCCCGCAGAATACAACAGCGCTGTTATATTAGTGCTGTGACATTCCTCGGCAGCCGGCTGCGGCACCTCCTCGAACTGCTCGACGGCGACGTCGCCACCGTCTACGCCGACCTCGGCCGGCCCGGGTTCCGGCCCCGGTTCGCGCCGGTCGTGCGCACCCTCGCCACCCAGGGCCCGCGCACGATCCGCGACCTGGCGGCGGCGATCGGCGTCACCCACTCCGCGGCCAGCCAGACCGTCGCGGAGATGACCAAGCAGGACCTCGTGCGCCTGGAGCCCGGCAGCGACGCCCGGCAGCGCATCGTGCACCTCACCGACCGCGCGCGGCGGCTGCTGCCCGTCATCGAGGCGGAGATGGCCGCCACCGACGCGGCCGCCGAGGCGCTCGACGCGGAGCTGCCGTATCCCCTGAGCCGCCTCGTCGAGGAGGCGATCACCACCCTCGAACACCGCCCGATGCGTGATCGGATCGGCCCGGTGGTGGTAGGCAGGGAGACGTGACAGCCGACTACCCGAAGATGATCGTGCCGGTCGACCACACCGAGCCGGTGCCGCGCCGGGTGCGCGCCATGCTCAACGGCCGGACCGTCCTGGACACCACCCGCGCCGTGTACGTCTGGGAAGGGCCGAACTACCCGCAGTACTACATCCCGGCCGCCGACCTCGACCCCGCTCTGGTCGTGGACGAGGACCACGTGCAGCAGCTCAAACGCGGCAGCGCCCGCCGCATCGGCCTGCGCGCCGGCGACCAGGACCGGCCCGCCGCCGGCCGGATCTACACCGACGGCCCGGTCGAGGGCCTCGCCCGGCTCGACTGGGACGCCCTGGACGCCTGGTTCGAGGAGGACGAGGAGGTGTTCGTCCACCCCCGCAACCCCTACAGCCGCGTCGACGCGCTGCGCTCCACCCGCACCGTGCGGGTCTCCCTCGACGGGGTCACCCTCGCCGAGTCGGCGTCACCGGTCATGGTCTTCGAGACCGGCCTGCCGACCCGGTACTACCTCAACCGCACCGACGTCGACTTCACCCACCTGGAGGCGTCACCGACGCGGACCTCGTGCCCGTACAAGGGACGCACCAGCGACTACTGGTCCGTGCGGATCGGCGCGGCCGTGCACCAGGACCTCGCCTGGGCCTACACCTTCCCGACCGCGGCGCTGCTGCCGATCGCCGGCCTGGTCAGCTTCTACAACGAGAAGGTCGACATCCACCTGGACGGCCGGCCGCTCGACCGCCCGGTCACGCACTTCAGCTAACCGCCTCCGCCTCCGGAGGCGGCCGCGGCCTGGGCCTGCCACATGGTGACGATGACGCCGAGGACGAAGACCTGCACGGGCAGCGGCACGCCCGGCAGGTCGACGGCGACGTCATTGCCCCAGAAGCTCACCTTCCGCACCGAGCCGACCTTCCGCTCGCCGGCGTAGAGGTCCTGCGCCTGGCCCCACACGGACGCCCGCTGGAACTGGTACGTCACCCCGCCGGCCGTCACGCTCCACCGCTTGCGCCCGACCCGGTCCGCGGCGGCGACGACCCCACCCGCCTTGTCCAGCATCGAGAACCGGCTGCCCCACGCGTTGCCACGCACCTCGAACGCGTGCCCGGCCACCTCGAGTCCCCCGCCGCTGCGCCACAGCGACCCTTCCCAACGGGCGACCACGTGCCCGTCCCGGGTCACCTCGTAACGGCTCCGCCAGACACTGGTCCGCTTCGCGGTCAACATGCCCCGAGGGTAGCCCGCCGCGTCGATGTTGCGGGGCGCCCCGGCCCAGTGGGGTATCAGTAGGTGGTGAGACGCATCTTCACCGCGGCGTTCCTCGACCGCGTCCCCCGCGACCACAGCCAGTCCGACGGCGCGTTCCGGCGCCGGCGGATCGTGGCCGCGGTGACCCTCGTCGTGGGCGCGGTGCTGCTCGGGATCTCACTGTCGATCCGCCCCGGCGACGCGCTGTTCTACCCGATGACCCTCGCCGTCGCCGCGACCTGGGTCGCCGGGGCGCTGCTGTCCGGCCCGCTGCACCTCGGGCACATCCTCTTCCGCGACACGCTGCGCCGGCCCGTCGCCACCCCGATCCTCACCGGCCTGCTCGCCGGTGCCGTCTTCGTCGCCGGGGCCCTGATCGTGCGGGAGATCCCGCCGCTGCGCGCGTACACCGACGACGTGCTCGACCACGCCAGGTACGGCTCGATCGTCCTCATCACCGTCGTCACCCTCGCCAACGGCGCCGCCGAGGAGCTGTTCTTCCGCGGCGCCCTGTTCGCCGCGATCGGCCGGACGCTGCCGGTGACCATCTCCACCGCCGTCTACGCGATCGCCACCGTCGCCACCGGCAACCCGATGCTCGTCTTCGCCGCCGTCCTCCTCGGCGTGGTGCTGGGCCTGCAACGCCGCGCGTCCGGCGGCGTCCTCGCCCCCGTCCTCACCCACGTGACCTGGTCGACGGTGATGCTGTTCGCGCTGCCCCCACTCATCGCGACCTGACGCCCGGCCGGACGGTAGGGTACGGCCCGTGATCGACTGGTCGGATGTCCCGGGGCGGCTCGCCCGGCTGGCCGCCCATCCCGGCACGACGTTCGGGGCCGACGCGCACCGGTGGCGGCTCGAGCCGCCGCTGACGCCCGCCGAACTGGCCGCGCTCGAGGCGCAGGTGCGGGTGGAGCTGCCCGCCGCGTACCGCGCGTTCCTGCTGCAGGCCGGCCGGGGCGGCGCCGGCCCCGGCTACGGGCTGTTCCCGCCGCGGCTCACCGGCGGCGGGTGGCAGTGGCCCGGCGACGACGGCGCGGAACTCACCGACGTGACGATCCTGGCCGAGCCGTTCCCGCACGAGAAGGCGTTCACCCCCGCGCCCTGGCTGCCGGAATCGCCGGACGAGGCGGACTACCCGACGGACGAGGAGTTCAGCGCGGCCGAGGAACGCTACGAGGAGCTGTGCCAGGCCGCCGAACCCGAGTATCACCCCGGCCTGCTCTACCTGTGCCACCAGGGTTGCGCGTATCGGGAGGCGCTCGTCGTCAGCGGCCCGGCCCGCGGCCAGATGTGGGCCGACGACACCGCCGGCGACGGTCCCATCCGGCCGCTGCTCGACGGGGACGGCAACCGGATCGACTTCGCGCAGTGGTACCGGCGCTGGCTGGACGGGCTTACCGCCTGACCTCGGGTCAGTGCGGGGCGAGGACGCAGAACTCGTGGCCGTCCGGGTCGGTCAGGCACGTCCACGGCACGTCGCCCTGGCCGAGGTCGAGGTCGGCGGCGCCGAGCGCGCGCAACCGGGCCACCTCCGCCGCCTGGTCGTCACCCGGATACGGCAGCAGGTCGAGATGGACCCGGTCCGGCACTGACCTGCCGCCGGGCACGCGGAGGAACTCCAGATACGAGCCGACCCCCTGGGCGGAACGCAGCGCCGCGAGCTCGTCGGTCACCTCCTGCACGGTCCAGTCCGTCGCCGCGCCCCAGAACCGCGCCATGGCCCTCGGGTCCACGCAGTCGACCACGACCGCGGCGATCGGCCCGGTGTCCCGGTAGCGTTCGCGGGGCTCCAGCACGCAGAACTCGTTGCCCTCCGGGTCGGCGAGGACCGTCCACGGCACGTCGCCCTGACCCACGTCGGCGGGCGTCGCGCCGAGCGCCCGCAGCCGCGCGACGAGGTCCTCCTGATGGGCCGCCGAGGTGGTGGCGAGGTCGAGGTGCACCCGGTTCTTCACCGGCGTCCTGGGTTCCGGGACGGCGACGACGTCGATGCCGACGAAGACCGGGTCCGGCCAGACGAACTCGCCGGGCGGCCCGACGTAGGTGGTCTGAGCGCTGGTGGCGGTCCAGCCGAGCGCCTCCGCCCAGAACCGGCCGACCGCCGCGTGGTCAAGGGCCTTGATGTTCACCATGACAGGGCGCAACGCCATGCCGACGATCCTATGCGCCGGTTCCTCGACGGCGAAACTTTCACGCCGTCGCCCCTGATGCCGCCCGGCGTTTCGCGTGTATTGGCTGCTCAAGCGGCTCGTGAACTTTCGAAAAAAATGGGGTCGTGACGCGCTGAACGGGCGTGGCCGGGTCGAGGAAAGTGGGCTGACTCCATGAAGGGAAGTCCACATGAACCACGTCGCAACACATCGCAGGCACCGCGGAAGACTGCTCATCGGCGGCGCGTGCGCCGTCGTGCTCGCCGCGGCCGCCGCGGTCGCGCTGACCGGCACCGCCAACGCCGAGGCCGACCGGACCGTCACGTCGAACACCACCGGCACCCACAACGGGTACTTCTTCTCCTACTGGAAGGACAACGGCAACGTCACCGTGACGCTGGGCGCGGGCGGCTCCTACAGCGTCCAGTGGGCCGGCGGCACCAACAACACCGTCGTCGGCAAGGGCTGGAAGCCCGGCTCCAGTCACACCGTGAACTACTCCGGCACGTTCAACGTCAACGGCAACGGCTACCTGGCGCTGTACGGCTGGACCACGAACCCGCTCATCGAGTACTACGTCGTGGAGAACTTCGGCAGCTACAACCCGAGCACCGGCGCGCAGCGGCTGGGTTCGGTCACCACCGACGGCAGCACCTATGACATCTACCGCACCCAGCGCGTCAACCAGCCCTCCATCATCGGCACCGCGACGTTCTACCAGTACTGGAGCGTCCGGCAGCAGAAGCGGACCGGCGGCACCATCACCACCGCCAACCACTTCAACGCCTGGGCGGGCCTCGGGCTGAACCTCGGCGCCCACGACTACCAGATCCTCGCCACCGAGGGCTACCAGAGCAGCGGCAGCTCCAGCATCACGGTCACCGAGGGCCCCGGGCCCGGCCCCACCACCACCTCGCCGCGCCCGAGCTCGCCCGGCCCGTCCAGCCCACCGCCCGGCGGCGGCACCGCGGCGTGCCAGGTGACCAACACCCTCAACCCGTGGAACACCGGGCTGACGGACAACATCACCATCACCAACACCGGCACGACGGCCATCAACGGCTGGCAGCTGCGGTTCACGCTCGCCGCCGGGCAGACGATCACGTCCGGCTGGAACGCCACGTACTCGCCGAGCAGCGGCCAGGTGACCGCGACCAACGCCAGCTACAACGGCTCCATCGCGCCGGGCGCCTCGACCACGATCGGCTTCCAGGCCAACCACTCCGGCAACACCGCCGCCCCGAGCGGCTTCACCCTCAACGGCGCCGCCTGCCGCTGACCGCCGACGGTCCCGCCGGCTCCGAGGCAAGGAGCCGGCGGGATCAGGTGCACTGCCAGAGCGTCGCGGACAGCGAGCAGCCGTCACACCAGAAGCTGTACAGGATGCCGCCGCTGCCCCAGAGCCACCACGGACCGCCCTCGATCTCCAGCGAGTCGAGCTGGAGCAGAAACCGCATCGTGCGGTGGCAGGCCGGGCAGGCCGGGAACTCGGCCGACTGGATCCACGTCGGCTCGCCGCCCACGCGGTGCAGGTTCTCCTCGCCGTTGCTGTAGGCCCAGTCCTGCCGGCGCCACCGCGGGGAGCTGGGCCGGATCCTCACCGGTGTCTCGGGGAGCGCCTCGGCCGGGAACTCCGGCCGTTGCCTGGTCAGCGCGGGGCCGGCGGGGCGGACCGAGGTTCCGTGGTGGGCGAAGTACAGGACCTGCTGGGACCAGCCCAGGCAGCTCAGGCATGTGACGACCTGGAGGCCGCCGGGGACGTTCGCGGGTGCCTGGTCGAAGGCAAGCAGGCGGTGCAACGGACCGCCGCACACCGCGCAGCGGGCGTCGACCTCGCCGCCGAACCTGCCGGCACCGGCGACGCCGGAGCCCGGATACCAGCTCGGGTCGGGCATCGCGCCGCGGCCGCCACCCCGTCCCGGCGGGACGAGGAAGCCCTGCGGGAACTCGATGTGGCAGGTGGGCTCGGTGACGAGACGACGGATCCCGCCGGCGCGCCGCTCGATGCCGACGAGGTTGAGACACGCGTCCGCGTAGTCCCCTGCCGGAACCACGCCGCCGATGGCGGCGACCGCGATCGACCAGCCGCGGGCCATGCGGGTTTCGAGGAGGCACCGCCACGCCCGATCCGACTCGGCGGGTGCCGCGTGGAGCCGGGCGGCGAGGCGGTCGATCTCGTTGTCGTCCGCGCCCCGCCACGGCCAGCAGGCGGAGTATGTCGGCGAGTTCGGCGCGAGGTCCCACAGCCGCTCCAGATGGGGCCGGAGGGTATGGGGAGCCTGCAGGCTCAGGCCCACGATCAGATCGGCGGCGGGGTGGCCGGCGCGCAGACCCGCGACGGCGGCGTCGGCGACCTCCTGCAGGGATCCGTCCGGCACCAGGGCCAGCGACGCCGGGAGGGCGGTGCCGTTCGACGGCTCGTCGGTCACCCGGGCAGGTTACCCGGCTGACGGGAAATGCGACGCCGACCAGGCTTTCCGCATGGGTGTTCCTACCCTGACGGCCCGGGCCGGCGGAGGCCCCGGTTCGCGAGGGAGCGGATCATGCGCAAGGTCATGCCGGGCGTGACGGCTCTGGTCGTGGGGGCCGGCCTCGCCGTCTGCACCGCGTCACCGGCCGCGGCCTATTACACGGGCCGGTACGACTTCGGTGCGGTCGTCGACTACGACGGCGACGGGCACCTGGACATCGTCGCCCGGACGCCGCAGACCGGCCCCTCCTGGAGCTCCCCGCGCGCCCTGTGGCTGTACCCGGGCCGGTCCGTGCGCGGCTACAGCACCGAACCCCGGGCGCTGCTCGCCGAGGACTTCTGGATGCACCCCGCGGCACCGTCCCCGGACCACGAGTAGTCGTAGGCGCCGGACAGGTCGACCGCCAGCAGCTCCCCGGACGGCACCACCCGCTGCTGCCGCCGCTGCTCGAAGCGCCCCTGCGACCGCAGCTGCACCGACACCGCGATGACCGGCATCGCGTCCTGTCTGGCCAGCTTGTCCGTGCGCAGCAGCCGGATGCCGGAGGAGCGGTGCGTGAAGATGGTGGCGTTGCCGAGGTCCCACACCTCCATCCGGGCGTGCACGGCCCCGGCCGGGTCCTCGTGGATGACGTGGCAGGGCGCGGAGGCGTACATCATGGCGGTGTGGACGGCTTCCACCCGTTCCGGTGCGGCCAGGTCCGCTGTGTCCAGGACGTATGCCACGGCGCCTCCTCTGCTGTGCGACCAGCCCAGTGTGCACGGGCGCCGGCTACGCGGGTCCGGGCGTCCCGAACGACAGGTCGGCCTCGATGCCGTAGTGGTCGGACAGGAACAGGTCGCGGCCGTCGGCGACGCGGACCGCGTCCCGCAGGACGGTGCGCGCCCGCGCGGTCACCGGCCGGTCCGCGGCCGGGCGGAGCAGGACCTGGTCCAGAGCCGGCGGCGACGGCCACCGCGGCGTCGGCCGGTAGGTGGTGGACGTGTCGCCGGCGAGGACGTCGCGCAGGCCGGCCGCGGCGGCGAACCGGGTGAACACCGGCGCGTCGCGGGGCACGTTGAAGTCCCCGACGACGACCGCCGGCAGGTCCGGTTCGAACCCGGTGACCAGCCGCGCCAGGCAGTCCAGTTCGCCGCGGATGATGGCGGTGTACCGGTTGCCCTCCGACCAGTCGTCGTCGCGGTTGGCGGACAGGTGGGTGTTGACGACCGCGAGGGGTCCCGCCGGGGTGTCCACGACGGCGAGCTGCGCGCCCTTGCGCATGAGCAGCTCGGTGCGCAGCGGCCGGGTCATGGGGAACCGCGCGAACCGGTGCCGCCGGATCGGCCACCGCGACACCAGCAGCAGGCCGCCGGCGAGCAGGGTCAGTCCGGTGCCGGCCCGGTTCTCGTAGCCGGGCGTGACCCGGCGCAGCAGCCGCGCGCTGCCACGGTGCAGCACCTCCTGCAGGCACACGATGTCGTAGCCGGACCGCTCCAGCACCGGGCCGAGCGCGCGCAGCCGGGCCGGGACGTCGTCGCGGATGAGCGCGTTGAGGGTGAGCAGCCGCACCTCGGTCATCGGGGTATTGCATCATCCCCGCCTTACTTGCACTACTGGAAAGTGATGGCGTACGGTTTCCAGTATGGAAAGTGATGAGGTCCGGGAGCAGCTGGCGCTCGTGCGGCGGGCGGAGGCCGCGCCGTACATCGACTACCCGCCGACGCCGTGGTGGTACTCCCCCGCGATCGGCGCGTGGGTGGCCGGCATGATCGGCGCCTTCACCTGGTGGCGGTCGGACGCCGTGCTGTTCGTCGGGACCCTCGCCGCGCTGATCGTGCTGGAGCTGGCGTTCCTGACCTGGATGCGCCGCCGGCACGGCGCCCTGCCGATGCCCGGGCGCGGCACCCCGCCGCACGAGATCGCGGCCGCCTGGCGCGGCTACGCGATCGCGCTGCCCGTCGTCGTGGTGGTGGTCGGGTTCGTCTGGTGGCTGGCCGGGGTGCCGGTCGCGGCCGGGGTCGCGTTCGTGCTCGTCACCGCCGGGCTCGCGGTCTACGAGCGGCGATACGCGGCCGCGGCGGCGAAGGTCAGGTCACGGCTCGCATGATCGACGGCATCGACCCGGTCATCCACGTGCCGAAGCGCCTCGCCGCGATGGCGATCCTGGCCAACGCCCCGTCCGCTTCGTTCCGGTTCCTCCGCGACCACCTCCAGATCAGCGAGTCCGATCTGTCGAAGCAGATGGCGACCCTCGAGGCCGCCGGCTACGTGCAGGCGACGAAGTCCGGGCACGGCCGGGGCGGCAGCACCACGTTTCGGATGACGCCCGCCGGCGAGTCCGCCTACCGGGCGCACTGCACGGCGCTGCGCGCCCTGCTCGACGGCACCGGCATCGCGCAGGACCTGTAGTCTGTGCCGCCGGCGGATCAGAGGCGGGGAACGGGCAGCATGGACTGGTCACCGGCGCGCTACCTGGTTGATGACTGTCCGCCGGTGACCAGTCATCAACCAGGTGCTTCCGCAACGGGGTCAGGTGCAGGTGGTGCCGTTGACGGTGAACACCGCCGGGTTCGCGTTGGTGCCGGTGTACGAGCCGTTGAAGCCGAGGCTGACGGTGCCGCCGGCAGGGACCGCGCCGTTCCAGGTCTCGTTGGTGACGGTCACCGTCGAACCGGTCTGCGACCAGCGGCCCGACCAGCCCTGCGTGACGCGCTGGTCGCCGGGGAACGTGAACACCAGCGTCCACGACGTCCACGCGGTCGTCCCGCCGTTGGTGACGGTGACGCTGCCGCTGAACCCGGTGCCCCAGCTGTTCGTTGAGTACGCGACCCGGCATCCGCCACTGGTGGCCGGCGGTGTCCGCACCGTGGCCGCGGCGGAGAACCCGGAGAACTGCCCGGCGGTGTCCTTGGCCCGGACCATCAGCACGTAATCGGTTGCGGGGGTCAGCCCGGTCAGCGTGATCGACGGCCCGGTGCTGCTGGCGACGATCGACAACGCGTCGCCCTGCTGGCGGACGACCTCGTAGCCGGCGACGCCGCGGTCGTCGGTGGCGGCGGGCCACGTCAACGTCAGGCCGGTGGCCGTCACCGCCGACGCGACCGGGGTCCCGGGTGCCGACGGCGGGTTGTCCGCGGGCGGGGCGGCGGTGGTGACCGTGACCGGCGCCGACGCGGCGGACGTGAGCCCGGCGCCGTTGCGGGCGGCCACCGTGAACGTGTACGCGGTCGCGGCCGTCAACCCGCTCAGCGCCGCCGACGCGGTGGTGGGCGTGGCGACGACCGTCGACGTGCCGCCGGACACGCGCCGGACCTCGTAACCGGTGACGCCGCTCTCCGCGTCCGTGGACGCCGCCCAGGTCAGTCGCAGCGTGGTCGCGGCCACGTCGGAGGCGGCCGGGGTGCCCGGGACGCTCGGCGCGGTCGTGTCCTGCGGCGGGACCGTGCCGGTGTGCTCGGCGGCCCAGCTCGCCAGGGAGGCGAGGGCCGAGTTCCAGTTGACCGCGACCTCGTTCACCGAGTACGCGCCGATGTCGTCGACGAAACACTTCTGCGCCTTGCAGCCGGCCAGCTGCGCCTGCGCGACCGGGTCCTGCAGGCCGCTGTTCGGGCCGCCGGACAGCGACCCGGGCGGCGCGGTCGGCAGCGACGCGTCGGACTGGTTGGCCCAGAACCGGTGGTGCACGTTGCGGACCGCCTTCTCGCCGTAGCCGGCGATGTAGGACTGGTTCAGCGGGTTGCGGCCCAGCAGGTAGTCGAGGGCCTGGAACGCGCCGGTGCGATACTTGGCGAGGCCGGTGAAGTCGTGGGCGAGCCCGAGCACCGCGGCGTTGTTGGCGATCTGCCCGTCGGAGCCCCAGTTGTAGGTGGTGCCGCCGTTCGGCGCCGGGTAGCCCTGCCCCGCCATCTGGCTCAGCAGCCCGTCGGCGAACGACGCGAACTTCGCCCGGGTCGCGGCGACATCCGCGGCCGGCAGGTCGTTCGGGACCAGCGCGAGGGTGGTGTCACCCAGGCCGGCGACCCAGCCCCAGTCGTAGCCGCGCTGGTTGAAGCCGGCGCCCTTGTACAGCGCCGAACCGGTCACGTCGGCGCGGTAGGAGGCGGTCCCGGTCGTCGTGTACAGCTCCGCCGCCGCCCAGTAGAACTCGTCGGTGACGACCGCGTCGTCATACGCGCCGCCGCCGGTGCTGTCGCTGCCGCTGGCGAGCCGGCTCGGGTTCGCCTTCGCCGCCGCGTACGCCTTCTGCGCCGCGGTGAGCGCGCGAGCGGAGAACGCCGGGTCGATGGTGCGCCAGATCCGGGCCGCCTGCGCCGCGACGGCGGCGACGTTGAGGGTCGCGGCGGTGCTCACCGGCGACAGCAGCCGCCGCTGGGGGTCGGCCTCCGGGCGCATCGGCAGCCCGGTCCAGTTCTCGTCATGGATCTTGTGATGGACCATGCCGGCGTCGGTACGCCCGTCCGGCACCTGCATCCGCAGCAGGAACTCGACCTCCCAGCGGGCCTCGTCCAGCACGTCGGGGACGCCGTTGGCACGCTCCGGGATGGCGAGGGTGCCGTCGCCGAGCGCGGCCCGGTCGGTGCTGCGCTCGTAGAGGTTCAGCAGCTGCCACGCGGCGATGCCGCCGTTGACGACGTACTTGCCCTGGTCGCCGGCGTCGTACCAGCCGCCGCGAACGTCGAGGGAGTAGCCGCAGGAGGTGCGGCACGGCACTGAGGTGTCACCCTGGTTCGGCGCGACGCCGACGTGCCCGGCGGGGCGGGCGTAGCGGCTGCCGACGTACTGCGACTCGATCGCGATGCCGCTGCGCTGGTGGTAGAAGAAGGCCAGGGAGTCGTACCGCAGTTGCTTCACCGGCGCGGCGGAGATGTCGAACGGATAGCTGTCCGACCCGCCGGCCGACAGCACGTAACCACTGCCGGGGGTGTCGTAGGCGGAGAAGTCCACCACGTGCACGTTGTCGCCGGACAGGGCATCGGCGCCCTTCACCGCCGTCTGTCCGGATGCGACGGTCGCACCGGCGCCGTTGCGCAACGTCCACCCGATCGGCGCGCCGGCCGGACTGACGACGGTGGCCTGCTTCGGCAACCCCGGCACGTAGGCGACCTGGTTGACCTTGACCGGCGACCCGGGGTCCGGCGCGGCGGTGGCCGGCGGCACACCCACGGCCAACCCCAACAGTGCACCGGCGGCGACAATCGCCACGGTACGGCGTGAGCTCATCGACATTTCCTCCTGCGGCAAAGGTGCCGGCACTGGCGGGCGCCGGCGTGCCGGACCGTAGGCGGACCCTCGACACGCTGTAAAGCTCGTTCGACGTCACGGACCCTCCAGCGTGCGCCGGCCATGTAACTTACGGCGCATGCGGCTCGCGACCTACAACGTCGAGAACCTGTTCAACCGGGCCAAGGCCCTCGACCAGCGCACCTGGGCGCTCGGGCGGCCGATCCTGGAGGCGTTCCAGCGGGTGTGCGAGCTGCTCGAGGAGCCGGAGTACACCGACGAGGTCAAGCACGACATCCTGCGCGAGCTCAACCGGCTGGGGCTGCGCAACGGCGACACCGCCAAGTTCGCGCGGCTGCGGCAGAACCGTGGGCGCCTCCTGGTGCGCCGGCGCACCGGGCGGGTCGAGGTCGTCGCCGGCGGGCGGGCCGACTGGATCGGCTGGGTGGAGCTGACCACCGACCGGGTCGACGAGCTGGCGCTGCTCAACACCGCCCGGGTCATCCTCGACGTCGGCGCCGACATTCTCGGCGTCATCGAGGCGGAGAGCCGCCTGGCCTTGAAACGGTTCGCCGACGGCGGCCTCAACGGCGTCTACGAGCACTTCATGGTGGTCGACGGCAACGACGAGCGCGGCATCGACGTCGGCGTCATGTCCACTGTGGAATATCCGCCGGTCGGGCAGCGGACCCACGTCGACGACACCGACGAGCGCGGCCGGATCTTCAGCCGCGACTGCCCCGAGTACCACTTCCGGCTCCCCGGCGGGCAGACCCTGGTGATGCTGGTCAACCACCTCAAGAGCAAGGGCTACGGCGGGAAGGCCGCCTCCGACGCGCGCCGCCGCCGGCAGGCCGCCCGGGTGGCGGACATCTACCGCGCCCAGGACACCCCGCTCGTCGCCGTCGTCGGCGACCTCAACGACACCCCCGCCAGCGATCCCCTGGCCCCGCTGCTGCGCGACACCGACCTGCGCGACGTCAGCACCCATCCGGGCTTCGACGACGGCGGGCGGCCCGGCACGTACGGCTACTGCACGGCCCCGAACAAGCTGGACTACGTGCTGCTGTCCCCCGCCCTGTTCGCCGCGGCGACGGGCGGCGGCATCCTGCGCAAGGGCGTGTGGGGCGGTCGCCGCGGCGCGCTGTGGCCGATCTACGAGACGATGACGCAGCCGGTCCACGCGGGCTCCGACCACGCCGCCATCTACGCCGACATCGACCTGGCCCGGCTGTAGTCATCCGGCGGCCTGGTCGTCCTGCCACACCGAGACGCGCCGCACGATGACGCCGCCGAGGATCGCGGCCAGGACGCCGGCGCCACCGGTGATCACGGCGAGGAACGCCGGGGTGTACACGGTGGTCACCGTCGTGTCGGCCCCCGGGGGGACGTGCACGGTGGTGTCGGTGACGCTGATGAAGGTGAGCAGCAGCGCCAACCACCATGCGCTGACGAGCTGGACCGAGGACGACGCCCGCTCCGGGTAGCTGCGCCGGTAGACCTCCTTGACCACCTGACCGGGCACGACGAGGTTCGCCACGGGGACGAACCAGCCGGCGACCACCCAGGCCTTGTGCCATTCGAGGGGGTTGTCGCGCCGGCCGAAGTTGTCGTGGGCACGGTAGAGCCAGACGATGAACACGATCAGGCTGAGCGCCCGGGCGACGGTGACGGCCTGCAGGCCGGGCTCGCCATCGATGGACCAGCCGAAGCTGAACGCGGTCCGTTGCGCGACGATCCTGCCGGACACGTCCGGGGGGCCGAGCAGGTTCCGGACGACGAAGAAGGCATGCGCGAGGCCGGCGGCCGCCAGGGCGGCGACGGTCACCCAACTGATCGCCTGCAGTCTGTGTCCCGCGGCGGTCCGCGTCTCGCTCATGCGCTCTCCCTCGGCATCGACCACCGGTAGCTTTCCGGGATGCCGTCCCGGGCAGGAAGGGACATCGGTCCTCCTGCACCGGGACTTCCTCTGGGCGGCGACGACGGTCTCGGCCCTGATCGGTGTTGCGGGTGGGCTCGGCCTCTCCGTGACCGCGTCGCTCGCCGGCATCGGTTGACCAGGAGCCCCTCACCCGTTCGGGCGACCAACAACCGGTGAAACATCCGCGAACAACGCGCGCTTGGTAGCGGATCTATTGCTTTGCGTGACAACCTTGAAGTCGCGAAGATCAATGGGGGTCGCCGACGCTGCGGCACGAGGGAGGAGGGGAGATGAGTGCGACCGCGGCCGCGATGAGTCTTGCCTCCGGTGAGCCCCCGATCAACTTCGCGGCACACCAGTTGCGGGCCGGCAACATCGCCGGGGCCCGCGACGACTTCGAGCAGATGCTGGCGATGCTGCTCGCGGCGATCTACCCGGGAGCCCGGGCGATCACCGCCAACCCCGGCGACTGGGGCATCGACATCCTGCTCGGTGAGCTGTCGGGGCTCGTCGTCATCTGGCAGTCGAAGTACTTCTGGCCCGTGGTCGGCCGTTCACAGCAGGCGCAGATCCGCGAGTCGTTCGACTCCGCCGTCGCCGCGGCCGCCCGCAACGGGTACCGGCTGAGCCAGTGGGTGCTGTGCGTCCCGGCGAGCATGGACGCGCAGACCGCGCAGTGGTGGGACAACTGGCGGGCCCGGCGGCAGCGCGAGACCGGCGTCGCGATCGAGCTGTGGCACGAGAACGTGCTGCGCAACCATCTCGTCCGGCCGGACTGCGCGCACGTGCGGCGGCACTTCTACGACCCGTACGTGCCCGCACAGGTGCAGCGGACGCCGGTGCGGGACCTCGCCGAGGACGCCGCGGCGGCGCTGGAGGAGGCACTGTTCGTGCGGCAGCTGCGGGCGGCCGGGCACACCGAGGTCGGCGCGGCGAAGCGCGAGTACTTCAACGCCGAGATCCTCGCGCGGGAGGTCCTCGACAAGCGCGTGCCGGCGGAGGTCTCGGCGCTGAGCGAGGCCGACGGGGTGGTGCACGGCATCTGGGAGGCGCGGTTCAACGCGATGACCATCACCGGGGACCCGCGGCTGCCCGGCCTGCACGCCGAAGTGATGCGGGAGATCCGCGAGTCCGGGGTGTTCCCGGCGCCGCTGCGGGCCGGTCCGGTGCACCGGTGCGGGCTGATGCACCGCGTGGTGGAGGACCGGCGGGCCGGCTGGGTCAGGCACTGGCGGGAGGTCGCATGACCGGCCAGCGAAGCGACTCGGGCCGGTCATCGGAGGGACAGTGTTGGGTCAGGCGCCCGGAACGAAGTGAGGACGCA